>CAVXYS010000029.1:0-144783 GCA_963765945.1 uncultured Alphaproteobacteria bacterium
ATCTCGGCCCGGCTGACCGGCTCGTGATAGGCGATGATCGCCAGCGTCTCGGTTGCCGCGCGCGACAGCCGGCGCGGCTCCTCGCGGGTCCGGCGCAGCAAATGCGCGAGATCGGGCGCGGTCTGGAAATGCCAGCGCCCGCCGCGCTCGACCAGCTCGATCCCGCGGCCTGCATAATGCTCGGCGAGCTGGGCGAGCGCGGCGTCGACGTCGCCCTCGCCGACATGGTCGGCGATTTCCTCGGGGCTGAGCGGCGTGGCGGAGGCGAACAACGTCGCTTCGACGGCGCGATCGAACTCGTCCATCAGGCCGCCCTGCAACATGATCGGCGCGAACGGCTCGTCCTGCGCGATGTCGAGCCGGCCGCGGCGCGCGAGCTCGAGCGCGGCGAGGAAGCTCGAGGCCAGCGCCGAGCGGCGGAACTGCGGGTCCTGGGTCGACGGCAGGAAGCCTCGAGCAAGGTCCAGTCGAGCGCGGCGCCGATCATCCGGCCGACCCGCTCGATCGCTTCCTCGAGCGTCATCACCGAGCGCGGATGGACGACGTGCATCGCCGGCGGGTCGCGCGCGCGGACCGCCCCATAGGCGGCGAACAGGTCGAAATCGCGCACCTGCCAGTGCGCCTTGCGGATCAGCCGCAGCCCTTCGGGAGCGCCGCGCAGGAAGACGTCGCGGCCGATGCGGTCGCGGCCGAGCAGCCGCGCCCCGGCCTCGCGCATCGCGTCGAGCCGCTGCAGCCGCATCTGCAGCCGAAGCGCGATCTCCTCGGGGCTCGGGTCCGCCTCGGGATCCTTGGGCAGCAGCAGGCAGGATTTGAGGTAGGCGAGCCACGCCGCCATGACCAGATAATCGGCCGCGATCTCGAGCTTCAGCGCCCGCGCTTCGGACATGTAGGCGAGATATTGCTCGACCAGCTGCGAGGATCGAGATCTGCGCGAGATCGACCTTCTGCACCCGGGCGAGGCTGAGCAGCAGGTCGAGCGGCCCTTCCCAGCCGTCGAGGGTCAAGCGTCAGCTCGTCCGACTGGCGGATCGGAGGTCGTCGTCTTCGAACATCGGCGTCGACTAGTGTCCATCCAGCTGAGCCGAGCCTATAACCAGCGCCAGCAGTGCGTCGCGTTTGGCGACGGCCTCGGCGAAGTCGGCGCCTTCGTCGTCGACCAGGGTCGACGCCATCGCCCGCGCCAGCCGCGCTTCGCCCTCCGTCGCTCATCGCCGGCACCGCCGCCGCGACCGCGACCATCTCGTCCATCTTGCCCGAGCAATGCAGCGCGACGTCGCAGCCGGCCGCGACGCACGCCGGCCGCGCGGCTCGCCGAAGTCGCCCGGCAGCGCCTCCATGCCGAGGTCGTCGCTCATCAGCAAGCCGTCGAAGCCGATGCGGCCGCGGATGATGTCGCCGATCACGGTCGGCGACAGGCTCGCCGGGCGCTCCGCGTCCCAGGCGGTGTAGACGACGTGCGCGGTCATCCCCATCGGCGCCGACGCGCAGCCGCTCGAACGGCTCGAGATCGATCTCCAGATCCTCCGCGCTCGCGCGTCACGACCGGCAGCTCCTTGTGGCTGTCGACCAGCGCCCGGCCGTGGCCGGGCATATGCTTGATCATGCCGACCACGCCGGCCGAGGCCAGGCCGTCGAGCACCGCCCGGCCCGAGCGCCGCGACCTGCATCGGCTCCGAGCCCAGCGCGCGGTCGCCGATGATGTCGCTGGCGCCCTCCTGCCGGACATCGAGCAGCGGCAAGCGTCGACGTTGAGCCCGCCGCGCGGAGCGTCAGCGCGATCGCCCGCGCGTTCGAGCGCACCGCCTCGATCGCCGAGACGGCGCCAGCGCATAGAGCTCGGCGAACGCTCGGCGGCGGGGAAAGCCGGCCATTCGGGCGGCCGCATCCGCGCCACCCGCCCGCCCTCCTGGTCGATCAGGATCGGCAGGTCGGCCCGGCCGGTCAGGTCGCGCAGGGAGTCGGTCAGGCGCAGGACCTGGCCGGGGTCGCCGCAATTGCGCTTGAACAGGATGAAGCCGGCCGGCTCGGCGTCGCGGAAAAAGCCCCGTTCCTCGTCGCTCAGCGCGAGGCCCTCGAGACCGTAGATCGCCGCCTGCATCGCTTATTGCGCCACGAAGCAATTCTCGCCCGCGGCCTTGAGCGCCTGGCACAGCTGCCGGGCGTCGCCCGGCGAGGCCGTCGCGGCGCGCAGCCGGATCCCGCCCGGGAACGGCATGACGAGTTTGTTCGCCGACGCTACCGCCGGGAAGCGCGCCGACAGCGCCGACCACGCCCGCTCGGCCTGGCGCGATTGGCGAAGGCGCCAAGCTGGACCACGCTACCCGGACCCCCGGTCGGGGCGGCCGGCGGCGCCGGTTCGGCCGTCACCGGCTGCTTGGTCTCGTTGGGCGGGATTCGCTTCGGCTCGTCCTTCGGCGGCGGCGCCGGCGGTCTCGCGGACCTTGCTCAAGTCGAGTTGGGCGTCCTTGTCCTCGCCGGCGCTGGTCTCGTAGGCGGTCTCGCTGTCGCCGGCGACATTGAGCCCGCCGGGGTTGGGCGGCTTGACCTTGTACGGCCCCGGCTCGGCCTTGATCAGCTCGGGCGCTCCGCCGACCTGCGCGTTGCGGCGCCCAATCCAGAAGAAGGTCGCGCCGACGAGGGCCGCGGCCAGCAGCACGACCAGCAGCGCCGCCAGCATCTTGCGCGCCGACACCCCGCGCGGCTCGTCCTCGTCCTCGACCGCGGTCAGCCACGGCAATTGGCCGTCGTCATAGGCCGAGCGCTGGTCGGTCACGCGCGGCGCTCGTCGATCACGACGCAGCTCTGGCCGATCATGCGCATGCGCTGGCACAGGACGGTCGAATGGGCTTGCGAGGTCGTGCCCATCTGCAGGCGATAATAGACCTGGCCGTTGCGGTGAGGACTGGACCGGCACGACCAGCGCCGGGAGGCGCTTCATCGCCGGGTTGTTCTTGACGATCGCCCACCACGCCTTCTTGGCCTGGCGGGCGCTGCGGAAGGCGCCGATCGCGGACCAGCCGCCCGGACGCGCCGTCGACCACGCGCACCGGCCACGGGCCGGTGACGACGGGCCGGGCGGGCTCCGGCTTGGCCGCTTCCGGCACGGCCGGCACGGTTGCGTCGGCCGTGGCCGGCTCCGCCGCGGGCTGCGGCTCGTCGGTTTCTGCCTGGGTGGGGGCCGCGTCGGGCTCGGACGCGACGCGCGGAACGGGTTCGCGGCGCGCACGCGGCGCCTCGACGATCGGGATCGGCGGAGCGACGATCGGCTCGATCTTCGGCGCGACCGGCGGCGGTGCTTCGAGCGCCTGGCTTTGCTCGGCGGCATCGGGCAGGCGGAAGGTCGCTTCGGGTTGCGGCGAGATGCTCGACGGCTGCTCGCCGCTGCTGCGGAGGCCGAGCCAATAGGACGCCGCCGGCGACCAGCAGGACGCCGGCCGACGCCCAGCCGAGCAGGCCGCTGCCGGCCGGGCGCGGCGGCCGGGCCGACCGGGCCGGTTGCACCGGTTCGTCGGGAAGCCATGGCAGCCGGTCCATGCCGAGCGCCACCCGGCTGTCGGTCATCGTCAGCGCATCTCCTCGGTCGCGGCCACTCCCATGAGGGCCAAACCGCTCCGGATGATCTGCGCGATTCCGAGCGCGAGTTCCAGCCGCGCGCGCGAAAGTTGTGGATTATTTTCAATCGAGGAAGCGCCGCTCGGGATCGTCATTGCCGCGGTTCCACAAAGCGTGGAATTCGGCCGCCAGGTCGTAGAGGAAGAAAGCGATGCGGTGGGGCTCGTGGGCCATCGCGGCGCTTTCGACATGCGCGGATATTGGGCGGCGCGCTTGACCAAGCCGAGTTCCTCCTCGTCGAGCAGCGCCAGGTCCGCCGGCGCGGCGAGATCGACCCCCGCGTCCGCCGCCTTGCGCTTGAGCGAGCTGATCCGGGCGTGGGCATATTGGACGTAGAACACCGGATTGTCCTTCGACGCCTCGACCACCTTCATGAAATCGAAGTCGAGCGGCGTGTCGGCGCGCTTGGTCAGCATCATGAAGCGGACGACGTCCTTGCCGACCTCGTTCACGACCTCGGCCAGCGTGACGAAATCGCCGGCGCGCTTGCTCATCTTGACCGGCTCGCCGCCGCGGAACAGCCGGACCATGTTGATCAGCTTGACGTCGAGGTCGACCCGGCCGTCGGTCAGCGCCTTCACCGCCGACTGGACGCGCTTGACCGTCCCGGCATGGTCGGCGCCCCAGATGTTGACGAGATGGTCCGCGTTCTGGGCCTTCTGCCAGTGGTAGGCGGCGTCGGCGCCGAAATAGGTCCAGCTGCCGTCCGACTTCTTCATCGGCCGGTCCTGGTCGTCGCCGAACTGGCTCGAGCGGAACAGGGTCAGCTCGACCGGCTCCCACTCGTCGTGCGGGTCGAGGCTCTTGGGCCGTTCGAGCACGCCCTCGTAGACCAGCCCCTTGTCGCGCAGCACGCCCATCGCCTCGTCGACCGCGCCCGCGCGCTGCAGCTCGGCCTCGGACGAGAACAGGTCGTGGTGGATGTCGAGCAGGCCGAGGTCGTGGCGGATGAGGTCGAGCATCGCGGCGATTGCGCGATCGCGAAACGGCTCGAGCCATTCGGCTTCCGGCGCGGCCGCATATCGGTCGCCGAACTCGGCGGCGAGCAGCGCGCCGACCGGCTTCAGATAGTCGCCGGGATAGAAGCCTTCCGGGATCTCGCCGACGTCCTCGCCGAGCGCTTCGCGATACCGCAGGTGCACCGATCGGGCGAGCGTATCGACCTGCGCGCCGGCGTCATTGACATAATATTCCTTGGTGACCCGGAAGCCGGCCGCCTCGAGGAGGCGGGCGAGGCTGTCGCCGACCACCGCGCCGCGGCAATGGCCCATGTGCAGCGGCCCGGTCGGATTGGCCGAGACATATTCGACGTTGACCCGCTCGTTGCTGCCGACGCTCGACAGGCCATAGTCGTCGCCCTCGCGCAGGATGGTCTTCAGTTCGTCGCGCCAGGCGTCGGGCGTCAGCCGGAGGTTGATGAAGCCCGGCCCGGCGATCTCGACCGACGGTCACCGGGGGCAGCGCCTCGAGCTTCGGCTTGATCGCCTCGGCCAGCGCGCGCGGGTTGGTCCCCGCGCCCTTGGCCAGCACCATCGCCGCATTGGTCGCGAGGTCGCCGTGCGCCGGATCGCGCGGCGGCTCGACGGTGACATTCTTGCGGTCGAGTCCGGCCGGCAGCGCGCCGTCGGCAACGAGGTCGTCGAGCACTCCGTCGAGAAGCGCGGCATATTGGGCGTAAAGGCTCAAACTCGGTGCACCAATGCTGGAAAGCGTGCGCCTCTAGCGCAGCGTTTGCCGGGCGTCACCCTCGCCGGTCAGATCAGGTCGATGAGCGCGTGGTGCTGAAAAACGTCCGCCACGTCGAGCGCGGCACTCTCGACGTGGAGCGCGTGCGGGGTTGACCCAGTCTAAGGTTCGCGCAACCGAAACGGTCGTCGCCGCGCCGCCCGACAAATAGCGTATGGAGACCGCCGCCGAGCCGTTGATCGCGCTCAACGTCACCCAATGGTCACCGCCGCCATCCACGTCGACCTGGATCAGGCCGCCGCTGGTCACCCGCAAGAACCCGCCGCCAACGACGTTCGTGCCGGCCGCCACGGTCAGGATTTGGGTGACGTCGACGATGTCGCCCTTGGTGTAGTCGGTGATCGTGTCGACGCTTCCTGGCCCCAGCAACGCGGCATTGCCGAGGATGAAGGTGTCGTTGCCGGCGCCGCCGGTCAGCACGTCCGCGCCGCCCTTCCCCTCGATGAGGTTGTTTCCCGAATTGCCGACGATGGTCTGGTTGAAGTCGTTGCCGGTGAGGTCGATCGCGCCCTTGCCCTTGTCGTTGGTGGTGCGCAGGACCTCGATCTCGCTGCCTGCGGTGAGCGCGTAGCTGACGCTCGTCTTGACCACGTCCTGGCCGATCCCGCCGGCGCCCTCGAGGACCAACGTCGAAGCGCTACTGACGGTGTAGGTGTTGCCGGCCAGCATTGCCGCGCCGCTGACCACCGCGGCCTGTGCGGCATAGGTTCCGAGGGCGTTTCCCGTCGCTGACAGCTCAAGCGTGTAATTGCCGCTCGCGGTGGCCGTGAAGGTCAGGGTCGAGTCGAAGCCTGCGCCGCTGTCGGCATCCGCCCCGACCTGGCTTCCGCTGGGGCCGAGCAGCCGCAGCGAGGGGTCGGCAAGGCTGCCGGCGGTGCCGAGCGAGCTCACCCCGAGCATCTCGAACGTGTAGCTGGTCCCCGCAACCAGGGCGACGACCAGCTTGTCGATTTCGCCGACCGCGCCAATGCTCGGCGATCGAGCGGTAATCGACGTCGGCGCCGGTCAGCGGCAAGGTCTCGATCCACGGCGTGCCCGTCAGCAGCGCATAGGAATAAGCGCCGACGAGCGCGTGCGCCTGGGCGGTGGGGTGGACCTCGTCGAAAAAGACCAGGTCGCGATGGCCGAGCAGGTTCTCGCGAGATCCGTCGCCGTCAGGCCGTTGAGCGCAGCGATCTCGGGCAGGATCGCGTTCAGCGTGCCGCGACCAGATTGCCGGCGGAATCGCGATAATCCATCAGCGGCACGTAGGTGACCGACGCGCCCAGCGCCTGCAGCGCCGGGGACGACCTGGGTGCGGACCAACGTGTCGAGATAGATCGAATAGTCGGTTGCCGCCGCGCTCCGCGCCAGCTCAGCGCCGTCCAGCACGTTGTTGCCGTTCAAATCATATTTGGGGATGATGCCGACGTCCGGAACCCCGGTGATCAGGATGTTGCGGGCGCCGATGTCGACCAGCTGCGTGAACTCGTGCAGCATCTTTTCGGCCGCCGCGTCGAGCGCGCCGTGAGCATCTGCGAGGGACGCCGGATTGCCGCCGCTGGGCGCAAGGCTGCGGACATCGTTGCCGCCGATGGTGAAGACGTAAAGCGCATTGGGATCGGCATGGTTGTCGACCGCATCCTTGAACGCGTCGGTCTGGCCGTCGAGGTCGGGAACGACCTCATCGCCCTGGCGGATCTGCGCGCCGCCGTAGGCGAAGTTCAGATTGTGCCCGCTCGGGTCCGAGGCGAACGGATCGATCGGGAGGCCGAACACGGGATCTTCGAAGCCGTAGGGAAAGACCGGCTTGGTCACGAGCCCGACGGCCTTGTTGGCGAGCAAATCGGCGAACGTGTAGCCGTCGGTGAAGCGGCCGAGGAAATAGCCCAGCGCCGCGGTCGGAGCGCCCTCGGGCAGGTCGGTGAAGGGGAGCCCGCCATACCATTGGGCAAGCTTCAGCGCATTGCCCGAATCGACCAGGCTGTCGCCGAATACAAACACACCGGAATACGCCATGACGCCCTCCCCCAAGGACAGGCCGTCACTATGGGACGACTTACTTTGCCCCCGCGCGGAGCGTCCATCAAAATGGGTGCGATAACAATCGGATAAATGGTTAACGCGAAGGCGTGGGGATCACACTGTAGGAACGGGGCCGCCCTCGACACGTTGCAGACCGACCAAGGAGGGATGCGATGTCGAAGCTTATCCTGGTCGCGGCGGGTGCGACGGCTGCCGTCAGCCTCGGCGCCTGCAATTACAATTCGGACTACAACAAGGCGGGGTATAATTCCGCCAATGCGAATTACAGCGCCGAAGGCGCCAACTATTCGGGCAATGAAGCGGGCTATAACGCGTCGGCTGACTACAATGCGGTCACCGCCGCCAACACGACCGAGAATATGGGCAACGCGACCGGCAATGCCGGCAACGCTGCCGCCAATGCGGCGACCAACAACGGCTATTAGGTTGCGATCAGCTTCTGGCGAGGGCCCGGCCCTGACCCTCGGCGAAAAGAGCCGCCATCGTCCGCGCCGGATCGAGCCCGAAGTGCTGGGCGAGCGCGCCGCCGATCAGCGCGTCGAGATCGGTCGTGGGCTTCAGGTCGCGGCCTTCGTAGAGCGCGCCTTGCGCCAGCCCCGGCCAGTCGGCGACGACCTTGCCGCCGGCGACCGCGCCGCCGAGCAGCATCGCCGCCGACGCGGTGCCGTGATCGGTGCCGCCGGTGCCGTTGGGCGCGACCGTGCGGCCGAACTCGGTGGCGACGATCACCAACGTGTTCGCCCAGTCCGGGCCGAGCCCGGTCCTCAACGCCGCGACCAGCTGGTCGAGCCCGCGCAGCTGCGCGTTGAGGCGGCCGCGCTGGCCCGAATGGGTGTCCCAGCCGCCGGTCTCGATCATGGCGATCCGCGCGCCATTGTCGCCGCGCGAGCAGCTTCGCGGCGAGGGCTCCGGTCGCCGCGCCGTTTTGTCCGGCGCCGCCGGCGAGGTCGCCCGCGGTCATGCGAGTCGCCATCGCCGCCATCCACAAGCCGTGCAGCTGCTCGTCGCTTTCGTACAGCTTGCCGACCCGGGCGAGCAGGTCGCCCGGTGCGCCCGGCAGCGCCGACGCCGCATAGGACGAAACCTCATGCGCGCCGCGCAGCGCCATCGGCACGGTCGAGGACAGCGCCAGCGCCTTCGCCTCGTCGTGCGGCAGCAGGCCGAGCAGCCGGTTCATCCAGCCGTCCTTGACCCGGTAGGCGGCGGTGCCGCCGGTCTCGAGCACGTTCTGGCCGTCGAAGTGCGAGCGGTCGCGATAGGGCGAGGCGACCGCATGCACGAACAAAGCCTGCTTCGCGGCGTAGAGCTTCGCCGTCTCGGCCAGCGCGGGATGGAGGGTGAAGAAGCCGTCGAGCTTGGCGCCGGTTTGCAGGTCCGGGATGAAATCCCCGCGCACGCTGCGATAGACCGGGTCGCCGGTCGGCGCGACGATCGCCAGGCCATCGGCGGCGCCGCGCTGGATGATGAACAGGAAGCGCTTGGGCGTGTCGGCTTTGGCGAACGCCATCCGCGGCAGCCCGAGGCTGGCAATGGTGACGCCCCCGGCGGCGAGGAAGAAGCGGCGGCTGAGCATGCTCATCTCCTCACGAACTCGGGGCTGACCAGCAGCAGCGCCAGGCCTTCGACCGGGCTCTCGGCGCGCGCGATCGCGGTTCGGCTGGGGTCGCCGAGCGAGCCCGGCAGGACCTTCTCGGCGAGCGCGCGCGGGTCGACCGACGACCCGACGCGATCGGCGATCCGTTGCGCGACCTCGACCCGGCGGACCAGCGCCTCGGGCGCGGCCCAGCTCGCGGCGATGTCGTCGAAGCCGGCGGGCGAGCCGGGCTTCCAGATCGGCTGGCCGAGCTGGCTCATCAGCGCTCCGGCGACGGTCGGGTCGAGCTCGGTCTGGTTGAGCGCCCGAAGCGCCGAGACCGACCATTCCCACGGGGTCTTGAACTTGAGCGGCCGGGCGGCCCAGGCCTCGGGCGAGTCGATGATCGCGCGATAGACGGTCGGCAAATCCCCGCCGCTCTTCAAATAGGCCTGGGTTAGCCGCTCGACCATCGCCGGCGGCGGGTCGTCGCCGGCGAAATGGCGGGTGAGCTTGGTCGACAGGTGCCTGGCCGTCGCCGGATTGGCGGCGAGGTCCAGCAGGATCGCGCGGGCCTGGCGCTCGCCGTCCTGGCCGTAGCGGCGGCCCATGATGATCTCGGTCCCCGGGCTGGTGGATCAGCTCGGCGAAGGCGAACTCGCCGGTCGGCGCGTTCCCGGTCAGCCGCGCCGCCGGGCCGCGGCCGAGCCCGCCCACCGTCCAGCCGGTCAGCGCCCGGGCGAACTCGGTGACGTCGGCTTGCGAGTAGCCGGTGCGGACGCCGAGCGTATGCAGCTCGAGGATTTCGCGCGCGAGGTTCTCGTTGAGGCCGCGCTTTTGGCGGCCGCGCGCGGCGATGAACTGGCCGGCGCGCGAATCCGGGCCGATCGACTGCGCCTGGTCGAGGTAGATGAGCATCGCCGGATGCTGCTCGACCGCGACCAGCATGTCGGAGAATTTGCCCAGCACATGCGGGCGGATCGCCTCGAACTCGAGTAACCCGGCCAAGGGGACCACCGGCAATTTGTCGGCCGAGACCGCGAAATGGTTGGCCCAGAAATGGACCAGCCGTTCGACGAACGGGCTGCCGGTGGTCAGCGCCGACGACAGGCGAGCGCCGACCATCACCAGATAATCGTCGCGGATTCCGCGCCGCAGGAAGCGCTTGGCGTCATCGGGGATTCCGTCGCCCTGCTGCTGACCCGTCGGCATTGCCGCATTTTGACGCTTGGCGCGCCCGGCGGTGCGCTGCTCGGCGATGTAGTCGGCGAGCTGGCCGACGATCTCGCGCCGCGGCGGCACTGCGGCGATCGGACGAGGACGCGGCTCGAACCGGTCGAATTGGCCGAGCAGCCACGCCTTGCCCTGGGCCGGAGCCGGGTCGCCCGAGCGGGCGCCGAGCCCGAAGCGGTTCAGGGCGATTGCGGCTGAATTCATGCGAACCCTCTCCCGCTCGGGCCATGCCTCGCCGGGGCTGAACCGCCGGTGAGCATCCCGTCTAACGGCGTGGCCGGCGAATCCCTTCGCCTAGAAGCGATCCGGCAGCCGGACCGGCCCCGCCAGCTCCTCGTGGCGGGCGATCGCGAAGCGGTCGGTCATCCCGGCGATGAAGTCGCCGATCGTTCGCAGCTGGTCGAGCTCGCTGGCCCCGCGCCGCCACGGCTCGGGCAGCAGCTGCGGATCGCCGCGATAGGCTGCGGCGAGGTTGCCGACGATTCGCTCGGCCTCCTCGCGCACCTGCTCGAGCTGCGGGGATTCGTACAGCCGGGCGTAGAGCAACTGCTTGAGCTGCCGTTCCTCCTCCGCCAGCGCGGCCGAGAAGCCGACCAGCGGGTGCCCCGCCGCGCGAACTTCGTCGAGCGTGGTGACGCCCGCCTCGCCGACGCGCCGCGCGGTTTCGGCGAGAACGTCGCCGACCATCCCCCCGATCATGTCGCGCACCAGCGCGCGCTGGCGCTTGTCTTGGGCGATGCCGGGATGACGCTGGCCGATCGCCGCCCAATTCCGGGTGACCAGCGGCAGTTCGAGCAGGTCGTCGAGCTCGAGGATCCCGGCACGGAGCCCGTCGTCGATGTCGTGGTTGTCGTAGGCGATGTCGTCGGCAATGGCCGCGACCTGGGCCTCGAGCCCCGGCCAGCCCGGCAAATCCAGGCTCCACTCGGCGTCGGCCTCGGCCATCGCCCAGGTCGGCCGGGGCACCGGGCCATTGTGCTTGGCCAGCCCTTCGAGCGCTTCCCAGCTCAAGTTGAGGCCGTCGAAATCCGGATAGGGCGCTTCGAGCCGGGTCACGAGCCGGATGCCGTGCGCGTTGTGGTCGAAGCCGCCGGCGTCGGCCAGCGCGGCGTCGAGCGCGGTCTCGCCGGCGTGACCGAACGGCGGGTGGCCAAGGTCGTGGGCCAGGCACAGCGCCTCGGTGAGGTCTTCGTTGAGGCCGAGCGCCCGGGCGATCGTCCGGCCGATCTGCGCGACTTCGATGCTGTGGGTCAGCCGGACCCGGAAATGGTCGCCGTCGGGCGCGACGAACACCTGCGTCTTGTGGCGCAGGCGGCGGAAGGCGACCGAATGGACGATCCGGTCGCGGTCGCGCTGGAAGATGTCGCGCGGGCCGCGCGGGCCTCGGTCGTTTTCGCGATGAAGGCGGCCGCGCGAGCGGTCGGAAGACGCGGCGACGCCGGGCGGAAGGCTCATTCCGTGCCGAGTGGCACAATCCTGTCCGAATTCGGAATTGGTCCAGCTGAACGCGTCGATGCCGACCGACTGCAGATCCCCCTGGAAAATCTCGGCGTCGGAGTTCCCACGGAACGGGCCGATCACCAGCCGCGCCCGGTCCGGGCTCCGCGCGACGTAGCCGCTGATGCCGTCGAACAAGGTGCGGTTGCGCGATTTCATGCGGCGGAACTGCTCGGGCAGCGCCTCGGCGTTGGGGCCGCTCGCCAGCTGCAGCCAGACCTTGCGCCCGTTCACGGCCGGCTGAACCGACGGCGTCGGACTGCGGACCGGCGGGGCGTAGGCCAATTGAACGGTCGCGGCCGCGGGCTGCCAGCTTGGTTGCTCGGCCGGTGCCGCGGACGTCGCCCGCGGCGACTGCAGCAGCTCATCGATGCTGGCCAGGCGATTCGTACCGACCGACGATGCGGAGTACGGCGACGCGACGGTGTTGGCGGCCAGGGCCGGTGCACCCGAATCCGGGAAGATGCCGAGGTTGACCGCGGCCGCCTTCTGGCCGGGCTGGAGGGCCGGGAGTTTCTGCAGGAACGGCGACACGCTCGACCAGCTGCCCGGCATGGCGGCGTCGATCGCGACCATCGCTCCGCGCGAATCGCCGGTCAGCGCGAGGACGAAGGCGCGGACCCGGCCGGCCGCGGAATCTCCCTTGGCCGAGAGCGGGGCGAGGGCCTGCATGGCGCCGGCCTGGTCGCCGCTGATCGCCAGGCTGAGCGCGAGGCGGCGGCGCGCCTCGGTCGCGTCGGGCCCGGTGAGGGCGGCGCGATAGTCGGCCTGGGCCTTCCCCTGCTGGCCGAGCAAGTCGTAGGCGAGGCCGCGGTCGCAGCCGATGGTCGCGGCCGGGGCGCCGAGCTGCTGCGCGCGGATGAAATAGGGCATCGCCGCCTGGGCTTCGCCGTTGGCGACCGACACCGCGCCCATCCCCGCCTGCGGCAGCGGGCTGCGCGGATTGACCTCGTCGGCGCGGGCGAAGAAGCCGGCCGCCGCCTGGGTGTCGCCGAGCTCGAGCGCGGCCTTGCCGGCGCCGATCAGGGCGCCGAAATCCTTCGGGTCGGAGGCGAGCGTCCGGACGTAGCGGGCGAGCGCGGCCGACTTCGTCTCCGGCTGCGACACGCCGTAGCCGTAGCTGGCCTGGCCAACCGCCGGTGCCGCGACGACGCACCGCGCCAGCGCACAATATGGGCAATCGTGGCGTCAAATTTCCCCGCATCGCTCTCCCCGTTGGAGAGAGAATCTTACCCGAAGCTTTCTGCCTAGAGGCATTACGATGGGCCGTGCCGTGAAGGCGGTGAGCACCCGAATCCTCCCCGGATCGGGGAGGGGAACCATCCGGAGGATGGTGAAGGGGGCTGGTGCGCGGCTCCGAACCCCCCCGTCAGCGCTTCGCGCTGCCACTCCCCGTCCGGGAGGAGCTTACTGGTTGTTCTGGCGATTCAGGAAGCGCGGGATGTCGATCGGCTGCTTGAAGCCGGCTCGGCCGCCTCGTCGTCCTCGCCGAGCTGGGCCTGCGGCGCGCCGCGGGCGATGTTCGACATGCGCTCGAACAGGGTGCCGCCGGTGGTCGTTGCCGCGGGCGCCTCGTCCGCCGTCTCCTCGTCGGTCGGCGGCGCGATCGGCGGCTTGCCGACCGGCGTCGTCAGGATGTCGTCGTCGTCGAGCAGCAGCTCTTCATCCTCCGCCGCGTCGGCGGTGAGCTCGAGCGGCACCTCGTCCTCGTCGACGATGTCGACGGCACCGTCCTCGACCACCTTCGGCGTCGGGGTCGTCGTGCGCGCCGCCGGGAAGGTGAACACCTTGCCCGGAGTCGGCTGGGCGACCGCATCGGCGTCGATGCCGGTGGCGACGACCGACACGCGGATCTTGCCGCCGAGGTCGTTGTTGAACGCCGAGCCCCAGATGATGTTGGCGTCGGGGTCGACCAGCTCCTTGATGTGGCTGGCGGCCTCGTCGACCTCCATCAGGCGCATGTCCTCGCCGCCGGTGATCGAGATGATCACGCCCTTGGCGCCCTTCATGCTGACCCCGTCGAGCAGCGGGTTGGAGATCGCCTTCTCGGCCGCCTCGATGGCGCGATTGTCGCCGTCGGCTTCGCCGGTGCCCATCATCGCCTTGCCCATCTCGCTCATCACCGAGCGGACGTCGGCGAAGTCGAGGTTGATGAGGCCGGGCATGACCATCAGGTCGGTGATCCCGCGGACGCCCTGCTGGAGCACCTCGTCGGCCATCTCGAAGGCTTCCTTGAAGGTCGTCTCCGAATTGGCGAGGCGGAACAGGTTCTGGTTCGGGATGACGATCAGCGTGTCGACGTGCTGCTGGAGCTCGGAAATGCCGGCGTCGGCGGCGCGGCCGCGGCGCGCGCCCTCGAAGGCGAACGGCTTGGTGACCACGCCGACGGTGAGGATGCCCTTGTCCCGCGCGGCCTTGGCGATGACCGGAGCGGCGCCGGTGCCGGTGCCGCCGCCCATGCCGGCGGCGATGAAGCACATGTGCGCGCCGTCGAGCGAGCCGATGATCTCGTCGAGGGTCTCTTCCGCCGCGGCGCGGCCGATCTCGGGCCGCGAGCCGGCGCCGAGCCCCTGGGTGATCTTAAGGCCAAGCTGGATGCGGCGGTCGGCGGTCGAATTGTTGAGCGCCTGGGCGTCGGTATTGGCGACGACGAAGTCGACCCCCTGGACATCGGCCCGCATCATGTTGGCGATGGCATTGCCGCCTGCGCCGCCGACCCCGATCACGCTGATGCGCGGGCGAAGCTCGTCGACTTCCGGCCGGACGAAATCAATGCTCATGGTCCAGATCCCCCCTTCGGGCAGCAACGCGTTGAACGTTCAGGCGGAATCTTTGAATCATTGCGAGTCGCCTGCCAAGGGAAAAAGTTAACATCTGCGACGAAACTGGGGAAAACGTGGCCGGAAAGAACTCACTTATCCACAGGCCGGTTCCGGCGAACGGGTGGGTGTGTGCCGGAACGGGAAGCGAAGCCGCGAAACGTGGCAAAGCCATCTCGCGGCGAAAGTGAATCAATAACCCATCG
The DNA here is from genome assembly GCA_963765945.1 of uncultured Alphaproteobacteria bacterium. Classification (GTDB taxonomy): domain Bacteria; phylum Pseudomonadota; class Alphaproteobacteria; order Sphingomonadales; family Sphingomonadaceae; genus Sphingomicrobium. The sequence continues at coordinate 14,715 of CAVXYS010000029.1, forward strand.
GCCGAACGCAGGAGGTGGCATCGCACTCAATCCTGGTGGGCACTGCGATCACGCCGGTCCTTGGGTCGTGCATGGCATATCCGCTGGAGATCCGGAAATCTTGACGCCCGCGTTGGCCGCAGCCACGAGCCGATCGAGGAATTGGGCGCATGGCGCGCTCAGCGAGGCGCGCACAACCCTGGCCTCGCGCACGAGCTCCGGGCCGGACTTCGTATTTTCCAACTCGACCCCGACGAACGCCGGTTCAAACAGGTTGTTGATGCGTTCCGTCTCCTTCGGTTTACAGGCAACCACCTCCGTCTGTGGCGGCGCTGGCGGCCGGGAAAGGTAGGCGCGAAGCCAGACGATCGCGAACACCGTTGGGAAGAACGCGATCACCGCCGCAAGGACAAATCGGTTCACGCGCCGAAGCGGCGCGTCGGTAGGCTGCATGGCGGCGTGGAAATGGAACCCGAATTTCCGGTGCATTTCGTCGCGGTGCGGTTCGGCTATGGCACTCAGGTGGGCAAACGCGCGAGCGGCCTCCGTCCGGGCCTCGGCAGGTGCAGGGACACGGACCGCTTGGGCTATTGAGCCCTTCGAGAGCTGCAACTCGCTGCTCAACTCGATGAAGCCGGGGTTTCCTTCGTGCCAGCTCACATCGCCGAGCTCGTTGAACTGCCACGTCTTGAAGCGCCACAGCCGATCCCCCACGGCCAGCGACTTGTCGCCGACGACCACCGAAATGCCGTCCGGCGGCACGGTTGCCGGAAGCTTTAGACGGTTCTTGAGGGACCGCAGTCGGCCCCCGCGCGCCGCGTCGATCGCGCGAAATCGCTCCATGTCCTGTCGCGACACGTGCCAGCGGGCAATGGCGTCGCCGGACTGCAGCGCGAGCGCGTCTTTGCGATCCTGACGACGCAGCCACAGCGGAAGGAGCGACACCAGGCCGGCGAGGGCGAGCAGCAGGCCAGGGGCCCAGAAAATCGGTCCGAATGACTCGAACAGGGAGCCAAGCAACATTATTCCGACACCGCCCACGATCAGGGCGAATGCGTGAAGGCAGCCAAAGTTGAAGTTGCCCATGTGCGGCCCTCCCAGGGCGCTTCGCGACGTCGGTGGACCGATTGCGGCCTAACCCGAGAAACCCGCCAGCTTCACGTCCTGAGCGGACCGCCGGAAGTACGTTACCTCCGCATCGCTTCCCAAGAACACAACGACTGCGATGTCGTCGTCTTTGAGCCGGAGCGCCTCAACGCCGCGCGGATTGGCTTCCCGTTGCTTCAGCTGGGCGATGGTCATGGACTCCATTTTCGTAACGTGAACGTTTTGTTCTCCGGCGACTGCAGCGACCATCTGGGAATATTTCTCCCGCAGCTGCGCCTTGGTGAAGAGCAGTCCGCCGTCGGCCCACACCGGCGGCTCGGACATCTCGACCAGGGTGTCGACGTCCTTGCCGAAGAGGGCGCCGACGAATTCGCCGGCCTTCTTTTCACCGAGCTGCTTGGCCTGGGCGTCGTCGAGCGCGGCCGCAGTCATCGTCGGCGGCGGCGGCGGCGGCGTTTTCGGCTGCCTTGAGCATGTACCAGGCGCCGCCGCCGATCACGACGATCGCCAGCAAAGCGAGCAGGATCCATAGCCACAGCAAGGACTTCTTTCCTTCGCCCCCACCGGGACCGAGGCGCGCGGTCGTCATCGGGCCCTCAGCATGATCGTTGTCGGGGTCGTTGACGGCGATCGCCCGCAGCCGGAACGGATACTCGCCCGCCGGGACGTTCGAGGGAAAGGTGGCGCGGATCGTCGCGGTCTGCGTCTCGCCCGGCCCGAACGTGCGTTCGCGATTGCCGTCGATCGTGAACCATTCGTCCTTCGACGCGCCGGACACGCGGACGCCGAGCCGGCCGTCCATCGCGTCCGTGCTCGTGTTCGTCACGCTGTAGGTCGCCGACGCCTCAGCGGGCTTCGCGCCGGACCGAGGAGCTTCAATGGTCGTCGGGCCGTCGGGAATTTCGAATGTAGGCATCGGTCGCCTCCCGCGTGGGTGAGGGTCCGAGCAAGCGTCAATTACGAACTCCGGCGGCGGGAATGTCAACACGCCATCAACCCGGAGGCGTTGGACGGTTGCGGACAGGCGCGATCTCACGCAGCCTGGGGCTCGAAGGGAGCAGGCGATGAAGTCGTGGTTCGGAGCGGAGGTTCAGCTCGGGATCGTCGTCCTTCTGGTGAGCGTGCCGGTCGTCGGCGCGCTCGCCTATGTCATCGCTTACGGAATCATCGCGGATCCCTTCGATTACCATCAGCGATAGGGATCACTTCCGCCGGTTGTCGAAGAGGCCCAGGCCGGCCGCCAGGAAACAGCCGAGCGCGCCGAGCGTCAGGACCAGAGCGATCAGATGATAGGTGGCGCGCTCGGCCGAGATTCCGCCGGGGACCAGCGGCGCCGCGTCGCCCTGCAGCCCGACCTCCTGGCCGGCGAAGTACAGGCCGATGCCGAGGGCGATGAACAGGAGGGTCTTGCGCTTCATTCGCTTCCTGACGGAACGCGCGAACCACCTCGATCGGGCCGACAATGGCGTGGTTGAAGGCGTCGAGATCCTCGGCCGGGATCCAATATTCGCGGTGCGCGCCGACCGGGCGCCACAGCGTCACCGTCTCAGTCATCGACGAGGTTGCGCCGGGCGAGGCGCATCGCGGTGACCACGCCGGCCGCGAACAGTCCGCCTTCGAGCGCGGCGGTGACGAGCTGGGCGGTCCGGCCGAACCCCGCCTCTCCGAACCAGGCGCCGATGCGGTCGAGGCGCAGCCGCGAGTCCGGGAACTGGTGGGCGAGCAGGTCGAGGCTGCCGCCCATCATGTGCCCGCCAAGCGCGGCAACCAGGGCGCCGCCGCCGGCGCCGCACAGGGTCGCGACGGCGATCCGCCGCCAGCGCGGGCCGGATTCGAGCCAAGCCGCGGCGACGTAGGCAAGCCCGGCCGCGGCGCCGATCACCACGCCCTCGAACGGGCCGGTGATGTCGCCCGGCGAGCGGCCGATCAGCAGGTTAAAGGCGTCGAGGCCGAGGAACTTGACGATCGCGCCGACGGCGAGGCCGCCGAGCGCGCCGCCGGCGATGGGCCAGGCGCGGCCGGTGAGCCGGCCCGCGGCAGCGATCCCGAACGCGACTCCGACGCCGCCGATCAGCGCCACCAGGATCGTCAGGCACAAGAGCACCAGGAGCACCGACACCGCGCCCATGCCGGGGGCGAGCGGCTGCGATGCTCCGGCGAGCCCGTAGACAAGGCCGCCGATGAAGCCGGCGATGCCGCCTCCCACCGTTCCAGCGCCGGCCAGCAGGAGCGTTTTGCGCCACGGCTCGCGCGGCGCGCTCGGTGACGGAGCGGCCGACCCCAGCACTTCGACCGGGGCGACGAAGCGGTAGCCGTGCTTGGGCACAGTCTCGATGAACCGCGGCCGCGCAGCATCGTCGCCGAGCTGCTTGCGCAAAGTGCGAATGCACTGGGTCAGGGCCTCGTCGGTGACGGGGATGCCGCGCCACACCTCGCCCATGAAGCGGTCCTTGCTGACCAGCCGGCCGCGCTCCGCGACGAGCAGCGCAAGCGCGTCGAAATAGCGGGCGCTGACTTCGACCGGCGCCCCGTCGCGGGTCAGCTGGCGGTCGGCCGGATCGAGCCGGAACAGGTCGAAGCTGTAGCTTTTCAGGGAACCCTCACGCTGTGCTCGGCCCATCGTCGAGATCGACCTGCCGGATCGCCGGCACGCCGACCGCCCACCACAGTGCGCCGATCGCGGCGATCGCGGCGGTCAGGATGAACGCGCTGTTGTAGCCCGCGCGCTGGACGACGATGCCGGTGACGATCGGCCCGACGATCCCCGACAGGTTGCCGATCGCGTTCTGGAACCCGACCCAGGTGCCCGACGCCCGCGGCCCGGCGAACATCTGCGCGATCGCATAGAGGTTCAGCGACAGCGCGGCCGACGCCGCGCCGGCGAGGCACAGGAGGAATCCGATGGCGACCGCGCTATGGGCGAAGGCGAGGCCGAGGATCGCGATCGCCGCGAGCAGCTGGCTCGCGACCATCATCCAGCGGCGGCACAGCGCCTCCGATCGGCCGGACCGGGTCCACCAGTCGGAGAAATGGCCATAGCCGAGCGCGCACGCGCCCTGGACCGCGTAGCCGAGCGTCGCGAGCAGCGTCATCTCGCCGATCGAAAAGCCGCGCGACTTGGTCAGGAACAAAGGCAGCCAGGCGAGCAGGAAATAGAAGCAGTAATTACCGAGCGCATGGACGATCGACATCGACCACAGCGACCAGCGCCCAAGGATCGCCCGGACGGGAACGCCCAATGCCGGCTCGGTGATTTCGGGATCCTCGATCGCGCTGACTTCGCGCTGCCACGGCAGCAGCCAGATCAGGGTGACGATGCCGAACACGAAGAAGATCGGGCGCCAGCCCGCCAGGCCGAGGATCAGGCCGCCGGCGAGCGTTCCGATCGCCGGGCCGATCGCAATCCCGGCGGCGACGAACGCATTGGCCATGCCCCGCCGCTCGGGCGGGACGTGGCGGGCGATGATCTTCGAGCTTCCGGGGAAGGAGATGCTTTCGCCAACGCCGAGCATGATCCGGAGCACGAGCAGCGAAGCGAAACCGCCGGCGAAACCCATCAGCAGGGTGCTCACGGCCCACAGCAGGATGCCGCCCGCCATCAGCTTGTAGACGGAGAAGCGGTCGCACAACCAGCCGGCGAACAGCTGCACCGGCGCATAGATCCAGAAGAACGCCGAGAAAGCGACGCCATAGGCTTCTTCGGACAGGCCGAGTTCGCCCTTCATCAGCGGCGCGGCGATGCCGATCGCGCCGCGGTCGACATAATTGAGGAACACGGCCGCGCCGAGCAGAAAGACGAGACCTGGAGCGACGTTCCTGCTGCTTCGCGCAATGGTTGCCATATGTCTGCCCCCGCCCGTCACCCTGACCTGCGCCACGCTTCACCAAAATGGATGCTGAAACAAGTTCAGCATGACCAGTCCAAGGCAGGCTAATAGCCGCCCTTCATCGCCGCCATCAGGCGGCCGAACATGCCCCGGGCGGGCGACTGGCGGGCGATCGGGCCGAGCGCGATGTCGCGAATGTCGCCGCTGCCCGAGCCGGCCAGCAGCGCCAGCCCGACCAGGGTCGAGAAGGCCGGGCCGCTGTGCGCATCGGGCAGGCCGGTGATCTGCCTCGGCCGGCCGACCCGGACCGCCCGGCCGAGCACGCCCTGCATGTAATCGGCGATGTTCTTGAGCTCGGCCCCGCCGCCCGTCAGCACGACCTGGCGGCCGACCGGGCCGGTGAAGCCGAGGCCCTTCAGGGCGGCCTCGATCTCGCCGGTCACTTCCTCGACCCGCTGGCGGATGACCATCATCAGCTGGGCGCGGGTGATCTTCAGCGGCTCGGCCCCCGGCTCGGCGCCGATCTGGCTCGCCTCGATCATCTCGTGGTTGTCGCGGGGCGAGGTCATCGCCGAGCCGTAGAAGCATTTGAGCCGCTCGGCGTCGCGGCGCTGCACGCCGAAGGCGCAGGCGATGTCGTCGGTGATGTCGTGCGCGCCCAGCGGAATCGAGCGCAGCCCGACGAGCATCCCGCCGAAGTGCACCGAGACGTTGGTGACGTCGGCCCCGAGCTCGACCAGCGCCACCCCGAGCTCGCGCTCCTCGCTGCTCAAGCAGGCGAGCGCGGCGGCGATCGGCGAGGCGACGATCGCCTTCACGCCCAGGTGGGCCGAGCGGATCACGGTGTCGATGTTGCGCAGCGGCGCCGGATCGGCGGCGATGACGTGGATGTCGACGCCGAGGCGGTTGGCGTGGAGCCCGATCGGCTGGTGGACGCCCTGCGCGCGGTCGATCGTGTACAGCGCCGGGTGGGCGTGGAGCACGACCTGGCCGTTGCGGTCGATCGCGCCCTTGCCGGCGCTCAGCAGCTCGTTGATGTCCGATTGCTCGACCGGATGGCCGCCAAGCTCGACTTCGACGTTGGCGAGGTCGCTGACCAGCCCGCCGGCGCCGTAGCTCGCCCAGACATCGTCGACCGTCACTCCGGACATGCGCTCGGCGAGCTCGACCGCCTCGCGCACCGCGAACTCGCTCGCCGCCATGTCGGTGATGTAGCCGCGCTTGACCCCGCGGCTCTCGCGCTGGCCGGTGCCGAGCACGGTCAGCCGCCCGTCCTCGCCCGGCGTCACGATCAGCGCGCTGACCTTCGACGAGCCGATGTCGAGCGCGGCGATCAGTTGCTGTTCGGACGGCTGCGCCACGGTCCCCGACTAGCCTTCCTGATGCCCCGGCGGCGCCGGCTTGGTTGCCCCTTCGGGAAGCTGCACGGTCATGCCGCGCCCTGGCGCCCAGTTGCGCAGATCGAACCGCCGGAATCCGCGGCCGAGCAGCGCGCCTTCCTTGTCGCCCCTGGCGAAGTGGACCAGCGCGGTCCGCGCGGCGGCATCGCCTTCGGGCAAAGCGACCGTCTCGCCCGACTGGAAGTTCAGGTCCCAGCGCCGGCCGCCGACCCAGGTCGCCGAAGCGAGCTGCGGCTTCAAGGTCGGGACGGCGGCCATCAACCCGCCGAGCTCGCCCGCCTGGGCGTTGGCGCCCGGCCCGATCAGCAGTGGCAAGTCGGGCATCTTGTCGATCGGTACCCGGTCGAGCACGACGCCGTCGGCGTCGATCAGCGCCAGCCGGCCGCTGTCCTGCCACAGCGCCGCGGGCGTGCGCTCGACGATGTCGACGACCAGGGTGTCCGGGAGTCGGCGGGAAATGCGCGCGTCCCTGACCCAGCCGAACCGCAGCAGCCGCTCGCGGATCCGGGCGACATCGACCAGTGGCTGCGGCGCCTTGGCCGCACCCGCCTCACCGGCGGCGCGATGGAGCTCGTCGGTGACCACGTCATCGATCGGGCCGCGGTCCATGTGCCGCAAGCCGACGATCTGATAGCCGCTGACGGTGAAGCCGGCCCGGCCGATCGCCGCTCCGGCCGAGCGCTCGGCCTTGGCCGGAATGTCGAGCGCGATGGCGACGAACAGCCCGAGCGCCAGCATGAAGCCGCCGAAGGCGAGGCCGAGCATGCGATTGGCGCGCGCATGGCTGACCGGCAGCTTGCGCGCGAGCTTCTTCGGGACGGTGACCTTGGGCGGGGATTTGCGCGCGTTGGCGCGCATCCCGCCGCCGCCGCGCCGAACGTGCGACGCGCTCATCCCATCGCCTCCGCGATCAGCCGCTCGACCAGCTCGCCGTAACTGATGCCGGCGAGCTTTGCCTGCTCGGGGACCAAGCTCAGCGGAGTCATCCCCGGCTGGGTGTTGACCTCGAGCAGATAAAGCCCCGCCTCGCCTTGCTCGTCGTCCCAGCGGAAGTCGGAGCGCGAGGCCCCCTTGCAGCCGAGCAGGCGGTGCGCCTTCGCCGCCATGTCCATCATCGCCCGGGCGATGTCGTCGGGGATCTCGGCCGGACAGACGTGGACCGTCAGCCCGTCGGTATATTTGGCATCATAATCGTAGAAGCCGGCCTTGGGCTTGAGCTCGGTCACGGCAAGCGCCTCGTCGCCGAGCACCGCGACCGTCAGCTCGCGGCCCTTGATGAAGGGCTCGGCGAGGAGATGGTCGAAATGGCGCCACGGCCCCTCGACGTCGCGGCCGATCGGGTTGCCGTAATTGCCTTGCTCGGTGACGATCGCGACGCCGACCGACGAGCCCTCGTTGACCGGCTTCACCACATAGGGCCGCGGCAGCGGATCGGCCTGGTGCAGGCTGTCGCTCGACACCACTTTGCCCGCCGGCATGCGGACGCCGTGGGGCACGAGGACCATCTTGGTCAGCTCCTTGTCGATCGCGATGACCGACGTCTCGAGCCCGCTGTGGGTGTATTTGAGGCCCATCAGGTCCATCATGCCCTGGACCGTGCCGTCTTCGCCGGGCGTGCCGTGGAGCGCGTTGAACACGACGTCGGGCTTGAGCGCGGCGAGGCGGGCGGCGACGTCGCGGTCCATGTCGAGCTCGCTGACGTTGGTCCAGCCGCGCGCGCGCAGCGCGGCGGCGACGCCGCGCCCGCTGGTCAGCGACACCTCGCGCTCGCTTCCCCAGCCGCCCATCAGCACCACGACGTGGCTGTCCTTGTTCACTCGACGACCCCTACGCGCTGGATTTCCCACTCGAGCGTGATGTTGGTTTTGGACCGCACCCGGCGCCGGACCTCCTCGCCCAGCTCCTCGATGTCGGCGCTCGACGCGCTACCGAGGTTCAGCAGGAAATTGCAATGCTTTTCCGAGACTTGGGCGTCGCCGTGCTGAAGCCCGCGGCAGCCCGCCGCATCGATCAAAGCCCACGCCTTGTGGCCCGGCGGATTCTTGAAGGTCGAGCCGCCGGTGCGGCTGCGCAGCGGCTGCAATTCCTCGCGGGCGCGGGCGATCGCGTCCATCTCGGCGCCGATCGCGTCCGGCTTGCCCGGGGTGCCGCCGAAGGTCGCTTCGACCACCACCGCGCCTTCCGGCACGTCGCTGTGGCGATAGGTGTAGCCGAGCTTGTTGAGTGGCCAGTCGACCATCGTCCCGTCGCGCAGAATGATCCGGGCCGAGACGAGGATGTCCTTGACCTCGCGGCCGTAGGCCCCGCCGTTCATGCGGACGAAGCCGCCGACCGTGCCGGGGATCCCGCGCAGGAACTCGAGCCCGGCAATGCCCGCGTCGCGCGCGGTCGATGAGACGAGGATGCCGCTCGCCCCGCCGCCGCAGCGCAGAGTCACGCCGTCGGCTTTGTCGATTTTCGAGAACGCCTTGCCGAGGCGGACGACAACTCCGGGCACGCCGCCGTCGCGGACGATGAGGTTGGAGCCGAGGCCGAGCGCCATCAGCGCAACGGCGGGGTCAAGCCCGCGCAGGAAATCGGTGAGGTCGTCTTCGTCCTTCGGCTCGAACAGCCATTCGGCCGTCCCGCCGCTCTTGAACCACACCAGCGGCGCCAGCGGCGCGTTCGGCGTCAGCTTGCCGCGCACGGCGGGCATGGTCGCGACCGCACTCACTTCTTTGCCCGCGCCGCGCAGATGCCGTCGGCCAGCGCGGCGGCCCATTTGGTGATGTCGCCGGCGCCCATGCAGATGATCATGTCGCCCTCGGCGGCGAGGTCGCGCAAGGCGCGGCACAGGCCATCGAGGTCGGCGACCTCGCTCACCATGCGGTGGCCGTGGGCGCGCAGGCCCTCGACCAGCGCCGCGGAGTCGACGCCCTCGATCGGCTCCTCGCCCGCCGGGTAGACCGGCGTGACCATCACCACGTCGGCGTCGTTGAACGCGTTCTGGAAGTCTTCCATCAATGCCTGCAGCCGGGTGTAGCGGTGCGGCTGCATGACCGCGATCACGCGCCCTTCCGCGCCCTCGCGGGCGGCGGCGAGCACGGCGCGGATTTCCGTGGGATGGTGGGCGTAATCGTCGATGACGATCGCGCCGTCGGCCTCGCCGACCTTGGTGAAGCGGCGCTTGACCCCGTCGAACTTGTCGAAGCCGCCGGACAATCGCCTCGTCGCTCATGCCGAGCTCGAGCGCGACCGCGATCGCCGCGAGCGCATTCTGGACGTTGTGGCGGCCGGGCATCGAGACGTGCACGCCCTCGAGCACCCGGCGCTCGCCGTCGCGGCCGAGGATCACGGCGTCGAACTCGCTGCCGCCGGGAACGGCGGAGACGCTGTCGGCACGGACGTCGGCCAGCGCCGAGAAGCCGTAGGTGACGATCCGCCGGTCGCGGATCCGGCCGATGATGTTCTGCACCTCGGGATGGTCGACGCACAGCACGGCGAGCCCATAGAAGGGCACGTTCTCGATGAACTCGACGAACGCGTCCTTGACCGCGTCGAAGCTGCCGTAATGTTCGAGATGCTCGGGATCGATGTTGGTGACGACCGCGATCGTCCCGTCGAGGCGGAGGAAGCTGCCGTCGCTCTCGTCGGCCTCGATGACCCACCAGTCGCTCTTGCCGAGCCGGGCATTGGAGCCGTAGCGGTTGATGATCCCGCCGTTGATCACGGTCGGGTCGATCCCGCCACCGTCGAGCAGGGCCGCGATCATCGACGTCGTCGTGGTCTTGCCGTGGGTGCCGGCGACCGCAACCGTCTTCTGCATGCGCATCAGCTCGGCCAGCATCTCGGCCCGCCGCACCCGCGGCAGGCGCCGCTCGGCCGCGGCGACCATCTCCGGATTGCCGTCCTTGATCGCCGACGAGCAGACGACGACGGCGGCGTCGCCGAGATTGTCGGGCGAATGGCCGATCGCGATCGGGATCCCGGCCTTGCGCAATTTCTCGACGACGTAGGATTCGGCGACGTCCGACCCCTGCACCCGGTAGCCGAGCTGGTGCATCACCTCGGCGATCCCGGACATGCCGATGCCGCCGATGCCGACGAAGTGGATCGTGCCGATGTCGGTGCCCATCGCCTTCATCATGCGGGTATTCCTCCCGCCGGCGTTTCACCCTTGACCCGCGGCGTGAGCGCGGGGCCGACCACGACCGGCGCGAGGCCTCGGCCGACGCGCTCGACCAGGTCGGCGAGGTCGCGCGCGGCGTGCGGGCGGCCGACCGAGAGCGCGCGCGAGGCGGCATTGTTGAGCGCGACCGGGTCCGCCGCCATCGCCTCGATCTGGCGGGCGAGGACGGTCGGCGTGAAATTGGCCTGCTGGATCGTGCGGGCGCCGCCGGCCGCGGTCATCTCGCGGGCGTTGGCGGTCTGGTGATCGTCGGTCGCCGCCGGGAACGGGATCAGGATCGCGGGCCGGCCCGCGGCGGTCAGCTCGGCGATGGTCGAGGCCCCGGCGCGGCCGATGATAAGGTGCGCGTCGGCCAGCTTGTCGGGCATGTCCTCGATGTAGGTCATGAGCTCGGCCGGGATGCCGAGCTCGGCATAGGTCTTGCGCACCCGTTCGATGTCGTCGGGGCGGCACTGGTGCACGACCTGCAGCCGCCGCCGCAGCGCCGGCTGGAGCAGGCCGAGCCCGTCGGGCACGACCTCGCCGAGCACCGTCGCGCCCTGGCTGCCGCCGGTGATCAGGATCTTCAGCGGAGCGATCTCGTCGAACGGCGGGAACGGCAGCTCGCCGAGCCGCGCGATGCTCTCGCGGACCGGGTTGCCGACGAGCACCGTCCGCTCCCTGAACCTGGGCTTGAGCCGCTCGACCGTTTCGAACGCCGTGCCGATCGCCTCGGCCTCGCCGGCGAGCAGGCGGTTGACCCGGCCGAGCACCGCATTCTGCTCGTGCAGCACGGTCGGGATCTTCATCGCGCTCGCCGCGAGCAGCGAGGGAAAGGCCGGGTAGCCGCCGAACCCGACGACTGCGTCGGGCCGATGGTCCCGGTACAGCCGCTTGGCCTCGCCGCGCCCGGCGATCACCGCGCGCGCCGCCTTGAGCCAGCCGATCGGGCCGCCGCCGAGCCGCCCGGCGGGCAGGATGTGCACCGGCACGCCGTCGAACAGGCCGGGAAAGCGCGCGCCGCGGTCGTCGGTGATCAGCAGCACGCCGTGGCTGCGGCGCTTGAGCTCCGCGGCGAGCGCATGGGCCGGGACCATATGGCCGCCGGTCCCACCGGCAGCGAGAACGAAATTCATGCCGTCAGGCTCTCCCCGCTCCACTTCACGACATAGGGTGAGCGGGTCAGATACGGGTTCCGGCGCGTGAAGGCGAGCAGCAAACCCATGCCGATCGACAGCGCCAACATCGACGACCCGCCGTAGCTGATGAACGGCAGGGTCATGCCCTTGGACGGCGCGAGCTGGACGTTGACCATCATGTTGATCAGCGCCTGCAGCCCGAACTCGACGGCGAGGCCGGCGGCGGCGAGAATCGCGAAGCTGTTGTCCTCGTCGAGCAGCTTGACCAGCACCCGGGCGACGATGCCGAGGTAGAGCGCAGCGATGGCGAGGCAGGCGATCAGCCCGAACTCCTCGCCGATCACCGAGAAGATATAATCGGTGTGCGGCTCGGGCAGGCCGAACTTCCGCGTGCCGCCGCCCGGGCCCATGCCGAACAGGCCGCCGGCGGTCAGCGTGCGCATCGCATTCTCGGTCTGGAAATTGTCGCCGGTGCCGAACAGGAACTCGTCGATCCGCGCGGTGGCGACGTCGTAGAAGAAGTAAGCGAGGACGATGCCGACCAGCCCGGCGATGGCGAGGCCGACCAGGATCCGCATGTTGACCCCGGCGAGCGCGAGCATCGCGATCCACACCGCGGCGAAGATGATGGTCGAGCCGAAGTCGGGCTGCTTCATCAGCAGGAAGGCGATGGTGCCGGTCAGGAGCGCGGAAAGCGGATAGACCGGGAGCGACTTGTCGCCGTCCTTGAGGGTCAGCAGCCAGGCCATGGCGACGACGAAGAACGGCTTCAGGAACTCCGACGGCTGGACCTGGCCGAGGCCGAACTCGATCCAGCGCCTGGCGCCATTATGCTCGGGGCCGACGATCGGCACGAGGATGAGCAGGCCGAAGAAGATCGCAGCGCCGACCAGCGACAGCCGCCGCGCCCGCGCCCGCGGCATCATCGAAATGCCGATCATCACCGGCACGCCGATCATGATCCAGGCGAGCTGGCGCCAGAAATAATAGAGGTCGTTGAAGCGGACGTTGCCGCCCGAATAGCGCTCGGCGGCGGCGGGCGAGGCGGCGGCGACGGCGATCAGCCCGATCGCGATCAGCACCGTCACCAGCAGCAGCAGGACCTTGTCGACCTCCCAGAACCAGCGGCCGATCGCCGACGTGTCGGAGCGGCCGTAATGGCTCGGGTCCATCAGCGCGGCCTTGTCCCTGATCTTGCCCGAGATGCTGCCGATCATAACCCCTCCACTAACGCCCGGAACTGGTCGCCGCGGTCCTCGAAGTCCCGGAACTGGTCGAACGAGGCGCAGGCCGGCGACAGCAGCACCGTATCACCGGCCTCGGCATCCGCAGCGGCTTCGCGCACCGCGGCGTCCAGTTTTCCACAGTTTTTCACAGGGATGTGAGGACTTAACAGCCGTTCGAACAGCTCGGCCGCCTCGCCGATCGTGTAGGCCGAGCGGACATGCCCGAAGTGAGGCGCGCATTCGTCGAGATTGTCGGTCTTCGCCTGCCCGCCGCAGATCCAGCGGATTTTCTCAAATGCGGCGAGCGCCGGCGCGGTGGCGGTCGGGTTGGTCGCCTTGCTGTCGTTGACGAAGGTGACGCCATCCTTCTCGCGCACCCGCTCCATGCGGTGCCGCAGGCCGGGATAAGTGCGGAGACCCTCTTTGATCTTCGACTTATCGACTTGCAGGGCCCGGCAAGTTGCGATGGCCGCTAAGGCGTTCTCAAGATTGTGGGGGCCCTGCAACGCTGGCCAGTGCGCCTGTGCATCGCGGATCCGGGCTGACGCGCCTTCGCCTATCTCGTCGATTGCTGCAGCGAAATCTGCGGCTTCCTCGACACGCTTAAGGGCTTTGAGTGCTCCTTCCTTGGACACGACTTCGATTGGCGTCTCCTCGATTGTGTCGATGATCGGTTCGTGACCAGTTCGGTACAGCGGGATCGTAGCCATCTCTCGAATGCCGACGAAGGCGTGCTGATCCCTGACCTGCATGTCGAGCAATCTGACCTTCGACGCCGCGTAAGCTTCAAAGCTCTCGTACCGGTCGAGGTGGTCGGGGGTGATGTTGAGCAGCACCGCGACGTCGCAGTCGAGGCTCTGCGTCAGGTCGATCTGGTAGCTCGACAGCTCGAGCACATAGACCCCGCCTTCGGGCAGGGGGTCCTGGGCGAGGATCGGCAGGCCGATGTTGCCGCCCATCGCCGTCGGCACGCCCGCGGTCTTGAGGATGTGGTGGATGAGCGCGGTGGTGGTCGACTTGCCGTTGGTGCCGGTGATGCCGACGACCTTGTGCGGCGGAAGCTCGGGCCGGGCGCGGGCGAACAGCTCGATGTCGCCGATGATCTCGACGCCGGCGTCGCGGGCGCGCTGGGCGATCGGGTGGCGGTTGAGCGGCAGGCCGGGGGTGACGACGAGGCTGTCGAATTGGGCGAGGTCGGCGGTGTCGAGGTTGGCGACGGCAAGTTCCTCCCCAAGCTCGGCTTGGGGAGGGGAACCATCCGCAGAGGATGGTGGAGGGGTACTGGCGCCGACGCCTGTTACCCCTCCACCAGCTTCGCTGGTTCCCCTCCCCACGAGCTCCGCTCGCAGGGAGGAACTGAGGGTTCGCCGCGCCTCTTCCTTCGCATCCCACGCCGTCACCCTGGCCCCGCTCGCGAGCAGCGCCTCGACCGTCGCCAGCCCCGAGCGGGCGAGGCCGTAGACGGCGTAATGCTTGCCGGCGAAGGCCCTGGCCGTGATCACCGCAGCTTGAGGGTCGACAGGCCCGCGAGGGCGAGCACGAAGCTGATGATCCAGAAGCGGATCACGACCGTCGGCTCGGACCAGCCGAGATGCTCGAAATGGTGGTGGATCGGGGCCATCAGGAACACGCGCTTGCCGGTCCGCTTGTAGACCGCGACCTGGATGATGACGCTGAGCGCCTCGACCACGAACAGCCCGCCGACGATCGCCAGCACGAACTCATGGTGGGTCGCGACCGCGATCGCGCCGAGCGCGCCGCCCAGCGCGAGGCTGCCGGTGTCGCCCATGAAGACCGCGGCCGGCGGGGCATTGAACCACAGGAAGGCGAGCCCGGCGCCGACGATCGCCAGGCACAGCACGGTCAAATCGCCGACGCCGAGGATGTGCGGGATCCCGAGATAGGTCGCGAACTTGGCGTTGCCGACGAGGTAGGAGATCAGGAGGAAGGTCAGGCTGGCGATGATCACCGGCATGGTCGCGAGTCCGTCGAGCCCGTCGGTCAGGTTCACCGCATTGCCGAAGGCGACGATCACGAACGCGCCGAAGACGATGTAGAAATAGCCGAGGTCGAGGAGCGGCCCCTGCTTGAACGGCACGTAGAGCTCGGTCGTCCCGAAATGGACGATGATCCAGGTCGCGATCCCGGCGATCAGGAATTCGAGCGCGAGCCGGGTCTTGCCGGAAAGGCCCGCATGGTGGGCCTTCTTGACCTTGTCGTAATCGTCGAGCCAGCCGATCAGCCCGAACCCGGCGGTGACCAGCAGGCACGCCCAGACATAGGGGTTGGCGAGCTGCATCCATAACAGGACCGAGACGATCACCGCGATCAGGATGAGGAGGCCGCCCATGGTCGGCGTGCCGCGCTTGGCGAGGTGGCTTTGCGGGCCGTCGGCGCGGATCGGCTGGCCCTTGCCCTGGCGGACGCGCAGCCAGCGGATGAACCACGGCCCGAGCAGCAGGCCGATGAGCAGCGCCGTCGCGCTCGCTGCGCCGGCGCGGAAGCTGATGTAGCGGATCAGGTTGAGGAGGCCGGGGAAGCCGAGCTGGTCGGCGATTACGTAGAGCATGCCAGCCCCCCTGACACGCGATCCACCAGCTTTGCCAGCCCCACCGAGTTGGACGCCTTGACCAGCACCGCGTCGCCGGGGTGCAGCTTGGCGATCAGCCCGTCGATCGCTTCGTCGACGCTGGCGACGAGGTCGAGCGAGACCTTGCCGACGACCTGCTCGGCGAGCGGCCGCATCTCCTCGCCGATCAGGATCAGCTCGTCGACATGGGCGTCGAGCACGGCGGGGGCGAGGCCGGCGTGGAGCTCGGCGCTGTGCTCCCCGAGCTCGCGCATCGGGCCGAGCACCGCGATCCGCCGCGTAACGTCGCGCTCGGCGCCGAGGCTCTTCAGGGTCGCGGCCATCGACGCCGGGTTGGCGTTGTAGCTCTCGTCGATCAGGATCGCTTCGCCCCCGGCAAGCTCGATCACGTGCCGGGCGCCGCGGCCCTTCAATCCGGCCATGTCGGCGAGCGCCAGCGCGGCCACCGCGACGTCGGCGCCAGCCGCTTCGACTGCCGCCAGCACGGCCAGCGCATTGGTCACCCAGTGATCGCCGGGCTGCGAGATGGTGAAGGTCAGCTCGCGCTCGAGCAAAGCCGCGCTGATCAGGCTGCCGCCGCCCTCGGCGGCGACGGCGTGGACGGCGTGGACGTCGGCATCGCCGCCGCCGAAGGTGATGATCCGGTCGGCACGGCGGCGCGCGGCCCGGACCAGCCGGTCGCGGTGCGGCGTGTCGTTGGGGACGACCGCGATGCCGTCGCGCTCGAGCCCGAGGAAAATCTCGCCCTTGGCGTCGGCGATCGCCTCTTCCGAGCCGAGGTTCTCGATGTGCGCCGGGGCGATGGCGGTGATCAATGCGAGGTGCGGGCGGACCTGGGCGGTCAGCGCGGCGATCTCGCCGGCATTGTTCATGCCCATCTCGAACACGGCGAAGGCGGCGTCGCGCGGCATCCGGGCGAGCGACAGCGGCACGCCGGTGTGGTTGTTGTAGCTCTTGACCGAGCGGTGGGCCCGGCCCGGGGCGATCCGCTCGAGCGCGGCGTAGAGCGCTTCCTTGGTGCTGGTCTTGCCGACCGAGCCGGTGACCCCGAAGATGGTCGCTTGCGATCGCTCGCGCGCCGCCTGGCCGAGGGCCTGGAGCGCCGCAAACGTGTCTGCGACAAGCACGTGCGGATGATCGACCGGCCGCGAGACGATCGCTCCCGCAGCGCCGGAGGCGAAGGCGCCCTCGACGAAGGTGTGGCCGTCGTGGACTGTGCCGGGCATGGCGACGAACAGGTAGCCGGGCTCGACCTCGCGGCTGTCGAAGGTGACTCCGGTAACTTCGAACGCGGCGCTGGCCGTCCCGCCGGTGGCGGCGGCGATCTCCTCGCTGGTCCAGAGCGGGGTCACGCCGCGCACTCCCGCGCGACCAGCGCGTCGTCGAACGGCAGCACGCGCTCGTCCTTTCCGGCGCCGACGATCTGCCCGGTCTCGTGGCCCTTGCCGGCGACGAGCACGATGTCGCCCGCGCCGGCGATGCGGATCGCCTCGGCGATCGCGTCGCGCCGGCCGGCGACCTCGGTCGCGCCGGGCGCGGCGGCGAGGATCGCGGCGCGGATCCGGGCCGGGTCCTCGCCGCGCGGATTGTCGTCGGTGACGATGACCACGTCCGACAGACGCGCCGCGACCGCGCCCATCTCTGGGCGCTTGCCCTGATCGCGGTCGCCGCCCGCGCCGAACACCGTGATCAAGCGCCGCTCGACGTGCGGCCGCAACGCGGCGATCGCCGCTTCGAGCGCATCGGGGGTGTGGGCATAGTCGATATAGACCGGGGCGCCCGACCGGCTGATCACCGCGCGCTCGAGCCGCCCGCGCACCGGGGCGACCCGCTGCATCGCCGAGAACACGCGCTCCCACGGCCCGCCGGTGGCGAGCACGAGCGCGGCGGCGGTCAGGACGTTGGCCGCCTGGTAGGCGCCGATCAGGGGCAGCGCGAGCCGGTGGGGCTTGCCGCCATGCTCGAGCGTCAGGATCTGGCCGAGCGGGCTCGGGCTCTGCTCGGTGAGGCGGATCATCGTGCCGTCGCGGCCGACGGTCAGCACCTCATGGCCGGCGCGCTGCGCCCGCTCGACCACCTCGCCCGACTTGGGGTCGTCGGCCCACACCACCACCGGCTTGCCCGGCGCCAGCAGCTCCTCGAACAGCCGCATCTTGGCCTCGAAATAGGCGTCCATCGACGGGTGATAATCGAGGTGGTCGCGGCTGAAATTGGTGAACGCCGCGGCGGCCAGCGGCACGCCCTCCGCGCGATGCTGGTCGAGCCCGTGCGACGAGGCCTCGTAGGCGACATGGCTGATGCCCATGCGCTTGAGGCCCGCCATGTTGTTGAGGAAGGTGACGATGTCGGGCGTCGTCAGCCCGGTCTTCACCTGGTCGTCGGAAGTGGTCACTCCGAGCGTCCCGATCGACGCCGAGCGATGGCCCGTCATGCGCCAGATCTGCCGGGTCATCTCGACCGTCGAGGTCTTGCCGTTGGTCCCGGTCACCGCGACCACCGTGTCCGGGTAGGGCGCGTAATAGCGCGCGGCGAGCTCGGCGAAGCGACGGCGCGGATTGTCGTCGCCGAGCAGCGGGACGCCGTCGACCTCGGCCTTGGTTCGAGCGACCACCGCGACCGCGCCGCGCTCGATCGCCTCGGGAATGAACTCCTCGCCGTTGGCGACGGCGCCGCGAAACGCCCCGAAGACGCTGCCCGGAGCGACCTTGCGATGATCGATCGCAAAGCCGGTCACGACCGAATCCGAATCCACGTCCGCGAGGTCGCGCAGTTTCACCCGATTATTCCTCCGGGTGCTTGTCGTGAACGAACGGCAATACCTCCGCCATGTTGGGCTCGCGGTTGCGGTCGGGCCGGACGCCGAGCATCGGCGCGATCCGGCTGATCGTGCGGCTGACCACCGGGGCGACGTTCCAGCCGGCGGTGTGGAAGCCGTAGGTGTCCTTGGTCGCCTTGGGGTCGTCGAGCATCGCGACGATCACATAACGGGGTTCGTCCATCGGGAAAACGCCGGCGAAGGTCGTGACCACCGCCGACGAGGTGTAATGTCCATTGAGCAGCTTCTCCGCGGTGCCGGTCTTGCCGCCGACGCGATAGCCCGGGGCGTCGGCCTTCTTGCCGGTGCCGGCCAGCACGACTTCGCGGAGCAGGGCGCGCAAGCGGTAGCTGGTGTCCTCGGTGAACACCCGGCGGCCGGGCGCGATCGGATGGTTGCGGTCGACCTTGAGCAGGGTCGCGGGACGGTAGATGCCGCCGTTGAACAGGGTTGCATAGCCGGTCGCGAGGTGGAGCGGAGTGACGGCGATGCCGTGGCCATAGCCGACCGTCATCACTTCGAGCGGCCCCCAGTTGGCGCCCGGGGTCAGCGCCCGCGCCCGCTCCTTGAGCTCGATCTGGACCGGACCGGTGAAGCCCATCTTGCCGAGGAACGCCTTCTGCCGCTCGGCGCCGACCTGGGCGGCGATCTGCGCGGTGCCGATGTTCGAGCTTTCGCGCATGATGTCGGCGACGGTGCACGTCCCCCCGAACGGATGGGTGTCGTGGATCTGGTGGCCGTAGGCGACCAGCACGTCGGGGCAATTGTAGGTCTGGCCGAACGAGCGGATGATCCCGCTGTCCATCGCCATGGCGACGGTGAACGGCTTGAAGGTCGAGCCGAGCTCATAGGCGCCGAGCGTGGCGCGATTGAAGCGGGCCTCGTCGGTGCCCTGGCCCGCGGCATTGGGGTTGAGCTGCGGCAGGCTGGTCATCGCCAGCACTTCGCCGGTGTGGACGTCCATGATCACGCCGGCCGCGCCGATGGCCGAAAATTCGCTCATCGCCGCGCTGAGCTCATGCTCGAGCGCCTGCTGCAGGCGGCTCGAGATCGACAGGGTCAGCGGCCGGCCGCGGGTCGCCGCGTCGGCCAGCTCGTGGTCGAAGGCGCGTTCCATCCCGGCGACGCCATGCCCGTCGACGTCGGTGTAGCCGATCACGTGGGCGGCGAGCGTCGTCTGCGGA
Source organism: uncultured Alphaproteobacteria bacterium (assembly GCA_963765945.1). Lineage (GTDB taxonomy): Bacteria > Pseudomonadota > Alphaproteobacteria > Sphingomonadales > Sphingomonadaceae > Sphingomicrobium. The sequence goes on from CAVXYS010000029.1 coordinate 34,129, forward strand.
TAGAGCCGGTCGGGCTCGCGCTGGATGGCGAGGCCCGGCTCGCCGAGCGCATTGACCGCTTCGACCAGGGCCGGCGGCGCGCGCCGGCGCAGATAGAAGAAGGGTTTGCCGGACCGCAGGAGCGCGAAATATTGCTCGGCGCTGTGCTCTGGCATCAGCTGCGCCAGCCGGCCGGCGAGCGCGAGCTTGTCGCCGATCACCTTCCCCGGGTGGACGGCGATGATCCAGGCGTCGATCGTCCGGGCCAGCGGCTGACCGTCGCGGTCGACGATGTCGCCGCGCTCGGGAACCAAAGCGGTCAGGCCCTCCTTGCGGCCGGCGTGATCGCCGAACGCAGCGAGATAGAGGATGCGCAGCGCGATCAACCCGACGATGCCGGCATAGACCAGCATGCCGAACATCAGCCGCTGATGCATGACGGCGAGGATCTGCCGGCGCTGGCCGACCAGTCGGAGCCGCTCGGGCCGGGGCGCGACGAGAGCGGGCGACGGGGCGTTCATTGGCCGGAGACGGAGTCCTTCGCAGCTTTCCTGACGGGCTTGTCCGGAAGCGGGGCAAGCGGATCGGCTTTCGCAATCCGCACCGGCTTTGTCATGGGCTTGGCGGCCGCGAGGCCCGGCTTATCCACGGATTTCTTTGGTGCCGGTATTGCCGCCGCAACCGGCTGATCCGTGGATTTCGCCCTGTTCGCTTGCCGGGGTAAAGCAGCGTCGGGCGGCACCGGGGCCTCGCGCGTCCCGGTTTTCAGGCTGGCCTGGTGAAGCAGTGCGGCACGATCGAGCGCCTGGACGGAATCGGCGGCATCGCTGTTCGGTTCGCCGACGAGCGCCGACTTGGGCTCGGGAGCGGGAGCCGAGGCCAGCACCACCGGCGCCTGGATGTCGACATGGCGCTCGGGCTGGGTGAGCTTGGCGAGCTCGAAGCTGCCGCTGAGGAACTGATCGGCCGACGGCGCCGACAGGGCGAAGGCGCCGGCGTTCCACCGTTCGAGCTGGGACAGCCGGCCGCGCGTCCCGATCTCGGTCTGGAGCAGGCGGATGTCGCGCTGGGTCATGACGATCCGGGTCTCGACATTTTCCAGCGCCGAGCGCTCCGAGGCGACGCGGAGCGAAACCAGATAGCAGCCGAGCGCCGCGCCGGCGCAGCTGGCGACCATGAATACCGAACGGAAGCTTCTCGTACTCATTGCAGGCTCCCCTTCCAGGCGGGGGCGGACGTTCGAACGGCGCTCCGCAGGCGCGCCGAGCGCGCGCGGGGATTTCCGGCCAGCTCGCGTTCCGTCGGGGAAACCGGCTTCGCCACCCGCTCGAACGTCGGTTCGCGCGGGTCGTGTTGCACGGGACGGTGACGCGAGCCGGCCGGCGTCCCTCCGCTGCGTTCGCGGAAGAAGCGCTTAACGATCCGGTCTTCGAGGCTGTGAAAGGTGACGATTGCCAGCCGTCCGCCCGGTCCAAGCGCGCGCTCGGCGGCGGCAAGGCCCTGCTCGAGCTCGTCGAGCTCGGCGTTGAGGTGGATGCGGATGGCCTGGAAGGTGCGGGTCGCGGGGTCGGTCTTCTGGCCCGGCCGGAAGCCGGCGGCGCGACGGACGATCGCGGCAAGCTCGGCGGTCCGCTCGACCGGCCGGGCGGCGACGATCGCCCGGGCGATGGCGCGAGCGCGCGGCTCCTCGCCATAGTCCTTGAGGATGCGCGCGATCTCGGCCTCGTCGGCGGCGTTGAGGAACTCCGCGGCGGTCATGCCGGACCGGCTCATGCGCATGTCGAGCGGACCGTCGGCCGAGAAGGAAAAGCCGCGGTCCGCCCGATCGAGCTGCATCGAGCTGACGCCGATATCTAGGGCTATGGCGTCGACGTGCCCGATGCCGCGCTCAGCCAGCACTCGGTCCATCTGGCTGAAGCGTTCGTGGATGAGGGTGAGGCGCGGGTCCGGGACGAGCGACCGACCCGCTTCGATCGCATCGGGGTCGCGATCGAAGCCGATCACTCGTCCCGCCCCCGCCCCGAGCATGGCGCGCGTGTAGCCGCCTGCTCCGAATGTGCCGTCGACCGCGGTGTCGCCGCTGTGCAGCGCGAGCGCGGCGATCACCTGGTCGACCAGCACCGGCACATGTGGGGCCTGGTTGGGGCCGGTGCTGGTCATTGCGCGGTCCCCCGCTCTTCCATGCCGAAAGCGGGCGATGTCCTTGAGGTCGTCGGGGATGCGTTGGTCGTCGAGCAGCAGCTGCGGGTTCCAGATCTGGAACGTCTCGCCGGTCCCGAGGAACAGGGCGAGATCGCCGATCTGGCCCTTGCGGCGCATCATCGGGGGCATGAGGATCCGGCCGGAGCTGTCGTACGGCACTTCCTCGGTGGCGGCGAAGGCCATCAGGTTGCGCTGCTGATATTCGAGCTGGGCTTCGGGGCTGGTCTCTTCCTTCTCGAGCAGCCGCTCGAGCTTGGCATGCTTCAGCGCAGCGTAGGCGGGATCGTAGGCGCTGAGGCAGGAAAAGGCTTCGTGCTTGGCAAGGACGATGGTGCGGGCGTCGCCGCGGCGCTCGATGACCGAGCGCAGGAATGCCGGGATCGACACGCGGCCCTTGGCATCGACCGCGTTCAAAGCGCTGCCCTGAAACAGATGCTCTAGCGCCACGCCCAACCACTCCCCGTTCGCAGCGCGCAGACTGTCCCTCACGGATGCGCGCCGTCGCGCCCGTCCGCGTCTGGTTCGAATCGTAGGGACTGCCCCCGCGCTACAGCCTGTGTTGGTAACTCAACGACCAGCGGGATACAATGGGATTTTATGGGATTTCATGGGAAATAGGTGGGAATTGGCGGAATTCCCTGCTTTCCTGACGGGACGGCAGGAACATTGTTCTTGCCCTGTTCTCGGCGTTACGCCCTGTGGATAAGTCTGTGTCTTACGACTCGGAAGACTCACCGCTTTTCGAGGTCGGCCAATTCCGCGAGCAGCGCATCGAGATTGTGCCGCGCCGGCTCGCCGAGACGCTCGGCATCGAGGAAATCGGCGTCGGCAACGATCGTCGCCCGGCCCGCGCCGATCGCGCAATGCGCGACGAGGCCGTCGCCGCTGATCGCGCAGCCGCCCGACAGAACGCCGGGCGAGTCGGTCGTCACCTCTCGGCCCGCGAGCTTGCGGCCGACCGGCCCGCGCTCCTCGGGCGGGGCCAGGCGCAGCCCCCAATGGGCGAGGAGGCCCGGTGTCCATGAACATCGGGGACGGGCGCAGCGGGTCGCCGAGCGGGCGCTGGCTCGGCCATTCGGCATCGGATCCGCCAGCAGCATCACCCGTCCGCCGCGCCGTACCCAGGCGTCGAGCGCGACCAGATTTCCGCGGTCTGGGCCTGCGGATGCGCCATCAGCAGCAGCCGGCCCCGGGCGAGATCGGCCTCGTCCGTGGCGCTGATCGGGACGATCCGGTAGCGCGTCTTCAGCGCCGTCAGCGCCGGCGACCCGCCGCCACGCAGCGTGAATTGCTCGGGAAAGACGAGCGGCAGGCTGGTCAGCAGGAGCAGCGCCGGCCGCTCGGACGGCGCACGCGGCGCAAGCGTTCGTGGCTCACGCCCGACCAGCGCGACCGCAACCCCGGCCGCCATCAGCACGGCCGCGAGGATCGCCAACGCGCGCACCCGCGCCCAGGTCATTTCTTGTTGGTGGTGATGTTGTTCGTGGCTTCCGGCGAACCGGGCGCGACTCCGAGCTCGGCGAGCGGCTCGCTCGGTTCGTTCATCGTCGTCTTGGCCGCATTGACGTTCTCGTCACGACTGGAGCGGACGATGATCGAGCCGAGCAATACGATGAGGAAGACGACCGCCAAGCTGGTCAGCCCGATGCGGATCCGCTGAGCGCTGGTGCCGGCTTGGTAAGGCATCGCAATCGACGAAGCTATGTCCCACTTCGACAACATGCAAGCACATGCCCTTGACGGCTGCTTCAAGTGAGGAGCAAGGGGCGCGCCATGACTCGCACCCCGTTCATCTCATGCTTGCGGCGGCCGCTGCGCTAGCCGGCTGCGGCAAAAACGATCACACGATTGTCGCCGGCGGAGAGCCCGCGGACGACCAGCCGAGCAATGCGATGGCCAACGCCAACGTCCAGCTGCCCCCGTCGATCGCCGCCAGCAAGACCTATCGCTGCAAGGACAACAGCATCATCTACATCGACTGGCTGTCGGACGGGAGCTCGCGCGTGAAGAAGTCGGCGAACGAAACCGGGACGTCGCTGCCGGCCGGCGATCCCGCGCTGACGGGCGACGCCAAGGGTTCGACGTCAGCTACAAGGGCCAGAGCTGCAAAGCCTGATCTGACGCCAACTTGACTCTCCCATTGCGGGCTTTGATCACGGCCGCAGAAGGGGGCGTTCGATGGCGATCACGAGGCGCGCATTCACCGCCGGGGCGCTTAGCGCCGCGCTGTCGGCGCGGCTCGCGGCCCCGGCGTTCGCGCAAGGCTCGCCCGCTCTCGCCGGCGCGATCGCGGCCATCCGCGCCCACGGCGAAGACCATCTCCGCCAGTTCGACCTGCCCGGGCTGACCCTCGGACTGACGACCCCGGACGGGTTTTCGACCGTGCTCGATTTCGGCTTCGCCAACCGCGACAGCCGCGCGCCGATCACTCCGGACACGCTGTTCCAGATCGGCTCGATCAGCAAGTCGATGACCGCGGCGGTGATCCACCAGCTCGCCGCCGAGGGGAAGCTCAAGCTGACCGACCGCGCCGGCGCGCTGTTCCCGGCGGTCCGTTTGCCACGCGGCAACACGATCACCGTCCAGCACCTGCTCGACCATGCCGCCGGCCTGCCCGACGACGCGCCGCTGTTCGCCGATGGCGGGCTATGGACCGGTTACGCCCCCGGGGCGCACTGGCATTATTCCAACACCGGCTACGACCTGCTCGGCAAGATCGCGGAGACGGCCGGCGGCAAGCCCCTCGACCGGCTTCTCGCCGAGCGCATCTTCGCTCCGCTCGGAATGACCCGCAGCCGGGGGGCGATCGTCGGTCCCGACCGCATGCTTTACGCGCAGGGTTATGAGCCGGCCGACCTGACGGTGCCGTTCGTGCGCGGCGCACCGCTGGCGCCGGCCGCGTGGGTCGACGTGACGTTCGGAGCGGGCAGCGTCGCCTCGACCGCCGGGGACATGAGCCGCTGGCTGCGCAGCCTCGCCGATGCCGCCCAGGGCCGCGGCGGGCTCGGGCTCGGCGCCGGCCCAGGCGAAGGCCTTCACCGCCCATTTCGTACCGAGCGATTCGCCGGCGCTGAGCTACGGCAACGGCCTGATGCACGTCGGCGACGGCCGCCGTTCCTACCTTCACCACACCGGCGGGATGGTCAGCTTCTCCTCGTCGTTCCACGTCGACACCGCGACCGGCGTCGGCGCCTTCGCCAGTTCGAGCCTCAGCGCCTTCGCCGAATATCGCCCGCGCGTGCTGACCCGATTTGCGGTCGACGCGCTGGTCGAGGTGCTGGCCGGGCGGCCGGTGCCGGCGGCGCCGGCGCTCGCCGCGCCGCTCGCCACTGCCGCGGCCTTCGTCGGGCGCTATTCCGGCCCGGCCGGCGAGTTTCGAGGTGCGCCCCGGGAGTCCCCTCACCCTCGTTGCCGAGGGGCGCGCGGCGGCGCTGCAGCCGTGGGGCGGCAATCTGTTCCGCACGCTGCATCCGGATTTTCGCAATTTCAGCCTGCTGTTCGAGAAGACCGGCCAGGCCGTCACCGGCGCGAGCTGGGGCCCGGCGAGCTTCGTCCGCGCCGGCTCGGCTGCCACGCCGCCCAGGTCTGACCCGGTCCTCGCCCGGTTCGCCGGCCGCTACGTCAACGACAGCCCGTGGTGGGGCACCGCGACGGTGGTCGAGCGCGGCGGCAAACTGTGGCTCGGCACCGAGACGCCGATGGTCCGCGATCGGCGACAACCTGTGGCGCGTCGGCGAAGAGAAGCTGGTCGCCCGAGCACGCCTCCTTCGCCGACTTCAGCAACGGGCGCCCGCAGACCTTCATCCTGTCGGGCAAAGCCTTCCAGCGCCACGACATCTAGGCTTGTCGGGTTCCCGCCGTTAGGGAGCCGCGGATGGACGTTTTGGAAGCTTCCCGGATCACGCCGGAAATGGTCGCCGAGCATGGGCTCAGCGCCGAGGAATATGCCCGCATCGTAAAGGCGCTCGGGCGCGAGCCGAACCTGGTCGAGCTCGGCATCTTCTCGGTCATGTGGTCGGAGCATTGCTGCTACAAAAGCTCGCGCGTCCATCTGAAGAAGCTGCCGACCGACGCGCCGTGGGTGATCCAGGGCCCGGGCGAGAATGCCGGGGTGATCGACATCGGCGACGGCGACGCCGCGATCTTCAAGATGGAGAGCCACAACCACCCGTCCTACATCGAGCCCTATCAGGGCGCGGCGACCGGGGTCGGCGGGATCCTGCGCGACGTCTTCACCATGGGCGCGCGGCCGGTCGCGAACCTGAACGCGCTGCGCTTCGGCCGGCCCGACCATCCCAAGACGCGGCACCTGGTCGCGGGCGTGGTCGCGGGCATCGGCGGCTACGGCAATTGCGTCGGCGTCCCGACCGTCGGCGGCGAGGTCAATTTCGACGCCGCCTATGACGGCAACATCCTGGTCAACGCGATGACCGTCGGCGTCGCCAGGACCGACAAGATTTTCTATTCGGCCGCGACCGGCATCGGCAATCCGATCGTCTATGTCGGCTCCAAGACCGGCCGCGACGGGATCCACGGCGCGACCATGGCCTCCGCCGACTTCGACGAGGACAGCGAGGAGAAGCGCCCGACCGTCCAGGTCGGCGACCCGTTCACCGAGAAATTGCTGATCGAGGCCTGCCTCGAGCTGATGGCGACCGACGCGATCGTCGCCATCCAGGACATGGGCGCGGCGGGCCTCACCTCCTCGTCGGTCGAGATGGCGTCCAAGGGCGGCGCCGGCATCCGGCTCGACATGAACCAGGTGCCGTGCCGCGAAACCGGCATGACGCCCTACGAGATGATGCTGTCCGAAAGCCAGGAGCGGATGCTGATGGTGCTGAAGCCCGGCCGCGAGGCCGAGGCCGAGGCGATCTTCCAGGAAATGGGAGCTGGATTTCGCGGTGATCGGCGAGGTCACCGACACCGGGCGGATGGTGCTGGAGTGGAACGGCGAGACGGTGTGCGACATCCCGCTCGGCCCGCTCGCCGACGAGGCGCCGCTGTACGAGCGGCCCTATGCGATTCCAAAGCCGCCGCGAGCCGCTGGCCGACATTCCCGAAAGCACCGACATCGCCGCGGACCTGCTGAAGCTGATGGCCTCGCCCAACCTCGCGTCAGCCGGCGCTGGGTCTGGGAGCAATATGACCAGTCGGTCGGCGCGGACACGGTCCAGCGCCCGGGCGGCGACGCCGCGGTGGTGCGCGTCCACGGCATCGAAGAAGGCGCTGGCGATCACCACCGACTGCACGCCGCGCTATTGCTACGCCGACCCGTACGAGGGCGGGAAGCAGGCGGTCGCCGAGGCCTACCGCAACCTCTGCGCGGTCGGCGCCAGGCCGCTCGCGATCACCAACTGCCTCAACTTCGGCAACCCGCAGCGGCCCGAGATCATGGGCCAGTTCGTCGGCTGCGTCGAAGGCATGGCCGAAGCCTGCCGGGCGCTCGACTTCCCGGTCGTGAGCGGCAACGTCTCGCTCTACAACGAGACCAAGAGCGAGGACGGCGCCAGCCTCGCCATCCTCCCCACCCCCGCGATCGGCGGCGTCGGGCTGCTCGACGATTGGGAGAAGTCGGCGACGATCGCGTTCAAGGCGCGCGGGCGAGCATCTCATGTCTCATCGGACATCCGCAGGCAGCCATCTCGGCCAGTCGCTGTGGCTGACGTGAGTCCACGGCCGCCGGGACGGCCCGCCGCCGCCGGTCGACCTCGCGGCCGAAAGCGCGGCTCGGCGAAGTGCATCCGCAACGCTCATCGAGCGCAGGACTGGTCACGGCCGTTCATGACGTCTCGGACGGCGGCGCTGCTCGTCGCCGTCGCCGAAATGGCGCTTGCCGGCGGCATCGGGCGTGCGATTGGCCGTGGCCCGCATGCAGATGCATCCGAACGCCGCGCACGTCTGTTCGGCGAGGATCAGGGCCGTTATGTCGTGACAGTCACCGATCACGACGCACCTCGATGAGCGTCTCTAATCGCCGAGAGCATCCAACGTTGCTTCGCTCGGCAGATCAGGTGACAGTGGCAAGTCGGATTGTGGTCTCGACTCAGAATGACGAAACGCAATGGCATTCCCCTCGCCGACCTCCGCGCCGCGCATGAGGGGTTCTTCCCGGCGCTGATGCAGGGCGAGCTCGCGGGCGGGTGACCGGGCGGGGCTGGTGGCGGCAGGACTCGCCTGCCTCGCCGCGCCGGCGGGCGCGGCTCCGCCGAGCCCGTCACCATCGTCGCCCACCGCGGCTTGAGCGAAGGCGTGCCGGAGAACACGCTGGCCGCGTTCCGCCGGTCGATCGCGCGCGGCGTTCCGATCATCGAGCTCGACCTCCGCGTCACCAGGGACGGCGAGCTCGTCGTCCTCCACGACGCTCGCTCGACCGCACGACCGACTGCACCGGCCCGGTCGCCGCGATGGCGCTGGCGCGGTCACGCCTGCGACGCCGGTGGCGGCGAACGGTGCCGAGCTTCGCCGAGGTCGCTCGCGCTGGTCCGCGGCACGCCCGTCCGCATCCTCGCCGACGTCAAGGATGGCACGCCGCTCGCCCCCGTGCTCGAGGCCGTCCGCGAGCAGCATGCCGAGCGCCAGGTCATCCTCGGCCTGCGCCGCGTCAATCAGGTCGCGCGCGCCCGCGCCGCGCTGCCCGACACGACGATCCTCGCCTTCATGCCGCGGGTCGCCGACGCCCCGGCATTCGCCACGGCGGGAGCGCACATCATCCGGCTCTGGTCCGACTGGGTCGAGGCCGACCCGGCGCTGGTCGCCCGCTCTCGCGCGCTCGGCCCGCAGGTGTGGATGCTGGTCGGCCGACACCGGCCCAGGACGCAATCCGAATGGCGGGCGCTGCACGGCCGAATGCTCGCAGCTCGGCCCGGACGGGCTGATCACCGACCGGCCCGAGTGGATCCCCAAGGCGGCGCGATGACCGCCGGCTATTCGGGGACGCCGCTGGCGCTGAAGCTGGACCTCAAGCACGGCCTGCGCGTGTGGTGGGACGGGATGCCGGACAGCGTCGCGCGACGAGATTGCGACCCACGGTTTGCGGTTGGAGCTGCTCGACGCACCGCGAAGCGCCGATCGATGCCGCGCACATCTTCGTCACCGCGCGCGGCGACGCTCGAGGCCAAGCTCCACCAACTGCTGCCGCGGCTCGCTCCGGCGGGGATGATCTGGGTCAGCTGGCCGAAGAAAGCGTCCAAGGTTCCGACCGACATCACCGAGGACGTGATCCGCGAAATCTGCCTGCCGATGGGCCTGGTCGACGTGAAGGTGTGCGCGGTCGACGCGACCTGGTCGGGCCTCAAGCTGGTCGTTCGGCGGCAAAATCGCGACGTTCGCCCGCAGCCCGCTGGACCGGCCTGACGCGCGCCGGGGAGGAAACAGCCATGCTCCGCCCAATCGCGCTCGCCACCGCCGTATCCGGCACGCTCGACATCCTGTTCGCGGTCATCCTGACCCTGACTGTACGGGCGCGAACCCGCCAATATGCTGCGCTTCGTTGCCTCCGGGCCCGTTCCCCGACGCCACGGAGTGGGGACCGCCCGGGGCGGTGCTGGGCCTGATCGTCCATTTCTCCTTGATGGCGATCATGGCGAGCGTGTTCGTGCTCGCAGCCCGCCGCTGGCCGGCGCTCGTCGATCGCCCCTGGCTGGCGGGCGTCGGCTACGGGCTGATCACCTATGTCGCGATGAACTGGATCGTCGTCCCGCTGCGCTTCGACTCGCCGCTCCCGCCCAAGGCGATCTCGATCGCCACTCAGCTGTTCGCCCATATCGTGCTGGTCGGAATCCCGTTTGCGCTGATCACCGCGCGGACGCTCAAGCCCGGCCTCGTCGCGGAGGTCGCAACCGCCTAGTTGCGAACGCGTCGCAATAGCGCTATATTGCAGGCATGATCGTCTGCGTCTGCAATGCCATCACCGAAAAGGAAGTGCGCGAGGCTGCGCGCAAGGGCTCCCGCACGCCCGAGGCGGCCTACGCGACCTATGATTGCGAGCCGCAGTGCGGCTGTTGCCTCGATTATGCGCAGGAGATCATCGACGAGGAACAGGGCAAGCGCCCGCACCTGCGCATCGTCGCCTGATTGCGACTGACTCTCACTCGCATATTTTCCGCAGTTTTCCGCCAAAATTTCCGCTTCCCACAAGGCCGCGCGGGGAGTAAGGCGCAAGTCCCGACGCGACGGAGGCCGGCATGAAGGGGGATCCCAGGGTTCTCGAGCTGTTGAACGAAGCGCTCAAGAACGAACTGACGGCCATCAACCAATATTGGCTGCATTACCGGCTGCTCGACAATTGGGGCGTCAAGAAGCTCGCCGAGTTCGAGAAGGCCGAATTGATCGACGAGATGAAGCATGCCGACCGGTTGTCCGAGCGGATCCTGTTCCTCGACGGCCTGCCCAACTTCCAGGCGCTCGGCCGGCTGCACATCGGCGAGAATGTCGAGGAGATATTGAAGGGCGACATGGAGCTGGAGCTGGAAGCGCTGAGGCAGCTCAAGGGCGCGATCGCCCACTGCGAGAAGGTCAAGGACTATGTCAGCCGCGACCTCTTCTCCGACATCCTCGAAAATGAGGAACGCCACGTCGACACGCTCGAGACCCAGTTCGAGATGATCAAGCGGATGGGGCTGCAGAATTACGTCCAGCTGCAGAGCGAGGCGACGGAGGATTAGCCGAAGTTCCTCCCCAGCCGCAGGCTGGGGAGGGGACCATTCGCCGCAGAGTGAATGGTGGAGGGGTAAGTGGCGCTGGCGTCTTTTACCCCACCACCATGCTGCGCATGGTCCCCCTCCCATCGCCTCGCGATGGGGAGGAACTGAATTAAATCCGCCCGAACCCCTGGTTGCCGACCTTGCGGCCGAAGCCGGCCGGGCCGGGTTGGCCGCGGGTCAGGACCGGGTTGGTCGCCTTGTCGAACAGGTCGACGGTGTCGCTGAACAATTTCCGCAGCTGGACCACTTCGGGCACCAGCTCGTCCGGGAAGCGGTGGGTCTCGATGCACAGGCGCGCGGTCTTTTCGATCAGCTCGGCGATCACTGCGAGCGGTTCGGCGCCGAGCTGCCGCGCCTCGCCCTTGATGGTGTGCGCGGGCAGCACCAGCGCGGTCGTATTCTCCTCGCGCATCGCCTGCTCGATCTGCGCCAGAGATTTGGCGCCATCCTCGCGGAAATAGCTGATGATCCGGATGAACCCCGGGCCAAGCTCGGCGCGATTCTTCTCGAATAGCGCCCAGTCGACGATGTCCGGCTTCTCGTCGCTCAATGCTCTTCCCTCGCTCCCGATCACCTCGGGCATGGTCCCACAAGCGCCTGTGCTAGCCGGAAAAGGGTAAAATTTGGCTTAGCGGGCCTTAAGACTTCTGCCGGTCGAAGGGATTGCCGCGGCCGCGCAGCTCGAGCCGCAGGGGCACCGCGCCGAGCTTGAGGTCTCGGCGCAACGCGTTGAGCAGGTAGCGGCGATAGCTTTCGGGCAGCTCGTCGGTGCGGTTGCCGAAGATGACGAAGCTCGGCGGGCGCGATTTCACCTGGGTGATGTAGCGCAGCTTGATGCGCTTGCCCTTGGGCGCGGGCGGCGGGTTGGCCTCGATGGCGGCCTCGAACCAGCGGTTGAGCTCGCCGGTCGGAACGCGCCTGCCCCATGCCTCGCGCAGCTCGAACGCGACCTTGAGGATCGTGTCGATGCCCTTGCCGGTCCGGGCCGAGACGGTGAGCAGCGGCACGTCGCGCAGTTGCGCGAGGCCCTCGTCGAGCGCAGCCTTGATCCCGTTGAACAGGGCCGACGCATTCTCGGCGACATCCCATTTATTGACCGCGATGATGAGCCCGCGCCCTTCCTCAATGACCTGGGCCGCGATGCGCAGGTCCTGCGCCTCGAGCCCGCGCGTCGCGTCGAGCAGCAGCACGACTACTTCCGAAAAATCGATCGCGCGCTTGGTGTCGGCGGCGGACAGGCGCTCGAGCTTGTCCTCGACCTTGGCCCGCTTGCGCAGGCCCGCGGTGTCGACCAGGCGCACGGGGCGACCGTCCCATTCCCAGTCGAGACTGATCGAATCGCGGGTGATCCCGGCCTCGGGACCGGTGATCATCCGCTCCTCCCCGATCATCCGGTTGACCAGGGTCGACTTGCCGGCATTGGGCCGGCCGACGACGGCGAGCTTGAGCGGCTCGTGGCGCTCGCCCTCCTCGCCTTCGTCCTCGAAATGCTCATGCTCGACGTGCGGGCGGAGCGCTTCGAACAAATCGGCGAGGCCCTCGCCATGCTCGGCGCTGAGCGCCACCGGCTCGCCCAGGCCGAGCCGGAACGCTTCGAAAATCCCGCTTTCGGCGGCGCGACCTTCCGCCTTGTTGGCGACGATGATCACCGGCGTGCTCTCGGCCCGCAGCCAGCGCCCGATCTCCTCGTCCAGCGGGGTCAGGCCGTCGCGGGCGTCGACCAGGAACAGGGCGGCATCGGCGTCGCGGACCGCGGCCTCGGTCTGGGCCCGCATCCGTCCCGGCAGGGTGTGCGGGTCCTCATCCTCGAACCCCGCCGTGTCGATCACCCGGAAGTCGAGGCCGAGCAGGCTCGCCTCGCCCTCGCGCCGGTCGCGGGTCACGCCCGGCCGGTCGTCGACCAGCGCCAGGCGCTTGCCGACGAGGCGGTTGAACAGCGTCGATTTGCCGACGTTGGGCCGGCCGACGATCGCGACGGTGGGGATCATGGTGGGTCGTTAGCGCATCGTGTTCCTCCCTGCGAGCGAAGCTCGTGGGAAGGGGAACCATGCGCAGCATGGTGGAGCTGGCGTCTTCTACCCCTCCACCATTCACTCTGCGGTGAATGGTTCCCCTCCCCATCGCTTCGCGACAGGGAGGAATTTCTCTTACCGATACGCCGTCAGGCGACCAGCGTCGTCGTAGACGTAGAGCGTCGAATTGGCGACGATCGGGGTCTGGGTGACCCCGGCGCCGGCGTTGGTCTGGCTCTGGAACGAGCCGGTCACAGGATCGATGTTGATCAACGTACCGTTCGAACCGGCGACGATCAGCCGGTCGCCGGCGAGGACCGGCCCGACATAGTCGATCTCGCCCTTCTTGCCCTTGGGATGCTCGAACTGCGGCAGCTGGTTGATCCAGCGGATGTGGCCGTTCTGGCGATAGACGCACAGCAGCTTGGCATCGTCGGTGACGACATAGATCCAGTCGCCCGCCACCCACGGGGTCGAGATTCCGGCGATGTTGAGCTCCCACAGCCGCTGACCGGAGTTCAGCTCGAGCGCGACCATGCGGCCGCCCTGCCCGATCGCGATCACCTGGCCGTTGTCGATCACCGGGTCGGCGTCGATGTCCGACAGCGACGACACGCTGGTGCGGATGCTGGTCCGCTGGAGCGCGTCCTGCCACACCATCCGCCCGTTCTCGTAGCGATAGGCGTTGAGCTCGCCCGACGAGAAGCCGGCGACGACCGTGCCCTGTCCCGCTGCGGGCGAGGCCGACCCGAACACCCCGGCGATTTCCAGCGCGGCGGCCTGCGACCAGTTGGTCGAGCCGTCCGCTTCCTTGAGCGAGTAGATCTGGTTGTCGTTGCTCATCACGTAGATGGCGCCGTTGGCGATGGTCGGGGCGCCGCGCAGCGGGCCGCCCGGGCGCACTTTCCACACGATGCCGCCGGTGCGGACGTCAAGCGCGGCGACGTAGCCGAGCCCGTTGGTCGCGTAGAGGTAGCCGTTGTCGTAGGCGATGCCGCCGCCGTAAAGCGACGCCTCATTGCCCCGGTCGTTCGGGGTCTGGCTCTCCCACAGGCGGGCGCCGGTCCGGCCGTCGAACGCGCGGACGGCGCCGAGCGTGTCGATCGTATAGACGCGGCCGTCGGCCGCCACCGGCTCCGACGCGAGCCGCGCGGTGAGGCTGCTGCCGCGGCCGGCGGCCACGGTGAACACGCGGGTCAGCGCCCGGCCGAGCGCGAGATGGCCGACCGACTTGGAGGCCGTGCCGCCCGACTGCGTCCAGCTGGTGTTGGCGACCGCCGCCGGCAGGGTCATCGGGATCGCCGATATCGCCGGGTCGGTCTGCACGTCGCCCTCATTGGTGAGGACCGGAATGCGCTCGCCGATCACCGGCGTCTTGGGACGGCCGCCGCGCTTGAGCAGGCTGCAGCCGCTGACCGCGACGGTCGCGGCCATCAGCAAGGCAATTCGGAATCTTAGGGATTTGGTCATCGTCGATCCTATTGAGCGGGCTGCGGCAGCGCGTCGCTGGCGTCGACGCCGAGCGTGCTGGCAATCTGCACGGCGCGGCCGCGAAGCGAATCCGGCGCCTGCTTGTCGTGGGCGATCTGGGCGAACAGCTGGCCGGCCCTGGCGGTCTGGCCCTGCTTGATCAGCGCCATCCCGGTCAGCTCCGCGGCGCTGCCGAACCAGGGCGTGCCGGGCTTGGCGGCGAGCGGCTGCATCCGGGTGATGACTTCCTCGGGCTTGAGGCTGTCGAACTCGAGCTCGGTCTGGCGGATCAGGGCGAGGTCGCGAAACGGCTTGGGCAGGCTGGTGTCGCCGGCGAGGGCGCGGAATTTGGCAGTCGCCAGCCTGGTGTCGTTCTGCGCGATCGCGACGGCGGCGCGACCGAACTCGGCCGAGGCTCGGACCGCCTTGGCATGCTCGTCGGTCAGGGCGTCGAGCCGCTTCGGCGCGGTATCGATCTTGCCCTTCGCAATGTCGGTGTAGATCTGGGCGAGCTGCTCGACCGCTTTTTCCGACTGTTTCTTCTGATAGTCCTGCCAATAGAGGAAGCCCCCGCTGGCCACGAGGAACAGCACGACCGCGGCGATCAGCCAGCCGGCATACTTCCTGGAAATGTCCCGCAGCTCGTCGCGGCGCAGGTTCTCGTCGACCTCGCGAACGAAGGTTTCGCTAATGTCCGGGGGTTGCGCCAAAGACGTGCCTCAGTCCGTTCGCTTAAGGGATCCTCATGCCGGTCGCTCCCTTCCCCACCCATGATGAACGGAAGCTGGCGGCGCTCGTCTAGCGAAAGCAGCCGGAAAGGCAAAGGGGTGAAGGGCGAATGTTCCAGTGACACGCATGCGAAGCTATCCGTACGTGTGACCAGCGAGGGCAGTTCTGATAATTGTTCATCAACCAGCTGGAGGTTGTGATGCGACTTCGAGCCAATCTGTTCGCGGCCACGATGATGTTCGTCGGACCAGCGGCCGCTCAGCCTTCCGCGAACTCAGCCACAATTCCCGTTTCGCCAAGTGCCACACAAATCGTGCTGTTGGGAACGGGCAATCCTCCGGCCGATCCGGATCGCTCGGGCCCGGCAACGGCGATCGTCGTCAACGGCACGCCCTACCTTATCGATATGGGCGCCGGGGTTGTCCGACGCGCGAAATCCGCTGTCGTTGAAAAAGGCGTCGCCGGACTCGATCCGGTCAAGCTTCGGGTCGTCTTTGTGACGCATCTGCATTCCGACCACACGGTAGGTTTTCCGGACTTGTGGCTGACACCGTGGGTGCTGGGCCGCCGGTTCCCCTTGGAGGTCTATGGCCCAGCCGGGCTAAGCGCGATGACCCGTAATCTCATGGAAGCGTATCGGGTAGACTTCGAGGTGAGGACGAGGGACCGTAGGGTCTACGGAGGAAGGACAGTCGCTGAAGCTCACCAGGTGAACGCGCACGAGATTAATCCCGGCGTGGTGTATCGGGACGCCAATGTCACCGTGACTGCATTTCGGACCAACCACGGCATGCCTAGCTTTGGCTATCGTTTCGACACGCCGGATCGCAGTATTGTCATTTCCGGCGATACGACGCCCACCCAGGCGACGATCGACGCGTGCCATGGATGCGACGTCCTCATTCACGAAGTGCTGACACGGGAATGGTTGGCAAAGCGGCCTGATTTCGTCCGTTACGCCGCGGATCACCACACCACGACGACCCAGCTGGTTGACTTGGCGACCAAGGCGAAAGCCACGCCTCCTAATCCTGTACCACGGTTCGATCTCGCTCCGCCCGAACGTAGATTCGGAGCGATCGAGTCCGGCTACGTTGCTCCGGGAGATGTCGGCCTATTCTGGGCAGGTCGTCGTGGGTCGCGACCTAGACGTTTATTGACCGATCGTCGCAAGACGCGACGCCTGGCGGCAAGTCGAAAGCGGACGCCAAGTCCTTAATCCTTGGGCCGGTAGGTTTGGTCCGGCGTCGGAAAGCGGCGGTCGCGGACCTCGGCGGCGTAAGCCGCCGCCGCCTCGCCGATCTCGGCCGCGAGGTCGGCGTAGCGTTTCACGAAGCGCGGCGTGCGCTCGAACATGCCGAGCATGTCGTCGATCACCAGCACCTGGCCGTCGCACTCGGCCGACGCGCCGATGCCGATGATCGGCGGAGCGACCGAGCGCGCGACCTTGGTCGCGATCTCCTCCATCACGCCTTCGACGACGATGCAGAAGGCGCCGGCCTCGGCCACCGCCTTAGCATCGGCGACGATCTTCTGCGCTTCGTCGGCGGTCTTGCCGCGCGCGCCGTAGCCGCCGAGCACATTGACCGCCTGCGGGGTCAGCCCGACGTGCCCGATCACCGGGATCCCGCGGTGGGTCAGGAATTCGATGGTCGGCGCCATCGCCTCGCCGCCCTCGAGCTTCACTGCGGCGCAGCCGGTCTCCTTCATGAGCCGCGCGGCCGAGGCGAACGCTTGCTCGGGCGAGCCCTCGTAGCTGCCGAACGGCATGTCGACCGCGACCAAAGCATGCCAGCTGCCGCGCACCACGGCCGCGCCATGGGCGCACATCATCTCCATGGTGACGGGGATGGTCGAGGGCAGGCCGTAGATGACCTGGCCGAGGCTGTCGCCGACCAGCAGCATGTCGCAGTGCGGGTCGAGCAGCTGCGCCATGCGCATCGTGTAGGCGGTCAGCATCACCACCGGCTGCTCGGTCTTGAAGCCATCCGCATCCGGCGCCTTGCGGCCGCGGATCGACGGCACGGTCATGCGCTTGCCCGGAACCGGCGAGGGAGTCGCCCGGCTGGTCGAGGTATCGATGGTGAAGGTCGACATGCGCCGCCCCTTAGCCTCGCGGCGGTGCCGCAACCAGCCCCGTGGCAACCACAGCCCGCCGACAACGGCGCGTATTAACCGGGCAAGCGGCTAGTTCGGACGTTTCCATTGCTTCCCCAGACCAGTGGAGAGAAACGACCATGAGAATTCGTGCACCTGACGCTTGCCGGCGCAGCGCTGGCTATCGGCGCGCCCGGCTTCGCGGCCCAGCAACCGGCGACTCCGGCGACCCCCGCTACCCCCGCCACGCCGGCCGATCCATCGACCGGCACCGCCGCGACGCCGGCAGACCCGGCAACTCCGGCCACCCCTTCGGCCAACTCATCCAATGCCGAGCCAGCAGCGGCAACGCCCACAACCAAGGCCAAGAAGGCCAAGCCGGCGCAGGTTTCGCCGGCGGCAGAGGGCGCGACCGAGGCGACGCCCGGCGCTCAAACGAAACCAAAGACAAAACCGAAGATCGACTAAGCGAAAGCCCCGCCAGGGGTCTAGGGGCCGAGCGATTGCCCCCCGCTCGGCCCTGATTCCACCGCCGTCGGCGGCTCTGCCGGCTAGCCGTTCCCGAGCCGCTGCTCCCAGCCCGCCCCCTCGGCCAGCGAGATCGAATCGAGCACCGCCGTGCTCTGGTCGCGCAGAACGGCGAAGGCGCGGCGGATCGCGCACGTCGCCTCGTCGTGGCAATCGCCGCACGGCGCGTAATAATTGACGCTCGCGCACGACACGAGCGCGATCGGGCCTTCCATCGTCCGCACGACCTCGCCGAACGAAATCTGGTCCGCCTCGCGGGCGAGGCGGTAGCCGCCCTTGGGACCGCGGGCGCTTTTGACCAGCCCTGCCTTTTTCAGGTCGAGCATGATCAGCTCGAGATATTTGGGCGGCACGCGCTGGGTTTCCGCGATTCGCGCCAGCTGGACGGGGGCGCCGCCCTGTTCCTCCGCCAGGAACAGCAGCGAACGCAGGGCATAGCGGGTCTTTTGCGCGATCATCCTGGGTTCCGCACTAGCGGTGCGGCGGCCGTCCGCAAAGCGGGGCAGCGCATGAACATCTCTTAATTCTAACGAAAGCGGGCGGAGAGGCGTGCCCGACTAGTTCGCCAGGCCTGCGGGATCGCAATCCCGCGAACAAGGAGAGTTCGAAACCATGAAACGCCTCATTGCTTCGTTCGCCGCCCTCGGCCTCATCGCCGCCCCGGCGATGGCGGTCACCAAGTCGGCGAGCACCACGACCACGTCCAACGCCGCCAAGCCGACCAAGGCCCAGGCCAAGGCCAAGGCCGCCAAGAAGTCGGCCAAGGCCGCCGCCAAGGCCAACAAGGCCGCTCCGAGCACGACCAAGAAGTCGAGCTAGCCCCCAAGCTCTCCCCAGACCGCCCGGCGCGCGATCGTTCCCCCGTCGCGCCGGGCGGGACCGCGGGAGGGATCACGATCGAAAGGCTCCCGCGCGGTGCGGCGTTCCCAAGACTCCCTCCCCTACGCACCGCGCGGTCCAGCCATTGATGCACGTTCGACTTTGGACGTAAGAGCCGCAGCCGGAGACGCCATGGGCCGCAAGATCCTTCTCGTCGAGGACGACCCCGAGACCGCAGCCTATCTTTCGAAAGGCCTGGGGCAGGAGGGCCATAGCGTCGAGCAGGCGCCGAACGGCCAGGACGGCCTGTTCCGCGCCACCGACGGCAGCTTCGACCTCATCATCCTCGACCGCATGCTGCCGGTGCTCGACGGGATTTCGGTGCTGAAGGCGCTGCGCGCCGCGCAAATCGACACGCCGGTGCTCGTCCTGTCCGCGCTGGCCTCGGTCGGCGACCGGATCGAAGGCCTCGAATCCGGGTCCGACGATTATCTGGTCAAGCCCTTCTCGTTCGCCGAGCTGCTGGCCCGCGTGAACGCGCTGCTGCGGCGGCGCGAGGCCAGGGTCGACCCGGCCGAGCATCGCATCGCGGTCGGCGACCTCGAGATCGACCCGCTGTCGCGGACGGTCCGGCGCGGCGGCAAGAAGATCGAATTGAAGCCGCGCGAATATCTGCTGCTCGAATATTTCGCCCGCAACGAAGGCCGCGTCGTCACCCGCACCATGCTCCTCGAGCAGGTGTGGGACTATCACTTCGACCCCGGCACCAACGTCATCGACGTCCACGTCAGCCGGCTGCGGCGCAAGCTCGAGGACGGCTTCGAACGGCCGCTGCTGCACACGGTTCGCGGCGCGGGCTACATGCTGGCCGCCTAGGGCTTTGCCGACCACCGTACGGATCGCGCTTCTCGCCGGCCTGCTCGGGCTCGTCTCCAACCTGATCGTGCTCGGCTTCATCCAGTGGCGGACCCACGACGAAGCGGTGTCCGAGCAGCGCCGCCAGGTGATCGAGCAGGGCATAGTGCTCGCCGATGTCTATCGCACGGGCGGGATGCCGGCACTGACCGACGGGATCGAGGACACCGTCACTTATGGCGACCAGCAGACTGCCGCCGGCCTGTTCGACACCGGCGGACGCCAGGTCGTCGGCAACCTCGCCGCACTGCCGCGGGCCAAGGGCGCCCTTCGCGAGGGCTACCAGACGGCCCTGATCCGGATCGATCACCAGACCACGCAGCGCGAGGCGGCGATCGTCGCCCACCGCCTGCCGCGCGGCGAGTGGCTGATCAGCGGCCGGATCGTCGGCTACGGGCTGGCGCTGCGCGAGACGCTCGAACGCTCGCTGCTCATCGCCCTCGTCGTCGCCATCGCCCTCGGCCTGGTGTGCGGCGTGATCCTCGCCCAGTTCGTCGGCCGCCGGATCGGGCGGATCGTCGCGGTCACCGACCGCATCTCCGCGCGCGACCTGACGCGGCGCATCCCGCTGTCGAGCGGCGGCGATCCGTTCGATCGCTTGAGCCAGCAGATCAACGAGATGCTCGACCGGATCACCGGGCTGATGGACGAATTGCGGATGGTGACCGATTCGCTGGCGCACGACTTGCGCTCGCCGGTCAGCCGCCTGCGCTCGGCCGCACATTCCGCGGCCGAGACCGCCGACCCCGCCGAGCGCGACCAGCAGCTCGCGAGCGTCGTCCGCCAGGCGGACTCGCTGATGCGCATCCTCACCACCGTGCTCGAAATCAGCCGCTCCGAGGCGCTGACCAGCCGCAGCCAGTTCAGCGCCTTCGACGTCGGCGCGCTCGGCGCCGAGCTTAGCGAAATGTATGAGCCGGTGGCAGAGGAAGCCGGGGCCGCGCTCCGCTTCCGGCGGCCCGAGCATCCGATCGAGCTGTTCGGCCACCGCCAGCTGATCGCCCAGGCGGTCAGCAATTTGGTCGAGAATGCGATTCGCTACGGTGCGGCCGGAGAGGCGATCGACGTCACCGTCGGCGACGATGGACAGCAGCTGTCGATCGCCGTGGCCGACCATGGGCCGGGCATTCCGGCCGAGCGCCGGGAGGAAGCCTTGCGGCGCTTCGGCCGGCTCGATTCGAGCCGCTCGCAGGAAGGCGCCGGGCTGGGCCTCGCGCTGGCCCGGGCGATCGCTCACCTCCACGGCGGCGAACTGATGCTCGAGGACAATGGCCCGGGGCTGATCGCGGTCCTCCGGCTGCCGTTCGGGGCACCCCGGCGCGGCGAAAGCGAAATCTCCCCCGCGCGTTCTTAGGTGGGGGCGATCCGGAGAGTATAGCGCGGCCAGGCCGAGTTGCTTCCGGCATAAGGAGCACGCATGGCGCAGACCGTCGCCGACCAGTTCATCGCCACGCTGCAGGCAGCGGGGGTCCGACGGGTCTACGGCATTGCCGGCGACAGCTTGAATGCGCTGACCGAACTCGATCCGCCGCTCAAAGACCATCGACTGGATCCATGTCCGCCACGAGGAGGTGGCGGCGTTTGCGGCCGGGGCCGAAGCGCATTTGACCGGCGGCCTCGCCGTCTGCGCCGGGAGCTGCGGCCCGGGCAATCTGCACCTCATCAACGGCTTGTTCGACTGCCATCGCTCGCGCGTGCCGGTGCTGGCGATCGCCGCGCACATTCCCTCGGCCGAGATCGGCAGCGGCTATTTCCAGGAAACCCACCCGCAGAGCCTGTTCGCCGAGTGCAGCCATTATTGCGAGCTGGTGTCGCACCCGACGCAAATGCCGCGGGTGCTCGAGATCGCGATCCGCGAAGCGGTCGGCAAGAGCGGCGTGTCAGTGGTGGTGATCCCGGGTGACGTCGCGCTCCAACCCGCCGAAGCGGCGGCCGGCGCGGCGGAGATCGCGCTCGTTCCAAATCCGCCGCACGTTGCGCCCGGCCCGGGCGACGTCCGCAAGCTCGCCGACCTGCTCAACGATTCGAAGCGGGTCACCTTGCTGTGCGGCGCCGGCTGCGCGGGCGCGCAGGATCAGCTGCTGAAGCTCGCCGTCGCGCTCAAGTCGCCGATCGTCCACACCATGCGCGGCAAGGAACATGTCGAATGGGACAATCCGTTCGACGTCGGCATGACCGGGCTGATCGGCTTCTCCTCGGGCTATTTCGCGATGGAGGATTGCGACGCCTTGCTGCTGCTCGGGACCAACTTCCCGTACCGCCAATTCTATCCAAAGAAGGCGCGGATCGCGCAGGTCGACATCCGGCCCGAGAATGTCGGGCGCAAGGCGCCGATCGCGCTCGGCCTGACCGGCGACGTTGGCGCGACCATCGATGCGCTCCTGCCGCTGCTGACCGCCAAGTCGGACGGCGCCCATCTCGAGCGCGCGCTCGACCATTACCGCGCGGCGCGCGAGTTGCTCGACGAGCTCGCGGCGGCCAGCGGGCGCAAGCCAATCCATCCGCAACAGGTGGCGAAGGCCCTCAGCGACTTCGCCGCCGACGATGCGATCTTCGCCTGCGACGTCGGGCTGCCGACGGTATGGGCGGCTCGCTACCTCAGGATGAACGGCAAGCGGCGGCTGCTCGGCTCGTTCAACCATGGCTCCATGGCCAATGCGATGGCCCAGGCGATCGGCGCCCAGGCATCGCACCCCGGACGCCAGGTGATCTCGCTGTCCGGCGACGGCGGCTTCGCCATGCTGATGGGGGATCTGCTGAGCCTCGCCCAGCTCAAGCTTCCGGTGAAGGTCGTCGTCTTCAACAATGGCTCGCTGGGCTTCGTCGAGCTCGAACAAAAATCGACCGGCTTTCTCGATTTCGCAGTGAGCCTCGACAACCCGAACTTCGCGACCATGGCCGACGGCGCCGGCATTCGCGGCATCCGGATCGAGCATCCCGCCGACGTCGAGCGCGGCGTCCGCGAGGCGCTGGCCCATGACGGGCCGGTGGTGGTCGACGCCGTGGTGAACCGGCAGGAGCTGGCGATGCCACCCAAGGTCACGGCCGAGATGGCCAAGGGCTTCGGCCTGTTCATGGTGAAGGCGGTGCTCAACGGCCGGACCGACGAGGTCATCGACCTGGCGCGCACCAACCTGTGGCGATGAGGAGACGGCGGGATGACCGATCAGCTTGAAACGACCGACGTCCGGCCGGCGGGCGAGCGCGAGGCGCGGCGGCTCCAGACCATCGACCCGGCCACCGAAGTGCCCGGGCGCGCTTACGACGAGCACAGCATCGACGAGGCGCATGCCGCCGCCGCCGCCGCCCGGCAGGCATTCCTCGACTGGCGACGGACATCGTTCGCCGAGCGGTCGGGCGTGATCCATCGCGCCGCTGCGATCCTGCGCGAGCGCACGGACGAGCTCGCCCGGCTGATGACCGACGAGATGGGCAAGACCCTCGACGACGGCCGGGCCGAGATCGAGAAATGCGCCTTCAACTGCGACTGGTTCGCCGATCACGCCGAGACATATTTGGCCAGGGAGCCGCGCGACATCGGCGGCACCGAAGCCTTCGTCACCTTCAACCCGCTCGGCGTAGTGCTGGCGATCATGCCGTGGAACTTCCCCTTCTGGCAGGTCTTCCGCTTCGCCGCCCCGGCGCTGATGGCCGGCAACGGTGCGCTGCTGAAGCATGCCAGCAACGTGCCCGGCTCGGCGCTGGCGATCGAGCAGGTGCTGCATGACGCCGGAGTGCCCGGCAACCTGTTCCGCACGCTGCTGTTGCCGAGCAGCGACGTCGAAGCCCTGATCCGGGGACGAGAATGTCGCTGCGGTCACGCTGACCGGAAGCGTGGCCGCGGGCCGCAGCGTCGCGACCGCGGCCGGGTCGGTGCTCAAGAAATGCGTGCTCGAGCTCGGCGGCTCGGACGCCTATGTCGTGCTCGAAGACGCGGATATCGAGGCGGCCGGCAAGATCGCCGCGGCGGCGCGCATGGTCAACGGCGGCCAGAGCTGCATCGCCGGCAAGCGCTTCATCGTCGTCCGCCAAGTGCTCGAGCAGTTCGAGAGCGCGCTGGCCGCCGCGATGCGCGCCTATGAAATGGGCGATCCGCGGCGCGAGGGCACCAGGCTCGGCCCGATGCAGAGCGTCAAGGCGCGCGACGAAATCCACCGCCAGGTCAGCGACAGCGTGCGCCGGGGCGCGCGGCTGTTGCTCGGCGGCAAGGTCCCGGACCGGCCCGGCGCATGGTACCCGGCAACGATCCTGACGAACGTACGCCCGGGCAGCCGGCGCATGACGAGGAAGTGTTCGGGCCGGTCGCCGCGATCATCGCCGCCGAGGACGAGCAGGATGCGATCCGGATCGCCAATGCCAGCGAGTTCGGGCTCGGCTCGGGCGTGCTGACCGGCGACCTCGCCCGCGGCCGCCGGATCGCGGCGGATGAGCTTGAGGCGGGCCTAAGCTTCGTCAACGAGAACGTGCGCTCGGACTTGCGCATGCCGTTCGGCGGGGTCAAGCATTCCGGCTACGGCCGCGAGTGTTCCGAGTTCGGGATCCGCGAATTCACCAACATCAAGAGCGTTCACGTGAAGGCGCTCGAGCATGCCGGCTGGCACGGCGATCGAATGACGGATAGCGCCGTCCGGACCGGCGGGGGCGCGCACGGCTGCCGCAGCACCGGCTGGCCGTCGACGTTCCCGGGCGGCGAATAGCGGCACACCAGATAGTCCCATTGGGCGCCGCTCGCCTGGCCGCAGCCGACGCTGGTCGTCGTCGCCCAGATCATCTGCGAAAAATGCGAAACGTCGCTCCATTGCCCGGTTCGGCTGACGTTGGGGAAGATGCCGGGAATGAAGTTGCGCTTCTCCTCGATCCAGTTCTGCATCATCTGGGCCGCGGTCCAGCCGCGCATGCCCATCGCCAGGTTCTCGCGCTGGTTGGTGCGGCCGGCGCGCGACGCATGCGCCAGCGAACCGCCGCTCGCGAGCTGCCGGGCATAGGCCGCGGCCGCGGCCTCGAGTTCCGGGTCCCAGCGGAGCGCGGGCGAGCCGAGCCGCGCGCGCTCGCGGTTGTGCACATCGAGGATGCTGTGCGCGAAGGGGCTGAGGGATGGCTTTGCCGCCTCCGCCGCGGTGGCGAGACCGGTCGCGAAGAGCGCTGCGAGGAGCTGGAAGGTCGGTTTCACGCCGGTCGCCCAAAATACGTTCGGGACCGAGCACCGCCTTCGTACCATCAATCGGCAGCGCCCGAAACAACGGCTGGGCGCGCGGCTGCGCCGGTTCAGCCCTCGATGATCACCTTGGTCCCGACCTGGGTCAGGCCGTAGAGCCGCTCCGCGAACTTGAGCGGCAGGCGCACGCAGCCATGGCTCGCCGGATAGCCGGGGTTGGGGCCGGCGTGGAAGGCGATGCCCATCGGATCGTACATCTGCATGAAGGGCATCGGCGCATTGTCATATTTGCGGCTGTACCCCTTCACCTTCTTGAGCCGGACCGCCCAGAAGCCGAGCGGGGTTTCGCGGCCTTTCTTGCCGGTCGAAATGGTCGCGACACCGATCAGTCTGTCGTCGCGATAGACGTAGAGCAGCTGGGTCAGCGTATCGATCACGACCTTGGTGTCGCCGGTCGCGGGCACGTCCGCGACCCAACGGTATTGGCCCGGCTTGAGGTAGAGCGGCCCGAACAGGGCGACCGCGTCCTTGTGGGCCTGGGGCGCATTGCCCTGGCTCCAGCGGTAGGGCAGCTCCTGCACCACGGGCGCCGGCGCCGGCGGCGGCGCGTGCACCACCCTGGGCGTGGTCGCGCAGCCGGCGAGAAGCGCCGCGCCAAACGCGGCAACGATGACATTCCTGATCATTCGCACCCTTGGATCCCCGAATCCGATGTGGTTGCATTGAACAGCGCAGGCGCGGCCGCCGAGTCAATCCGGCGGTAAACGCGGAGTTACCGGTTAAACGCGCCGGCTTGCGTTTCTATTCCCATTCGATCGTGCCGGGCGGCTTCGACGTATAGTCGTAGACGACGCGGTTGATGCCCTGGACTTCGTTGACGATGCGGGTCGCGACGCGGCTTAGGAATGCGGCGTCGAAATGGAAGGCGTCGGCGGTCATGCCGTCGACGCTGGTCACCGCGCGGAGGGCGCAGACATAATCGTAGGTGCGATAGTCGCCCATGACCCCGACCGTGCGCACCGGCAATAGGACCGCGAACGCCTGCCAGATCGCGTCGTACAGGCCGGCGTTGCGGATCTCCTCGAGATAGACGGCGTCGGCCTTGCGCAGGATGTCGCATTTGTCGTGCGTGACCTCGCCGGGGATGCGGATGGCGAGGCCCGGCCCCGGGAACGGGTGGCGCTGGACGAATGCTTCGGGCAGGCCGAGCTCGCGCCCGAGCGCGCGCACCTCGTCCTTGAACAGCTCGCGCAGCGGCTCGACCAGCTGCATGTTCATCCGCTCGGGCAGGCCGCCGACATTGTGGTGGCTCTTGATCGTCACCGACGGCCCACCGGTGAAGCTGACGCTCTCGATCACGTCGGGATAGAGCGTGCCCTGGGCGAGGAAATCGGCGCCGCCGAGCTTCTCGGCCTCGGCCTCGAACACGCTGATGAACTCCGCGCCGATGAACTTGCGCTTCGCTTCGGGGTCGGTGACGCCCTCCAGCCCGGCGAGGAAGCCGGCGCTCGGCGTCGACGTGGACCAGCGGGATGTTGTAGCTGTTGCGGAACAGCGCGACGACCTGCTCGGCCTCGCCCTGGCGCATCAGGCCGTGGTCGACGAACACGCAGGTCAGCTGCTCGCCGATCGCCTCGTGGATCAGGACCGCCGCGACCGCGCTGTCGACCCCGCCCGACAGGCCGCAGATCACCCGGCCGCTGCCGACCTGCTCGCGGATGTCGGCGATCTTCGCTTCGCGGAAGCTGGCCATGGTCCAGTCGCCGGCGCAGCCGCACACATGGCGGACGAAATTGGCGAGCAGCTTGCCGCCGTCGGGGGTGTGCACGACCTCGGGATGGAACATCACGGTGTAGCGCTTGGCCGCTTCGTCGGTCGCGATCGCGAACGGCGCGCCTTCCGACGCCGCGACCACGTCGAAGCCCGGCGCGAGCGTCTCGACGCGGTCGCCGTGGCTCATCCACACCTGGTGCTTCTCGCCGACGCTCCACAGCCCGTCGAACAATGCCGAGGGCGCGAGGATATCGATATAGGCGCGGCCGAATTCCTTCTGGTCGGACGCGACGACCTTGCCGCCCAATTGCTGGTGCAGCGTCTGCTGGCCGTAGCAGATGCCGAGCAGCGGGACGCCGCTGTCGAACACGACCTGCGGCGCGCTCGGCGCATTCTCCCACATCACCGACGACGGGCCGCCCGAGAAGATCACGCCCTTGGGCCGCATCCGCTCGAACGCCCCGCGGCGGCATTGAACGGCACGATTTCGGAATAGACTCCGGCCTCGCGGATACGCCGGGCGATCAGCTGGGTGACCTGGCTGCCGAAGTCGATGATGAGGATGGTTTCGGTGGGTTGGACCGTCATGAGGGCCGATAGTGAGCAGCCGGCGGGCGCGTCAAGCCGCAGCGCGGAGAACCGGCGCCGCCGCTGATCCGCCCAAGGCGTCGCTTCCGAGCAGCGCCCGAAAGCGCGGATCGTGGAGCCGCAAAAGAAAAGCGCGGACGCCGAGGCGCCCGCGCTCCGTGTTCGTCTGGTCGCGACTAGGACCTAGTAGCGGCGGTAGCCGTACTGGCTGTAGTCGTACGGCGAGTAGCCGTTGGTGCCGTATCCGTAGTTATAATTGTTGGACAGGTTGGCGCGATCGATGTCGATGTCGCTGATGCGACCGCTCGAGCCGACCTTGCACTTCCAAGTCAGGTCGACCTGGCCTTGGCCCTGGCCGTTGCCGTAGCCATAGCCGGCATTCATGCCGCTCGAGGCGACGCCGCGAACGGTCAGTCCGCCGCCCGAGCGCGGCTCGACCCGGCTGATCCCCAGCACCCGGCCATTACCGTAGCCGTTATAGCCGTTGTTGTAGCCGTACGGGGCATAGCCGCCGCCATACGCACCGTAGCCGCCGTAGCCGCCGCTCAGGCGCTGCTGGACCGCAGCTGCGCACTGGTTGACCACCGCCTGCTGGTTGTAGCCATAGCCATACTGGTTGTAGCCGCCATAGCCGCCATAACCGCCGCCGAGCACCTGGCTTAGCACCTGGCCGATGACGTTGCCGCCGCCGTAGCCTCCGTAGCCCGGGTAATATTGCGCGGCGGCGGGCGCCGCACTCATCAGCGCGGCCGCGGCGACGCCGCCCGCAATCATAAACTTTACAGCCCTCATGGCCCCTCTCCTCAAACGCGACTCGCCGCGGAACGCACGGCGGTCCAATGCCTATCATCTATCGTTACGGGGCTGCACGGCGGCTGAACCGAATCCCCGCCGTTCGTTCAGGAAGGTTAAGGAAAGCCGCGCCGACGCAACGGCTTAGCCGCCGAGGTCGAGCCCCGTGAAGTGCGCCAGGAAGGCGTAGACGTCGGCCGCTTCCTCGATGATCTTGGCGGTCGGCTTGCCCGAGCCGTGGCCGGCCCGGGTCTCGATCCGGATCAGGTGCGGGGCGCCGTTGGGGTCGGCCGCCTGCAGCTCCGAAATATATTTGAAGCTGTGGCCGGGAACGACGCGGTCGTCGGTGTCGGCCGTGGTCGCCAGCAGCGGCGGATAACGCACGCCGGGCTTGAGGTTGTGATAGGGCGAGTAAGCCAGCAGCGTTTTGAAGTCGGCTTCCTTGTTGGGATAGCCGTAATCGTCGACCCAGTAGCGGCCGGCGGTGAAGCGGTCGAAGCGCAGCATGTCCATCACCCCGACGGCCGGGCTGGCCGCGTCGAACAGGTCCGGGCGCTGGTTGACGACGGCGCCGATCAGCAGCCCGCCGTTCGAGCCGCCGTTGATCGCCAGGCCGTGCGGCGCGGTGATCCCCTGCGCCTTCAGATATTCGCCGGCGGCGATGAAGTCGTCGAACACGTTCTGCTTGTGCGTGAGCCGCCCGGCATCGTGCCAGCTCTTGCCATATTCGCCGCCGCCGCGAAGGTTGGCGACCGCGTAGACGCCGCCCTTCTCGAGCCAGGCGAGCCGGGTCGCCGAGAAGGCAGGAGTCAGCGAAATGTCGAACCCGCCATAACCGTAGAGCAAGGTCGGGGCGGGGCCGGTGACGCTCTTCTTCCTGACCACGAACATCGGCACGCGGGTGCCGTCCTTCGACGCGTAGAAGCGCTGCTCGACCGCATAATCGTCGGGATTGAATTTGAGCCTTGGGCGCCGCCCACACGCTCGCCTGCCCGGTCGCGGCGTCATAGCGGTAGATGGTGGTCGGGCGGTTAAAGCTGGTGAAGGCGAAGAAGGTCTCGGGATCCTCGAACCGGCCGTTGAACCCGGCGGCCGTGCCGATCCCGGGCAGCTCGACCTTGCGCACCAGCGAGCCGGTAAGGGTGTGGACCCGAACCTCGGTCTTGGCGTCGGCGAGATAGTTGGCGATGAGCTTGCCGCCGACCAGGCTGACGCTGTCCAGCGTCGCCGCGTCCTCGGCGACGATCGTGCGCGGCACGGGCTTGGCCGCGGCGACGTTGAGGCTGACGATCTTCTGCCGCGGAGCGCCCTTGTCGGTGACGAAATAGAAGGTCGAGCCGCGGTTGCCGATATAGCCCCAATTGTTGTCGAACCCGGGGATCAGCACGCGCGGCTTCGCCTTCGGGTTCTTGAGGTCGACGAGATTGATCTCGTAGCGGCTGTCGGTGCCGCTCGACGAGTAGACGATCAGCCAGCGGCCGTCGTCGCTGACCTGGCCGCTATTGTTGAGGTCCGGCCGCTTCGGCGTCGAAAAGACCAGCCGGTCCGCGGCCTGCTTGGTGCCGAGCTTGTGGAAGTAGATGTTCTGGTGCTCGTTGAGCGACTGGTAGGTGCCTTCGCTCTTCGGCGCCGGGAAGCGCGAATAATAAAAGCCGCCGCCGTCCTTGGCCCAGCTGAGGTTCGAGAATTTCACCCATTTGACCTCGTCGGCGAGATCCTTGCCGGTGGCGACGTTGCGCACCTTCAGCGTGCGCCAGTCGGTGCCGCCGTCCTGGATCGCGTAGAGCAGCTTCGTCCCCTGCTCGTTCGGCTCCCATTCGGCGAGCGCGGTGGCGCCGTCCTTCGACCACGGGTTGGGATCGATCAGCACCCGTCCCGCGCCGTTGGCGGAGTCGCGCACGAACAGCACCGCCTGGTTCTGCAGCCCGGTATTGTGGGTGTAGAAATAATGCCCGCCTTTCTTCTCGGGCGCGGCGAACCGCTCGTAATCGTAGAGCTCGGTGATCCGCTTCTCGAGTGCATCGCGGCCGGGAAGCTTGGCCAGGAAGGCGTTGGTGACGCCGTTCTGGGCATCGACCCAGGCGCGCACCTGCGGATCGTTGCGCACGTCATTCTCGAGCCAGCGATAGGGATCCGCGACCGGCGTCCCGAACTCGGTTTCGACGAGGTCGACGCGTTTGGTCGGCGGATAAGCGATCGCTGCCGCCGAAGCGGCCGGCTGGGCCGCGCGGCCGGCATCGAGCGGGATCATGGCAACGGCCGACGAAAGAAGGGCAACACCAAGCAGGCTCCGACGCATTTTTCCCCACCCAAGAAGAAACGGACGCCGCGACGCTAGCAGCGGCATCCGTTCCTTCTCAAGCGGTTGTTCGACGAACGCGTTAGATGATGTCGTGCATCGCGAAGTGCGCAGCGCCTCCATCCATCGTCACGTCGAAGCCGTTCGCCGCCAGATCGAACGTCGCGTGATCGAAAGTTGCCGAATGCAGCGCTTCCTTCGCGACGATCTGTTCGGCGGCGGCGAAGGAAACCGCGGCGGCGAACTGGAAGTCGCTGGCATTGAGCTGGTTCGGCTTGATGCCGTCGAGCGTCAGCAAATCCGCCGTACCCCAGGTGATGACCGTGTTGTTGCCGACCTTGGTGATCGTGAGATCGGTGAAGTCGTCGATCCCGGCGATCCCGGAGAACACAACCTTGTCGCCGCCCGGAGCGAAGTCAGTGACATGATCGGTCCCGCTGCCGGTTTCGATCACGTACCGGTCGTTGCCCTGGTTGCCGGTCAGCGTGTCGTTACCGTGGCCGCCGTAGATCGTGTCGTCGCCGCGGCCGCCGAGGATCGCGTCGCTGCCGTCGCCGCCCTTCAGCACGTTGGCGTTGTCGTCGCCGCGAAGGGTGTCGGCGAAGGCCGATCCGGTGACGTTCTCGATGGTCGACAGCGAATCGCTGCCGTCGGCGCCGGTCGCCGAGCCGGTGTTGAGATTGACGTTCACCGCGCCGCTCGCATCGGCATAGCTTGCCGTATCGACGCCGTTGCCGCCGACCAGCGTGTCGTTGCCGGCCCTGCCGTTCAGCGTATCGTCGCCGTCGCCGCCGGTGAGGACGTTGGCATTGCCATCGCCCGTGATCGTGTCGGCGAAGGCCGAGCCGGTCACATTCTCGATCGTGGCCAGCGTGTCGTTGCCGTCCGCCCCGCTCGCCGTCCCCGCGACGAGGCTGACGGTCACTCCGCCGCTCGCGTTGGCGTAGGTCGCCGTGTCGGTGCCGATGCCGCCGACCAGCGTGTCGTTTCCGGCCCGCCCGTTCAGCGTGTCGTTGCCGGCGCCGCCGTTGAGCACGTTGGCCCCCGAGCTGCCGGTCAGCTGGTCGTTGAACGCCGAGCCGGTCGCGTTTTCGATCGAGATCAAAGTGTCGGTGCCGTCCGCGCCCGTGGCGCTGCCGGCCGTAAGGTCGACGGTCACGCTTCCGCTGGCATTGGCGTAGCTTGCGGTGTCGGATCCGCCGCCGCCGTTGATCGTGTCGTTGCCGAGACCGCCTTCGAGCGTGTCATTGCCGTCAACACCGCCGAGCGAACCCACATCCGCATAGGTCGTGATCGGGCCGGAACCGCCGAGGCCGTGGGTATCGGCAACGGTCTGGCCGTCACCGTAAAGCGTGTCGTCGCCTGCGCCGCCGACCAGAGTGTCGTTGCCCTCGTCGCCGGCAAGCACGTTGTTGCCGCCGTCGCCGATCAGCGTGTCGTTCCCGCTGGAGCCTGAGAGATTCTCAAAGCCGCTCAGCGTAACGGTGCCGAGCCCCGTCACTTGTGCGCCGCCCTGAAGGGCAAGCGAGACGGTGAAGCCTGGGCTGCCCGCACCATTATCGTTGACCGAGAGCGTGTCGGTACCCGAGCCGCCGCTGGCGATCATGTCCCATCCCGCCAGCACTCCGCCGCCAGGTCCGTTGATTTGAACCAGGTCATTGCCGCCGTTGCCGCTGAGGATGTCGCTGCCGCCCTGGCCCCAGATCCAGTTGTCGCCAGTGTTGCCGGTCAGCGTGTCGTTGAAGCCGGTGCCTGACACATGTTCGATGTTGACGAGCGTGTCCAAGCCTTGGCCGGTGTTCTGCGCGCCGACGATATTGAGGTCGACCGTGACCCCCGCCACCGCGCCGGTCGCGAAGGTGGCGCGGTCCCAGCCGGCGCCGCCGTCGATCAGGTCATCGCCGACGTTGCCGTTGAGGAAGTCGTCGCCGGTGCCGCCGAGCAAGGTGTCGTTGCCGCCGCCGCCGCGAAGAGCGTCATGGCCATCGCCGCCGTCGATAACGTTGGCCTGGCCATTGCCGATCAGCTGGTCGTTGAACGCCCCGCCGGTCAGGTTCTCGATCGACACGAACGTATCGTTGCCGTCGGCACCGGAGGATCCGCCGCTGCCGCCCGCGCCGATGGTCGCCTGAACGTCGCCGCTCGCGTGCGCATAGCTCGCGGTGTCGAGACCGCCGCCGCCGTTCAGCGTGTCGTCGCCGGCCCCACCTTCGAGCGTGTCGTTGCCGTCGACCAGCGACGGGTCGACCGAGGTCACGTCGGCGACGGTCGCGATCGGGCCCGACGTGCCGGGGCCGCCGGCATAGTCGATCTGGATCGCCCCGTCGCCGTACAGCGTGTCGTTGCCCCCGCCGCCGACGAGCGTGTCGTTGCCCGTGTTGCCGGCAAGGACGTTGGCGGTGCCGTCGCCGGTCAGCGTGTCGTTGTCGGTGCCGCCCGACAGGTTCTCGATGCCGTTCAGCGTCCAGTTGCCAGCCCCGGTCGCCTGCGCTGCGCCCTGGAGCGCGAGGGAGATGGTGACGCTCGGGTCGGGGATGCCGCCGTTCTCGGTGAACGCGACCGTGTCGATGCCGGTCCCGCCGGTCAGTGAGTGGTTGCCGGTGCCGACGGTCAACAAATCGTTGCCGCCGCCGCCGTCGAGCGTGTCGTTGTTCGAACCCGTCGGAGGATTGACTCCGTCGGTCGACGGCGAGCCCCACAGCCAGTTGTCGTTGCCGTCGCCGATCAGCGTGTCGCCATACGCCGTGCCAGAGACGTTCTCGATGTTGAGCAGGGTGTCCATCCCCTGCCCGGTGTCCTGCGCGACGCCCTGCAGGTTGAGATCGACATGCACTCCGGCAAGTGCCGCGGTGAAGAACGTGGCGCGGTCGTAGCCGGCGCCGCCGTCAATGATGTCATTGCCGTTGCCGCCGTTCAGGAAGTCGTTGCCGTTGCCGCCGAGCAAGGTGTCGTTGCCGACTGCCAGGCCATTGTCGCCGCGCAGCGTGCTCGTTGCCGTCGCCACCGTCGAGGGTGTCGTTCCCCTGAAGGCCGAGGAGGTTGTCGTTGCCGCCGAGCCCGAGGAGGATGTTGGCACCGTTGTTGCCCGAAAGGACGTCGTCGAACGCCGAGCCGGTCAGGTTCTCGATGTCTGCAGGAAGTCGCTGCTAAGCAAGGTACGCCGTCCGCGGCATATTCGTCGGCCCCACCGAAGCCGAATTGCCGAGGAAGGCCTCGACGCGGCCTGCGTTATGCTCGTAGCTCGCGGTGTCGCTCCCGCCCCCGCCGTTCAGGGTATCGTTGCCGGCCCCGCCTTCGAGCGTGTCGTTGCCGTCGACCAGCGACGGGTCGAAAGCCGTCACGTCGGCGAAGAAGGTGATCGGCCCGGAGCCGCCCGCGCCCGAGCGCGTGTCGGCGATCATGGCGCCGTCGCCGTACAGGCTGTCGTCGCCGGCGCCGCCGGACAGGGCGTCGTCGCCCGCATTTCCGGACAGGGTGTTGGCGTTGCCGTCGCCGCTCAGCGCGTCACGTGGATCGTGCCGGACAGGTTCTCGACATTGTTCAGGGTCAGCATGCCGTGGCCGCTGTCCTGTGCGCCGCCCTGGAGCGCGAGCGAGCAGCGTGACGCCCTCCGCGCCGAGCGCGATCCAGCTCACGTCCACGGTGTCGCTGCCGGCGCCGCCGTCGAGATTGTGGTTGCCGACGGCCGGGCCGAGCTCGCCGTCGGCCACCGTCAACAGGTCGTTGCCGCCGTTACCGGACAGCGTGTCGGTGCCGTCTGGCGATCAGCCAGTTGTTGCTGTCGTTGCCGATCAGCGTGTCGTCGTAGCGCGAGCCCGAGAGGGCCTCGATGCCGATATAGGTGTCGAGGCCGTGGCCGGTGTCCTGGGCGCCGGCGATCGCAGGTCGACCGTCACCCCATGGGTGATGTTGGTGCCGTAGTGGCTGACCCGGTCGAAGCCCGCGCCGCCGTCCATGACGTCGTTGCCGGCGCCGCCGCGCAGGAAGTCGTCGCCGTCGCCGCCGATCAAAGTGTCGTCGCCGGTGCGGCCGGTCAGCGAGTTCGCGCCCGCATCGCCGATCAGCATGTCGTCGAAGTTCGACCCGGTGAGCACCTCGAACTCCGGTCAGCGTGTCGTTGCCGTCGGCGCCCGACGACGTGCCCGTCGCGAGGTTGACGGTGACCGCGCCGGACGCGCCGATATAGGCCGCCGTGTCGAAGCCGGCGCCGCCGTCGATCTGGTCGTCGCCCTGGCCGCCAATGATGAAGTCATCCCCGCCGAGGCCCTGGAGGATATTGTCGCCGCCGCTTCCGGAGAGCACGTCCGCGAACGCCGATCCAGTCGCATTTTCGATGTTCGCCAGCGTGTCGGTGCTGACGAGAGTGAGCCCGTCCGGGGCATATTCGAACGCCAGGCCGGCGCCGAGGTCGACCTCGACCGGACCGGCCGAACTCGCATAGCTCGCCGTGTCGCTGCCGTTGCCGCCGTCGAGCGTGTCGTCGCCGCCGCGGCCCTCGAGCGTGTCGTTGCCATCGAGTCCGTTGAGGATGTTGGCGTTGTCGTCGCCGATCAGCGTGTCGTCGAGCTCGCTGCCGTCGACATTCTCGAAGCCGGTGATAGCGCCGCTGTTGCCGTAGCCGTCGATGAGCGTGCCGGAGACAAGATCGACGGTCCAGCCGGCGGAGCCGCGTCGGCGGTTTCGGCGATGCCGTCGGAGTCGGCGTCGGGCAGCAGGAAGCCGCCGCTCGACGTCAAGGTAAGCCGGTCGATCCCGTCGCCGCCGTCGGCGATGGCCGGCGCCGAAGCGAGCTGGAAGATGTCGTCTCCGCCGAAGCCGTAGACGCTGTCACCGAGGTCCGCGAACATGAAGTTGATGCCGTCGTTGCCGTAGAAGGTGTCGGCAAAGGCGGTGTCGCCGCCCGAGCGATTCGACGCCGACCATCGACTCGACATTGCCGTAGCCGTCGTTGGAGATGATTCCGGTCCGGAGATCGGCAACCGCGCCGGCCGTCGCCGCCGAATTCATAGAAGCTGACCCGGTCGCCGTAGCCGGTGAAATTGTTGTTGATGGTGCCGTTGTCGCTGCCGCCGTCGAACAAGTCGACGCCCGGGCCGCCGCGCATCAGGTCGTCGCCGGCGCCGCCGATCAATATGTCGTTGCCGAACGGCCCGCCGGTGGAGAGCTGGTTGTCGCCGCGCAGATTGTCGTTGCCGTCGCCGCCGAGGATGGTGTCGTCGCCGCCCATGCCGAGGATGAAGTCGTCGCCCCCGAGACCGGACAGGACGTTGTTGCCATTGTCGCCGCGGATCGTGTCGGCGAGCTCGCTGCCGTCGACATTCTCGATGCCGGTGAC
Organism: uncultured Alphaproteobacteria bacterium; assembly: GCA_963765945.1. Classification (GTDB taxonomy): domain Bacteria; phylum Pseudomonadota; class Alphaproteobacteria; order Sphingomonadales; family Sphingomonadaceae; genus Sphingomicrobium. Next base: position 69,524 of record CAVXYS010000029.1, read on the forward strand.
GGTTCCGAAATTGCCGTAACCGTCGAACATGGTGCCGGTGAGCAGGTTGACGAACCAGCCTTCGGTCGCCGCGCCGGCGGTCTCGGCGAGGCCATCGGCGTTGGTGTCCGGGGTGAGAAAGCCGCCGCTCGATAGCAGCAGCATCCGGTCGATCCCGTCGCCGCCGTCGGCATGGGCCGGGGCCGACGCGAACTGGAGGATGTCGTCGCCGCCGAAGCCGTAGATATTGTCGCCGACGTCTCCGAATAGATAATTGCGCCCATCGTTGCCGTAGAAGGTGTCGGCATAAGCCGTGTTGCCGCCGAGCGATTCGATGCCGACCATCGTTTCGACATTGCCGTAGCCGTCATTTGAAATGACGCCGGTGCGAAGGTCCGCGACGGCGCCCTGCGTCGCCCGCACCTCGAAAAAGCTGACCCGGTCGCCGATGCCGTTGAAGCCTTCGCCGTCGTCAGCGCCGCCGTCGAACGAATCGACCCCGCCGTTGCCGCGCATCAAATCGTTATTGTCGCCGCCGTACAGCTGGTCGTCGCCGAGGCCGCCGCGGAGCACGTCATTGCCGGCGTCGCCGTAGACGATGTCGTTCCGCTCAGGCCAATGAACACGTCGCCGCGGTCACCCTGGACGACGTCGTTGCCTACCGCCATGGAGCGTGTCGTTGCCGCCGAGCCCCTGGACGAAGTCGTTGCCGTCGCGGCCGTCGAGCACATTGTCGCCCTCACTGCCGACCAGCAAGTCGTCAAATGCCGACCCGATCGCATTCTCGATGCTGACCAGCGTGTCGGTGCTCAGGTAAGTCACGCCGTCGGCGTCATATTCGTCGGCGAACCCGAACCGCAGATCGAGGTCCACCGGCCCCGCGGAATGTTCGTAGCTCGCGGTGTCCACCCCGGCGCCGCCGTCCAGGTAATCGCTGCCGTCGCCGCCTTCGAGAAGGTCGTCGCCGCGGCGCCGGTGTCGGCCGTCGTCGTGATCGGCCCGGAGTAGCCGAGTGCCGTGGGTGTCGGCTGCGATGCTTCCGTCGCCGTAGAGCGTGTCGTTGCCCGCGCCGCCGTGGAGATCGTCGTTGCCCGCGTTGCCGGCGAGCACGTTGGCGCCGGAATCGCCGGTCAGGCTATCGTCGTGCAGGCTGCCGGTCAGGTTCTCGAAATTGACGAGCGTGATGTCCGACCCGGGCGCGACGGTCTGCGCCGAACCCTGCAAGGCGAGGGAGACGGTCACTCCCGACGTAAAAGTGTCGCCGCCCTGGAAACCGGCGGTGTCGTTGCCGGTGCCGCCGTCGAGCACGGAATTGCCCGTGTCGGTCTCGACCAGGTCGTTGCCGTCGCCGCCCTGGAGGTCGTCGTTGCCGCCCTCGCCCCAGATCCAGTTGTCGCCGCTGTTGCCGATCAGCGTGTCGTCGTAGGCCGTGCCCGAGACGTTCTCGATTCCGATCAGCGTATCCATGCCGTGACCGGTGTCCTGGGCAACGCCCTGGATGTTGAGGTCCACCGTCGCCCCGACCTGAACGCCGGTCTCGCCGATCGCGGGATTGTTGGTCAGCACGGTGAAGGCCGCGCGGTCGTAGCCGGCGCCGCCGTCGATCGTGTCGTCGCCTTCGCCGCCGCGCAGGTAATCGTCGCCGTCGCCGCCGTTCAGCGTGTCGTTGCCGTCGCCGCCGATGAGGAAATCGTGGCCGCCGTCGCCGTTGAGCGTATCGTCGCCGCCGCGGGCCCGCTCGACGTCATTGCCGTCGAAGCCGTTGATCTGATCCGCGTCGGGCGTCCCGATGAGAACGTCGTCGTCCGGGGTGCCGTTGATGACGTTGACGGAATAGATGTCGGCATAGGGCGCCTGGCCGACGAAATTGCCGGGGCTGTACGAGAGGACGTCGCCGTCATGAACGGCGATGGTGAAGGCCTGATAATATTCGCCGTCCTGGCCGCCCGGGCTGCTCGGGTTGGTACCGGTATAGAATTCGCAGGAGATACCCGGTCCCGACCTCGCCGGTCGTCGTGTTCGTCACCGTCCATTTGTATACCGACTGGATGACTTGACCGGCAGCTACAGACTCCGAAGGAGTTCCCCAGAAGCTGCGAAGAAGAGTCGAGGGTTTGGCCAAAGCCGGCGAACTCGTCGTCGAGGATCAAGTCATCGTCGATGACCTCGATCGTCAGTCCATCGCCGCTTACATTTGCGGGCCCGGACGCATCGATTTGAAAGGCGCTCCAGCCGACCGACGAATTCGCAAAGCCCATCAACCTGTACGTCGGCATAATATTCGCCCCCCTGCGTGCGGACGCTTTCGCGTGCGATCACGTTCACAGGGAAGCCACAGATACGCGGTGCGCGAACTCGATTGCCCCCCCGAGCCAAGCGGGGGACGTTAACGGCGAGTTAACCAATTAGCAAGCGCAGAAGGAATTTTACGCGCTGTCCCAGAATGGGACAGTCGAATTTGGCGCAGCTTAGGCCGTTTCGAGCTCGTCCTCGCTCATCACCGGGCCCGAATCCTGGCCCTTGGCGCTCTCGTCGCGGTCGACGAACTCGATCACCGCGATCGGCGCCGCGTCGGACGCGCGGATGCCGGCCTTGATGATCCGCGTATAGCCGCCGTTGCGGTCGGCGTAGCGCGGGCCGATGACGTCGAACAGCTTGGCCAGCTGCGCATCGTCCATCAGCCGCGACTGGGCGAGGCGGCGGTTCGACAGGCCGCCGCGCTTGGCCAGCGTGACCAGCTTCTCGACATAGGGGCGAAGCTCCTTCGCCTTGGCGGTCGTGGTCGTGATCTGCTCGTGCTTGATGAGCGCGGCCGCCATGTTGCGGAACAAGGCCGCGCGGTGGCTCGAGGTGCGCTGAAGCTTACGATGGCCAACCCGATGGCGCATGTCTGTTCTCCGTTCGTCAGGGGACCGTATGAGGTATCCCCGGCCACGCGGCACTTCGGGGCGGCCGCGCATAACCCAAAAAGCAACGGCGAGCCGATCAGCCCGCCGAACGCCCGCTCCCCAAGCGGATGGGGGCCGCGATGTCAAGCTTTGTCGTCGACCCAGTCGGCGCGCAGGCGCTTGACCGCGAACAGCATGAGGCCGGCCGCGACCAGATAGAAAGCGGTGCAGCCGACGGCGGCGTAGCGCAGGGATTCAACGCCGTAGCTCGCTTTCAGGGCGTCGGAAATGCTGCCCATGAGCAGGGGCCCGACGCCGAGCCCGATGAGGTTGTTGATGAACAGGAAGCTGCCCGAGGCGGTCGAGCGCATCCGTTGCGGGACGAGGTGCTGGACCGCGGTCACGACCGGGCCGAGCCACAGGATGTTGAGCGCGTTCGGGATGAGCAGCAGCGGCCAGGCGAGCCACAGGTTGGGCGCCATCAGGCCGAGCGCGAAGGTCGGTGCGGTGATCAGCCAGGCGATCGCCGGGAGCCGCGCGTACCAGGCGCGGTCGGATTGCCCGAGGCGGTCGGCCAGCCAGCCGCCGGCGAACACTCCGGCGGTTCCGCCGATCAGCAGCAGCGAGGCGAGGAAGTTGCCGGCGGAGACGATGTCGAGGCCGAAGCTCCGCACCATCACCGACGGAGTCCACAAAGCGAGGCCGTAGCCGCACAGCGAGCTCATCGAGGCGGCAAAGGCCATCAGCCAGAAGGTCGGCTTGCGCGCGACCATTGGAAAGGCTTGCAAGAGCGGGATCGCGTCGGCGGCGGGCGCGTTGCGCGGCAGGTCGCGCACGAGATATTTGAGGATCGGCGCCAGCACGATGCCGAGGACGCCCATCACCACGAACGCGGCGCGCCAGCCGAACCAGTGCGCGAGGTGCGCGCCGATATACGCGCCGCCGCCGAGCCCGATCGGAATCCCGAGCGAGAAGATGGCCAGGGCGCGGGCCCGGCGCTCCGGCGGAAAATAATCGGCGATCAGCGCATAGGACGGGGCGACTCCGCCGGCTTCGCCGATGCCGACGCCGAGGCGATAGGCGAACAATTGCCAATATCCCGCCGCGGCGCCGCACAAGGCCGTGAAGCCGCTCCACACAGCAAGGGACGCCGCGACGACGCCGCTCCGGCTGGTCCGGTCCGCAAGCAAGGCGAGCGGGATGCCGAGCAGCGAATAGAGGAGCGCGAAAGCGAGCCCGCCGATCGCGCCGAACTGAGTGTCGGTAAGGTTCAGCTCGGCCTTGATCGCCGGCCCGAGGATGCCGAGGATCTGGCGGTCGAGAAAATTGAGGATGTAAGCGAGCAGCAGGAACAGCAGGACAAGGGTGCCGGCACCCCGTCGCTGCTGCTCCGCCGCCCCGCTCAGAAGTTGACCCCGAGCGACAACCACACCTGGCGCGGCGCGCCGTAGAAGGCCGTGAGCACGCCGGTCCTGCCAAGCGTCGGGACCGCCTGCGTCGGCGACGTGATCGGGACGCCGGCCGCGGTGATGAAGTCCCCGGTCCACGGGTTCTGCAGGATGAAGTTGTAGCCGGACACGACATACTTCTTGTCCGCCAAATTCTTGCCGTGCAAGCCCACCTCGAACCGCCGGCTGGCCGAGCGCCAGATGAGGTTCGCGTCCCACAGCGCGAAGCCCTTCTGGTCGAGGCCGGGCGAGCGGAGCTCGAACTGCTGGCTCTTGCTGCGGTACGACAGGGTGGTGTTGAGATCGAGGCGCCCGCCGAACGCCGGGGTGTCGTAATCGAGCGAGCCGCTCAGCGTCCATTTGGGCGTGTTCTGGATCTTCCGGAACTTGGCGACGTCCACCTCGGTCGCCGGGATCAGTACGCCGTTGATGTTCCGGTTCACGGTCGTGATGAAGTGGAGGTACTTGGCGTCGAGATAACCGAGCGTGCCGGCCCAGGTGAGCCGGTCGCCGCTCGTCGCGAGGTCGTTGGCCATGCGCCAGTTGGTCTCGAGCTCGACGCCCCGGAAGCGGGCCTTGCCCGCATTGCTGGTGATGCCGATGAAGGTCGGAACACCGCCGGCGGTGAACCCGCCGGCCGAACCAGGCACCTGGACGTCCTTATATTCGGCGTCGAACACTGCCGCGGCGAACTGCAGCCGGCGGTCGAACAGCGCGGCTTTCCACCCTGCTTCGTAGCTGTCGACCTTTTCCGGATCGAACGCCATGAAGTCGTAGATCTCCTGAGCGGTGGGCGGCACGGCCGGGTTGGAACGCGGCGTCGACGTCGTCTGGCCGCGCGGGTCGAACCCGCCGCCTTTGAAGCCCTTCGAGTAGCTGATGTAGAGATTGTGGTTCTTGTTCGGCTTGAAGCTGATCGACGCGCGCGGCGTGAACGCGGTGTCCTTGCGCCGTCCGTCGAAGTTCGAGGTCACCGACAAGACGGGGTTCGGGAAGGGCGTTCCGGTCTGGTCGAACGGCGGAGATCCGCCGAGCTCCGGCGAGCCGCCGAGGATGAGATTCTGCCGGAACACGCGGGCATGGCGCTTGTCGTTGGTGTACCGCCCGCCGAGCGAGACGCTCAACTGCGGCGTGAAGTCGTAGGTGAAATCGCCGAACACCGCCCAGGTCTTGGTGTCGACGTCGCCGCGCGTCGCCGCGGTCAGCCCCGGCAGGAGGGCGTTGCTGGTGTAGAGGCGGACATCGAACACGTCGAAGGCGTTGGCGTCCAGATAATAGAAGCCGGCCACGCCCTGCAGCGGGCCCTTGTCGGCAACGAGCTGGAATTCCTGGCTGAACTGGTGGTTCCTGTATCTCGCCGGCACGTCGACGTCGACGAACGGCAGGGCGTCGAAGTCGATCGGAGTTGCGGTCTTGTCCCGACGATAGGCGGTGATCGACTTGAACGTCAGCCAGTCGCTAAGGCCGATTTCGCCGTGCGCCGCGACGCCCCAGGCGCGCACCCGCTGCTTCGGGTCATTGAGCCCGCCCTGGCTGTCGAACTTGTCGCTGAGGACCGGGAAGGCGGTGTTGCAGGCCGCGACCGTGCACAGGTTCGGGAGCAGACGATGACCACCGCGCGGGTTGGCGTTGTCGGCGGTGGCATCGCCCGACAGCCGGAAGAAGACATTGTGCGCCGGCTGAAACTCGATCGTCGCCGCGCCCCGCCCAGGTGTCCTTGTTGTAATTCTCCAGCCCGTTGGTGCGATTCTCGCCGAACCCCTCGCGGGACAGCCGCGCGAAGGCGGCGCCGAACCGCAGCCAGTCCGCGACGGGTGACGAGATGCTGGCGATCACGTCGGCTTGCCGGTCGGTCCCGCCGTTGGCGCGAACGCTGACATGCGTGCCGTCGGTCGGAATCCGCCGAGTCACATATTTGATCGCGCCGCCGATGGTGTTGCGGCCGTAGAGCGTGCCCTGCGGGCCGCGCAGGATCTCGACCCGCTCGACGTCGTAGATGTCGAGCAGCGCCGCCTGCGGCCGGTTCAGATAGACGTCGTCGAGATAGAGGCCGACCCCCTGCTCGAAGCCGGCGACCGGGTCCTGCTGGCCGACGCCGCGGATGAAGGCGGTGAGCGTCGTATTGGTGCCGCGCGACGTCTCGAAGTTCACGTTGGGCGTGGTGTCGGCGATGTCGGTGATGTCGAGCGCGCCCTGGCGGTTCAACTGCTCGCCCGAATAGGCCGTGACCGCGACCGGCACGTCGAGCAGCAGCTCGCTGCGGCGCCGCGCGGTGACGACGATTTCCTGGTCGCTCGCGGTCGACGCCTGGTCCTGGGTCTGGGCGTTGGCCGGCGGCGCCGGCGGTTGGGTCGCCTCCTGGGCGGCTGCCGGAGTCGCGACGAAGGCCGCCGCGGCAATGCTTCCGAGCAAGGCGGCGCGAGCGTGAATACGCATGATTGAATCTCCCCCTGACAGGCGAACCCTCATTCTTCCTGCCGTCAGGGAATCGTCATAATGAAAGTTGAACCGGCTTTCAACTTGCGAATCTTCGCGCTACATAGCTATCGCGAGCGGGATGGGGGAATCCGTGGACGAAGGCGTGCAGATCAGCCCGGCGAGCGACGGCAAGGCGCCGCGCACCGCGCGCGGTGAACGGACCCTGCGCAAGATCCTCGACGCCGCCCGCGACGAGTTCGGCGAGCGCGGCTTCTCCGACAGCTCGATCGTCGCCATCACCCAGCGCGCCGGCGTCGCGCTCGGCACCTTCTACACCTATTTCGATTCGAAGGAGGCCGTGTTCCAGGCGCTGGTGCGCGACATGTCGGCCCAGGTCCGCGACCATGTCGCGCCGGCCTTCAAGGATGCAGCCGATGCGATCGACGGCGAGCGCCGCGCGCTTGAATCCTTCCTGCTGTTCGCGCGCAAGCACCGCGACGTCTACCGGATCATCGACGAAGCCGAGTTCGTCGAGCCCGAGGCCTATCGCGAACATTATGAGACGACCGCGACGCGCATCGCCGCGCGCCTCAAGGCCGCGCGCAAGCAGGGCGAGATCGCGTCCGACCTCGCCGATCCTGACCTCGACATCCTCGCCTGGGCGCTGATGGGCGCGAACGTGTTCCTCGGATTGAAGTTCGAGGTCTGGTCGAGCGCCGACGCGAAGCGCGTCGCCGAGGTCACCAGCCGGCTGCTGCGCCAGGGCCTGGCCGAATGAGCGAAGCGCTCTGGCCGCATTATGCGGACCGCTATTTCACCGTCCGCGACGGGCTCAAGCTCCACTATCGCGACTATCCCGGCGACGCCGCCAAGCCGCCGCTGTTGTGCCTACCGGGCCTCACCCGCAACGCGCGCGATTTCGCCGAGCTGGCCGAGCGCTACTCACCCCGCTTCCGCGTGCTCGTGCTCGAATTCCGCGGCCGCGGCCTGAGCGAATACGACCCGGTCCCGGCGCGCTACATCCCGCCGACCTATGCCTTCGACGTGATCGAGCTGCTCGATCAGCTGACCGTCGAGCAGGCGATCTTCGTCGGCACCTCGCTCGGCGGCCTCGTCACCATGGCCATCGCCGCGCTCGCGCCCGATCGCATTGCCGCGGCGATCCTCAACGACATCGGGCCGGACATCGACGACAGCGGCGTCGACCGCATCAAATCCTATGTCGGCAGCGGGACCCGGTTCAACAGCTGGGACGAAGCGGCCGAGACCATCGCGCGCAACACCCAGGCGTTCGAGAATTACACCCACGACGACTGGGTGCGCATGGCCAGGCGCAACTGCCGCGAGGACAATGGCGAGATCGTGTTCGACTACGACCAGGCGATCGCGCTGCCGTTCAACACGGCCGGCCCGACCCCGCAGGTCGACATGTGGCCGCTGTTCGCCGCGCTGGCGCAAAAGCCGCTGCTGGTGATCCGCGGCGCGAAGAGCGACCTGCTGTCGGCGGAAACGCTCGACAGGATGCACGCCGCCGCGCCGGCCATGCAGTCGGCGCTGGTCGCCGGCGTCGGCCACGCGCCCGACCTCACCGAGCCCGAAGCGGTGGCGGCGATCGATGCGTTTCTGGATGAAATCGAGCGCCGGAGCGGCGCCTAAGTCACTCGAACAGCCCGACCCCGACCAGCAGCGCGGCGAACAGGCTGATGACGATCATCGCGAACATCGTCAGCACCGCCGCGCGCCAGCCGGCGCCCCAGCCGGTGAGGCCGTAGGCGCCCTTCAACTGGCGATACATGTGGAACGGCGGGATCAGCCACAGCAGGCTGGCCGATCGACTGTGCGCCGATCGCCTGCAGGATCACTCCGGCGATCACCAGCAGGGTCATGAAGCACAGCGAATAAGTGACGAAGATCGTGTGGTCGTAGATGCGGAAGCGGCGGCTGAACGGGAACAGCAGCCACACGAACGGCACCGACAAGGGGATGATCAGCCAGCTGAACTTATAGGCGTTGGTCTTGAGCTTGTAGGCGACCAGCTCGGGGTTCTTCTGCGCCTTGCGGACCGCGTCCTCCAGGCTCGGGGCGAGGCCCGACGGGTCGACGTCGAACGCGCTCGGGTTGATCTCGCCGCGCCCGACCGCCTCCTTGATCTTGATCTCGCCCTTGAGCTCGCCGATCTTGTCGTCGAGCTTGGTCGCGGTCTTGCCGCTGGCGCCGGCGCGCTGCTGCTCGAGCACCGCGAGCTTCACTTTGTCCTGGTTCAGCTCCTGCGCGAGGTCCTGCTTGGCCTCGGCCGGCATGCCGCTCATGCCGCCGAGCAGGCTGACCGTGGCGAACATCAGGAACACGCAGAACAGGAACAAAGCGACCGGCGAGATGAAGCTGGCGCGCTGGCCGTCGATATAGCGGCGGGTGAGCTCGCCCGGCTTCCACGCCAGCAGCGGCAAGGTGCGCCAGATCTTGCCCTCGAAATGGAGCACGCCGTGGAGGAAGTCGTGGAAGAAGGCAGTCAGCGTGCGGTGGACGTGGGCGTGCTGGCCGCAGGCGTGGCAGAAATCGCCCGCGAGCCTGGTGCCGCAGTTGAGGCAATTGATCTCGTGCGTATGGCCGTCGTCGCCCGCCGCTTCGCCGGCCTTTGGCTCGACCGCGCGGCCGATGATCCCGCCGGTGACCGCATCGCCGATTGCCTCGAATTCGCCGACCATGCCTTCCCGCCCCGTTTGCCGCTCTCGCACCAATGCCTTATGTTGACGGCATGGGCAAACAAGAGACGGTCGCACTTTCTCTGGACGCCGAACAGCTTGCGGACCTCGACCGCCTCGCAAGCGATCTGGGTTGCTCCAGGGAGGATCTGATCCAAACAGCCATTCATCGCATGGTCGATGAGCAGGACGCGCGACCGCCGTACGCTCGCCTTGGATTTGATAGCCAGGCCGAGCTCGATGCCTTCCTTGAGCCTGCCCTGGACGACATCGCCGCCGACAGGACCTGCTCGCGCGAACAGGCGGATACCGTTTTCGACAAGTTGATAGCCGGGCATCGCGCGCGCGCTCGGTGAGGCTGAGGTGGACTGAACAAGCGCTGCTCGACCTTCGGAAGATCGATGCCTGGCTCAGCCTCAACGTCGAGCCCGCCCATGCCGAGGAAACGCTCGAGAGCATTCGGCGACAGGCCAACAGCCTCCTGCAGTTTCCGCGCCGCAAGCCACGGATCAGATCCGCTTGGCATTACAGCCGAGTGGAAAAGACGTCCTACGTTCTGATTTACGCGGTGACGAAAGGCTTGGTCACCGTCATGCGGGTCCACCACAGCCGCGCGGACTGGCGGTCCTAATGGCCCGCATCGGTCTTCTCGGCGGATCGTTCAACCCGGCGCATACCGGGCACCGCCACATCAGCCTCCACGCGCTGCGTACGCTCGGGCTCGACGAAGTCTGGTGGCTGGTCTCGCCCGGCAACCCGCTCAAGGAGGCGGCGAAAGACATGGCGCCGTTCGACGCGCGGCTGGCGTCGGCCGCGCGCTTGGCGCGGCGGGCACGCATCCGGGTCAGCGACTTCGAGCAGCGCGCGGGCACCCGCTACACCGTGGATACCGTCACGGCGCTGAAGCGCCGCTTCCCCAAGCATGACTTCATTTGGTTGCTCGGAAGCGACACCCTGCCAAATTTTCACAAATGGCGCGATTGGAGGGGGTTAGCCCGTGAACTGCCGATTGCGGTGATTCCCCGGCCCGGCTATGATTCGGCTGCCCACGCGGCCCGCGCGATGGGCTGGCTGCGAAGGTTCGTCCGACCTTCGGGTCAGGCACGTAGGTGGACGGAGTGGAGTGCACCGGCGATCTTACTGCTTCGCCTGCCGCGAGACCCCACGTCCGCAACCGCTATCCGCGCGCACCTCCCCAACTGGCATCGCCGAACCCAAAAACGCGTCCTGCGCGTTGCGCGTCTCGGTTTGCCTTTGTCCTCAAGGAGACCTCTTGACCGAACGTCCCGCTGAGACCGGCTCCAAGGCCGCTCCTCCCCACGCTGACGTCGAAGATCTTCACCGCCTCGTGCTTCAATCGCTCGATGACGACCAGGCGGTCGAGGTCGTCACCATCCCCTTGACCGGCAAGTCGAACATCGCCGACCATATGGTCGTCGCGTCCGGCCGGTCGACCCGCCAGGTCGCGTCCATGGCCGTTAAGCTTGCCGACAAGATCAAGGAGCGATTTGGGAAAATCGTTCGAATCGAAGGACTTCCGGCTGCCGACTGGGTGCTGATCGACGCGGACGACGTAATCGTCCATATTTTCCGTCCCGAAGTAAGAAGTTTTTACAATTTGGAACGAATGTGGGCGTTTGGCGATTCGGATTCGGGCATCGCTGCTCGCGGGTGAGGCAAATGCGGATATTTGCGTTTCTTCTCGCGCTTCTGGCGTTCACCGCGCAGCCCGCTGCGGCGGCCTCGTCGCCGAGCCTGCAAAGCCTCGAGCAGCAGCTGTCCTATCTCGTCGCCGGCAATTCGGCCGATATCGGCATTGCCGCGCTCGACCTCAAAACCGGTGAGACCGTCAGCATCAAGGGCAGCACGCCGTTCCCGATGGCGAGCACGGTCAAGGTCGCGGTCGCGGCGCTGTATCTGGCCCAGGTCGACCACGGCCGCCGCTCGCTTGACGACACGATCAACGGCCAGTCGGCGCGCAGCCTGATGAGCCGCATGCTGATCCACAGCGACAACCGCGCAACCGACATCCTGATGAAGGACCTCGGCGGCCCCGGCGCGCTGCACGACTGGCTGCAGCAGAACGGCGTCACCGGCCTGCGCGTCGATCGCACCATCGCCCAGCTGCTCGAGCGACAAGCGCGACCTGTGGGACCATCGCGATTCGAGCACGCCGACGGCGATGGTCGACCTGTTGAAGCGGATCTACCGGGCCGAACTGATCAAGCCGCAGAGCCGCAATTATTTGCTCGACCTCATGGCCCAGTGCCAGACCGGCAAGAACCGGATGAAGGCCCTGCTCCCGGCCGGCACCCCGGTCGAGCACAAGACCGGCACGCTGACCGGCCTCACCGACGATGTCGGCTTCATTACCCTCCCCGACGGCCGGCGGATCGCGGTCGCGGTGTTCGCCCGTGGCGGGACCAACCGTCCGAACACCATCGCTGCGGCGGCGCGCGCGATCTACGACGGCTTCACCCGGATCCTGACCTGGCCGTTCGCGGCGCCGGCGTCCGCTTTCTCCGGACAATAGTGCTGCTCCACATCGTTGCGCGCGGGAAGGCCGGCCGCTCCCCGGAGGCCGAGCTGGTCGAGCGCTACCTGAAGCGCATCGCCTGGCCGACCAAGGTCACCGAACTGCCCGATCGCGGCGGGAAAATGCCGGAGCTGCCGCCCGGCGGAGCGACCGTCGTCCTCGACGAGCGCGGCGACGCGCTGACCTCGGTCGAGCTCGGCGAAACGCCTCGAACGGTGGCGCGACGGCGGCACGCGCGAGGTGCGCTTCCTGATCGGCGCCGCAGACGGCCATGACGAGGCGCAGCGCGAGGGCGCCGACCTGCTGCTGTCGTTCGGCGCCGCGACCTGGCCGCACCTGCTGGCCCGCGCCATGCTCGCCGAACAATTGTTCCGGGCGACGTCGATCCTTGCGAACCACCCCTATCATCGCGAAGGTTAGCGCATGATCCGAGCTGCCCGCGCCCTGCTCCTCGCACCGCTCCTGCTGGCAGCGAGCGGCCCGGTGCAGCCGCAGGCCGAGACGCTCGACTCCGCGGTCCAGCGCGCCCGCGCCGAGCAGGCGTCGGCCGAGGTCGAGGCCCGACGGCTCGAGCAGGTCGCGGCCAATGCGCGCGGCGCGGCCGCGCGGCTGCAGGCGCAGCAGGCCGCCGCGGCGCAGGCGATCGAAGCGGCCGAAGCCCGGATCACCGCCGCGGACGCCAATCTCCGCCTGGTTTCGGCGGCGACCGAGCTGCGGCGCGCCGAGCTCCGGCGTCAGCAGCAACCGATCGCCTCGCTGCTCTCCGGGCTCGTGGTGATGGCGCAGCGGCCGCCGCTGCTCGCCGTTGCCGACCAGGGCGGGACCGACGAGTTGGTCAAGGTCCGGGTGCTGCTGGATTCGACGCTGCCGGTGATCCGGGCGCGGACGGCCGCTTTGTCCCGACAGCTCGCCGAAGGCCGTCGGCTCGAGGCGACCGCGCTGGCCGCGCGCTCGGAGGTTGGGCACAGCCGGCAGCAACTGGTTGCGCGACGCGAGCAGTTCGCGATGCTCGAAGCGAAAGCCCTCAAGGCCTCGGCGTCGGCGCAGGGACGGGCGCTCGCCTCCGGGGACGTCGCGCTCGCCGCCGGCGAGAGTATCGCGAGCCTGCAGTCGGCCGAGGCGGGCGATCGGGCCGCCCGGGCGATCGCCGCGGAGCTGGCCGCGGGCGATCCGGCCCTGGCGCGGCCGACGCCGCCCGAAGGCGGTAACGCCCAGCCGCCCCTGCCTTATGTGCTCGTCGCCGATGCTCCGGTCATCGCGGGCCTCGGCGCGGTCAACCCCAACGGCGTCCGCTCGCGCGGGCTGACGCTCGCCACCGGCCGCGGCGCGCCGGTCATCGTCCCCGCCTCGGGCGTCATCCTTTATTCGGGGCCGTTCCAGAGCCACGACGGGGTCGTGATCATCGACCACGGCCGCGGCTGGATGAGCCTGATCGTCAACGTCGCCTCGACCCTGCAGCGCGGCGACCGGGTCCGCATCGGCGATCCCCTCGGCCGCGCGCTCGGGCCGCTTCAGGTCGAACTGTCCCAAAATGGGCGCAGAGTCTCCCCTGCCCTCATCGCAGGTTCATCTCAAACCCTGTCAAATGGCCGCGAAGGCGGCTAAAAACGCGTAGCCGCCGAAATCAGGACGACCCACATGAAAGCCATCCGCAAATTCCTGCCGCCGATTGCGCTGGTCAGCGCGCTCGCTCTGGTGCCGGTCACCGCCAGCTCCTTCGCTGCCGCGGACACGACCAATTACCAGGAGCTCGAGAAGTTCATGGCGGTCTATCAGCAGGTCAAGCAGCATTACGTCGTGCCGGTCGACGACCATACTTTGCTCAAGGGCGCGATCGACGGCATGCTGTCCTCGCTCGACCCGCATTCCTCTTATGCCGAGGGCGCCGACTATGACGCGCTCAAGACCCTGATCGAGGGCAGCTACGGCGGGCTCGGCCTGTCGGTCGGAATGGAGGACGGGACGGTCAAGGTGATCACCCCGACCGAGGACACGCCGGCGTGGAAGGCGGGGATCAAGGCCGGCGACTACATCACCCACATCAACGGCGAGCTGATCTACGGCTTCACCCTCGACGAAGCGGTTGAGAAGATGCGCGGCAAGCCGGGCAGCCCGATCAAGCTGACCATCGTCCGCAAGGGCCGCGACAAGCCGTTCGACGTCACCATGGTCCGCGAGGAGATCAAGCTCCGCCCGGTCAAGTGGGAGGTCAAGGAAGGCGTCGGCTACATCAACATCAACCAGTTCGCCAACGGTACCGGCGAGGCGACCGAGGCCGCGATCACCGCGATCGACAAGGCGACCGGCGGCCATCCGCTCGGCTACATCGTCGACCTGCGGTCCAACCCCGGCGGCTCGCTCGACGAGGCGATCCAGGTCAGCGACGCCTTCCTCGAGAGCGGCGAGATCGTCTCCCAGCGCGGCCGCGAGAAGGACGACATCCAGCGCTATTACGCCAAGCCGGGCGACCTGACCCACGGCCTGCCGGTGATCGTGCTGACCGACGTCGGCAGCGCCTCGGCTTCCGAAATCGTCGCCGGCGCGCTGCAGGACCATCGCCGCGCCCTGGTCATGGGCGAGCGGACGTTCGGCAAGGGCTCGGTCCAGTCGATCGCCATGCTCGGCGACCGCACCGCGCTGCGCCTGACGACGGCGCGCTACTACACGCCGTCGGGCCATTCGGTGCAGGAGGGCGGGATCGATCCGGACATCACCGTCCCGCAGCTGTCCGACCCGGACTATAAGGACCGGCCGGTGACCCGCGAGGCCGACCTCCGCCGCCACCTGCTCAATCAGGCGAAGGTCGACGACAAATTGCTCGAGAGCGACGACACCACCGACCCGCGCTTCAAGGCGACCGCCGACGAGCTCAAGAAGAAGGGCGTCGACGACTTCCAGCTCTATTATGCGATCAACACGCTGAAGCGGATCGCCGGTCCGGCCGCGCCGCCGATGTCGATCGCCAAGAAGGGCCAGTAAGCCGCGCATGGCGGAAGCGGTCGCGGACGCCCCGCAGCTCGGCTCGCCGCTGACCCGGGCGGGGGTCGCGCGCCTCGTCGCGCTGCTCCTCCCGGCGGCGCTGCTCGCCGGAGCCTTCGGGTCGGAATATTTCGGCCACCTCAACCCGTGCGAGATGTGCTGGTGGCAGCGCTATGCCCACCTCGCCGCGCTGGTCCCTGCAATGCTCGCCTTCACCGCGCCCGCCGGGTCGCGTCGCTCGCGCCTGCTGGTCCTGCTGGCGGCGCTGGGCATCGCGGTGTCGGGGGCGATCGGGGTCTATCATGCCGGGGTCGAGCTGAAGATTTTCGAAGGCTTCACGACCTGCACCCGGACCGGGGCAGTGACGCTCCAGGACATCATCAACGCGCCGCTGGTCCGTTGCGACCAGGTGCAATGGTCGTTCCTCGGCATCTCGATGGCCGGGTGGAATGCGCTCCTGTCCTTGGGCGGAGCGGCGCTGATCGCCTTGCTGACGGCCCGGGGTTCCCGCCGGTGACCCGCTGGCGCCCCGGCGACCGGCGGGCCGACCGCGCGTCCATGCTGCGCGTCGACCAGGCCGGCGAATATGGCGCGACCCGGATCTACGCCGGCCAGCTCGCCGTGCTCCGCGACAATTGCCCCGAAGCCAAGCTCATCGCCCGCATGGCGGCGCAGGAGGAGCGTCACTTGAAGCGCTTCGACGCCCTGATGGCCGAGCGCCGGGTCCGGCCGACCGCGCTCCAGCCGCTGTGGAACGTCGCCGGCTTCGCGCTGGGCGCGGCAACCGCGCTGATGTCGGAGAAAGCGGCGCTCGCCTGCACCGACGCGATCGAGACCGAGATCGACCGCCATTACCAGCAACAGCTCGACGCGCTCGGCGATGATGATCCCGAACTCGCCGCCGACATTGCCGAGTTCCGCGCCGACGAACTCGAGCATCGCGATACCGCGCGCGCGGCCGGCGCGACCGAGGCGGCCGGTTATCCGCTGTTGACTGCGGCGATCCGTGCCGGTTGCAGGGTTGCAATCGGGCTGTCGAAGCGCATTTGAGGAACTATCAGCCGGGCTCGCCCGCTGAACCGACGTGGAAGGACGAGGATGAGCAAGCTGACGATCACTCTGGCCGCAACCGCCGCCGCCTTCGCTGTCGGCGCGGCGCTTCCGACGGCCGCCGTCGCGCAACAGGACAGCATCAGCGAGGTCATCGTTTACGGCACCGACCCCTGCCCGCGCTCGAGCAACAATGAGGTCGTGGTCTGCGCCCGTAAGCCCGAGGCCGAGCGCTACCGCATCCCCGAGAAGCTGCGCGCCGGCGGCCCGCGCCAGAGCCGCGACGCCTGGGCCAACAAGGCCCGGGCACTGGAGACGGTCGGCTCGACCGGAACGTTCAGCTGCTCGCCGGTCGGGCCGGGCGGCTACACCGGCTGCCTCACCCAGGTGATCAACCAGGCCAAGCGCGAACGCCGCGAGCAGTCCGAACAGGGCACCGCGCCCGAAGAATAAGGCTCCGCGACCGCCGTTCGCATAAAATGGCTTGCGGCGAAGCTGGTGTGCGCTAGCCAACCCATCACATTGCTGGTGGGGAGACCAGATTGACTTCAGCCGAGCTGGCCGCCGCGCCTGCCGAGTCCGTCGGCGACGATACCTTCCTCGGCCACCCGAAAGGCCTCGCCTATCTCGCCTTCACCGAGGCGTGGGAGCGCTTTTCCTATTATGGCATGAGCGCGCTGCTCGTGCTCTACATGGTGAACCAGCTGCTTCTGCCGGGGCATGTCGAGCATGTCGCGGGGTTCGCGGCGTTCCGGGGGATGATCGAAGGAGCATTCGGGCCGCTTTCGACACAGGCGCTCGGCTCCGAGATTTTCGGACTATATTCGGGCTTTGTCTATTTCACGCCCATCCTCGGGGGCTGGCTCGGCGATCGTATCGGCCAGCGAAACGCCGTCATTTTGGGTGCGCTGTCGATGAGCGGCGGTCACCTGGCGATGGCTTTCGACGAAAGCTTCCTGCTGGCGCTGTTGTTGCTGATTACCGGGTCCGGTCTCTTGAAAGGGAATATCTCCGCGCAAGTCGGCGGCCTTTATCCTGCCGACGAGGAGGAGCGCCGAACGCGCGGCTTTGCGATCTTCAGCACAGGGATCAATTTTGGCGCCCTCGCCGGGCCTCTGCTGTGTGGCGTGTTGGCCCAGCGTTATGGCTGGCATATCGGGTTCGGGGCCGCTGCCTTCCTCATGCTCGTTGCACTCGCAACTTATTTGAGCGGGTACAGCTCGCTGCCGGCAAGGGTCGAGCGCAAGACTTACGCTGGAGCGGCAATGACGAAGGACGAACGCAAGGTCGTTGCCGCGATATTCGGGGCGTTGGCAATCAGCGTCTTTCCGCAGATCGCTTATTATCAGCTCTCCAACGTTCTGCCGATCTGGCTCGAGCAGCACGCCGATATGGCTGCGGGGGGCTTCCGCGTACCGATTCCCTGGTTCCAGTCGATCGATCCCTTGTTCAGCATCGTCAGCCTGCCGTTGCTGTTCAGCCTGTGGAAGTGGCAGGGCCGCGCCACCGGGCGCGAACCCTTCGAGCTTTGGAAGATCGCAATGGGATCTTTCCTCTGCGGCGCGGCGAACCTGATCCTCGTGGCAGCGATCGCCGCCTATGGATCGGGCAAAGTCCCGTGGATCTGGCCGTTCCTGTTCTGCGCGGTGCAAGGCATCGGCTTCATGTATTTCTGGCCGCCCGTTCTCGCACTGGTTTCGCGGACTGCGCCGCCCAAGATCAACGCCACCATGATGGGGGCGAGCTTTCTCGTGCTGTTCATCGGCAACAATTTGATCGGATATATTGGCACCTTCTACGAGCAGATTGGGCCCGTCGGCCTTCTGGGCCCTGCACGCCGCCATCGGCGCTGCCGGTGGCGTCCTCGCCTTCGTCTACGGCCGGACCGCCGGTCGACTGCTCGAGCCGCAGCCTTCGACCCCGACTGAGCGTTAGGAGCGCCGCCATGACCGTAGCCGAAGCAACCCCGGACTTCGAACAGGGCGGCCGTTCCGACCGCGCGTTTCTCGGCCATCCCAAGGGCCTCGGCTTCCTCGGCTTCACCGAGGCGTGCGAGCGCTTCTCTTATTACTCGATGCAGACGCTGCTCGTGCTGTACATGGTCAATTACCTGCTGCTGCCCGGCCATATGGCAAAGTGGTCGGGCTCGACTGGCTGCAGCGCCTGGCATTATCCCGGGGCTCGACGGCCAGCCGCTCGCCTCGGCCATCTTCGGCGACTATACCTCGCTGGTCTATCTGACCCCGATCCTCGGCGGGATCATCGCCGACAAGCTGACCGGCCGCCGCATCGCGTTGATCGCCGGAGCCTTGGTCATGGCGCTCGGCCATTTCCTGATGGCCTTCGAAGGCGCGTTCCTGTTCGCGCTGCTGGCGCTGATCGTCGGCGTCGGACTGTTCAAGGGCAATATCGCGACCCAGGTCGGCGAGCTCTATTCCGAGCGCGACCTCAGACGCGCGATGGCCTTCCAGATCTTCTACATCTTCATCAATGTCAGCGTGATCGCCGCACCGCTCATCTCCGGAACGCTCGGCCAGAAGGTGGGCTGGCACTGGGGGTTCGGCTGTGCGGGAGTGGTGATGGTCCTCGGCCTGATCATCTATCTTTCGGGGCAGCGCTGGCTGCCCGCCGACAACCGTCCGGGCAAACGCACCGCGGCCGCGCCGCGCGAAAGGCTGTCCCGCAACGACTGGACCTGCCTCGTCTATCTGCTGATCCTGATCCCGGTGCTCGCGATTTCGCTGCTCACCAACCAGGAGATCTTCAACGCCTATCTCGTCTGGGGCGACCAGCACTTCAACCTGCAGTTCATGAGCTACACCATGCCGTCGAGCTGGCTGATCACGCTCGACGCGACACTCAGTTTCTCGATGCTCGTCGCGGTCGCTCTGTTCTGGAAATGGTGGAGCCTCAGCCGCAAGGAGCCCGACGAGATCACCAAGATGATCATCGGCAGCGTGTTCACCATCGCCGGCGGGGCCTGCCTGTTCCTCGCCGCAGCGAGCCAGCCGGAGGGCGGCAAGATCGGCCTGTTCTGGCCGTTCATGTTCCACCTGCTGAACAGCATCGGCTTCGCGCACATCCTGCCGATCAGCCTGGCGCTGTTCACCAAGATCGCTCCCAAGCAGATCACCGCGACGGTGATCGGCCTCTACTATCTGGCCTTCTTCGCGGCGAACAAGATCGTCGGCTATGTCGGCGGCCTCTATTCCTCGCTCCCGACCACGACCTTCTGGCTGATCCATATTGCCAGTGCTGCCTTCGGCCTCGTCGCCTTCGTCCTGTTCAAGATCGTCATCGGCCATCGCATGACCGCCGGACCGAAGGAGCAGGCCGCCGCGTTGTCCTGAGCATGGCCGCCGCCGACCTCGCCCGCGAAAGCAAGTTTCAGTGGTGGGCGCGGTTCGGCTTCGTCACGCGCGGCCTGCTCTACATCCTCATCGCGCTGCTCGTGATCGAGACCGGCCGGACCGAGGATCTGACCGGGGCGATGGAATATGTCGGCCGCGGCTTCGGCCGCTGGCTGCTGTTCGTCGTCATCGCCGGAATGCTCGGCTACGGCCTGTGGCGGCTCGCCGACGCCGCGTTCGGGATGGACAGCGGCCGCCGTCACCCCAAGGCCTGGCGGCGGCGGGTTGCCGCGGCGTCGAGCGGCGCCATTTACCTGTTCCTCGCCTACAAGGCGCTGCGCATCATTCTCGAGGGCTATTCCGACGCCGGCGACGCCCATGAGCACGCCGCGCAGGCGCTGCATCTGCCGGCCGGGACCCTGTTGCTCGGCGGCGCGGCCGCGGTGCTCGCCGGGGCCGGGCTCGTGCAGCTCTACAAGGCCGGCAGCTGCTCCTTCCTCGAGCATCTCGCGGAAGGTGCCCACCGCCCCTTTGCCAAATGGCTCGGAAGGATCGGGTATGCGGCGAGGGGAGTCATCTTCCTGACGGTGGGCTGGCTGCTCGCGCGCTCGGCGATCCACCACAGCGCCGCCGGTGCGGGCGGGCTCGAGCAAGCGCTCGACGCCTTGCGCGGGCCGTTGCAGTTTCCGGTCGCGGCGGGTCTGCTCCTGTTCGGCCTCTATTCGCTGGTCGAGGCCCGCTACCGCTCGATCCACAAGCCGCCGACCGAGCACATCAAGCGCGAGCTGAAGGAGAAGGTGGCCGGCCCAAGCGTTGCAATTGAATGATCGGTGACGTTGCCACGCGGGGATTGCAGCAGGCGCTCGAAGCCGAGCGCGCGATCGAGCCACGCAGCAATGCGCGGACGGCGTGGGAAGGGCTGCTCGACGACGCCCGCGGCTGCACCCGCTGCGACCTCTACAAGCACGCGACCCAGACGGTGTTCGGCGAGGGGCCGCTCGATGCCGCGATCCTATTCGTCGGCGAGCAGCCGGGCGACCAGGAGGACCTTGCCGGACGGCCGTTCGTCGGCCCGGCCGGCGCAGTGTTCGACGAGGCGCTGGAGAAGGCCGGGATCGACCGCTCCTCGGTCTACGTCACCAACGCGGTCAAGCATTTCAAATTCTTGCTTCGCGGCAAGCGGCGAATCCACAACAAGCCGGACGCCGGCGAGATCACCGCCTGCCGCTGGTGGATCGATCAGGAGCGCGCGCTGATCCGGCCGCCGGTCACGGTCGCGCTCGGCGCCACCGCGGCGCGCTCGCTGATCGGCAAGGTGGTGACGATCGGCAAGGTCCGCGACGCGCCGTTGACCCTCGCCGACGGCAGCGAATGCTGGGTCACGGTCCATCCGAGCTCGCTGCTCCGCATCCCCGACGCCGAAGGCCGGCGCGAGGCCCGCAAGCTGTTTGTCCGCGACCTCAAGCGCATCAAGGCCCGCGCCGACGGCGCTCGCGCGCCTAGAACGGTACCCGACCGTCGCCTTGACCGTGCGCGGCGCGCCGGGGGCGAGGTTGTTGTCGGCGTTGGCGGTCGGGAAATAATGCGCGCCGAGGATGTTCTCGACATTCACCTGCGCCTCGATCCCGCGCGGCAGCTTGTAATAGAGCGCCCCGTCGAGGCGGGCGTAGCCGGGCAGCTTCACCGCATTGCTGATCGTTGCGTAGGATTTCGACCGCGCGATGACGCCGAGGCCGACGCCGACCTGCTTCGTCACGTCGTAGCGGTTCCACAATGAGAAGCTGTGGCGCGGCACCAGCGGCACTTCGCAATCGCCGCTCGCGCAGGCCGTGGTCGCGCTCCGCACCTTCGCTTTCTGCAGCGTGTAGCCGGCGGAGATCAGCCAGCGGCTGGTGACGCTGCGCTCGAGGCCGAGCTCGAGCCCGCGGCTGCGCTGCTCGCCGCTGAGCAGGAAGGTCCCGTTGCCGTTCGGGTTCGCCACCCGCGTGTTGGTGCGGTCGAGCTGATAGAGTGCGAGCGTGGCGAGCAGGCCGTGCAGCGGCTCCCATTTCGCCCCGACTTCGTAATTGTCGAACCGCTCGGGCTTGAGCGTCGCGGTGTTGGCGTCGAGCCCGCTGAACTGGTCGCCCGACTGCGGCAGGTAGGAGCGGCTGAAGCTCGAATAGAGCGACAGATTGTCGGCCGGCTTCAGGACTACCCCGAGCCGCGGCGACCACAGGCTGTCGCGGCGGCTGAACGCGCCGCCGGCCGCGCGCAGGTCGTCGACCTCGGCCTTGAAGCTGTCGAAGCGCAGCCCGGCGACGATCTCGAGCCAGTCGGCGGGCCGGATCTGGTCCTGGATATAGGCTGCGGCGACGGTCGCCTTGACCCGGTTGTTGGCGTCGGTCGGAAGCGGCGCGAAGACCAGGTCGACGTCCTGCGTCGGATCGGTCAGCGCGACCGAGCCGTCCGGCAGCACGCCGGCGCCCGACACGGTCCCGGTCAGCCGGTGATTGCGCGACTTCTGGCGCCCGACCTCGAACCCGAGCAGCAAAGTCTGGTCGATCCCGGCCAGCCGGTTCTCCCAGATGAGGTCGGTCTGGCTGAACAGGCTGCGCCGGTTGTTGAGGTTGTTGTAGGCGCCGAGCTTGACCCGCTCGGGCAGCGTCGCGGTCGGGGCGAGCACCGCGCTGTTGGCGAAGATGTTCTGGTAGAATTTGTCATAGTCGCCGAACATCGTCCGGTTCTTGAGCGTCAGGCCGTCGCCGAAGCGATGCTCGATGGCGACGCTCGCGAGGTTGACGTCGGCCCGGGCGAAGCTCTGGTCGGGATCGCCGAAGAAGGTATGGGTGAAGCCGCGCAGCGGCTCGCCGCCGTCGGCCGGGAGGCCACGGTCGGCGGTCCGGCGGTCGTGGAAATATTCGTAGCTCAAGTCGACGCGCGTGTCGGGGCCGAGCAGGATCGCCGCGGTCGGATTGATACCGTAGCGCTTCAAGTCGACGTGGTGGCGGAAGCTGTCGCCGTCCTCGTAGAGGGCATTCAGGCGGACTCCGAACGCCGCGCCGAACGGCTGGTCGAGATCGCCGGCGAGGCGATAGCCGCCGAAACCGTCGCCCGAGGCGGTTAGGCCGCGAGAGGCGGTGAAACTGGGCCGCTTGAGCACGCGGTTGACGATCCCGCCGCCGCCGCCGCGGCCGAAGATCATCGCGTTGGGGCCCTTCAGGATCTCGATGCGGTCGATGTTGTAAAAGTCGCGGAAATACTGAACGTCGTCCCGCACCCCGTCGATAAAGAAGTCCGCGGTGCTCGAGTTGCCGCGCAGCACGATCGTGTCGCGATTGCCCTCGCCGCTGTTGTACGACGCGCCGGGGACGAAGTTGAGCAGGTCGGAGATCGAACGCAGCTGCTGGTCGGCGATCTGGCCGCTCGACACGACCGTCAGCGCCTGCGGGATGTTGCGGATGTCGGTGTTGGTCTTGGTCGCGGTGCTGGTCGAGCGCACGCCATATTCGACGCGTTGCCCGGTGACGACGATTTCGCGCTGGTCGGTCCCGCCCTCAGCGGCAGCGTCGGCAGCGAAAACGGGTGCCGCGCCGCTCAACAGGACAGCGGCGACCGAACAGGTCGTCAGGCGATTCATGTATTCCCCTTTGGTCTTCGCCTGACCGTCTAGTGTTATTGATAGTAATTCGCAATAGCACAATCGCCTGACGCGTTCAGCGTCGCTCGAGGATCAGCGGCAGGCCGCCTTTCGGTCGTAGCGTCACCATCCCGGCCACGCGGACGTCGTGGCCCGCTTCGGCAAAGCGCCACGCGCCCAGCCAGTGGGCGAGGATGGTCAGCGCTTCGGCGACGGCGAACTGGGCGCCGACGCAGGTGCGCGGGCCGCCGCCGAACGGCAGATATTGGAACCGGTGCCGCCCTTCCCGCCCGGCGAAGCGCTCGACATCGAACGCGTCCGGGTCGTCCCAATATTTACGATGGCGATGGAGCATCCACGGCCAGATCGAGACGATGTCGCCCGGCGCGACGTCATGCTCGCCAATCCGGTCGGCGGCGACGGCCTGCCGGTCGAAGCGCGGGACCGGCGGATAAAGCCGCATCGCTTCGTTGAGGAACAAGCGCAGCCGCGGGACTCGGTCGGCGACGTCGTCCGCGCCACCTCCCAACGCGGCCTGCGCCTCGCCGGCCAGCTGCTCCTGGAGCTCCGGCTGCGCCGCCAGCAGGTACGACGCCCAGGTGATCGCATTGGCGGTAGTCTCGTGGCCGGCGAGATAGAAGGTCGCGGCATTGTCGATCGCCAGCGCCCGCGCCTCGTCGTCGGCAAAGCGCTGGCGCAGCGCCTCGATCACGCCGGTCAGGAAGTCCGGCTCGACCCGGCCGTGCCAGCGATCGTCGACCACCTCGGACAAAGTCTTGCGCAGGAAGACCTGCCCGCGCTTGCCGGCGCGCCCCCTTGGCGTGACCGGGAACTGCGGCAAGCGCAGCAGCGCCAGCATCCGCGCTTCGGAAAAGCCTTCGATCGCCGCGGCGATATGGGCCATCGCGGCGTCCGAGGTCAGCCGCGCGTCGCCGCCGAACAAAGCGAGCGCGATCACCGTCATGGTGGTGCGGGTCGCTTCGGCCGCCATGTCGTGCCGGCCCGCGCTCCAGCGCGCCATGGCCTCCCGGGCCGCGCGGACGAACATCGCCCGCTGCGCCTCGACCGCCGCGGGCGAGAAGCTGGCGGCGACGATCCGCCGCTGGTCGCGCCACAGGCCGCCGTCGGAAGTCAGCAGGCCGCTGCCGATGATCGGATCGAGCAACGTCTTGACGATGTCGGGCTTCACATAATTGGTGGCATTGTCGAGCAGCACGTGCTGGACCAGCGCCGGGTCGAGCAGGATGTGGACCCGGAAGCCGAGGATGTCGCGCTTCAGATAATCGATTTCGAACGCGCGCTGCGACCAGCCATAGACCGAGGTCCGCGCGCGCTCCCCGAAGAACCCGCGCCACGTCGCGACCGGCTTGTCCGGCCGCGGCGGAAAGGGCGGGATGAAGCGCGCGGTCACGTCAGGCTTCGCTGCCCTTGACCGGCACCTGGCGGGCCTGCTCCATCGCCCGGTCATATTCCTCGATCAGCTGGTCGAAGCTGTCGCGGAAGGCGACCGCCTCCGCGCGGAACGGGACGGTCGAATCGCCCGCGATGGGCGGCGACAGCAGCCAGTCGAGATGCCGCTTCGCCGCCTCCGCGCGCCCGCCGCGGCGGCTCGCCTCGTACAGGTCGAGCATCGCATCCTCGACCAGCTGGAAGCGCCCACTCCACACCCGCACCCAGTTGGCGCCCTGCTCGCCGTAGCGCCGCAGCCAGACGATCTGCGGGTCGTCGAGGTCGACCTCGCCGGGCGCGGCCCAGATCACCCGCGCGCGCTCGTACATCAGCTCCTGGAAGACCAGCTCGGGCTCGCTCCGCCAGCGCTCGACCAGCACCGGGTCGGCGCGGGCGAAGTCGCCATCGGGATAGACGAAGCGGTCGGCGAAGATCGGATGGTCGAAGGTCAGCGGCCGCAGGTCCGGGAGCTCGAGATAGACCGCCATCTCGGTGAAGGTGCTGGCCTCGCGTTCGTTGCGCAGGTTCTTCGCCTCGAACGTCGGGACGTTGCCCCGACGGATGTAGGGCATGGTCGACGCATGATACATTTCATGCAGGTAGCGAAGGTCGCGGATCGCGGCCTTGTCATAGTCGACCAGCAGGATGCCGCCCCACCAGGTCGAGAAATGCGTCCATTCGATGGTCGGCTCCGACGCCTGGTAGAAGAAGCGCGGCACGCGCGCGAAGCGTTCGACGATGCGGTGGACCGCGCCGCCTTGCTCGTGCGAGCGCTTGATCGGCCCGTCGGACCACAGGCCGCGGACGAAGTGATGGATCTCGCCCGGTTCGATCAGCAGCGCGATGGTCTCGGGTTTCAGCTGGCCTCTCCCCGCGCGCGCTCGATCAGGGCCGTCATCGCCGGAGTCAGGCACAATCGCACCACCCGCTCCTGCGCGCTGCCGCGAAGCACCGTGCGGAGCACGTCGGACTGCGCCTGCTCCGGAGCCGCGGTCGCCATGATCGACACGTCGGCGGGCTGCAGTCCTCCGATCCCGAGCGCCGCCCCGACTTGCCGCGCCGCTTGCTCCTGCACCGGCCGGTATTTGCGCGGCAGGTCGAACACGCCCTGGCGGTGCATCATCTCGGTCCCCCAGGCGAGCGAGAGCAGGTTCTTGAACCATTTGTTGCCGAACAGGCTCGGTGCTTCGGCCCGCGAGAAGACTCCGCCGACCCGATGGTAATAGCCGCCGAACGGCTTGCTGTGGCTGATCACGAACGCGGGGATGGCCGGGCTGTCGAGCGCGATTCCGAACTCGCGGGCAACGCTGCCGACATAGGTCAGGTCCGGGATGAGGGCGACGTCGGGCCGCTCCGCCGCGAGCCGCTCGACGAACGCCGCGAAGTCCGGCCACACCTGTCCGTCGATCGCCGACGGCTGGCTGATCCAGAACAACCCACCGCGATCGATGGCTTCGAGCGCGCCCGGCCAGTCGCTCCGGTCGTGGCGGACGCAGGGGATGTTGAGCGCCTCGGCATAGGCCGGAAAGCCCTCATATTCGCCCTCGAACAGGTGGATGCTCGGCCGCTCGCTGCGCGCGCGATATTCGGCCATCAGCTTGAAAATTCCCTCGCTCGCGCCGGCCGTCGGGTAGCGGAAGGGGAAAGCGGCGGGCTCGAAGCGGACGATCGGAGCGGCCCAGTCGACCCAGGTGTCGAAATAGGCCTGGTGCATCGCGTCCTGCTTCTGGGTCCACGGCTCGCGATAGCGGTCGAGCAGCGCCTCGCGGTCCTCGACCAGCGCCAGCAGCGCCGCCTCGGACTCCGGCATGACCAGCGAATAGATGGTCCCCGACGCGCCGGCCGCGAGCAGCGCCGACTTCGCGTCCGGCGCCGCATAGCCCGGCAAATGCTGGTTGACGTTGTTACTCATTCCGCGGCGAGCAGCGTCTCCGCCCCGCCGAGGTCGACCGACACCAGCCGGCTGACGCCTTTCTCGATCATCGTCACGCCGTAGAGCCGGTGCATGCGGCTCATCGTCACTGCATTGTGGGTGACGATCAGATAGCGCGTGTCGGTCTCCTCGGTCATCCGGTCGAGGAGGTCGCAGAACCGCTCGACGTTGGCGTCGTCGAGCGGCGCGTCGACTTCGTCGAGCACGCAGATCGGCGCCGGGTTGGTCAGGAACAGAGCGAAGATCAAAGCGATGGCGGTCAGCGCCTGCTCTCCGCCCGACAGCAGGGTCAGGGTCGACAGACGCTTGCCCGGCGGCTGGGCCATGATCTCGAGCCCGGCCTCAAGCGGGTCGTCGCTTTCGACCAGCTCGAGATGCGCCTGGCCGCCGTCGAACAGGGTCGTGAACAGCCGGCGGAAGTGCGTGTCGACCTGCTCATAGGCGTCGAGCAGCCGCACCCGGCCCTCGCGGTTGAGGTTGCCGATCGAGCCGCGCAGGCGGTGGATCGCCTGGCTCAGCTCCTCCGCTTCCTCGGCCCCCCGGGTCCGCGATTCGTCGAGTTCGGCAAGCTCGCGCTCGGCCACCAGGTTGACCGGGCCGATCCGCTC
This sequence comes from uncultured Alphaproteobacteria bacterium, assembly GCA_963765945.1. GTDB lineage: Bacteria > Pseudomonadota > Alphaproteobacteria > Sphingomonadales > Sphingomonadaceae > Sphingomicrobium. The sequence goes on from CAVXYS010000029.1 coordinate 96,483, forward strand.
GCGCTCGGCGCTCAGGCGCTCGAGCGCGGCCGACTCCTCCTCGGCGTTGCGGACCTCCGCGGGGTCGAAGCCGAGCTTCTCGGGCAGGCGTTGCGGCACGCACTCGAACTTCTCGACGCAGGCCTTGGCGAACTCGGCGCTGCGCTCGCGCTGGGCGTCGGCGCGAGCCAGCGCGCCGGCCCGGCGCTCGCGCGCGTCGGCGAACTTCTCGCCGGCCGAATTGACCTCGCTGGCGACCTCGGCCAGCGCCCGCTCCGCCTCCTGCTCGGCCGCCGACGCTTCGCCGATCCGCACCTGGCTTTCGCTGTTGGCGCGCTCGAGCTCGGCGATTTGCCGGTCGAGCTCGGCTGGCTGACTTTCGAGCTCGGCGCGCTCCGCGCTCTGCTGCTCCTGACGCTCGCGGGCCTCGGCCAGGCGGCGCTCGGCGTCGCTCTGGCGGCGGCGCCACTCCGCCTGTTCGCGGCCGGCGGTGCTGTGCCGCTCGCGGTCCGCCGCCGTCTCGCGTGCCCGGGTCGCGGCCTCGGCCCGCTTGTCGGCGACCGCCGCGGCGGCGGTCGCTGCCGCCGCTCGCGCACTCTCGACATCCTGCTCAAGACCCGCCGGATCGGGCAGCGCCGCAAGCGCGCGCTCGGCAGCGCCGACCGCGTCACGGGCGGCGTCGAGCACCGGCCGCAGATCCTGCTGGCGCTGAAGCAGCTCGGCGCGCTGCGATTCAACACGCTCGAGCGCCGCCGCCGCCGCATCGCCGGCCCGGGCCGCGTCGCGCGCGTCGCGCTCGGCGGCCAGCGCCGCGTGCCGGGCCTGCTCGGCGCGCGCGCGGCACGGTTCCATCTCGGCCAGTGCCGAGTCCCGCTCGGCCATCGCCCCAGCGACCGTTTCCTGGAGGCCCGGCAGGTCGCGCGCCAGCTCGGCCAGGCGATTGGCGCGGAGCAGCCGCTCGGCGGTCGCCGCGCCCGCGCCTTCGGCAACGAACCCGTCCCAGCGGCGGAGGCGCCCGTCGCGGGTGACCAGCCGCTGGCCGACCGCGAGCGGCTGCCCGCCATCCTTCTCGACCACTGCGACCTGGCGCAGCCGGCGGTTGAGCTCGGCCGGCGACTGGGCATGATCGGCGAGGCAGCCGACGCCCGGCGGAAGCGGCGGATCGCTCGCCAGCGCATCGCTGCCCTGCCAGCGCCGGGCGCCTTCGTGCCCGACGGTCGCATCGGCATCGTCGCCCAGGGCGGCGGCCAAGGCCCGCTCGTAGCCCGGATCCGCCCGGAGGCTGCCGATCGCCGAGCCGGCGCCATGCTCGAGCGCCCGGGCGAGTGCATCATGCTCGGACTGGGCGGCGGACAAAGCGGCCCGCGCCGCGGACAGCTTGCTCTCTGCGCCATCGCGCGCTTCGGCGGCGGCCGCGCGGCCCTCGTCGGCTTGCTGCCGGTGCTGCTCGGCCTGCTCGAGCGCAGTGGCGGCAGCAGCGGCCTTCGCCCCGGCCGCGTCGCGTGCGGCGGCCTGCTCCGAACCGTCGCCGAGCGCGGCAATGCGCGCCTCGAGCTTTTCGCCGTCCTGCCCGGTCCGGCCGAGCTGGGCCCGGGCCGCCTCGAGCGCGGCCTCGGCGACGCGCCGCTCGGCGCGCATCGCCGCCTGGCGGGCGAGCAGCTCGGCGAGCGCGGCCTCGGCTTCGCGCGATGCCGCCTCGGCCGTGCCGAGCTCGGCGGCGATGCGCCCGGCGAGCGCCTCGGCGTCGTGGAGCCGCCGCTCGATCGCCGAGCGTTCCTCGTCGAGCTGGGCGATCGCCGCCGCGGCGTCGCCGTGCAGCGCGGCCTCGCGCGCGATGTCGGCGTCGAGCGCGGCGGTCAGCCGCTCGAGCTCGGCGAGCCGGCGCGCCACCGTGTCGCGGCGGGCCCGCGCGGTCGCGAGTTGATGCGCGAGCTCATGGCCGGCGTCGCGGGCCGCGGCGAGCGCATTGCGGCGCTCGGTGAGGAGCGCCGCAGCCTGCTCCTGCGCCGCCTGTGCTTGCGCAACGGCGCGCTGGATCGCACCGACCTCTTCCTCCGCCGCGCGCGCGTCGGCGGTCGCCGCTTCTGCCGCCTGCTCCGCCTCGCTCCACCGGGCATGGAGCAGCCGCGCTTCGACGGCGCGGATCTGCTCGCTGACCTTGCGGTAGCGCTCGGCCGCTCGGGCCTGCCGGCGCAGTTGTGAAGCGCGCTGCTCCTGGTCGGACAGGATCTCGCTGAGCCGGGTAAGGTTGGCCTCGGTCGCGCGCAGCTTCTGCTCGGCATCCTTGCGCCGGGCGTGCAGGCCGGAAATTCCCGCGGCTTCCTCGAGCAGCAAGCGGCGCTCGACCGGCTTGGCGGAGATGATCGAACCGACCTTGCCCTGACTGACCAGCGCCGGCGAGTGCGCGCCCGTCGCAGCGTCGGCGAACAGCAAACCGACGTCCTTGGCGCGCACGTCGCGGCCGTCGATCCGGTAGGCGGAGCCGGCGCCGCGCTCGATCCGCCGGGTCACCTCGCTCTCGCGCGCGGCGCCATCCTCCTCGGCGGTCGCGGTCGAGCAGGATCGAGACTTCAGCGAAGTCGCGCGGCGGGCGGCTCGCGGTGCCGGCGAAGATCACGTCGTCCATGCCGCCGCCGCGCAGCGACTTCGGGCTCGCCTCGCCCATCACCCAGCGGATCGCTTCGAGGAGGTTCGACTTGCCGCAACCATTGGGCCCGACGACCCCGGTCAGCCCCGCTTCGACGCGCAACTCGGTCGGCTCGATGAAGCTCTTGAACCCGCTGAGCTTGAGCCGCCGGATGCGCAACGCTGGGCCTCCGATGCCGCGCTAGCCGCGCTCGCCGAGCGCGGCGCGAAGCTTGGGCTCGAGGTCGGACCAGGTGGTCGTGCCGCCGAGCAGCTCGCCGTTGAGGAGAAAGCTCGGCGTGCCCGGGAAATCGGGATATTTGTCGGTCGTCGCGCCATTCATCGCGACCAGCCGGTCGATCTCCCTGGTGTTGCTCAGGCACTGGTTGCTCCGCGCCACGGGCACTCCGTGGGCCACCGCCCACTGCTGCAGCCCCGCGATCTTCGCGGCCTCGAGGAACAGGCGATTCTCGGGCAGATCCTTCAGCGCCTCCTTCCGCTCCTGCGGCGCCGACCGGGCGTTGGCGATCCACTTCTCCTGGTCCTTGAACAGCGCGCGGGTGAGCGGGAAGAAGCCCTTCGCGCCGTTGCACCGGGCGATCAGCGACGCGCCGAGGTCATAGGCGTCGCGAACGTAGTTGCGGAATTCGTAGCTGATCTTCCCGGTCCGGACATATTTGGCGATCAACGGGCTCACGCCCTGCTCGTCGAAATGCCGACAGTGGGGGCAGGTCAGCGAACCATATTCGACCAGCTGGACCTTGGCCCTGGGGTTGCCCATGCGGAAGCCGCCGGACGGCTGGAGCGCGACCGTGCGGGTCCAGTCGACGCGCCGGCGCGGGCAGCGCCGCCGGCCGGAGCGTCAGCGTCGCCAGCGGCAACAGCAAGCGCACGGCGGCAACGCTTCACTTCAGCGCCTCGCGCAGCTTCGGCTCGAGCGTCTCCCAGATCGACGACTTCCTTCGGCAACATCTTGCCGTTGATGATGAACGCCGGAGTTCCGGTGAAATCCGGATATTGGTCGCTGACGTCGGTGACCACCTGGACTTCATGGTCGATCATTTTCTGGTCGCTCAGGCACTGGTTGCTCTTCGCTGCCGGCACTCCGCGCGCGGCCGCCCAGTCCTGCAAGCCGAGGAGGCCGGCCATGGCGACGAACACCTGGTTGGTCGGCAAGGTCTGAATCTGCGTCACCTTGTCCTGCGGCGCCGCCTCGATCTTGGCCAGCCAGGTCGTCTGGTCCTTGTACAGCGCCTGCATCAGCGGGAAGAAGGTCTTCTCGCCATTGCAGCGAACGACCAAGTTGGCCGCCATGTCGATCGGCCCGTGGATGATGTACGGCCGGAATTCCCAGCTGACGTTGCCCGACTTCACATATTTGTCGATCAGCGTCGGCACGCCTTCATCGTCGAAGGCCTTGCAGTGCGGGCAGGACAACGAGCCGATCTCGATCAGCTTCACCTTGGCGTCGGGATTGCCCATCATGAACCCGTCGGGCGTGGCGGCGACGACGGTCGTCCAGTCGCCGCCCTTCGGCGGCGCCGACCGGCGTGAGGTTCAGCGGCGCGTTGTCCGCTGCATTGTTCTGTCTTGTTGCACGCCGCGAGGGCGGCCGCGGCGGTCATGCAGACCAGGAAACGGGACAAGTTCATCGCTTCATTTGCTCCGAATGATCTCGGGAAGGGGTGCGTCGTCGGCACTGCCGAACGACGGCCGCCCATTACTAGCGGCAATTTGCGAGGCAAGCGATTCGAGGCAGGCGCGCAGCTCGGGATCGGCGATTTCGCGCAGGCCCTCGCCTAGCTCCTTCGGTACCGGGCGCAGCTCGGGTCGCTTGGGCCTCGGCGCAGCCGCGGCCGGCCGGCCCTGCTTGAACACGACGCGGTCGACCGCCGGATAGCCTAAGAAGCGGTTGACCCGCTCGATGATGATCGGGGTGAGGTGCTGGATCAGCGGCGCGTGCGCGCCTTCGACCAGCAGGGTCAGCGCGCCGCCGCTCTTGCGGCCGGCCGGGAAGCGGATCGATTCCGGCGATGAGACCTTGGCGTAGCGCTCGCCGACGATCTCGCTCCAGCGGCTGACGATCGAACTTTGGATGAAGCCGAACCGGCGAAACGAAACATGCCCCGACGGCGCCGACCAGCTCGCCGGCCGAGCGCGGCCGGCAGCTCCTCTCGGCGTCGTCGCCGTCTGTCTTTCGCTTCGCCATCGGCGGCGAGCATGCCATAGCGATTGCGTGACCGCCAACGCCGCCGCGCCGCTCATGCAACATTATGTGGATAACTTCCGGCGCCTGCCATGGCGGGCCGAACCGGGCGCGCCGCCGCCGGATCCCTATCGCGTGTGGCTGAGCGAAGTGATGCTTCAGCAGACCACCGTCGCCGCGGTAATTCCGCGGTTCGCGCAATTCATCGCGCGCTGGCCGACGATCGATGCGCTGGCCGCGGCGCGCGATGAGGACATTCTCGCCGAGTGGGCCGGCCTTGGCTATTACGCCCGCGCCCGCAACCTCATCGCCTGCGCCCGACAGGTGGCGCGGAGCGGGCGTTTCCCGACGAGTTCGGCCGAGCTTCGGGCCTTGCCGGGCCTCGGCGAATACACCGCTGCGGCCATCGCCGCGATCGCCTTCGGCGAGCGCGTCGCAGTGGTCGACACCAACGTCACGCGCGTCGTCGCCCGCCTGCACGCTATCCCCGCCCCGGCCAAGGCCGAGGTCCGCGACCTCGTCCTCGCCATGACTCCGGCGGACCGTCCCGGCGATTTCGCGCAGGCGATGATGGACCTCGGCGCCACGATCTGCCGCCCGAAGGCGCCGCTGTGCGTTGAGTGCCCGCTGCGCGACCAGTGCCTCGCTTATGCTTCGCGGCGAGCCGGAAGCCTTTCCTGCCGTCAGGACCAGGAGCGCGCGCCCGGTGCGGCGCGGCATCGCCTGGTGGATCGAGCGCGACGGCTCGGTGTGGCTCGTCCGCCGCCCGGCAAATGGGCTGCTTGGCGGCATGGCCGCGCTGCCCGGCGGCCATTGGACCGAGACAGCTCCGCCATCGACTTCGCCGATCGAGGTGACGCACGTCTTCACCCACTTCCGCCTCGAGCTCGGGATCGAGCGCCGAGCTGAGCCGGCCGGTGAAGGCTGGTGGCAGCCGCTCGATCGCCTCGCCGAAGCCGGGCTCCCGACGCTTTACCGCAAGGCCGCGGCAGCGGCGCTGGCAAGCGGGCGCCTTGCCGCCTGAGCCCTTCTTCAGCGGTGCGGGCCTCGACCGCGCCGACGCGTTGCGCGGGGACGCCGCGGCCATCGCCGCGCTCACCGGGCACAGCGACGCGCGCGAGCTCGCATGGTCCAGCGGCCTGCCCGAGCTGACCGGCGACGGACAACTCGCCTGGCAGCCGGTGACAACGCCGGAGTTGTTCCTCGGGTTCGACGGCGCGAGCCCGCGCTTCTCCGCCATTCATGAGGCCGAAGGCGCGCCCTGGGCCGCCTTTCCGCTCCTCGCCATCCTCGCCGACGGCGACGCGCCGCTGTTCGCCGCGGCGCTGAGCCTCTCGCGCTGGCACACCCGCCACCGCTTCTGCGCCAATTGCGGCCATTCCACCGATCTTGTCCGGGGCGGATGGTCGCGACGCTGTCCGAGTTGCTCGGCCGAACATTTCCCGCGCGTCGACCCGGTGGTGATCATGATTGCCGAGCATTCGGGCGAGCTGCTGCTCGGCCGCCAGCCGCATTATCCGCCCGATCGCTATTCGGCGCTGGCCGGGTTCGTTGAGGTCGGCGAGAGCATCGAGGACGCGGTCCGGCGCGAGCTCAACGAGGAGGCCGGAATCGCGGTCCGCGACGTGCGCTATGTCGCCAGCCAGCCGTGGCCGTTTCCGTCCTCGCTGATGATCGGCTGCAGCGCCCGCGCGGAATCCAGGGAGCTGACGATCGACCGCACCGAGCTCGAGGACGCGCGCTGGTTCAGCCGGACCGCGATCGCCGCGGCGCTCGCCGGGGCGCCGGACGCCGCGTTCCAGCCGCCGCCCAAAGCGGCCATCGCGCGGACGCTGCTCGAACGCTGGCTGGCTGCTTGAAGTGGGCGGAAGTCGCCCGTAAGAGGCGCCGCAAATCCATTCATTTCGGCCCGCGAAAACAGGGAAACTTCATGGACGATCGCTTCAACACTATCGCCGGCTGGGTGCTGTTCGCAGGCATCGTCGCACTCGGCTCCTCGATCGTCGCCGGCGAGATGTTCCACGGCGAGCGCCCCGAAAAGATGGGCTATCCGATCGAGGGCGTCGCCCAGGAGGGCGAAGGCGGAGCCGCGGCGGCCGAGCAGCCGATCGAAGCGTTCCTCGCCAAGGCCGACGCGGCCAAGGGCGCCGACATCTTCAAGAAGTGCGCGGCCTGCCACAATGCCGACAAGGGCGGCGCCAACGCCGTCGGGCCCAATTTGTGGGGCGTGCTCGGCGAGCCGGTCGGCGAGGGCCGCGGCTTCGCCTTTTCGCCGGCGCTGTCGGGCAAGGGCGGCAAGTGGAACTGGGACACTTTGTCGCAGTGGCTGACCAGCCCGAAAGCCTTCGCTCCGGGCACCAAGATGACCTTCGCCGGGATCAGCAACCCGCAGGACCGCGCCAACGTGATGGCGTTTTTGAACCAGCACAGCGACAGCCCGCAGCCCCTCCCCGCCGCACCCGCGGCGCCGGCGGCGGCCGCCGCCGACAAGGGCGCGCCCGCGGCCGGCAACGAAGCGGCTGCCGCAACCGGCAACGCCGCGGCTCCCGCCGGCAACGCGGCAGAACCGGCGAAAAAGCCGGCGGGGAGGCGCCGAAGCCTGAGGGCCAATGCCACGCTCGCTGCCCCTACGCCGGAGGATCACTCCGGCGGTGCGCTGTGAATGCGCGCCGCGGCGGGGTGCTGCTCGTAGAAGCATTGGACGAAGTCCCACGCTTCGTTCGCTTCCTCGCACCAGTGGAACAGCTCGAGATCGTGAGGCGCGATCACGCCTTCCTCGGCCAGCCCCTCGAAATTGACCATCCGGCTCCAGAAGTCGCGGCCGAACAGCAGGATCGGCAGCGGCCGCACCTTGCCCGTCTGGACCAGGGTCAGAAGCTCGAAGAATTCGTCGAACGTGCCGAAGCCGCCGGGGAACACCGCGACCGCCCGGGCGCGCAGCAAGAAGTGCATCTTGCGCAATGCGAAATAGTGGAACTGGAAGCTTAGGTCCGGGGTGACATAGGGGTTGGGCATCTGCTCGTGCGCGAGGACGATGTTGAGCCCGATCGACTCTCGTTCCTCTTCCGACGCGCCGCGGTTGGCCGCCTCCATGATCGACGGCCCGCCGCCCGAGCAGACCACGAAATGCTTCTTCCCTTCTTCGTCGCAGGCGCAGCGGCTGGCGAGCCGCGCCAGCTCCCGCGCGACCTCATAGTAACGCGACTTGGCCTTGAGCCGCTCGGCGATCTTTACCTGATCGTCGTTGGTTGCGGCGGCGACCAGCGCGTCGGCCTTGTCGGGCGACGGGATCCGGGCCGACCCGTAGAACACGAAGGTCGAGCCGATCTGCGCCTCGTTGAGCAGCAGCTCGGGCTTCAGCAATTCGAGCTGGAAGCGGACCGGGCGCAAATCCTCCCGCAGCAGGAACTCATTGTCCTGGAAGGCGAGCTTATAGGCTTCGCTTTCGGTCTGCGGGGTCGACGGGACGTGGCTCGCGGCGTGGGCGTCAACCTTGGAAGTCGGGAAAATGCGCTTCGGCGGGACTGCATCGGTCATGCAGCCCCGCCTAGCGTCAATCGGTCAAAGCGTCACGCCTCCGCCGGCGCTTCCTCCGTCTCGCGCTTGCCGCCCCAGTCGATGCGGCGGGTCGCGTACATCACCCCGGCGAGCGCGGCGAACAGCAGCAGCGAGCCGATCAGCAGCGAGAAGGCTTCGAGGCTCAAGAGGATGTAGAGCACGGCGTAGAGGCCGAGCAGCAGCCCGCCGATGAACGCCGCCCGCCGCCAGCTGCCGAGCACCGCGGCGGAATAAGCCGTGTTGAGGCCGGCGATCGCGGCGGAGGCGAGGATATAGGCCGGGGTAAAGCCGATCACTTCGGCGAAGGCGAGCAGCAGCACGAAGAACAGCACCAGCGCCGCGCCCATCAGCAGATATTCGACCGGAGTCACGCGGACGCCGGCGATCACGTCGAACATCAGCAGCGCGAGAAAGGTGAAGCCGATGAACAGGAAGCCGTACTTGATCGCCCGGTTGACCTGCGAATAGAGGTCGACCGGCTGGATCAGGCTGATCGAGGCCGCGTGGTCCGAAGCGGCCCCCTCGACCGCACCGGTCAAGTCCGCCACCTCGCGGGCCGACGAGTTCGACGACGCCGCGGCCGCATCCCCGGTGCTGACCAGCGATTGCCCGAGCGCGAGGTTGCCGATGCGATAGTTGGCGCTGAAGCCGGTGGACGTGACCTTGTGCGCATCGGGGATGAAGCCGCCGGCAAAGCTTGGGCTGGGCCACGACGAATGCACGGTCCAGCGCGTGTCACCCGCATCCGGCTCGAGCGCGAGCGAGGCATTGCCGCGGAACTCATAGGCGAACTCGACCGCCATCGGTTGCCCGGCGAGGCTGGTCGCGTCGACCCAGGCGAAGAAGCCGCGCCCGCCGCTGCTTCCGCCGCCCGGCTGGAGCCGGAGCGGCCGGCCGCCGACCTTGACCTGCGGGTTGGCGCCGAGCCCGCGCGGATCGCTCAAGCCGAAGCGCAGCTCGGCGCGGGTCAGGTCCATCTGCGCCGGCTGGACTCCGGTGCGCGCGAGATCCGGCGGGAAGGCGAAGCGGGCGCGCCCGCTGACGTGCGCATTGTACAGGACCGCTTCGTAGATCGACCGCTGGCGCAGCTGGTGCGGCATGTCGGTCGATAGCTCGACTGCTTCGGGGGCCAGCGTCAGCTCGCGTGCAACGTCATGGGTGCGGGTCACGCTCTTGCCGTTCTCCATCTCGGTCTCGGTCGTGGTCGCGGTGTAGGGAATGACCAGCACCGGCCCTGACATGGTCTGGGGGCCGCCCCAGCCCGCGGTGATCGACCGCGCCGCCTCGCGCGACTGGGATTCGCGGTCGTAGGCCAGCAGATAGACCGAGACCAAGGGGATGGTCAGCACGAAGCCGACGACGATGGCGAGAAACAGTTTGAAACCCGGCGTGCGAGCCCCGTCACTTCTGTACACGAGCTTGTTCTCCCTGTTGGTTGGTCAGCCGAGCCTGCTGCAGCGCGCGATGACCGTCATGAGCGAACCCTGAGCATTTCCTGAGGAGTGGCGTCGGACCTCACTCGACTCGTCTATGAAAATGCACGGTTCGTCGTCAAGCCGCCAGCGGCGTTCGCCGAACCGGCGTCAGGCTTCGACCGCTGCGACCAGGTAGTTGAGGCGCAGGTCGTCGCTCAAATGCAGGCCGCGGGTCGGCGACCAGGCGATGCCCTCGACGTCGAGGCAGTTGAGGCCGGCGTCGGCCAGCAGCAGCTTCATCCGCTCCGGCGCAATGAACTTCGCGAAGTCGTGCGTGCCCTTCGGGACCCGGCCGAGCCCCTCGGCGAGAGTGATCGTCAGCAGCTTCGACCAGCCGGTCGCATTGGGCGTCGACAGGATCAGCAATCCGCCCGGCGCCAGGCGCCCGGCGAGCGCCTGCACGAACGCCGCCGGGTCGGCGACATGCTCGATCACCTCCAGGCAGGTGACGAGGTCGAACCGGCCGTCGAGCTCCTGAACGTCGCCGGCGTGATAATCCACCTCGAGGCCCATCGCCGCGGCATGCTCGCGCGCGACGGCGATCAGCTCGGGCGAGGCGTCGATCCCGCTGACCCTGGCGCCGAGCCGGGCGAGCGGTTCGGTCAGCAGCCCGGCGCCGCAGCCGACGTCGAGCGCCGTTCGCCCGTCGAGCGGCCGGCGGCTGCATTCGTCGCATTGCCAGTGCTGATCGATCTGGTCGCGAATATATTTGAGCCGCACCGGGTTGAGCCGGTGCAGCATCCGTTCGGAGCCGTTCGGGTCCCACCAGTCGCCCGCGTGGCTGGCAAACTGAGCGATCTCGTCGGGCGCGATGCTTGTCTCGACCATGTGCCGCCCCTAACAGGCCGCGACCCTGGACCCAAGGAGCACATTTGCCCCGCATCGTGATGAAATTCGGCGGAACGTCGATGGCCGGGATCGAGCGCATCCGCAGCGTCGCCGCGCGCGTCCGGCGCGAGGCCGAGGCGGGCAACGAGGTGCTGGTCGTGGTCTCGGCCATGGCCGGCGAGACCGACCGGCTGGTCCAATTGTGTCGCGAGGCGGCGCCGCTCCACGACCCGACCGAATATGACGTGGTCGTCGCGTCGGGCGAGCAGGTCACCGCCGGCCTGCTGGCGATGACGCTGCAGGCGACGGGCCTCAAGGCGCGCAGCTTCATGGGCTGGCAACTGGTCCGCGCCTCGGGGGTGCACGGCAACGCGCGGGTCGAAACCGTCGAGGCGGCCACCCTCGACGAAGCGCTGAGCGGCGGCACCGTCGCGGTCATCCCCGGCTTCCAGGGGGTGTCGGACGACGGCCGGCTGGCGACGCTCGGCCGCGGCGGGTCGGACACGTCGGCCGTGGCCATCGCCGCCGGGGTCAGGGCCGACCGCTGCGACATCTACACCGACGTCGACGGCGTCTACACGACCGACCCGCGCATCGTGCCCAAGGCGCGCAAGCTGACCGAGGTGACGTTCGAGGAAATGCTCGAACTGGCCGGGGTTGGCGCCAAGGTTCTGCAGGTCCGCTCGGTCGGGCTGGCGATGCGCGCGAAGCTGCCGCTGCGCGTGCTATCGGCGTTCGAGGACAAGCCCGGCACCGACATCGTCGCCGAGCTGACGGGAGACGGAATGGAACGCAATCTGATCGCCGGCATCGCCGCCGACCGCAACGAGGCGCGGGTCACGCTGACCGGGGTGCCCGACAAGCCCGGCACCGTCGCTCAGGTGATCAGCCCGATCGCCGAGGCCGGGATCCAGGTCGACATGATCGTCCACGCCGCGACTCCCGACACCGGCGCGTCCGACCTGACCTTCACCGTCCCACGCTCGAGCCTTGCCCAGGCGATGGCGGTGATCGAGCAACGCAAGTCGGACATCGGCTATCGCGACCTCGTCCACGACGACGCGGTCGCCAAGGTCAGCATCGTCGGGGTCGGCATCCGCTCCAACCCGCAGCTCGCGGCGAAGATGTTCGAGACGCTGGCCGAGCGGCAGATCAACCTGCTCGCGGTGTCGTCGAGCGAGATCAAGGTCAGCGCGCTGATCGCCGAGGACCAGCTCGACCTCGCGGTCCGGGTCCTCCACACCGCCTTCGGACTGGACCAGGAGCAGACGGCATGAGCGGCGAAGGACTGATCGCCGAGCCGCGCGCGGTGCATGCCAGCGCCGGCCATGCGCGCCTCAAGGAGCTGATGCACCGCGGCACCGAGTTCCTCGGCTGCGATGTCGCGATCATGGGCGGCGCGATGAGCTGGGTTTCCGAGCGCAACCTCGTCGCCGCCATTTCCAACGCCGGTGGGTTCGGCGTGATCGCCTGCGGTGCAATGAGCCCCGCATTGCTCGACACCGAGATCGCCGAGACCAAGGCGCGGACCGACCGGCCGTTCGGCGTCAACCTCATCACCATGCACCCGCAGTTGAGCGAACTGGTCGACGTCTGCGCCAAGCACGCCGTCGGCCATGTCGTCCTCGCCGGCGGGCTCCCGCCCGGCTGGGCGCTCGACCGGATCAAGGCCAACGGCGCGAAGCTGATGGCCTTCGCCCCGGCGCTCGCGCTGGCGAAGAAGCTGATGCGCTCGGGCGTCGATGCTTTGGTGATCGAGGGCATGGAAGCGGGCGGGCATATCGGCCCGGTCTCGACGTCGGTCCTCGCGCAGGAAATCCTGCCCGTCGTCGCCAAGGACATCCCGGTGTTCATCGCCGGCGGAATTGGCCGCGGCGAGGCGATCGCCGCTTACCTTGAGATGGGTGCGGTCGGGGTCCAGCTCGGCACCCGCTTCGTCTGCGCCGAGGAGAGCATCGCCCACGCCAACTTCAAGAAAGCGTTCATCCGCGCCTCGGCGCGCGACGCCGTCTTGTCGGTGCAGATCGACCCGCGGCTGCCAGTGATCCCGGTGCGCGCGCTCAAGAACCAGGAAACCGAACGCTTCGCCGCCAAGCAGCGCGAAGTCGCCAACCTGCTCGACCAAGGCGCGATCGAAATGGCCGAGGCGCAGCTGCAGATCGAGCATTACTGGGCCGGGGCGCTCAAGCGCGCGGCGATCGACGGCGACGTCGAGACCGGCTCGGTCATGGCCGGCCAGTCGGTCGGCATGGTCAACCGCGAGGAACCCGTCGCGGCGATCATCGAGGAGCTGGTCGACGAAGCCGCCGCCGCGCTGGAGAGCCGCGGCTGACGTGCCGTTTGGGCAACGGTCCGGCACGGATCGGCGGATATCCGATAACTTAGCTTGTTGATTGTCCACAGCCGTGGAACATCGCCGCACTTCGCGGTGGGGAGTGAGTATATGCGCAAGGTGTTGACAATCGGGCTTCTGGCATCGGCCGCGCTGGCCGCGCCGGCCGCGGCGAAGCCGACCTACAGCGACACTGTGTTCTTCGGCGACAGCCTGACCGACGCCGGATTCTTCCGGCCGCTACTGCCGCTGAGCGCCCAGCCCTTCACCGGGCAGTTCACCACTAACCCGGGCGACGTCTGGGCCGAGTTGCTCGCCGATTATTACGGCGGCGATCGCAACCCCAACGGCAACGGCCAGACCGGCGACGACTATGCCGCCGGCGGAGCCCGAGTCGGGGTCGACACGGTCGGCGCGCTCGGTCCGATCCCGTCGCTCCGCTCGCAGATGAATTCCTACCTCGCCGCCAACGGCGGAAGCGCCGACCCGGACGCGCTCTACACCGTGTGGGGCGGGGCGAACGATTTGTTCGCGATCACCAATGCCGGGGCCGACCCGACCACCACCATCTCCGGCGCCGTCGCCGCCGAGGTCGGGATCGTCCAGACGCTCGAGACGGCGGGCGCTCGCTACATCCTCGTCCCGACGGTTCCGGACCTCGGGGTCACGCCGGCGTTCCGAGCACAGGGCCCGGCCGCTCAGGCGGCGGCAACGGCGCTGACCCAGACCTACAACCAGAGCCTGTTCTCGTCGCTGTCCGGTGCGGGTCTGCGAGTTATTCCGCTCAACACCTTCCTGCTTATTCGCGAAGTCGTCGCCGATCCGGCGACCTACGGCTTCACCAATGTCACCGGAACCGCGTGCCAGCCGCAAATCACCGCCAACTCGCTGCTGTGCAACCCGACCACTCTCGTCTCGCCCGATGCCCCGGTCACCTACGCGTTCGCCGACGGCGTTCACCCGACTACGGCCGCGCACCGGATCCTGTTTCAATATGCCGTCTCGGTGCTCGAGGCGCCGCGCCTCATCCAGCAGCTCCCGCATAACGCGGCGGTCACGGGCCGGAGCCGCGCCGAGCGCGTCGCGCAGCATGTGTCGCAGGCGTCCGGCGACGGCCTGCGCTGGTGGGGCAGCGGACGCTTCGACCTGCAGTCCGATAGTCGGATCCGCAATCGCGGGCCGGGACTTCTGGGCGGCCTCGACTGGGTCCACGGCGGTCTCGTCGCCGGAGCCTTTGCCGGCTACAGCCGCATGCGCAACAAGTTCGGCGCCGACAGCGGCGACGTCCGCCAGTCGGACCTCACCGGCGGCCTGTTCGCCGGCTGGTACGGCAAGAGTTTCTGGGCCAACGTCCAGGCCAGCTATTCGTCGCTCAACTATGACGTCGACCGCGAAGTGGCGCTCGGTAGCGCGACGCGCGTCCATCACGGCTCGCCTGACGGCCACAATCTCACGGTCGGCGGCCAAGCCGGAGCGGATTTTGCGCTCGGGACGCTCAAGACCGGCCCGGTCGGCAGCCTGCTGATGCAGCGCATCAAGGTCGACGGCTATGACGAGAGCGACGGCGCGCTGTCGACGGCGCTAAGCTTCCCCCACCAAACGTACCGGTCGCTGATCGGCAGCCTCGGCTGGCGCGCGGCGGTCGATCTCGCGCCGGGAACGTCGCCCTATCTGCAGGCGACTTACGACCATGAGTTCAAGCACATCCGCAAGGAGGCGTTCGCCGAGCTGCAGACCATCGACACCTTGCCCTACGCCGTTCCCGGGAACGACTGGGACCGCAGCTACGGCACGGTGACCGGCGGAATCCGCACTGTAATCGGCGGCATCGACGCCAATCTCGGCGCAAGCGCGACGTTGGGGCGGAAAGGCGGCCAGGACATCGCGACTTTCCTCACGGTCGGCAGCCGCTTCTAGGCCGCACGACGCCATAGGCGAGGTGGCAGCGGGCGGCTCCATCTGATAGCGCGCACTCATGCCCACCTCCGCCGCCGTTTCCGCCCGCGAGATCCTGACCGGTCTCCACGACGTGATGGCGGCGCGCGGCTCGGTCCAGGCCAAGCTTTACCAGGTCGTCGACCTCATCGCCGAGAAGATGCAGAGCGAGGTTTGCTCGATCTACCTGCTGCGCGACAACAAGCTCGAGCTGTTCGCGACCCACGGCCTGCGGCAGGAGGCGGTCCACGTCACCAAGCTGCGCATGGGCGAAGGCCTGGTCGGGACGATCGCCGCGAAGGGCGCATCCTCAACCTCGACGAAGCCGCCGCGCACCCCGCCTTCGCCTACCGGCCGGAAACCGGTGAAGAGAGGTTCCACAGCTTCGCCGGCGTGCCGATCGTCCGGCTCGAAAGCCCGATCGGGGTGCTCGCCGTCCAGCATGCCGAGCCGCGCTGCTACGAGGACGTCGAGATCGAGGCGCTGCAGACCGTCGCCATGGTCCTGTCCGAGCTGATCGCCGGTGCCCGGCTGGTCGACGGCGCGCGCCGCGGCCGACTGCGCAGCGCCGGGCCGCTGCGGCTGTCCGGGCTCAAGCTGGTCGCAGGAATGGCCAAGGGCGAGGCGGTGTTCCACGAGCCGCGGGTGATCGTCGAGCATACCGTCGCCGACGACATCGAGGCCGAGCGCGAGCGGGTCTACGGCGCCTTCCGCAAGATGCGCGAGCAGATCGACAACATGACCAGCGAGGCCGAGTTCGGCACCGCCGGCGAGCATCAGGAGATCCTCGAGACCTACCGGATGTTCGCCTACGACGAAGGCTGGTCGCGGCGGATCAACGAGGCGATCGACAGCGGCCTGACCGCCGAGGCGGCGATCGAGCGGGTCCAGCAGCGGATGCGCGCGCGGATGCGGGACATCGACGATCCGCTGCTCCAGGAGCGGATGCACGACCTCGAGGATCTGTCCAACCGGCTGCTGCGGATCGTCTCCGGGCGGATGGGCACGGCGGCGCAGACCGGCCTCGACCACGACACCATCCTGATCGCCCGCAACCTCGGCCCGGCCGAGCTGCTCGAATATGACCGCCGGCGGCTGAAGGGCGGTGGTGCTCGAGGAAGGATCGCTGACCGCGCACATGGTGATCGTCGCCCGGGCGATGGGCGTGCCGGTCATCGGCCGCCTCAGCGACATCCGCCACAGCGTCGAGGAAGGCGAGACGATCCTCGTCGACGGCGACAACGGCAGCGTCATCGTCCGGCCGAACCGGCCGCTGCCGACCGGCTTCGAGCATCGCATGACGCTGAGCCAGAAGCGGCGCGCCGAGTTGCCGCGATCGCAAGCGCTGCCGGCCGTGACCACGGACGGCGTGCAGGTCAGCGTGATGGTCAATGCCGGCCTGGCCGAAGACGCTGCGGCGCTGCCGATGACCGGCGCCGACGGCATCGGCCTGTTCCGGACCGAGTTCCAGTTCCTCGTCTCGGCGACCCTGCCCGGCCGCGAGCGCCAGCAGCGGCTCTACACCAAGGTGCTCGACGCGGCCGGCGACAAGCCGGTCGTGTTCCGCACCGTCGACATCGGCGGCGACAAGGCCCTGCCCTATCTCGCCGACGATGCCAGGACGAGGCCGAGAATCCGGCGATGGGCTGGCGCGCGCTGCGCCTGTCGCTCGAGCGGGCGACGCTGATGAAGGCGCAGGCCCGCGCGCTGATCGAGGCGTCGGGCGGCAAGGTGCTTCGCGTGATGTTCCCGATGGTCTCGGAGCCGTGGGAATATGAAGAGGCCCGCGAGCCTGTTCGAGGAGCAGGTCGCTGGGCGAAGCAAGGCGCACCGCAAGGTGCCCGAGCAGATCGAGTTCGGCGCGATGCTCGAAGTGCCCGAGCCTGGCCGAAATGCTCGACCAGCTGCTGCCGCGCGTCGATTTCCTCTCGATCGGCACCAACGATCTGACCCAGTTCCTGTTCGCCGCCGACCGCTCCGATCCGCGGCTCGCCGCAGCGCTACGACTGGCTGAGCCCGGCGATCCTGCGCTTCCTGAAGCGCGTCGCTCGACGCCGCGCGCGGCCGCAACGTGCCGGTGCGGGTGTGCGGCGAAATGGGCGGCCGCCCGCTGGAGGCGATGGCGCTGATCGGCATCGGCGCCGAGAATTTCTCGATCACCCCGGCCGGCGGTCGGCCCGATCAAGGCGATGGTCCGCTCGCTCGATGCGGCGGCCGTCCGCGGCCGGCTCGACCAGCTGCTGGCAAGCCGCCCGAGGACATGCGCAAGGCGCTGAGCGACTGGGCGCGGCGGCATCGGCGTCGATGATTGGTTAGCATCGGCGGTTGACAGTCGCGCGCCAGCCTTCAAACAGTGGACTTTCCACGCGAAATCTAAGGCGGGGTGATGGACGAGGAACTGGTCGAAACGGACGTTCCGTCGGTCGGCGAGCGCCTGCGCGCCGCGCGCGAGGAGAAGGGCCTCAGCCTCGAGGATATCGCGGCCCAGACCCGCATTCCGCGCCGCCATCTGGAGAGCATCGAAGCGGGCGATTGGGACAGGCTGCCGGCGCCGACCTACACGATCGGCTTTGCCCGGAGCTATGCCTCGCGTCGTCGGGCTCGACCGCGCCGAGATCGCCGATCAGCTGCGCGCCGAAATGGGCGGCCAGCGCTCGCCGACCACGCACGCCGAGGTGTTCGAGCCGGCCGACCCGGCGCGGACCATGCCCAAATGGCTCGGTCTTCGGCGCGATCGCTCGCGGTGATCGTCCTCGTCCTGGTGATGAGCTGGCTCAACCGCCGCTCGCTCGAGCAGCCCGACGAGTAGCGCGGCCAACACGCGCCGAGCCGGCTGCGCCGGCGGCGCCGCCGCCGGCTGCAGCTCCGCGGCCGCTCCGGCGGCGCAAGGGCCGGTCGTCCTGACGGCGACCGAGCCGGTCTGGCTCCAGGTTTCGGAGAAGGGCGGCGCGACGCTGTTCGCGGGCGTGCTGCAGCCCGGCCAGACCTATCGCCGTGCCGGCGACCGCGACCGCGCCGGTGCTGAAAACCGGCAAGCCCGAGGCGCTGCGCGTGACTGTCGGCACCGCGGTCGCTCCGACGGTCGGCCCGGCCGCGACGACGGTCAGCGACGTCAGCCTGCTTCCGGCCGACCTGCTCAGGACCGGGCGCGCCCGCTCCGGCGCTGCTCCGCCACCGGCCGCTCCGGCTCCGCGACCGGCCGCGCAATCGCCGCGCCGCGTTCGACGCCGCCGGCAGCAGCCGCGCCGCAGCCGGCTCCGCCGCCGCCCGCAGCCGACCAATAATGCCACGGCCACATGAAGATTCATCGCCGGGAAAGCCGCGGCGAGCACAGCTCGCGTCAGATTCAAAGCGTTGGGGAAATTCAGTGACAGTCACGCGTGCCTTCGCAGCGGTCGCGGCCTCCGCCGCCGCCATCGCGCTCGCTTCCGGCGCCGGCCTTGGCCCAGCGCCAGCCGCCACGCCCGAGCAGCGCATCGAGCGGCTCGAACGCCAGGTCCACCAGGTCCAGCGGCAGGTCTTCCCGAACGGCCGGCCGGCCGACACCGCCGGCTTCTCCGATGAGCCGGCGGCGACCCAGTCGTCGGTGGTGACGCTCGACCAGCGCCTCGACGCGCTCGAGCGGCAGATGGCCGACATCCTTCGCCAGTCGGAAGAGAACGGCAACCGGTTGCGGACGCTCGAAACCGACCTGGCCAAGGCTACGCGCCGATCAGGACCAGCGGCTGGCGACGCTCGAGCAGCGGGTCACGACGCCGCCGCTGCCGCGGCCGCGGTCGCCGACCGTCGGAACTCCGCCGACCCGCCGCCGCCGCCCCGCCAAAGCCGGCGGCGATCCCCAAGCCGAAGCCGGAGTCATGGCGGCGACTCGACCGGCGGCGCGCCGAGGCCACGCCGGCACCGACCCCGGCGAGGACGCCTACAGCCAGGGCTTCCACCTGTGGGAGGCCGGCAAGTACGACCAGGCGATCATTTCGCTGCAAGTCCTTCACCTCGGCCTATCCCAAGCATCGCCGGGTCGAGCTGCGCCAAGAACCTGATCGGTCGCGCTCTGCTCGACAAGGGCGACGCGCGCGCGCCGCCGCCGACCTTGCTCGCCAATTACCGCAACGATCCCGAGGGCGAGCGCGCGCCCAGGACAGCCTCTATTACCTCGGCCAGGCGCTGATGAAGCTCGGCCAGCCCGGCCAGGCCTGCAAGGCCTATGCGGAGCTCGAGTCGGTGTACGGCGCGAAGGTCCGCGCCGACCTCCAGAAGCAGCTCGCCACTGCCAAGATCCGACGCTCGGTGCAGCTGATGTGCTAGAGCGGCCGGGATGGTTCCCGACGGCGCTCTCGTCGAACGATTCCGCATTGACCTCGACGCGGTTGATCGCGCCCGACAAGCGTCTCGGCATCGCCGTGTCCGGCGGGCCCGACAGCCTCGCGCTGCTGCTGCTCGCGGCCGCCGCGCGGCCGGGCGCGATCGAGGCGGCGACCGTCGACCATGGCCTGCGGCCCGACAGCCGCGCCGAAGCGCAGATGGTGGCGGCCGTCTGCGCGCGGATCGGCGTGCCGCATGCGATCCTCACCGCCGACTGGCCCGAGCCGCCGGCGACGGCCGTCCAGGAGCGGGCGCGCGAGCTGCGCTACCGGTTGCTCGCCGCCTGGCTGGCCGAGCGCAGCCTGGCCGCGCTGGCGACCGCGCACCATGCCGATGACCAGGCCGAGACCGTCGTTATGCGCCTCAACCGCGGCTCCGGAGTCCGCGGCCTGGCCGGGATGCGCCCGGCCGCGACCGTGCCCGGCAGCCAATTCCCGTTGCTCCGGCCGCTGCTCGGCTGGCGGCGGAGTCGAGCTCGAGCGCATTTGCGCCGACGCCGGGCTCGACCCGGCGACCGACCCGAGCAACGCAGACGACCAGTATGAGCGGGTGCGCGTCCGCAAGGCGCTGGCCACGACCGGCGTGCTGGACGGGGCCGCAGTCGCCCGCAGCGCGCGCAATCTCGGCGAAGCCGACGAAGCCCTGGACTGGATCGCGGAGAGCCTCGCCGCGGCGCGGGTCACCGACGACGCCGAGGCCCTGCGCATCGATCCCGCGGGGCTGCCGCGCGAAATCCTCCGGCGGATCGTGCGCGTCGCCTTCTTGCGCTTCCACGCGCCCGAGCCGCGCGGCGCGGAGCTCGAGCGCGCGCTCGATGCGCTCGCGACGGGCGCCACCCTCACCCTCTCCGGCCTCAAGCTCGAAGGGGGAGCGACGTGGCGCCTGACCAAAGCACCCGACCGTCGCACCTGACCCCGCAAAATATTTCGTTTCGGACCCGCAGGGGACTCGACCTGTGGATAACTTACGTTAAAGTCCGCCCGTCGAATCGCAGGTTACCGCTTCGCCGGGGAGGGTGCGCGTGGAATCCGATGCCCGATTCTATCGGCGGCGGGCCAATGAGGAGATCGCCGCCGCCGGCCGTGCCGTGACCGAAGAGGCGCGCGTGCGGCGGATGCTGCTGGCCGGCATCTTCCTCGACCGCCTCAAGGACCTCGAGCGCCGCTCAGCGTTCGACTGGATCGACGAACGGCCCCTCGAGCACGTCTGACCGCGAGCGCGTTCATCACTCTCTAAGCGGCGCATTGTTATTGAGCGCCATGCGCCTATTTTAAGGCGACGGGCGTTTTGCCCGCGAAAGACGAGCGACGAGCGATGAGCGACAAGGAAAAGAAGCCCGGCAACCCGTGGACCAAGAGCCTGCTGATCTGGGTCGGCATCCTCTTCGCGCTCGTCCTGTTCGTCCAGATGATCGACGGCGGCTCGCGCAGCACGGCCGGCAATCAGATGGCTTATTCCGATTTCGTCCGCCAGGTCGACGAGCAGAATGTCCGCTCGGTCACGATGATGACCAGCGCCAACCGCGATTCCGCGATCGCCGGCAAGCTCAACTCCGGCGAGGACTTCCACACCATCGCACCGGCCGGCGCGAATATCGCTGACCGGATGATCCAGAAGGGCGTCGCGGTCCAGGTCAAGGCCGAGGAAACGGGCAGCATCTGGCTCTACATGCTCTACAATTCGCTGCCCTTCCTGCTGATCCTCGGGATCAGCTTCTTCGTCATGCGCCAGATGCAGAAGAATGCCGGTTCCGGAGCGATGGGCTTCGGCAAGAGCCGCGCCCGCATGCTGACCGAGAAGCAGGGCCGGGTGACCTTCGCCGACGTCGCCGGGATCGACGAAGCCCGCGAAGAGCTGCAGGAAATCGTCGAATATCTGAAAGACCCGGGCAAGTTCGCCCGCCTCGGCGGCAAGATCCCCAAGGGGGCGCTGCTGGTCGGGCCTCCGGGCACCGGCAAGACCTTGCTCGCCCGCGCCATCGCGGGTGAGGCCGGCGTTCCCTTCTTCACCATTTCCGGCTCGGACTTCGTCGAGATGTTCGTCGGCGTCGGCGCCAGCCGCGTCCGCGACATGTTCGACCAGGCCAAGAAGTCGGCCCCGTGCATCGTCTTCATCGACGAGATCGACGCCGTCGGCCGTCACCGCGGCGCCGGCCTCGGCAACGGCAACGACGAACGCGAGCAGACCCTCAACCAGCTGCTGGTCGAGATGGACGGCTTCGAGGCCAACGAAGGCATCATCATCATCGCCGCGACCAACCGCCCCGACGTGCTCGACCCGGCGCTGCTGCGCCCCGGCCGCTTCGACCGCCAGGTCGTGGTGCCGCGGCCCGACATCGACGGCCGCGAGCAGATCCTCGGCGTCCACATGAAGAAGGTGCCGCTGGCGCCCGACGTTGACCCGCGGGTGATCGCCCGCGGCACTCCGGGCTTCTCCGGCGCGGACCTCGCCAACCTCGTCAATGAAGCCGCGCTGCTCGCCGCGCGCCGCGGCAAGCGGCTGGTCGCCATGAAGGAGTTCGAGGAGGCGAAGGACAAGGTGCTGATGGGCACCGAGCGCAAGTCGATGGTGATGACCGAGGACGAGAAGCGCATGACCGCCTACCACGAGGCCGGCCACGCGATCGTCGCGCTGCACGAGCCCGCATCGGACCCGATCCACAAGGCGACGATCATTCCGCGCGGCCGCGCGCTGGGCATGGTCATGCGCCTGCCCGAGCGCGACAATTACAGCTACCACCGCGACAAGATGTACGCGAACCTCGCCGTCGCGATGGGCGGGCGCGTCGCCGAGGAACTGATCTTCGGCTACGACAAGGTCAGCTCGGGCGCATCGTCCGACATCAGCTACGCGACCGGCCTCGCCCGCGACATGGTCACCCGCTGGGGCATGTCCGACCTGCTCGGCCCGCTGCAATATGCCGACGCCGATGAGGAAGTGTTCCTGGGCTACTCGGTCAACCGTCAGCGCAACATGTCAAACGAGACGGCGCAGGCGATCGACAACGAAATCCGCCGCATCGTCGACGAGGGCTACGAACGCGCCAGGACCCTGCTCAACGAGAACCGCGACGAGCTCGAGACGCTGGCCAAGGGCCTGCTCGAATATGAGACTCTGTCGGGCGACGAGATCAAGACCGTGCTCGAGGGCGGAACGATCGACCGCGGCGGGTTCAGCGGCCCGGCCATCCCGGCCGCGGGCTCGTCGATCCCGAAGGCAAAGCGGCCCAAGCCGGGATCGATCGGCGGCCCGGCGATCGCCACCTAGTTCACCGGCGGTTCAAACCGAAAGGGCGCTTCCGGGCACTAAGCTCGCGGAGTGACTTTTCTTATGCGCAACGCAATCCTGTTCCTGCTCGCACTTTGTGTCTCGACATCCGCGCTGGCCGCGCCGCCCGGCACGGCCCAGAATTTCCTCGACCGGGCCAACCGGCTCAAGGCCAAGGGCCCGTTCGCTTTCTTCGACAGCGACTACGCCCGGCTGAAGGCCGAGGCGACGGCGGTCGGCAAGGCGATCGGCGATGACCGCATCGCGGCCGAGCGCGCCGGCAAGCCGATCCTCTATTGCTCGCCGACGGCGCGGGCGAAGCTCGGCAATTTCGAGTTCATCGACGGCCTCGCCGCGATCCCGGCCGCGGAACGCGCGCGGATGAGCCTCAAGGACGGCATGATCCGCGTCCTCCAGCACAAATATCCCTGCCGCCGCTGAGTGGGCCGGCCCAGCTAGAGGTCAGTTCGTTTCAATACCGCGCCTGCGGCAACGATCTTCCATTCCCGCAGCTGATATTCAGAGCATGTCGCGCCACCGGAGCAATACAGCACCGGCGCAGGTGCGATTGGAGAAGGCCCGATGAGCATTCCTTCAAGCACGATCGGCACGGCCTTTCGCACGTCCCCGGCAATTGCCACGCGAATGGTCGACACCGCGCGTTTATCGTGATCTTCGGAAAATCCTGAGTTGGAATTCGAGCGCAATGTGCCCGGCGCAGGTTTCATCATAGAAACTGGGGCCGTGCGGACTGACGAAGTAAGTCCCGCTGACAAGCACGCGCTGGCCGATGTAAGCTTGTGGCTTTGCTAAGACGGCGCACATCGGTGTCGCCTTCGCAAACACTCGATTTGCAGCGGCGGTCCCGTGCGGGAATGGCGCGCAACCAGCCGCGATCATCGAGACGAAGACGACCGATCGCTTCATCAGCCGAACATCAGCCATTCGGCCGGTTGGCGCAACTAAGCCTTAGCGTCCCTTCCAACTGCGGGCGGCCAGGCGCACGACCAGCGGCGAGAGGCCGCGGTGGTTGGCTTCGAAATAGACCGAGTCCGCCGCGAGCTCTTTCTTGAGCCGGCGGTGTGCTTCGCCGAGCGCGTGATAAGGCAGGCCCGGCAGCAGATGGTGCAGCGCGTGATAGCGCAGGCCGACCGGCGCCCACAGCGCCGGCAGGGTCGCCGGCGGCGGCACGTTGACGCTGTCGAGGAACTGCGCGGTGACGCTCATCGGCTCGCCCCCATTCTCCCACAAATGCGCGACCAGGGTCCGCACCTGGTTGAGGAACATCACGCCCGAGGCGACGCCGAGGAAAATCAGGAAATCCTTCAGCGGGACGAGGCCGCTAGCGACCAGCGCGAGCAGCGCGATCGCCCAGATGCTGCACGCCGCTTCCTGCCACGCCCAGTCGCGCGCGAACTCGCCCTCGGGCGCGGGGCGGACGAACTTCGGGTTGATCTGCAACCCGGAATATTTGCCGACCACCGCGGCGCGCAGCTTCGGGAAGAGCAGCGACAGCGGGGCGAGTATCCCGAAGCGGATCAGCATCCCGACCGGCGCCAGCGCGGCGACCACCAGGAACAGTGGCAGGGTCCACGGGTGCATCAGCGCCAGCGGCAGATATTCAGGATCGTCGACCGTGCCGTAATAGCGCTTGGCGTGGTGCTGGTTGTGCACCCCCTCGTACATGAAGCTCGGCACCAGCAGCGGCACGCCGACGGTGAGGTTCCAGGTGAAGCGGAAGCCCCTGACCGCGCCCTTCTTGATGTGCGTCAGCTCGTGGATGAACGAGCCGGCGCGGTACAGCGCGAGGACCGCGACCAGCCCGGTGACCAGCGCCAGCGGAAAGCTTAGCGCCATGGTCGCGAACAGTGCGGCATAGCCGACCACCGCCGAGCCGAGCATGTCGAGCCAGTAAATGGTCGAGCGCGGCACGTTGAGGTCGCGCGTCAGGTTCGCCGCGGCCTTGAGCATGGTCGCGTCGTCCGTAACTCGCGCCGGCGCGCGCTGCGCGGAGGCAGCGTCGCTGGTACGCTGGAGGGTTGCGGTGTCGGTCATGAAGGTCTCGCTACTGCCTTGAGATAGTGGCGGCATCGTGGCCTCGCAATGAACGGTTCACTGGCGCTGGGCCGCGGCAGACGCTAGCCCTCGCGCATGAGCAGCGCCCCAGTCACCATCCGGCCGGTCGAGACCAAGGCCGACCGCAAGGCCTTCGTCGACTTCGCGTGGACGGTCTACCAGGACGACCCGGCCTGGGTCCCGCCGCTCAAGGACGAGGTCCACGGCCTGATCACCCCCGGCAAGAACCCGTGGTTCGAGCATGCCAAGGCGCAGTTGTGGCTGGCGGAGCGCGGCGGCCGGGTCGTTGGCCGGATCAGCGCGCAGGTCGACCAGCTTGTCCAGGAGCATATGGGCCGCGGCACCGGCCAATGGGGCTTCTTGGACGCGCTCGACGGGGAAGCGGCGGCGGCGCTCATCCGGACCGCCGAGGATTGGCTTCGCGCGCAGGGCATGACCAGCGCGCTCGGGCCGATCAGCTTGTCGATCTGGGACGAGCCGGGACTGGAGATCGAGGGCTTCGCCGAGCCGCCGACCGCGATGATGGGCCATCACCGGCCCGAATATCAGGCGTGGGTCGAGGGTGCCGGCTACGCCAAGGCCAAGGACCTCCTCACCTACGCGCTCAACATCGAGCATTGGGAGGATCCCAAGATCGACCGCCTGATCGCGATGGGCGAGCGCAACCCGCACATCCGGATCCGCATGGTCGACAAGTCGAAGTTCGACGCGGAGGCGCGGCTGATCCTCAACCTCCTGAACGACGCCTGGTCGAACAATTGGGGTTATGTCCCGCTGACCGAGGCGGAGATCAAATATGCCGGCAAGAAGCTGAAGCCGATCATCTTCAGCGAGCTGGTGCGGATCGCCGAGGTCGACGGCGAGCCGGTCGCCTTCATGCTCACCATCCCCGACATCAACGAGCTGTTGCAGGACCTCAACGGCGAGCTGTTCCCGTTCAACTGGATCAAATTGCTGTGGCGGCTGCGCAAGCCGCGGACGCGGCGCCTGCGGGTCCCGCTGATGGGGGTGGCGAAGAAGCTGCACCACACGCGGCTGGCGAGCCAGCTCGCCTTCATGATGATCGAATACACCCGCCGCGACGGCACCACCAAATATGGCGCGACCCATGGCGAGTTCGGCTGGATCCTCGAGGACAATAAGGGAATGCTGTCGATCGCCCAGCTCCCCGGCGCCGCCATCAACCACCGCTACCGGATTTACGAGAAAGCGCTGTGAGTTCCTCCCTATCGCGTAGCGATGGGGAGGGGAACCATGCGGAGCATGGTGGAGGGGTAACTGGCGCCGGCGCCTTCGCACCCCTCCACCATTCCCTTGCGGGAATGGTTCCCCTCCCCAGCCTTCGGCCGGGGAGGAGCTAGGAAGCCAACTCCACCCACGTCGGCGCGTGGTCGCTCGCTTTCTCCTCGCCCCGCGCCCATTTGTCGACGCCCGCCGCCTTGAGCCGGTCCGCCGCCTCGGGCGAGCACAGCAGATGGTCGAGCCGGAAGCCGAGGTCGCGCTGCCAGCAGCCCGCGGTATAGTCCCAGAAGGTGTAGAGCTTCTCCTCGCGCGGGTGCAGCGCGCGCAAGGCATCGGTCCAGCCCTGGTTGACGATCCGCCGCCACGCGTCGCGGGTCTCGGGCTGCATCACCGCGTCGCGCGCGGTCGCCCGCGCCGAGAAGACGTCGCGGTCCTCGGGCACCACGTTCCAGTCGCCGCACAGCACCGCCGGCCGTTCCTCGTCGAGCAGCGCCCGCGCATGGGCGCCGAGCCGCTCCATCCATTTAAGCTTATAGTCGAACTTCTCGGTCCCGACCGGATTGCCGTTGGGCAGATAGAGCGAGGCGACGATCACGCCGTTCACCTCGGCCTCGATGTAGCGGCTGTGGGTGTCGTCGGGATCGCCCGGCAGCCCGACCCGGCGCAGCTCGGGCGAGCCGCCGCGGACCAGGATCGCGACCCCGTTGAAGCCCTTCTGCCCATGCCACACGGCGCCATAGCCGGCGGCCTCGATGTCGGCGATCGGCAGCTGCTCGTCGGCGCACTTCAGCTCCTGTAGGCAGGCGACGTCGGGCTTCTCCCGGTCGAGCCATTCGACCAGCCGCGGCATCCGCGCGCGGATGCCGTTGATGTTGAATGAGGCGATCTTCATCGCCCCGGCTTAGCGGGCCGGGTTCAGCCGGGAAAGCGCGCGTATCCGCGTCCGGTCACGCGATCGACGCATTCGCGATATTCGGCGAAGCATTCGTCGCCGGCGCGGATCACGCCGACCTGGGGATCGGCGCTGAGCCGGGTCGGGACCAGCGCGATCGGCACCGCCGCGGGGGTCAGCTGGGCGCCCTCGCCGGCTGCGAGCGTCAGGAGGATGCCGCTCATCCCGCCGCCGACCGGGCGGTTGAGGATCGCGACCCGATACTGGCCCTCGCTGATCGTCACCAAATAGATCGCGCCCGACATGCTGGGGAAGGAAACGAACCCTTTTTGCTCATACTGGCTGTCGGTCCGCGCCGCCTCGCTGAACACGAGGTGGCCCTCGGCGTCGTCCCACGCGATCGACGTCAGGTAAGCGAATACCGCATCGGGCTCGCTGAACGACGGGCGCAGGGTCAGATAGGAGCCTTCGAGCCATTGCACCGCGGGGCGCGAGTAAGCGCCCATCGTTTCCGGAGCGAACGGCCGGGCCGCGGAGTCGGCCGGTCGCCGGTGCCGAGGCTGGTGCCGAGCGCGCCCTCGAGGCGGACCACGGTCGCGAGCGTGAACGGGCGGCTCCCGGCGAGCGCCTTCTCGAGCGTCGACAGGCTGACCCGAGCCGCGTCGGCAAGCCACTGGCGCGACAGCCGGCGCCGGGCGAGCTTCCTCGCGCACGATCAGCGCGACCGCTTCGCTGCCTTCGACGCTCAGCTCATTGTGCATGGGAATCGCCCCTCCGGACTCGGCTCCCGGTCCGCACATCTCCGCACAAATCCGTACATTTCGTCAACCGGCTTCGAACGGGGCGGACAAATGGCGGTCATTTGCCGGACTTTCCCATGGCGGGCGCGGCGGCAAGCGCGCACAGGCACCCTCGATTTCAGGGGTGCAAAAGATGCTCGGCTTGAGAATCAGGACCGGACTTGGCGGATTGTTCGCGGTGACCGGCGTGCTGCTCGCGATGCAGCTCGCCACCGGCATTCAGGCGTTCCCGCTGTGAGCCCGCTGTGGTCCGATACCGCGCTGGCCGAGGCGGCCTGGGCCAATGCGGTCGAGCGCGGGCTGGTCGATGAGAAGGCTCAGGCCCGGCCGGCCGCGGTCGAGCGGGTGCGGCGGATTCCCCGGCCGCGAGCCCACAGCTACGCGCTCTAGCAGCGCTAGACGCTGAAGCTCGAGCCGCAGCCGCAGCCCGACTGGGCGTTGGGGTTGATGACCCGGAACGCGGCCCCGCCCAGATCCTCGACGAAATCCACCGCCGAACCCTTGACGAGCTCGAGGCTGACCGGGTCGACGACCAGCTTGACCCCGGCGGTCTCGGCGACCGCGTCGGCGCTGTCGGCCCGGTCGGCGAGCTCGAACGTGTAAGTGAAGCCGGCGCAGCCGCCGCCGTCGACCGCGAGGCGGAGGATGGCAGGCTTGTGCTGGCGTTCGGCGATCCACGCGACGCGCTTGGCCGCATTCTCGGTCAGGCTGATCTGGGGCTCGCTCACGCGAGGGAGATAGGAAGCGCCCGGGGGGCGAACAAGCTTATTTGCCGACTGCCGGCCCGCCGATCGCCAGCGCGTCCATCGACGCGGTGCCCGAGCGGCGCTGCATCGCGAGGACATAGTCGGTCGACTTCATGAACGGGATCGGGTTCACTGCGCGGCCGTCGATCCGCACTTCGTAGTGCAGATGGTTGCCGGTCGACCGCCCGGTCGAGCCCATGCGCCCGACCTGCTGGCCGCGGGTGACGTGCTGGCCGGGGCTGACCAGGATCGCCGACATGTGCCCGTAGCGGGTGGTGATGCCGCGGCCATGGTCGAGCTCGACGAGATTGCCGTAGCCGCCGCTGTTCCAGCCGGCGCGAAGCACGGTGCCGTCGGCGGTCGCGTAGATCGGCGTGCCGTAGGAACCGGACAGGTCGATGCCGGGGTGCATCGCGGCGCGGTGGTTGAACGGGTCGGAGCGGAAACCGAAGGCGGACATCATCGTCACCGCGGCCTGGACTGGCTTGTCCGACGGAACCGCGATCACGCCGTCCTGCAGCTGATCGAGCTTCTTCCAGCTGTTGAACAATGCCTTGAAGGTCGGGTTTCCGGCGCTCTCGAACGGTCCGCCGACGCCCTGCTGCCCGGGCTTGGCGGGATAGAAGCCGAGGCGCTTCAGCGAAGCGGCGTCGACATTCTGGCCAGCCAGCGCCTCGGCGAGGGCGAACTGGCGCTGCTCGATGGCCTGGACCCGGCGCTCGGTTTCGGCGGCGAGCTTGGCGACCTGGGCCGAATAATCGTCGGCGGACAGCGCGGCCGCAGGGGCCGGGGCCGGCGGAGCGACCGACACGAAGCGCGCGGTGGCGTAGCTCGACCAGGCGACGAGCGTCAGGAGCACTAAAAAGAACACCCCCTGGACGGGGGCGGAAATGCGGAAGCGGCGAAGCTTGGAGCCATCGTGGACGAACAGATCGCGGTCGCGGAACAAGGCGCCCGTCGCTGCCAGAACTTGCGTCATCTCGTCCCCGCTCCCAAAAGCTCCAACGGCGCGCACAGAGGCGTACGGCACGTCAAATCCATCAAAAAGGAGCTCCCCAGCCCCAACTGCCGGGCACGCGATTGCCCCTCGCGAGCCGACGGGCGGACACTGCTTCCGGATGGTTAACGATTTCAACACCTCGGAACCCGTGCCGGGATGAGTTGCGGGGTAACTGCGGTGAACGGAGAAAGCGTTCTCGTTACGGCCCCGTCCACCAGCAAATTCAAACTGTTGTTCGCGCCGGCCAAGGGAGTCGAAGCGAATCTTTCGCGGGCCGCCTTGCCGCTGCCGCAATCGGCCTTAGAAACAGCGGCGGGCCACGCCGTCCCAACGCGGCGCGAGCTCTCTGGAAGGAGAGTGTTTGTGACCAAACCCGCCGCGCGACCCACGCGCCCGCATTTCTCGTCAGGCCCCTGCGCCAAGCCGCCTGGCTGGGATCCCGGACTGCTACGCACCGACGCGCTCGGCCGCTCCCATCGCGGAGCGCTCGGCAAGGCCCGACTGCAGGAGGCGATCGATCGCACCCACGCGCTGCTGCAGCTCCCGGCCGATTACCGGCTCGGCATCGTCCCGGCGTCCGACACCGGCGCGATGGAGCTGGCGATTTGGTCGCTGCTCGGGACGCGGCCGGTCACCATGCTCGCCTGGGAGAGCTTCGGCGCCGGCTGGGTCACCGACGTCGCCAAACAGCTCAACCTCGACGCCGAGATCCGGACCGCCAATTACGGCGAGATCGCGGACCTCACCGGCATGGATCCGGCCAACGACGTGGTGTTCACCTGGAACGGCACCACCAGCGGCGTGCGCGTGCCGGACGGCGACTGGATCGCGGCCGACCGCACCGGCCTCACCCTCTGCGACGCGACCTCGGCGGCCTTCGCCCAGGATGTCGCCTGGGCGAAGATCGATGTCGGCACCTTCAGCTGGCAAAAGGCGCTCGGCGGCGAGGCCGCGCACGGCATGCTGGTGCTCTCCCCCCGCGCGGTCGAGCGGCTCGAGCGCGAGCCGGCGCCGCGGCCGCTGCCCAAGATCTTCCGGCTGACCAAAAGCGGCAAGCTGATCGACGGCATCTTCCGCGGCGAGACGATCAACACGCCTTCGATGCTGTGCGTCGAGGACTGGCTGTGGGCGCTCGATTGGGCCGAGCGGATCGGCGGGCTCGAGGCGCTGATCGCCCGCGCCGACGCCAATGCCGCGGCACTCGACCGCTGGGTCGGGTCGGCGCCGTGGATCGAGCATCTGGCCAAGGACCCGGAGATCCGGTCGAACACTTCGGTCTGCCTGCAATTCACCGACCGCTCCGACGAGGAGGCCAACCGGGCGCGGCAGAAAGCGATCACGAAGCTGCTTGAGGCGGAGGACGCGGCCTACGACGTCGGCGCCTATCGCGACGCCCCGCCCGGCCTGCGCATCTGGTGCGGCGCGACGGTCGACAGTGCCGACATCGAGGCGCTCGGGCCGTGGCTCGACTGGGCATGGGAGCAAGTGAAATGACCGGGCAAGTACGCGTCCTCATCGCCGACAAGATGGATCCCCGCGCCGCGGCGATCTTCCGCGAGCGCGGGATCGCGGTCGACGAGCGGCCCGGCCTGTCCCCGGAGGAGCTGGCGGCGGTCATCGGCGATTACGACGGGCTCGCCGTGCGCAGCTCGACCAAGGTCAATGCCGCGGTGATGGATGCCGCTTTGCCCCGCCTCAAGGTGATCGGCCGCGCCGGCATCGGCGTCGATACGATCGACGTGCCCGCCGCCTCGGCCCGCGGGATCGTGGTCATGAACACGCCGTTCGGCAATTCGATCACCACCGCCGAGCACGCGATCGCGATGCTGTTCGCGCTCGCCCGCGAGATCCCGCAGGCCGACCAGTCGACCCAGTCGGGCAAGTGGGAGAAGAACCGCTTCATGGGGGTCGAGCTGGCCGGCAAGACATTGGGCCTGATCGGCTGCGGCAATATCGGCTCGATCGTCGCCGACCGCGCCCACGGCCTGAAGATGAAGGTCGTCGCCTACGACCCGTTCCTCTCGCCCGAGCGGGCGGTCGAGCTCGGGGTCGAGAAGGCCGAGCTCGACGAACTGCTCGCCCGCGCCGATTTCATCACCCTCCACACGCCGCTGACCGATCAGACGCGCGGCATCCTCACGCGCGAGGCGCTGGCCAGGACCAAGCCCGGCGTGCGGATCGTCAATTGCGCGCGCGGCGGGCTGATCGACGAAGCGGCGCTCAAGGACGCGCTCGACAGCGGCCATGTCGCCGGCGCGGCGCTCGACGTGTTCCAGGAGGAGCCGGCGAAGGACAATGTGCTGTTCGGGACGCGCGGCCTGATCTGCACGCCGCACCTCGGCGCCTCGACCACCGAGGCGCAGGTCAACGTCGCGATCCAGATCGCCGAGCAGATGGCGGATTATCTGCTGCTCGGCGGAATCACCAATGCGGTCAATGTGCCATCGCTTTCGGCCGAGGAAGCGCCGCGGCTCCGCCCCTACATGGCGCTTGGCCGAGAAGCTCGGCCGGCTGGTCGGGCAGATCGCCGGCACCGAGATCCGCTCGATCGACGTCGAGGTCGAGGGCGCCGCGGCGGAGCTCAACGTCAAGCCGATCACCGGCGCGGTGCTCGCCGGAGTGATGCGCAGCTGGTCGGACACGGTCAACATGGTCAACGCGCCTTATCTCGCGAAGGAGCGCGGCATCGCGGTGCGCGAAATCCGCAACGAGGCCGAGGGCGACTATCACACTTTGATCGCGGTGACCGTCGGCACCGACCACGGCGCAAAGCGCGTCGAGGGCACCCTCTTCGGCAACCGCGCCCCGCGCCTGGTCAACATCTTCGGAGTGGCGATCGAGGCCGAATTGGCAGGCCAGATGATCTACATCGTCAACACCGACGCGCCGGGCTTCATCGGCGCACTCGGCACCCGCCTCGGCGAGAACCGCATCAACATCGCCACCTTCGGCCTCGGCCGCCGCAAGGAAGGCGGCGAAGCGGTCGCGCTGGTCGCGGTCGACGACCCCATCACGCCAGCGGTCGCGAAGCAGCTGCACGAGCTTCCCGGCGTCCGCGAGGTCGTGCCGCTGAGTTTTTAGGGATTTCCTGCCAGAGATTCTTAATCGAGCTCCGCTCAAGCTCGTTCGACATTTAGGGATGGGTCTGCATGCGCGATTTTGGCTACTCCACCCGCGCTCGTGCGGTGAACGAAGCTAGGCGGAAATCCACGACGCCTTCAAAGAGGTCGTCAATCGAAATGATGAGAGCGATCCAAGAACGCAGAGGTGGCTCAATGCCATAAGGGCTTTCAACGCAACCTACTCTCGCGTCTATCCTGAGGACTTGCGGCTATTTGAGCAGGGAGCGTTGCCTGGCTCGGAAATTGGCACAGCCGACATTCTGGACTTTGTCGAAGCAGATCCGGTCTTCTTTCGATCAGGCTACATGAAAGAAGCTCTGCTCGGCGCACTTAAGCAGCGCCCTCTTACTCAGCATGAGATCACAAGACTTCAAACCGTCCATCCTCAATGTCGTTCAGAAGGCCGACCGCCGCGAGTTCCGCCGTTTCTGCCGCGTTGCAGCCGTCGTTGACGATCAAAATTTCAGAGAAGAGCTGAAGGGTTTGGAGGTAGCTGAGGATCCCGGCGTCCGCCGACGATCCCGCTGGGTCTTAGAAGCGCTCGACAAGGCGACAAGCCAGACCTGACCTAGACGCCGTGCCCCTTCCCCTACAGCCCCGCGGGCCGCACAGCAGGGCGCAGATAATGGGAACGTCACCGTCATCGGTGCCGAGTGAGACGAAAACTGTAAGTTGGGTCCGTGGCGCCCATCAGCGCTGCAACTCAGAACCGCTCTTCTCTGGCGTGGAAGAATCTGAGCACGAAAATGTCGGTTCCGGCCAACTCGTAGCGGAGCAAATACCTTCCGACCCGAAATTCCCGAACTTCTCGCGAGTCAAATTCAGTCAGTCGCGGGCCTCGGCGGGGAAATTTGAGTAGCGCTGTCGGCGCATTGGTCAACTTGTCGAAGACCGCGTCCGCCGCGTCGAGGTCGTGTTCCGCAAGAAACGCATGTAATCGATCGACATCCGCCCATGCGGCGGATGACCAGACGATTCTCATGCGGCCGAGCGGGCCCGCGCCTCGCGGCGTTCGCGCTTTCGTTGCTCGACCATGGCTAGCACTTCTTCATGCGGAATCGTGCGCCCCTCATCGACGTCCTTGAGCGCCTCAAGGGTGAGCTCATAGCGGCGTTGCTCCTCCGCAAGCCATTCGCTCAGCGCTTGGCGTACGATCCAGCTTTTGCTCCGGTCAATGCGGTCGGCAACTTCGTCCATCCGAGCGACAAGCTCGTCCGGAAGCTTTGCTGTGACTACACGCCCGTCGTCAGCCATTTCACTTACCAATCAACATTAATCAAAACCAATACGTTCCAATATGGAGCAATAAGCGGTAGTCATCAAGCAAACGTTGGCATTGCCGGCGACTGCCGATGACCGCTCGTGAATAACCGATTAGGAACAGAACAAGAACCCTCTTCTGCTCCGTAATGGAGCAGGTCTCTTGTGGGCTCTCGAACTGGACGCGCTGGCGCTCACCCCCTAGAGCCACGCGGGCCGCTCGAGACAAGGAACACACGTGGGAAACGTCACCGTCATCGGCGCCCAGTGGGGCGACGAAGGCAAGGGCAAGATCGTCGACTGGCTGGCGAGCCGCGCCGACATGGTGGTGCGCTTCCAGGGCGGCCATAACGCCGGGCATACGCTGGTCGTCGGCGACCAGGTGTACAAGCTGTCGCTGCTGCCCAGCGGGATCGTGCGCGGCACGCCGTCGGTGATCGGCAACGGCGTCGTGCTCGACCCTTGGGCGCTTGAAGGCCGAGGTCGAGAAGCTCGCCGCGCAGGGCATCGACGTCACCCCGACGTGCTGATGATCGCCGACAATTGCCCGCTGATCCTGCCGATCCACCGCGACCTCGACGCCCTGCGCGAAGACGCCGCGGCGCGGGCAAGATCGGCACCACCCGGCGCGGCATCGGCCCGGCCTACGAGGACAAGGTCGGCCGCCGAGCGATCCGCGTGTGCGACCTCGCCAAGCTCGACGACCTCGGGCCGCTGCTCGACCGCCTGTGCGCCCATCACGATGCGCTCCGCGCCGGCTTCAACGAGCCCCCGGTCGACCGCGACCGCCTGCTCCGCGACTTGAGCGCGATCGCCGATTTCGTGCTGCCCTTCGCCCGGCCGGTGTGGCGCGACCTCGACGCCGCACTGCAGCGCGGCCGCCGCATCCTGTTCGAGGGCGCGCAGGGCGTGCTGCTCGACGTCGACCACGGCACCTATCCGTTCGTCACCTCGTCCAACACGGTCGCGGGAACGACCGGCTCGGGCACCGGGATGGGGCCGCGCGCCGCCGGCTTCGTGCTCGGCATCGCCAAGGCCTACACCACGCGCGTCGGGTCGGGTCCCTTCCCGACCGAGCAGGACAATGAGGTCGGCCAGAAGCTCGGGAGCGCGGCCACGAGTTCGGCACGGTGACCGGCCGTCAGCGGCGCTGCGGCTGGTTCGATGCGGTGCTGGTGCGCCAGGCAGTCGCGGTCAGCGGCGTGACCGGGATCGCGCTGACCAAGCTCGACGTGCTCGACGGGTTCGAGACGGTGCGCATCTGCACCGGTTACCGGCTCGACGGCGAGACGCTCGACTATCTGCCGGCGCACGCCGCCGACCAGGCGCGGGTCGAGCCGATCTACGAGGAGGTCGAGGGCTGGCCGGGCTCGACCCGCGGCGCGCGCAGCTGGGCCGACCTGCCGGCGCGGGCGATCAAATATGTCCGCCGGATCGAGGAGCTGATCCGCTGCCCGGTCGCGCTGGTCTCGACCTCGCCCGAGCGCGACGACACGATCCTGGTGCGCGACCCCTTCGCGGGTTAGGGCCGGATCTCGAAGTCCTCGAAATCGAACAGGTCGACGTTCCAGACGTGGACGTCCTCGACTTGCGCCGAGGGCGGGCCGCGATGCAGTCGCTGGATCAGTTGCTCGACCGCAGTCTCCTCACCTTCGACATGCGTGTCGACGCGTCCGTCGGGGCAATTGCGTACCCAGCCGGTGACGCCGAGCTCGTTCGCCTGGTCGCGCAGCCACGCGCGGAAGAACACGCCCTGCACGCGGCCGGTCACGGTGACGTGCCGCGCGACCTCGGCCATCACACCACGCTGATGTCGGGCGCGTCCTCGGCCTTCATGCCGACGACGTTGTAGCCGGCGTCGACATGGTGGATCTCGCCGGTCACCCCGGACGAGAGGTCGGACAGCAGGTATAAGCCCGCACCGCCGACGTCCTCGATGGTCACGTTACGGCGCAGCGGCGCATTATATTCGTTCCACTTCATGATGTAGCGGAAGTCGCCGATGCCGCTCGCGGCGAGGGTCTTGATCGGCCCCGCCGAAACCGCGTTGACGCGGATGTTCTCGGGCCCGAGGTCGGCGGCAAGATATTTCACCGACGTCTCCAGCGCCGACTTGGCCACCCCCATGACGTTGTAATGGGGGATGACCTTCTCGGCGCCGTAATAGGTCAGGGTCAGCAGCGACCCGCCATTGGGCATCAGCGCCCGGGCGCGCTGCGCGACCGTGACGAAGCTGAACACCGAGATGTTCATGGTCATCAGGAAATTGTCCATCGACGTGTCGACGAACTTGCCGCGCAGCTCGTTCTTGTCGGAATAGCCGATCGCGTGGACGACGAAGTCGAGCGTTCCCCAGCGCTCCTTCAGCACGGCGAACGTCTGGTCGAGCGCCTTCATGTCGGAAACGTCGCAATCGACGATCAGGTCGTGGCCCAGTTCCGCCGCCAGCGGCCGCACCCGTTTCTCCAACGCTTCGCCCTGGTAGGAAAATGCGAGCTCCGCGCCCTGCTCGGAGACCGCGCGAGCGATCCCCCACGCCAGCGAGCGGTCGTTGGCCAGCCCCATGATCAGCCCGCGCTTGCCCTGCATCAGTCCAGTCAAAGTTGGGGTCCCCCTGTTTCCAGCTCGGCTTCGACATCCTCCCCGGGCTGCGGCTCCTCGACCTCCAGCTCGTCGGTGTAGGGCCCGGTATAGACCTCGCCCTTTAGCGCGGTGGCGCCGCCTTCCGCCAGCGCCGCGTTGAGCTCGGCCCCGATGACCACGCCCAAACCGACGACGAAAAAGAACAGCAGCGCGATCATCACCCCGGCGAGGCTGCCGTAGGTCAGGCTGTAGCCGCCGAGCAGCCCGAGCACGCTCGGCAGGATCTCGACCGTCGCCAGCCACCACGCAGTGATGAACAGCGCGCCCGGCCATTTGCGGCAGCCGCGCTTACGGTAGCGCGCCGGCGTCAGCGCGAAGAACAGGCCGTAGAAGGTCACGAACAGGGTCACCGCCGGGACCAGCCGATAGAGTCCCAGCCTCGTCCCGGCCCCCTGCGCGAAGGGAAACCATTCGACCAGCCAATGGTGGGCGAAGGTCAGCGCGGTCGACGCCGCGAAGGCCAGCATCAGCAGCAACACTGCGCCGAGGATCAGGAGGATCGAGCCGAGGCGATATTCCCAGAAGGGCGCGCAATATTTGACGCCATAGGCGCGGCGCAGGATGTCGCGGATGGTCTCGACGAAGCTGGCCGCGGTCCACAGCCCGACGATCCCGCCGAACCACAGCAGCGGGCCGGTGCGGACGGTGAGTACCTCCTGGATCGGCTCGCGGAGGGTCGCCGCGACACTCGGCGGCAGGCGGCGCAGCACGTTGGCGACGGTCAGCATCGCGTCCTGGCTCTGGCCGAGCAGGTGAGCGACGGCCGCGGCGAAAATGAAGAAAGGGAACAGCGCCAGAACCGACAGATAAGCGAGATTGCCGGCGTGGATGAAGCCGTCGTTATAGACCCCGACGGCGACCCGTTTGGTCACTTCCCATGCCGTAATCTTCGGCTTGAGCTTTTCCTCGACATGCGTGCCGAAGGCCGCCCGCATGCTCGCGAGGCGCTTGCGCCGTGCTTCGGGCGACTGGGGGGAAGCGTCTCTCATTCGACAGCAGGACTATAGCGACGCGAGGCTAAACCCCAAGCGAGGCGCGCGGGTTGCCGCCGCCATCCCATTGTTCGGCGAATTGCTGCAACGCTGCGTCGTCGGCCGGCACGTCGATCTCGATCGTGACCAGCTGGTCGCCGCGCTTGCCGTCCTTGCCGGTGAAGCCGCGACCCTTGAGCCGGAGCACCGTGCCCGAACTGCTGTTCTTGGGGATGGTCAGCATCACCGGCCCCTCGGCGGTCGGGACCTTCACTTTCGACCCAAGCACCGCTTCCTTGAGGGTCACCGGCAGCTCGAGCCGGATGTTGGTCCCGTCGCGGGTGAAGAAGCGGTGCGGCTCGACGTCGATCGTAACGATCGCGTCGCCGCGCCCCGCCGGGCCCTCCGCGCCCTTGCCGGCAAGCCGGATCTTGGTCCCGTCCTCGAGGCCGTTCGGCAATTTGAGGTCGATCGTCTTGCCGTCGGCGAGCGCGATGCGCTGCGGCTGGAGCGCGACCGCGTCGGTAAAGGGCACCTTGAGCCGATAGGCGACGTCGGCGCCCTTCTGAGGCGCCCGCCCACGCTGGCGGA
Organism: uncultured Alphaproteobacteria bacterium; assembly: GCA_963765945.1. Lineage (GTDB taxonomy): Bacteria > Pseudomonadota > Alphaproteobacteria > Sphingomonadales > Sphingomonadaceae > Sphingomicrobium. Next base: position 134,393 of record CAVXYS010000029.1, read on the forward strand.
AACCGGAGAAGCCGCCCGGATTGCGGCCGCGGGTGGCGGCGCCGAACAGTCCCTCGAACAGGTCGCTAAGGTCGGCCCCGTCGCCACTCCCGAAATTGAAATTCTCGAACCCGCCGGCGCCGGGCTGCGGCCCCGAGCCGCTCGAATAGCCGCCGAAGCCCGACCCGAACGGCATCTTCGGATTGCCGTCCTCGTCGATCTCGCCGCGGTCGTACTTCGCGCGCTTGTCCTTGTCCGACAGCAGGTCGTAGGCATGGGTGATCTCGGCGAACCGCTTTGCCGCATCGGGCTTGTCCTTGTTGCGGTCGGGGTGAAGCTGCTTGGCGAGGCTGCGGTAGGCCTTCTTGATCTCGGCCTCGCTCGCCCCGCGCTTCACTCCCAGCCGTTGATAGAGGTCGAGGGCCATTCCGCTCCCATGCCGCAACGATTTGCGCCTGACCAGATGGGTTGCGGCACGCGCCGGGCCAAGCCTAAGGCGCGCGGAGCATGGCGATCGACCCTTTCACCCTGTTCGACGAATGGTTCGCACAGGCTCGCGCAAGCGAGCCGAACGAGCCGGAAGCGATGGCGCTGGCGACCGCCGGCGCCGACGGCCAGCCGTCGGCGCGGATGGTGCTGTTGAAGGCCCACGGCCCGGCCGGCTTCGCTTTCTACACCCATGAGCAGAGCGCCAAGGGCGAGGACCTGGCGGAGAATCCCCGCGCCGCGCTGCTCTTCCACTGGAAGTCGTTGGGCCGCCAGATTCGCATCGAGGGCCGGATCGAGCGTGCCTCCGACGCGGAAGCTGACGCCTATTTCGCCACGCGGGGCCGGGATTCGCAGCTCGGCGCCTGGGCGTCGGACCAGTCGCGCCCCCTCGACAGCCGCGAAACCTTCGAACGGCGGTTCGATGAAGCGAAGCGGCGTTACGAGGGTCAGGACGTGCCGCGCCCGGCGACGTGGGGCGGATATCGCGTCGTTCCCGACCGGATCGAGTTCTGGACGGCGCGCGAGCATCGGCTGCACGAGCGGCGGCTGTTCGCGCGACGCGGCGACGGCTGGTCCGAAGGGCTGCTTTACCCGTGACCACCGCCAAGGTTGCCGCCGAGCATTCCGTCCACGCGACCAGGGCCGCGCTGGCCAGTGTCACACTCGCGCTGCTGCTGCTGCTCGCCAAGGCCTGGGCGGCCTACGCGACCGATTCCACCGCGATGCTCGGCTCGCTCGCCGACACCGCACTCGACGTGATCGCCAGCATCACCACCCTGGTGGGAGTCCGGATCGCCGCGGTTCCGGCCGACTCCGACCATCGCTTCGGTCACGGGAAGGCCGAAGCGCTCGTCGCTCTGGCTTAGGTCGCGCTCATCACCGTGTCAGCGATCGCCATCGGCTGGCGCGCAGCCGACCGATTGATCAACGGCGGCGAGACTGCGGCGCTGGAGCTTGGCGTCGGCGTATCGCTCCTCGCGATCGCCGCGACCTATTTGCTCTTGTGGTACCAAAAGATCGTGATCGCGCGCACCGGCTCGGTCGCGATCAAGACGGACAACGTCCACTACAAGTCGGACCTGTTCCTCAACGGATCGGTCATCGTCGCCCTGGTCCTCGACCAGACGTTGCATATCCATGGCGCCGACGCCGCCTTCGGAATTGGAATTGCAGTCTGGTTGTTGTGGGGCGCCTATCGCGCATCGAACGAGGCGATCCACCAACTCATGGACCGGGAATGGCCCGAGGGGGAACGGCAGGAATTCCTCGACGCCGCAGCTCAATATGACGAGCTTCGCGGCCTCCACGATTTCCGCACGCGCAAGAGTGGAACCGTCAGGTTCGTGCAATTCCATGTCTGGGTTCCCCCCGAATGGACCGTCCAGGAAGCGCACGACCGACTCGATGCCGTCGAGGAAAAGCTTCAGGAGCGATTTCCCGGCACGGAAATCCTCATTCACGTCGACCCGGAGGGCCAGGTCGACCGCGAAACGCTCCTGCGATCGGATCTCACGGAGAGCGCGCAATGACGACGATCCCCTTTTTCCAGGTCGACGCCTTTGCCGCGGCGCCGTTGACCGGAAACCCGGCCGCAGTGATGCCGCTCGAGCGCTGGCTCGACGATCGGCTGATGCAGGCCATCGCCGCCGAGAACAACCTTAGCGAGACCGCCTTCAGCGTCCCGAGCGAAAGCGCGGGCGCGGACTACGACCTGCGCTGGTTCACGCCGACCAGCGAGGTCGAGCTGTGCGGCCACGCGACGCTCGCCGCCGGGCATGTCCTGATCCACTCGGAGCCGCTGCGCTTCGCGACGAAGGGTGGCATGCTGGTCGTCGACCGGCGCGACGACATGCTCGAGCTCGACCTTCCGGCGGCGCCGTTGAGCGAGGTCGAAGAGCCCGAGCTCAACCGAGCGCTCGGGCTGGCGAACTCGCCCGCCTGGCGCGCGGAAGGCTGCAACGACGCCGCCATCATCGAGCTCCCGGACGAAGCCGCCGTAATGGCCGTCCAACCGAATTTCGCGGCGCTCGGCCAGATCCGCCGCATGGCGGTCGTCACCGCGCGCGGCACCGACCACGACGTCGTCAGCCGCGTGTTCGTCCCCTATCTCGGGATCGACGAGGACCCGGTGACCGGCTCGGCCCATGCCGCGCTCGCGCCTTACTGGGCGAAGCGCCTCGGGCGCAGCGAATTCACGGCCCTCCAGGCGAGCAAGCGCACCGGCGTGCTGCATTGTCGTCTGGAAGGTGACCGGGTCGTGCTCGGCGGTCGCTGCCACACCGTCATCGCCGGTCAGTTCCAGTTGTGAGGGCGTTCGCGGCCCTGTCGCTCCTGCTCCTCGCGGGGCCCGCGCAGGCCAACCCCAAGTCCGAGCGCGCCGCCATCCTCAATGTCGTCGCGCGCATGGAAGCATCGTGGAACCGCGGCGATTTCCGCGGCTACATGGCCGGGTTCAAGAACCCCGACGTCGTGTTCGTCTCCGGCGGGAAGTTCCAGGCCGGCTGGCAGGGCACGCTCGACCATTACGTCCGCGACTATGGCGGTTCGGCCGAGCGCCGCGGCCGGCTCCATTTCTACAATATGAAGGTCGACCTGCTGGCGCCCGACGCGGCGATGCTGGTCGGCCAATATCGGCTGGAGCGCGGCGCCCGGATCACCGAAGGCGTGAACACCCGCCTGTTCCGCAAGGTCCGCGGCCGCTGGCTCATCACCATGAACCACGTCTCCGCCTACGACGTCACCGCTCCGAGCGCTTCAGAAGCGCACTGAGGTCCGACTTCCAGAACCTGGCCCAGGTGTGGGTTCCGTGCCCGCGAGTCTCGGCGCTTTCGGGGATTAGCCGGAAGCGCGCGGTCGGCATCCGCTTCAGCGCCCTGCCCGGAACGTCGAGGTTGCGCGGGTTGATGAAGTCGTCCGCCGAATTGATCCAGGTCAGCGGCACCTTGATCCGCGCGAGGTTCGGCCACGGATTGTAGGTCCGCGACGAGTCCAGCTGATAGATGAGGTCGTTGGCGTCGAGCTCCTTCATCCCCGACGCGACCCGGTCCTCGGCATAGGCAATGGCCGCCTGCCGCGTCGGATATTGCGCCTGGTAGTAAAGCGGCGCCGCCCCGGCGACGAACAGCAGGGATTCGGCGGTGCGCAGCCCCTGCATCGGCTGCGCCGCATAATTGCCGTCCTGCCACGCCGGGTCGGCCTTGATCCCGTCGACCGCGAGCTGGCGCCACATCCGGTTGAGCCCGGCGATCTCGATCGGCTCGCAGGCAAGCGGCATCAGCGCGCTGGCGAAATCGGGATAGGCCTCGCCCCACACGAAGCTGTGCATGCAGCCCATCGACGTGCCCATGATCAGCCGCAGGTGCCTGATGCCCAGCCCCTCGGTCAGCATTCGATGCTGGGCTTCGACCATGTCGTCATAGTCATAGGCGGGGAATTTCATGCGCAGCCCGTCCGACGGCTTCGACGATTTGCCGTGGCCGATATTGTCCGGAAGGATGATCCAGTAGCGGCGGATGTCGAGCGGCTGGCCGGGGCCGTAGAGCTCATCGGCGAACTGCGGCCGGAGGAACTGCTGCCCGGTGCCGCCGGTGCCATGGAGCACCATCACGGCATTATCGATCTCGCCGTTCGAGTTGCGGTGCGGTTGGCCCAGCGTCGTATAGTGGATCCGAAGTTCCGGCAGGCTCTCGCCCGAGCGGAAGCGAAAATTCCTGAGAACGGCGTCGCCTTCGCGCGTCGGCCAGGACTTGGCCGACGCCGGCGCCGCAGCGCCCCAGCCCGACGGCGGAGCAGCGGCCTGCATCGCCAGCGCTGCGAGCAATGGCAACAGCATCAGCGTCCCTCCTCCAGTTTCGCCGCCAGCGCGTCGAGCAATGGCAGCTGGCTTGGAAGCATGAGTTGCCGGGCCTCGTCCAGCGTCATCCAGCGCGCTTCGGCGACTTCGGGGAACGGCTGGAGCCGGCCGCTGCGCGGCGGCCACTCGAGCTCGAACTCGTTGGAGCGGATTGCGGCCGGGTCGAGGTCGCCTTCGAGGGCGAAGGCCGCGACGAGCTTCCCGCCGGCCTGCCGCACCGTCGCCAGGGGGAAGGGAACGGTGGTCAGCCAAGTCCCCGTTTCCTCCTCGAATTCGCGGAGCGCGGCCTCGACTGGTGTTTCGCCCTGCTCGACGAGCCCCTTGGGGATCATCCACGCGCCCGCGTCCTTGTTCCGCCAGAACGGGCCGCCGGGCTTGACCAGCAGGACCTCGAGCCGGTCCTCACGCTGGCGGAACAACAGGATGCCCGCGCTAAGCGGCGGCGGCATCCATCGTGCTCAGCTCGGCCGCCCTTGTCTCGGCGATCCAGCCGCCGCCGAGCAGGCGTGTCCCGTCATAGGCGACCGCCGCCTGGCCCGGCGCGACGCCATATTCCGCCCGGGCGAACCGGATCCATTCGCCGTCGATCGTGGCCGGAACCGCCGGGGCCAGCGAGCGGACCTTGACCGACACCTCGCGCTGCCCCTCGCCGAGCCAGTTCCAGTCGCTGACCCGCAACGCCTCGACCGCCAGCGCGCGGCGCGGGCCGACCACCAGCCGCCGCGCCTCGGGCTCGATCCGGACGACGAAAAGCGGCTCGCTCTGCCCGCCGATCTCGATCCCGCGCCGCTGGCCGACGGTGAAGTGGACCACGCCACGGTGCGCGCCGAGCACCCGGCCGCCGAGGTCGACGATCTCGCCGGGAGCCTCGGTCTCGGGCCGAATGCGCTTGACCAGCCCGGCATAATCGCCGTCGGGGACGAAGCAGATGTCCTGGCTGTCGGGCTTGGCCGCGACTTCGAGCCCGAGCTCGGCGGCGATCCGGCGCACCTCGTCCTTGGGCAGGTCGCCGAGCGGGAAGCGCAGGAAGTCGAGCTGGTCGCGGGTCGTGCCGTACAGGAAATAGCTCTGGTCGCGGCGCGGGTCGGCCCCCTTGTGGAGCTCGCTCCGGCCGCCCGTCATCACCCGCCGCACGTAATGGCCGGTCGCGAGGCAGTCGGCGCCGAGCTCACGGGCGAAGGCGATGAGGTCGGTGAACTTCACGCCCTGGTTGCACAGCGAGCAGGGAACGGGCGTCCGGCCGCTCGCATATTCCTCGACGAACTTGTCGATCACCCCGGTCCGGAAGCGGCTTTCGTAATCGAGCACGTAGTGGGCGATCCCGAGCCGGTCGGCGACCATCTTGGCGTCGTAGATGTCCTGGCCGGCGCAACAGGCGCCCGAGCGGCGCACCGCCTCGCCATGATCGTACAGCTGCAGGGTGACCCCGACCACCTCGGCGCCGGTCTGCGCGGCGAGCGCGGCCGTGACCGAGCTGTCGACGCCGCCGGACATGGCGACGACGATTCTGCGCCCCTCGCGGGGCGAGCCAGATCGAAGCTGGGGGGCATCGCTTAGCTCTTTACCCGAATTTCACTCCTGACGGCTAGAGAAAGTGGACGTTGAGACTTCAGGGGCAAGGGTTTGGCGCGTCACGAGCCGGAATTTCGGGCTGCCACGGAGGGTCCGCTGAGCCTGGCCGAGCTGATCGCCTTGCTCGGCGATGCCCAGGCCTTGACCGAGCGCGACCGCCAGGAGGCGATCGCCTGCTATCTCTCGGCCAGCGACGGCTGGGCGGAGGCGGCGCGGCGCCTCGGCGGGGCGTTCGCGGCGGAAGCCTAGGGTTAAGGGATCGTAAGGGTGACTGATCAGGCCGTTAACCAGCGCGTTTCAGATTCTTTTCAATGGGCCGCGCCTAAGATGAACGCATCGACGATGATTAAGCAGGTTTAACCAGTAATGCTCGAGAACCAGAAGATCCGTCCTGCCCAGGTGATCGGCCCGCTCGGCGAGCCGTTGACGCTCGACAGCCTGCCGCCGCCGCAGACCACCCGCTGGGTGGTTCGGCGCAAGGCCGAAGTCGTGGCCGCCGTGTCGGGCGGGCTTCTGACCGTCGACGAGGCCTGCCAGCGCTATACGCTTAGCCTCGAGGAGTTCACGAGCTGGCAACGCGCGGTCGACCGCAGCGGCATGCCGGGCCTGCGAGTCACCCAAATCAAGCAATATCGCGACCAGTACGAGCGCCAGCAGCGCTACTGATCGCACTCGTAACGGGGTCGTATCCGTCCCGCTTCTCCGCCGATTTCGTCCCTCACGGCGTTCACTAGTTTCTGGACACTCCTCCCGATTCCGGAACAAGGCCCGCGCATCGCGCGTCTTTGATGCTCGGAAGGCCGCCGAGTGCCGATGGCGGCCGCAAACAGGAGGGACAGCCTGATGCTATCGTGGATCATCTTCATCGTCGTGGGCGGCATTTGCGGCTGGCTCGCGAGCATCATCATGCGCACCAACGCGCAACAAGGGATCATCATGAACATCGTCGTCGGCATTGTCGGCGCGATCATCGCCGGGCTGATCTTCGGCGAACGGCATCAGCCGGCAATTCGTTCGACCTCAGCGCTTCCTTTACTCGCTGCTGGGCGCCGTGATCCTGCTCGCGGTGGTGAACCTGGTTCGCCGGGGCAGCATCCGCTAGCCGGTGTCGGGTTGAGCTTGAAAGGCCGTCCGGTCCGCCGGGCGGCCTTTTTGCCGTCTACTGGAGCTCGAACACCATCCCGAGCGAGACCGACAGTTTCTGCTCGCCGGGATCGATCTTCGTCGCATATCCAGCCTGCGCACGCGCCTCCATGACCGGCATCGGCGGCGGAACCGGATAGCTCCCGCCGCTCTCACTGACCGAAACAACTCGGACCACGCGCATTCCGAGCGAGCGCGCATAGAGCTCCGCCCGTGCCCGGCCGGTCGCCACGGCCTTCGCCCGCGCCTCGTCGAGCGCTTCCTCAGGCTTGTCGATCGTGAGGTTCGGTCCATTGATCTGGTTGACCCCTAGCGACCAAAGCATCGAGGATGTCGCCGCTCTTGGCGATATCCCGAAAGCGGACGCTGAAGCTGGTTCGACGCAGTATAGCCGGTCAGCTTCGGGGGCTGATTCTCGACATAGCGATATTCGGGATTGAGGCTGATGTTGCTCGTCTGGATGTCGCGGTCGGCGATCCCGGCGCTCTTCAGCGCGGCCCGCACGCGCTCCATCCGCGCCGCATTCTGGGCGAGCGCCGCGCGGGCGCTCGTTGCCCGAGTCACCACCCCGGCCGAGATTATGGCGACGTCCGGGACCCGCGTCGCCTCGCCGGTCGCGCTGATCTCGAGCCGGGTGCCGCTGATCGGCCTGGCATGTTCGCCGGGGCCTGGGCCCCGGCGCTGGCCGGAACGGCGGATGCGCCAAGCAGCAGCGCGGCAAGGAATATCTGTTTCATGGCATCGTCCTTCAGCCGATGGCATGGCCGTAGCTCACCCAACCGCCATGGCTGAACCATGAACGCAAATGGCGCTAGTAGCGGCGCCGGCCGAAAACCAGGCGATAGAGGAGCAGGATGATGACCGCGCCGATGACCGCGCCGATGAAGCCGGCCTTGTCGTCGGCCCGTAGAGGCCGGCAAAGCGTCCGGTCCAGGTGCCGACGAACGCGCCGGCGATGCCGAGCAGGACGGTGACGATGCAGCCGCCCGGACCGCGCCCGGGCGTCAGCAGCTTCGCCAGCGCGCCGGCGAGGCCGCCGATGATGATGATGATCAGCCAATTGGTGTAACCGCCGAACATTCAGCTTCCTTTCAACTGGCTCGATCAGGATGCGGCGCGTGTGGAGAAGCGCCAACGCGCGCTTGCGGCGCAAGTGCCGCCGTTGGTCGAAAAGCATTGGCAATGCGGCCCGGCTGACAGTCTGTTGCGCAAGGTGCCTTATTAGCTTAATACAGTCGCGGTACGGCCATCGGCAGATTCGCGAAACTGAGCAGGGAATGATGAACAGGGAAACCTCTTTCCGCACCTCCGACACCCTGGTGGTGACCGACCGGGCGCGGCAGCGGCGCTGGGTGATTATTGGCATTGTAGTGGCCCTCGTGGCGATCGTGGCCATCGCCTTCATGGTGATGGGCGGCGGTAGCGACAAGAAGGGCCTCGAGGCGGCGGAAGGCGGCGCGGGGCAGATCCCGACCGTGTCCATCATCGTTCCCGGCCGCAGCCAGGTCGGGCGCACGATCGGTGCCAGCGGACCGCTCGCGGCCAAGCGCGACCAGCCGGTCGGAATCGCCGGCTCGGGCGGCCGCGTCGTGCGCGTGCTGGTCGACGCCGGAAGCTGGGTCCGCGCGGGCCAGGTGCTGGCGGTGGTCGACCGCTCGGTGCAGGCGCAGCAGGCCGCGCAGCTCGCGGCGCAGATCGAAATCGGCCCGGGCCAGCGCCGCGCTCGCCCAGTCGAACTACGACCGCGCCCTATCGCTCAAGGACCGCGGCTTCGTGTCGAAGGCCGAAATCAATTCGAAGAGGGCGACGCGCGACGCCGCCTTCGCGCAGGTGCGCGTGGCGCAAGCCCAGCTCGCCGCGACGCGCGCGGAGATCGGCCGCCTCAACATCACCGCCCCGGCAGCGGGCCTGATCCTCGCCCGCAACGTCGAGGTCGGGCAGATCGTCAGCCCCGCCTCTCCCGCTCTGTTCCGCCTCGCCGAGGGCGGCCAGATGGAAATGCAGGCGCAACTGTCGCAGCAGGATCTGGCATTCATCCGCGTCGGCATGCCGGCGCAGGTCACTCCGGTCGGCTCCGATCGGAGCTTCGCCGGGACCATCTGGCAGGTCGCTCCGGCGATCGACCCGCAGTCGCGCCTCGGCGCCGTGCGCATTGCCCTGCCCTATGATCCGTCGCTTCGCCCGGGCGGCTTTGCCGAAGTGCGGATCGGGGCCGGCGAGATGACCGCGCCGCTACTCCCGCAGAGCGCGGTGCTAAGCGACGAGAAAGGCAATTACGTCTATGTCGTCAACGGCAAGAACGAGATTGAGCGCCGCCCGATCAAGATCGGCACGGTCGACGACAATGGCGTGACCATTGCCGAGGGGATTCCGGCGACGAAGTCGGTCGTGCTTTCGGCCGGTCCGTTCCTCAACCCGGGCCAGAAGGTGAGTCCGAAGCGCCAGGCGGCGCACTGAGCGTCAGGAAAGCAGTCACGTCATGAATTTCCGTAACATCTCGTCGTGGTGCATCCGCAACCCGGTCCCGCCGATCGTACTGTTCGTCGGGTTGATGCTCGCCGGCCTGATTTCGTTCGCCGGAATGCAGGTCAACAACAATCCCGACATCGATTTCCCGGCGGCGATCGTCACCGTCGTCCAGCCCGGCGCCGCCCCGAACGAGATGGAAACCCAGGTCACCCAGCGGATCGAGTCCGCGATCCGCGGGGTGAACGGAGTCGATGAGATCAACAGCACGGTGAGCGAGGGCAACAGCTCGACCTTCGTGCAATTCCAGATCGGCACCCCGACCGACCGCGCGGTCAACGACGTCCGCAACGCGATCGCGCAGGTCCGCAGCAACCTCCCGGACGGAATTCTCGAGCCCGGGTCGAGCGTGTCGACATCGCCGGCGACCCGATCCTCTACGTCGGCGCTTCGACCACCGACATGAGCCTCGAGGAACTGAGCTGGTACGTCGACAATACGGTTGCCAAGCGGCTGCTCTCGGTGCCGGGAGTCGCGGCCGTCACCCGCACCGGCGGAGTCGATCGCAACATCCGGGTCATCCTGGATCCGGCGGCCCTGCAGGCGCAGGGAGTCACGGCCGCACAGGTCAATCTGCAGCTGCGCCAGAGCAACATGAATGCGGCGGGCGGCCGCGCCGAGATCGCCGGCTCGGAGCAATCGGTGCGCGTGCTCGGCAACGCCAAGGATGCCTATACGCTGTCCCAGACGCAGATCTCCCTGCCGGGCGGCCGCTGGGTCAGGCTGTCCGACCTGGGCGAGGTCAAGGACGCCTATTCGGAGCAGCGCACGCTCGCCAAGATGGACGGCCGGCAGGTCGTCAGCTTCGAGGTCCAGCGCGCCAAAGGTG
>CAVXYS010000030.1:0-203345 GCA_963765945.1 uncultured Alphaproteobacteria bacterium
GTACCAAGACTGTTAAAAGATGAAAACAAACAAAACAAATAATTAGAAATTATCCATCGGGCGCCCTGGCGGGGGAACGCGGACGCCCCGACCGGCGGCGGCGATGATGCGTCCGTTGCGGACCACGACCGTGCCGCCCGCTGGGATCGGCTCCGACCCGTCGCCCTTGGCGACCAGGCCCGGTCGACGATGGCGAAGTCGGCACCGGACACAAATGCCAGCGTCATCCCAGCGAAGGCGGCCAACCATCCTCCCCGGAACGGAGGCGGCGTGCCAAGGCGTGACGGAGGGAGTTCGGAGACCTGCACGCCGCCGCCTCCACCATTCAGCTGCGCTGAACGGCCCCCCTCCCCGTTCCGGGGAGGAATTCTGGACGCCGTCATTTCACGTCTCCTTCGCCGGGCTGGCCGAGCTCGAAGTCGCTGACCGGCCGCCGCTTCGGGTCGTGGCGTCGTACATCAGGGCGCCGTCGATCCACACCTTGCTCGGGCCGGGTGTAGTCGCTGAGCGGATCGCCGTTCCACAGCACGACGTCGGCCATCTTGCCGGGCTTCAGGCTGCCGGTCTTGTCGGCGATGCCGAGCGCCCGGCGGGATTGACGGCGAGCCATTCCCAGGCGACCGCCTCGGTGATGTTGATGCCGGCGCGGCGGCCGTCGGCGAGCGCCTTGGCGGCTTCCTGGTTGAGCCGCTGGATGCCGTTGGGGTCGTCGGAATGGACGATCGCGCAGGCGCCGGCATTGTGGACGAACGGGATGTTTTCCTTGATCGCGTCATAGGCTTCCATCTTGAAGCCGTACCAATCCGCCCACATCGCCGAGCAGATGCCGTTCGCGGCGAGCAGGTCGGCGATCTTGTAGCTCTCCACGGCGTGATGGAAGGCGGTGATCTTGTAGCCGAACTCCTTCGCCATATCGATCATGAGCGCCATCTCGTCGGCGCGGTAGCAATGGTTGTGGACGAGGATCTTGCCGTCGAGCACGCCCGCCAGGGTGTCCATCGCCAGGTCGCGCTCGGGCATGTCGCCGCCGTCCTTGTAATATTTGTCCCACTTGCGCTTGTAGGCCTGCGCCTTGATCCAGGCCTCGCGGGTCGAGGCGATGTTGCCCATCCGGGTCGACGGCAGCGCCCTTCGAGCCATAGACCCGCTTGGGGTTCTCGCCGCAGGCCATCTTGAGGCCGTAGGGCGCGCCGGGGAACTTCATCCCCTGGATGGTCCGCGCCGGGACGTTCTTCAGCACCACCGAGCGCCCGCCGAACAGATTGGCCGAGCCGGGCAGGACCTGCAGCGTCGTCACGCCGCCGTTGATCAGCGCCGGCGAAGCCCGGGTCCTGCGGCCACACGCTGTGCTCGGCCCAGACTTCGGGCCGCGCCGGCGAGGTCGCTTCATTGCCGTCGGATTGCGCCTGGACGCCCGGGCGAGGGATAGTCGCCGAGGTGGCTGTGGATGTCGATGACGCCGGGCGTCACCCACTTGCCGGTGCCGTCGATCACCGTCGCCCCGGCGGGGCCGGCGAGATCGGGCCGTCGACCGCCTTGACCACCCCGTCGGCGAGGAGGATGTCGCCGCGCTCCAGCCGGTGGCCGTCGCCGTCGAAGATCGTCGCCCCGCGAATGAAGGTCGGGACGCCGGGATAGCGCTCGTAGGTCGACGGGTACGGGATCCTCGTTGATGCGGATCGGGGCGGCCGGCTTGGGCTTGGCCTGCATCGACGCGCACCGCGCCGAGCGCCAGCGCCGCCGCGCAGACGCCCCCCAGGCGCAAGCTATTTCACCCCGTGCATCAGATATTTGAGCGGCCAACTGAGCAGCAGCAGGACCACGCCGATGCCGACCGAAATCCAGCCGATGGTCTTGAACACGCCGAGATAGGTATCGAGACTGACCTTGAGGTTGGTCACCTGTCCGCCGACGGTTTCGACGCTGGCGACCTGGGCGACGGCGCCTGCGACATATTGCGCGACCGAGATCGACAGGAACCAAACACCCATCATCAAGCCGACGATGCGCGCGATCGACAATTTGGTGATCATGCTGAGGCCGACCGGGGAGATGCACAACTCGGCGACCGAGTGGATCAGGTAGAGCCCGGCCAGCCAGGCGAGCCCGACCTTGAAATCGCATCGGCGAATTGCGCGCCCCAGACCAGGAACAGGAAGCCGGCGCCGACGCCCATCAGCGCCAGGCCGAACTTGATTGGAATCGAAGGCTCCAGACCCCTTCGCGACAGCATGTTCCAGATCAGGCTGAAGATCGGCGCGAGGATGACGATGAACAGCGCGTTGAAGATCTGCGTCTGACCGGCCGGAGATCGCTGGAACGCGGCGAACAGCGGCGCTGTCAGCCGATTTCGAGCACCGTGTTGCGCTCCGCGAACAGCGTCAGCGACGATCCGGCTTGCTCGAACAGGGTCCAGAACACGACGTTGAAGACGATCAGCACCATCGCCGCGACCATCATCTGGAACTCGGTGCGGGTGCCCTTCAGGAACGACCAAATGAGAATCCCCGGCACCGAAATCAGGAACGTGCCGAACAGGAATTTGCCCATGATCGGCAGCGACATCACATAGCCGAGCACGCCGGAGCCCGGCGGCGGCGCGACGTAGTTCATCAGGTTCCAGAACAGGAAGATGACGACCGGAACCGTGACCAGCGCGCCGCCGTAGATCCACCAGTCGCGATCCTTCGGAGCGGCTTTCGGACGCTCCCCGTAACCGGCGAGGCGCCCACCGTCGAACTGGAAGAGCAGCCACGAACAGGCCATCCCGACGGCTGCCAGGCCGAATCCCGCCCACCAGCCGACGCCAACGGCAAGCAGCGGGCAGAAGAACTGCGAAATCAACGAGCCAAGGTTGATCCCCATGTAGAAGATGGTGAAGCCGGCGTCGCGGCGTCGGTCCCCCTCCTCGTACAAGGATCCGACGATGGTCGAGATGTTGGGTTTGAAGAAGCCATTGCCGACGGTGACGAGCGACAAGCCCAACAGCAGGACGAGGACAAAGACCGGCGAACGCTGGCCATCGGCCTTGAACTCATCGGGGGCGAGCTTGCGAACCTCTTGCCCGCCATCATTGACGAGCGAGATCGATTTGTCCTCGTTGCCCTTGATCAGGAGCCGCTGACCGCCGCTCGTGACGTACCGGTGCTGCGGCGTCGCCCGTGCCCTGGACACTGACCTCGTAACGTTGACCGTCGAACGTCGCGAAGGGCTTCGCGCTCTCGCCGCCGAAGCACAGCGTCAGGTAGCCCAGCGACATCAGGATCGCGCCGAACTTCACCGAGCGCTTCGACCCGAGATATTGGTCGGCGATGAAGCCGCCGACCAGCGGCGTCAGGTAGACCAGCGCGGTGAAGCCGCCGTAAATGCCGGTCGAGGTCGTGTCGCTGAACAGGAAGTGGTTGACGAGATAGAGCGTCAGGATGGCGCGCATCCCGTAGTAGCCGAACCGCTCCCACATCTCGGTCGTAAAGAGCCGCTTTAGCTGGCGAGGATGGTTGAACCAGGTGCCGGCGCTGGCCGGATTGGTGTGGCTGATGTCGGGCGCGCCCGGTTCTTCGACAGCCGGCGTGTCGACCATATGCATCTCTCCCCATGCGCAGCCCTGCGCGAAGCGCGGAACCTAACGGGCAAAATCGCCATGTGAAGCGATTGTTGCATCGGCCGTGCGCGGCTAAGCGCCCCGGTCGATGCTCAACGACCGTTCGTCGATCCTGTCGCTGCTCGCAACGCGCCGCTCGGGGAAGCCGCGCGAGCTGGTCGGACCCGGCCCCAGCCCCGCGGAGCTGGAGGAGATCCTGACCATCGCGGCGCGCGTCCCGGACCATGGCAAGCTGACGCCGTGGCGCTTCGTCCTGATCGGCGGCGACCAGCGCGACGCCTCGCCCGACTGCTCCACCAGGCGCTGGCCGAGGAGGACCCCGAGGCCTTGCCGGCAATCCACGAGAAGGCCGAGGAGTTCGCCCATTACGCCGGTCAGCTGGTAGTGCTGGTCGCGGCGCCGACCGAGGGGCACAAGATCCCGGTGTGGGAGCAGCAGCTGTCTGCCGGCACGGCGGGCATGAACCTGCTGCTTGCCGCCCATGCGCTGGGCTTCGTTGCCGGCTGGGTGACCGGGTGGCAGGCCTATTCGCCGCGCGTGACCGCCGCTTTGTGCGCGCCCGGCGAGCGGATCGCGGGCTTCATCTTCATCGGCCATCCGCAGCGCGAGCTCGAGGAGCGCCCGCGCCCGCCCTCGACGAGGGGCCGGCGGTGGGAGCCCTGATCCCCCCGGAATCTTGAGGATTAGTCATTGAATTTCCTCTGCAACGCTGTATTATGACAGCATGACGCTCGGAACACAGCACGACAAGCCCGTCTATATCCGCCTCCGCGAGACCATCGCCGACGCCATCCTCGCCGGAAAATATGGCGACGGGGACTCGCTGCCCTCGGTCCGCGCGCTCGCCGCCGAGGAGCAGGCCAACCCGCTGACCGTGGCCAAGGCCTATCAAGGCTTCCAGGACGAAGGGCTGATCGTGGTCAAGCGCGGCGTCGGCATGTTCGTCGCTCCCGGCGCCCGGGCCCGCCTGCGCGACTCGGAACGCACCCGCTTCGTGTCCGAGGAATGGCCGCAGATCCGCGCCCGCATGGCGCGCCTCGGCATCGACGCCGCCCAGCTGTTCGATCGCGAACGGGCGTAGCCAGCCGTCGCCCTGAACTTGTTTCAGGGCCCATTTTCGTCAAGGGCTGCGGCCCCCTCCACAATGGATGCTGAAACAAGTTCAGCATGACGAGCACCAAAGTTCTTCCCTATTCCGAAGCGGCCGTTGCCGAAGCCGCCCGGCTGATCCTCGCCGGGGAGCCGGTCGCGGTCGCGACCGAGACGGTCTACGGCCTCGCGGCCGATGCGACCAACGCGGCGGCGGTCGCCCGAATCTACCAGGCCAAGGGCCGGCCGGAGTTCAATCCCCTCATCGTCCACGTCCCCGACCTCGCCGCGGCGGAGCGGATCGGCGTCTTCGACGATCGCGCCCGAGCGCTGGCCGCGGCGCATTGGCCGGGCCCGCTGACCCTCGTCCTCCCCGTGCGCGAACGCTCCGGCATCGCCGCGATCGTGACGGCGGGCCTGCCGACCATCGGGCTGCGGGTGCCGGCCCACCCGGCGATGCAGGCCCTGCTTCGCGCCGTCGACCGGCCGCTCGCCGCGCCGTCCGCCAACGCCAGCGGTTCGATCAGCCCGAGCCGGGCCGAGCATGTGCTGAAAAGTCTCGGCGGGCAGATCCCGCTGATCCTCGATTCCGGGCCCACGCCGCAGGGCCTCGAATCGACCATCGTCGCGGCGGGCCCCGGCGCGCTTCGGCTGCTGCGGCTGGGGCCGGTCCCGGTCGATGCAGGTCTCGAGGCGGGCGAGCGGATCGAGGCGCCCGGCCAGCTGGCGCGCCATTATGCGCCGTCCAAGCCGCTTCGCCTCGACGCGATGGACGCCGCGCCCGACGAATATTGGATCGGCTTCGGCGGAATGATTGGCGAAGTGAGTCTCAGCCCGTCGGGCGACCTGGCCGAAGCCGCCGCCCGGCTGTTCGACCTGCTCCACCAGGCCGAGGCGTCGGCCAAGCCGCGCATCGCCGTCGCGCCGGTACCGGACCAAGGACTCGGCGCCGCGATCAACGACCGGTTGCGGCGGGCGGCCGCGCGCTAGGCGGTCGCCGCGGCGCTCTTCGTCCGCGCCTGGAAGCTCTTGCGCAACTTCTGCAGCTTGGGCGGGATCACCGCCATGCAATACGGATTCCGCTGCCCCTCATTGGCCCAATAATCCTGGTGATAGTCCTCGGCCGGATACCATTCACCCTTGGGCTCAATGGTCGTGACGATCCGGTCGCCATGCTCGGGGTTGTTACGCGCGATCGCGGCGCGCGCCTTGCGCTCCTGCTCCTCGTCCTGGGGGAAGATCGCCGAACGATATTGGGTCCCGACGTCGCCGCCCTGGCGGTTGAGCTGGGTCGGGTCGTGGGTCGCGAAGAAGATGTCGAGCAGATCGTCGTAGCTAAGCTCGTCCGGGTCGAAAGTGACGCGGATCGCCTCGGCATGGCCGGTGTCGCCGCCGCACACCTGCTTGTAGGTCGGGTTGGCGACGCCGCCGCCGGTATAGCCGCTTTCGACCGATTTGACCCCGACCACGTCGAGGAACACCGCCTCGGTGCACCAGAAGCACCCGCCCGCGAGTACCGCGATTTCGTCCGCCATGATGCCTGTCTCCTTCAGCTGTTGCCGGGGAGATAGGAGCGCATCGGCGTCATTGCGAGGCCGCGAGCACAGTTCCTCCCTGCCGCGAAGCGGTGGGGAGGGGAACCATGCGGAGCATGGTGGAGGGGTAAGTGGCTCGGCGCCTTCTACCCCTCCACCATCGAATCTCCGTTCGATGGTTCCCCTCCCCACGAGCTCCGCTCGCAGGAGGAACTTTTAGCCCTTGTACGAAGCCTTGAGGCTGGCGAGCTCGAGCCGCTTGCCGACCCATTCGGCGAGCTCGTCGAAGTCGAGCGGCTGCTCGAACACGATGCCGGCCCGGCGCTCGGAATACCAGCGCACCTCGCCCTTGATCGGTTTCAAACTCTCGACCACCACGACCACCGGCTTGCCGACGCAATATTCCTCGATCGGCTCGACCTTCATGCCGCCCAGGGAAATGTCGTGGACGTCGACTGTGTAATAGACCTTGCCGACCTTGACCGACGCCTTGCATGGGATCTGCAGCCGCGGCGGCCGGGCGCGGAAGCCGTGGCGCGGCTTGCGGCCGGCGAGAAGCTCGCCGAGGTCGACATTCTGGTCGAACTTGACCCCGACCAGGTCGTTGCGAATCCACACCACCGACGACGGGATCTTCTGGGACGAGACCTCGATCGCGACCTCTTCGCCGACCTGCGGCGGGTGGGTGGCGATCGCCATCAGGCCGCCGGCCGAGAGATTCTTGATGCGGATCAGCTGGTCGCCGGCCGCATTCGTCAGCTTGCCGACGCGCAGCATCGCCGAGAGCCGCTCGTCCCCGCGCCGCTCGATCGGCCGCGGCACCCCGGTCGACAGCGAAACCGTGGTCGATTCGAACGCCGGGTCGGACAAGCCGTCGCTCACTTCGGTGCCGGACTTCCTGCGGATCAGCGATCCAAACATCGGGTCAATCGCCTCCAGTGAGCGCGTGGAGGCGCTCCAAAATGGGACTTTAGAGACGGTACGGTTAAAAGAGCGTTTCCTTCCTTGACCTTGCGCTTCGATGGTGCGCAGCGATTTAACGGGGAGAGAATGAGGATTTTGGGATGCCGCAGCCGCGGTTGCTGCTGATCGACGACGAGCCCGCGCTTGCGGACTTCCTCGCCAATGCGGCGCGGGAAAGCGGGTTCGAGCCGGTCATCACCTCGCAGGACCGCGAGTTTCGCGACGAATTCGTCGCCAACCGTCCGAACATGGTCGCGCTGGACCTCGGCATGCCCGGCATGGACGGGGTGGAACTTCTGCGCTTCCTCGCCGACCAGGATTATCGTTCGCCGGTGCTGATCGTCAGCGGGTTCGACCGGCGGGTGCTCGAGTTCGCGTTCCGGTTGGGTGAGGCGCTCGGCCTGACCATGACCGGACCGATCGAAAAGCCGGTGCGGCTCGAGGACCTCGAGGCACTGCTGGGCGAACTGAAGGCGCATCTGGAGGATTGATGCGCAAGGCCGAGGCCGAGCTGCTGGCAAGCTTCGAGCAGGCGCTCGCGGCGGGGCAGTTGCACATGGTCTACCAGCCCAAGGTCGCAGTGAAGGACGGCAGCCTGGTCCGGGTCGAGGCGCTGGTGCGCTGGGACGATCCGCTGCTTGGCGCGGTGGAGCCGGCCCGGTTCGTGCCCCTGGCCGAGCAGCACGGGCTGATCGACGACCTCACTCAATGGGGGCTGCGGAGGATCCTCGGCCAGTGGCTCAAGTGGCGCGACGAGGGCATCGACACCTGCATCGCCTTCAACATCTCCGCGCTGAGCCTGCAGAGCCTCGACTTCCCCGACCTGGTCGAACGCATGTGCCGCGCGCTCGCGGTGCCGACCGACCGTCTGGTGCTCGAGCTGACCGAGGGCGCGACCCAGCCGCTGATCAAGCTGATGGACACGCTGACCCGGTTCCGGATCAAGGGGATCGGGCTGGCGATCGACGATTTCGGGACTGGCTATTCCTCGCTGATGCAGCTGCGCCAGTTGCCCTTCACCGAGGTCAAGATCGATCAGTCGTTCGTCGCCGACATCGAGCGCTCGCGCGACTGCCGGCTGATCATCCAGTCGATCACCGACCTCGCCCACGGCCTCGGCCTCAGCGCGACCGCCGAGGGAGTTGAGACGCTGCAGCAGCTGCGGCTGGTGCGCGAGCTCGGCTGCGACGTCGTGCAGGGTTACCTCATCTCGCCGCCGCTCGAGCCGCGCTTGCTCAAGGGCTGGAAGGCGAAGTTCCGGCGCGCCTGGCCGGCGATGATCGCGGAGGAAAAGCTCGCTTTATGGGGCGACGTCGAAACGGATGCCCTGAGCGAGGGGCAGGTCTGACCCGTAATTGATCGTGTTGGTCTGGCGCCGCATGTAGGCGCGCCAGCTGTCCGACCCGCTCTCGCGCCCGCCGCCGGTTTCCTTCTCGCCGCCGAATGCGCCGCCGATCTCCGCGCCCGACGGGCCGATGTTGACGTTGGCGATGCCGCAGTCGGACCCGCGCGCCGAGACGAACCGCTCGGCCTCGCGCACGTCGCTGGTGAAGATCGACGACGACAGTCCTTGTGGCACCGCATTGTTGAGCGCGAGCGCGTCCTCGAAATCGCTGTAGCGGAGCACGTAAAGGATCGGGGCGAACGTCTCCTGCAGCACCGTCCCCGCTTGCTCGTCGACCTCGACGATCGCCGGACGGACGTAGAAGCCGCCCGACACCGCCTCGACCCGCTCGATCGAGTCGCCGAGCACACGCTTCATGCCCTCAAACGCCGCTTCGTCGATCAGCGGGCCGACCAGGGTGTCGCTCTGCCGCGGGTCGCCGACCTTGACCTCGGCGAACAGGGATTTAGGCGCCCGACGAGCTCGTCGGCGACGCTGTCGTGGACGATCAGCCGGCGCAGCGTCGTGCAGCGCTGCCCGGCGGTGCCGGCGGCGGAAAACAGGATCGCCCGGGTCGCCAGCTCGAGGTCGGCGCTCGGGCAGACGATCGTCGCATTGTTGCCGCCGAGCTCGAGCAGCACCCGCCCGAAGCGCCCAGCGACGCGCGGGCCGACCGCGCGGCCCATCGCGGTCGAGCCGGTCGCCGAGACCAGGGCGATGCGCGCATCGTCGACCAGCGCCTCGCCGACGTCGCGCTCGCCCTGGACCAGCTGGACGAGCCCGTCGGGCACGCCGCCGAACCGTTCGCCGGCGCGGTGCACGAGGCGCATGACCATCTCGGCGCACAGCGGCGTCTTCTCGCTCGGCTTCCACAGCACCGGATTGCCGCAGACCAGGGCCAGCGCCGCGTTCCACGCCCACACCGCGACCGGGAAGTTGAACGCGCTGATCACCAGCACCGGCCCCAATGGATGCCATTGCTCCATCATCCGGTGATTGGGCCGCTCGCTGGCGATGGTCAGGCCATAGAGCTGGCGCGACAGGCCGACCGCGAAATCGCAGATGTCGATCATCTCCTGGACCTCGCCCAGGCTCTCGGCGAGGATCTTGCCGCTCTCGAGCGTGATCATCTTGGCCAGCACCGGCTTGGCCTCGCGCAGCCACTCACCGAGGATGCGGACGAACTCGCCGCGGCGCGGGGCGGGGACGTCACGCCACGTCAGGAACGCGGCGGCCGCGCGGGCACAGGCGAGGTCCGGGTCGCCGCGAGTCACCCGGCCGAGCGGCTTGCCGTCGATCGGCGAACAACTGACGATGCTTCCGGCCGAGTGGATTCCGGCAAGGCCGAGGATCTGTTCGGCTTCCTCCGCGGGGCTCATGCAAGCATCTCCTTGGCTCTGGCCATGGCCGCCACCCCGGCATCGATCGTCTCATCCTTCTTGCCGAAGCACAGCCGGACGAGGGTCCGCGGCGGGTCGCGCTCGGCGAAGGCGGACAGCGGGACGACCGCAACTCCGGCCTGCTCGACCGCCTGGGTTGCGAAGCTTTCGTCGTCGAGCGCGATGCCGGACGCGGCAAGGTCGACGCACAGGAAATAGGTCGCGGCGGCGTCGAGCACCGAATAGCCGGCGCTGCGCAGCCCCTCGGTCATGCGGTCGCGGGCGCGCTCGAACCGGCGACGCATCGGCTCGAGCCAGTCGTCGCCTTGATCCAGGCCGAAGGCGACCGCTGCTTGCAGGTTGGGGGCGGTCGAGAAGGTCAGGAACTGGTGCGCGCGTGCGACCACCGATGCCAGCTCGGGCGCGGCGACCATCCACCCGACTTTCCACCCGGTCAGCGAGAAGATCTTGCCGGCCGAGCCGATCTTGACGGTGCGCTCCGCCATCCCGGGAAGCGCGGCGATCGACGTGAATCCGCCCCCGTCGAGTACGATCTTCTCCCACACCTCGTCGGCGATGACGATGAGGTCGTGCTCGCGCGCGGCTGCAGCGACGATTTCGAGCTCCTCGGCGCCGTACAGCCGGCCCGCGGGGTTGTGCGGATTGTTGAACAGGATCGCGCGGGTTCTCGGCGTCACCGCCATTTCAAGCGCAGCGCGATCGATCCGCCACTCGGGCGGCTTGAGCGCGATTTCGACCGGGGTCGCCCCGGCCCGCCGGATCATCGGCGCATAGCTGTCGTACGCGGGGGTGAAGATGATCACCTCATCGCCTGGGCTGGCCGCGGCGAGGATCGCGGCGCCGAGCGCCTCGGTCGCGCCGCTGGTCACGCAGACATGGTCGGCGGTCAGCTCGAGGCCCTGGTGGCGGCGATAGAAGGATGCGATCGACTCGCGCAGCGCGGGTAGCCCGCGCGACGGGGGATATTGGTTCGACCCGTCCTTGAGCGCCCGCGCCGCGGCGTCGAGGATCGCGTCCGGCCAGCCGAAATCGGGAAAGCCCTGCCCGAGGTTGACCGCGCCATGCTTGATCGCCAGCGCCGACATGCGCTCGAACACGCTGGTGTTGCATCTGCTCGTAGAGCGGGTTCATGGGAGCGGCCCATAGCGGGCACGGACCGAATCCGTGTAGCGCGCCGAGCAATGACCGATCTTGTCGGCCGCTACCGATGCCGCCGAAACCGCCGAGCGCCGCATTCCCCGCCTGGTCGGCGCTCGGCCCGAACGCGAGGCGACGCTTGCTCAAGGCGCCGCGGAAAACGCTCGAGGCCGCGCCGACTCGTTCGTCGAGGCGATGCGCGAGGAGCTGCGCGCGTCCGAGCCGTGGGCGCGGTTCAACGTCCAGCTCGGCGCCGGAATGGTCCGCGAGGCAGCGGCGCTGACCACCCAGATCACGGGCGAGGTAATCCCGTCGGACAAGCCGGGCCTCCTGTCGCTGGCGTTGCGCGAGCCGGTCGGGGTGATCCTCGGCATCGCGCCGTGGAACGCGCCGGTGATCCTCGGCTGCCGCGCGATCGCGACCCCGCTGGCCTGCGGCAACACCGTGATCCTGAAAGCGTCCGAGCGCTGCCCGCGCACCCACGGTCTAATCGTCGAGGCGTTCGCCGAAGCGGGCTTCGCCGACGGCGTCGTCAACCTCGTCACCAACGCGCCCGAAGACGCCGCCGAGGTGGTCGGCGCGCTGATCGACCATCCGGCGGTGCGGCGGATCAACTTCACCGGCTCGACGGCGGTCGGCAGGATCATCGCGAAGCGCGCGGCCGAGCATCTGAAGCCTGTGCTGCTCGAGCTCGGCGGCAAGGCCCCGCTGATCGTGCTCGAGGACGCCGACCTCGACGAAGCGGTCAAGGCGGCTGCCTTCGGCGCGTTCATGAACGCCGGCCAGATCTGCATGGCGACCGAGCGGATCATCGTAGTCGAAGCGGTCGCGGACCGGTTCGTCGAATTGCTCGCCGCCAAGGCCGCCTCGATGCCCGCGCCCGCCATCGGCGACCAGGTCGACGAGGCCGCCCAGGCGAAGGTCGCCGCCCTGATCGACGACGCCGTCGCCAGGGGCGCGCGCTGGATTTCCGGCAACGCGGCCATGGTGGTCGACGGCGTGACTCCGGAGATGGCGCTGTACCGCGACGAGAGCTTCGGCCCCGTCGTCGGAATCGTCCGCGTCAAGGACGAGGAGGAAGCGATCCGCGCCGCCAACGACAGCGACTACGGCCTCGCCGCCGCGGTCTTCACGCGGGATGCCGCGCGCGGCCTCCGCGTCGCCCGCCGGATCCGCTCCGGCATTTGCCACGTCAACGGCCCGACGGTGCACGACGAGCCGCAAATGCCGTTCGGCGGCCTCGGCGCGTCCGGCTACGGCCGCTTCGGCGGCAAGGCCGGCATCGACGCGTTCACCGAGCTGCGCTGGATCACCATCGCCGGCGAGCCGGGGCACTATCCGATCTGAAGTGTCAGGTCCCAATGTCCGCTTTCGACCCATTGCGGACACGAGGGCCAAGTGCCACGACGGAGCTTCTGCAGGTTCACAAGGGGCATTGAAGATGGTGCGGAAGATCGGCGGCTTCCTGCTCGCTCCGTTTCCGGCCGCACTGTTTCAATCGATTGTCGTCGCCTTGTGGCCCAAGCCCGACCAAGGCGTATTCGAGAACCCTCCATCGATGTTCGTGGTGGTGTGTCTATACTTCTGGTTCTTCGGCCTGCTGCTTGGCGTCCCTGCCTGGGCGATCATACGAAAGCGCCGCAACGTCACGTTGAGAACGTTCGTTCTAATCGGCCTTTTCGTGGGGCTTATTCCGATCTGCGTGCCCCTCGCCATCCTGGTCGCTCGAGGCCAAGCGTCGTCCTACCTCGTTGTTTATAACGTACTGCTCTTTGCACTAGGCGGCATGGCAGCGGGAGCCTTGTTCTGGTCTATTGTTCTTCGCAAGAGGCGTGCCGAGATGCTCAAAACGACGTTTTCCTAGCGTCTGCTTTCGACCCATTGCGGACATTTCCCAAGCACGTTTAGTAGCGGAATGAACGACGGGCGCGACTTCACCTTCGCGCAGTGGCGCGCTCATCGGGTCGAGCGCTTTGTGTATCTGGCCTTGGCTGCGCCAGAAGAACACCGAGCGGATTACATGCGAGTGCAGGCCAAGAGCCTCGCAGACGACGCGTTGAAGTTCAGTCGCGCCGGGTTTCAGGATGACGACCTTATGCCGCCGCTCTGACGCGGATTGGCTGGGGCGGCAGGATTCGAACCTGCGAATGCCGGTACCAAAAACCGGTGCCTTACCACTTGGCGACGCCCCAGCATCGCGCCCGCCGAAGCTTCAGCGCAGGCGGGGGAAGGCGCGCTTATAGCCGCCAAGTCCGGACTTGGAAGTGGGAGTTGCGGGAACGCAACCCTATATGAGGGCCATGACCGAAGCTTCGATCCGCGATTTCCACGCCCACATCTATTATGATCCCGAAGAGGTCGAGCGGGCCAGGGCGGTCGCCGCCGCCGCGCAGGCACGGTTCGGCGTCCCGGTCGGCCACTTCCACCTGAAGCCGGTCGGGCCGCATCCGCGCGGCAGCTGCCAGCTGACGGTGCCGCGCGACCAGTTCGGCGATTTCGCGCAGTGGATCGCCCTCAACCGCGACGGGCTCACCATCTTCGCCCACACGAGCACGGGCGACGACCGCGCCGACCACAGCGAACATGTGATCTGGTTCGGGCCGAGCGAGCCGCTCGACCTGTCGATTTTCAGCTAGCGTCAGCCTCCTCGGCATAGATCGCCAGCGCGCGCACTTCGATGCTCTCCCGCTCCGGCGCGTCGATCGGGCTGTGCGGGTCGTCGAAGGCGGCGTGGGCCGTAAATCGCGCCACGCCCTCTTCCGAATCATAGCCTTTGAGGAGGATCGCTTCGTTCGGCGACAGGTTCGGAAAATAGTACCAGCGCTGCGCGGCATTGTGCTGGAGCGAGATAGGTTTCGCCGGTCCGGTCGCGATAGACGAGATCGGTGGCGATGAGGTCGGCCGGCGCGACGGTGCGGGCATCGGCGAGCGCCAGCGGCGACTTGTCGGCCGGGCGATTGATCGGCCGCCACAGGTTGATGATCGCGAACCGCCGGCGCAGCAGCGTCTCGGCAGCGAGGCCGCGCAGCTCGAGCTCGGCGCGGACGCGGTCGGGGCCCGAGCGGAGCGTGAAGTCGTTGTGGGCGCGCGGGACCGGGGCACGAATGCCCGCCTCTCCTTTCGCGGCGCGGTCGGCGTTGCGAACATTGTGGTCGAAGCCGATGACCTGTTCGGCACCGGTCGCGGCCGCGATCAGCTGCTCCGCCTCGGGAAAGTAAGCCGAACGGATCGCGGCATCGTCGTGATAGTCGACGACGTCGCTGTGCGCCCGAACCAGCGTGAAGCCTTCGGCGTCGAGCGACAGCGCCGGCGCCAGCGGGCGGGCGTTGCGGATCTCGATCAGGTGCGGATCATAGGTGCCGGTTCGCTCGGGGATGCCCGGCGGCGGATCATATTGATACGAAACGGGCCGTTCCCGCATCGGACGGAGGAACATCAGCGGTGCCTTGGTCACGGCCGGAAGAACGGGGCTGAAAGCAGACATCCTATGTCTCCTTTGGTCGAACGGTGCTCCAGTCCCGGGCCTAAGTTGCGGGTTTGGACGCGTGTTGCCCAACAGAGATCGCGGATGTGCCGATAAGCTGGCTTTATGGCGGGCCGCGCGAGCCGCCGGCCGGTCGAATGGTCAGCGGGCCTCGGCTTGCGCGGTGACGGGCGGGTCGAGCTTCCGGACCACACCCATGACGACGGTCACCAGCCCGACAAGCACCAGCAAGGCGGCGAGCAGGAACGCCCCGCCCGGTTCGCCATGCTCGGCGCCGAAGGCGAGCGCCTGGGTCATGGCCAGCGGTCCGACGATCGCGGCGACACTGGCGATGCTCGCCATCCCGCCCTGCAGCGCGCCTTGGTGCGACGCGTCGGTCATCCGTGACAGCAAGGCGTTCATCGACGGCCACACCAGGCCCTGCAGCGCGGACAGCGAAGATGATCGCGAACACCATCCAGTCCGCCGTCGCGAACACGTAGGCGAGGAACGAAAGGCCGCCGACGACCATGCCGATCACCACGGTGCGGGCTTCGCCGAAGCGGGCGATCGCACGGCCGGTGACGAAGGTCTGGGCCAGCGCCATGGCGAGCCCGGCCGCGGCCAGCGACCAGCCGATCAGCGCCGCGTTCCAGTGATGCGCCAGCCCCGCCCAAAAGGCCCAGGTTGCCGGATAGACGATATGCGCCAGCTGCCACAGGAAAGCGGCGACCAGCAGCGGCGTCGCGCCGCCGGCGTGGAACAACGGGCGGAAGGCGCCGAAAATATGCGCATCGCGCCAGTGGAACGGACGGCGGCGCTCGGGCGGGAGCGTTTCGGGCAGGCTGAAACGCGATCCACAGCGCGTTGGCCCCCGCCAGCGCCGCGGCGATGATGAACGGCGTGCGCGTGCCGAGGCTCGCGGTGAGGCCGCCGATCGCCGGGCCGAGGATGAAGCCAAATCCGAACGCCGCGCCCATCAGGCCGAAGGTGGCGCCGCGCTTCTCGGGCGGCGTGATGTCGGCGAGCACGGCGTTGGCCGGCCCGTAGGTGGCGCCGGCAATCCCGGCGATGACGCGCCCGACGAACAGCCAGGCGAGCGTCGGAGCGGCGGCCATGAACAGATAATCGAGGCCGAACGCGACCGCGCAGGCAAGCAGGACCGGCCGCCGTCCGAACCGGTCGCCCAAATTGCCGATCACCGGCCCGGCAAAGAATTGGGCGCCGGCATAGGTCACCAGCATGTAGCCCGCGATCCGCGTCGCTTCGGGCAGCGAGACCTTGCCGAGATGGACGATCAGGCTGGGCAGGACCGGCAGGACGATGCCGAAGCCGATCGAATCGATCAGCAGGATGGTGAGGACGATCGGGACCGCGGGGTGGTGGAATCGCATCACGGCGACTCTACCATGATCAAGCGGCGGCGCGCTCGCGGCGGCCGGCGAGGGACGCTCCGAGCACCACCAGCGGCACGATCGGGACGAGGAAGGTCAGGTGATACCAGGCCGGGAACCTGTTCCAGAGATGGATGTGCACCGGCAGGAAGATCGCCAGGATCGCGCACCCGACCACCCACGGCGCCCATTTCGTCCTCGGGGCGACCCACCCGACCAATGCACCCGCCGCGAGCGAGGTCAGCGCGGCCTCGGTCAGGCGCCCCGCTTTCATCGCGGAGGTGAACTGCAGCGTCGCTTCGGCCGAGTGATAGTCGGGGATCGCCGCGCGCAGGCCGAAATTGAGGATCGTGACAATGACCAACCAGCCGACCAGTCCGGCAACGATGCTCGCGATTGTCCGGCTCATTGAGCGAGTCCTTGCTGCTTTGGTCGAATTGTAGTAGTTTAATTAAACTATGAACGCAAGGCTGCTGATCCTCGGAGTGCTCCACCGCGGCGACTTCCATCCCTACGAAATCAAGCGCCGGCTCGAGGTGGCGATGGTCGAATGCTACATCGATGTCGACGTCGGCACGCTCTATTATGCGGTCCGGCAGCTCGACAAGGACGGGCTGATCGCGGCCGTCGCGCAGGAGCGTGTCGCGCGCGGCGGGATGCGCACGATCTATGCCATCACCCCGGCCGGGCGGGCCGAGTTCCGCGCCGGTCTGCACCGCCAGCTCGACGCCGAGGGCCCGGTGGCCCAGACGTTGTACGGCGCCCTGCTCTTCCTGCACCTCGCCGATCCCGCCGCGGCCGAAGCGAGCCTCCGCCGGCGGATCGCCCGGCTCGACGAGCTGATCGCCAAGCTGGAGCCGATCCGGACCGAGCTGGGGCCGCGCCTCTCGACCGGTGGCGAGCATCTGCTGCGGCACATCGAGCGGCAACGGCGGCTCGACCGCGACTGGGTCCGGGAATTGCTGGCCGACATCGAAGCCGACGGCATCCGCGACGTCGCCGACCCGGCGACGCTCGGGCGTTAGTGGTCAGACGAGCTCGGTCCAGCCGTAGGGATCGGGCGCGGCGCCGCGCTGGATGTCGACCAGCGCCGAGCGCAGCCGCATGGTCAGCGGCCCGATCGACTGGCCGCCGATGGTGAATTGGCCATCGACTTCCTTGACTCTGCCGATCGGCGTGACGACCGCCGCGGTGCCGCAGGCGAACGCCTCGGTCAGCCGGCCGCTCTCGGCGTCGGCCTTCCATTGGTCGATCGCATAAGGCTCCTCGCGCACCGTGAGGCCCATGTCGCGGGCCAGCGTCAGCAGCGAATCGCGGGTCACCCCATGGAGGATGGTGCCGTCGAGCGGTGGAGTCTGAACCGATCCGTCGGCGAAGGCGAAAAAGACATTCATCCCGCCGAGCTCTTCGACCCAGCGTCGCTCGACCGCGTCGAGGAACACCACCTGGTCGCATCCCTGGCGCATCGCTTCCGCCTGCGCGACCAGGCTGCCGGCGTAATTGCCGCCGCATTTCGCCTCGCCGGTCCCGCCCGGCGCCGCTCGGACATAGTCGCGAGTCACCCACAGCGACACGCTCGGCGCATCATTCTTGAAATAGGATTCCACCGAGGAGGCGATGACCGCGTAGATGAATTCGGTCGACGGCCGCATGCCGAGGAACGAGCCGTTGGCGATCATGAACGGGCGGAGGTAGAGCGAGCCGCCCTCGGTGTCGGGGAATCCACTCGCGATCGGCGCGCACCAGGGCCCGCACCGAATTCGAGGAACATCGCTTCCGGCAGGGGCGGCATCGCCAGCCGCATGGCGGACTTGGCGAACCGCCGGGCATTGGCGTCGGGCCGGAACAGCGCCGCCGCTCCGCCCGGCCGCGGATAGGCCTTCAAGCCCTCGAAAATCTCCTGCGCATAATGGAGCACGGGCGATGCAGGATCCATCGTGAACGGGTGGCGAGCGGTGATCCGGGCGTCGTGCCACCCTTCTTTCTCGTCATATTCGATGATCGCCATATGGTCGGTGAAGACCCGCCCGAACCCGGGGTCGGCAAGCAGCTTGGCGCGCTCTTCCGCCGGGACCGGTTTTGCCGCCGGTTCGACGGCGAGATCCGTCTTGTCCGCCTCCATAACGTCGCCGATCATGCCGTGTCCTTTGCGGGATCGGCGACTAGTGGAGCGAAGCCTCGCTAGCAAGCTTGGCTGCCTCGGCGAGCTCGGCGCCGCGGCGGGACGCGGCCTCGATCGTCACGCCGATGAGGTCGTCGAGGGCCTTGTCGAGCACGGCCAGGCCCGCCTCGGTCGTACCGTTGGGGCTGGCCACGCGCTTCACCACCGCGTCCATCGTCTCGCCGCTGGTCGCCGCCATCCACGCCGTGCCGAGCACGGTCTCGAGCGCGATGGTCGCCGCAATCTCCCGGCTGAGCCCCTTCTCCTCGCCCGCCTTGGCGAGCGCGGCGATGAACCGCGCGACATAGGCCGGGCCGGCACCGGCGACCGAGCCGATCGCCGCGAGCCGCGCCTCGTCGAGGGTCCACATCGCCCAGCCGAGCGCGACGAACAGGTCGCCGACCTGCTGTTTCACGGCGTCATCACTATCGTCGGTGTAGAGCGCGGTCACTCCGCGGCGCATCGCGACCGGCAGGTTGGGCATCGCGCGGATCACGGCGCCGGCCGCGGGGAAGCGCTGCTTGAGGCTCGCGACTTCGACCCCGGCAAGGATCGAGACGATCGTCGTCCGGCCGGTGATCCACGGCTTCAGCTGCGGCACAACCTCATCGAGCTTCTGCGGCTTGACCGCGAGCACGACCAGCCGCGGCGGAATGCCGGCGTCGGGCAGTGCGCTAACCGTGCGCACGCCCTCGACCGGCGTGCCGCTCGGCCGGATGACGACCGTCTGGCTAAGGTCGATCCCGGCCGTGCGCCAGCCGTCGACGATCGCCCGGCCCATATTGCCGCAGCCGACGAACCAGGTCGGAGAGGGGAGTTGCGGGCCGCTGGTCATGCTTCGCCGTGCGTGTCGATCAACGCGGCGGCGATGGCTTCGCCGGGCGACTTGCCGCCCCACAGGACGAACTGGAACACCGGGTAGAAACGCTCGCATTCCTCGACCGCGGCCTCGGCGATCGCTTCGGCCTGCTCGAGGCTCAAGCCCTCGCCCTCGCGCGCGTCGAGGATGGTCGAATGGCGGAACACCACCAGCCCCGAGCCCGACCACATCTCGAAATGACCGAGCCACAATTGCTCGTTGATCAGGCTCAACGCCTCGAAGATCGCAGTGCGCTTCTCCGGCGCGACCTTGATGTCGGGAAAGGCGAGGAACTGCAGCACCTGGTCCTCGGGCCGCCACACGCCGCGCAGTTCATATTGCGCCCAGCTGCCGGTCGCCGAGGCGACGATCTCGCCCTCGGCGGTGCGCTCGCACGCCCAGCCGCGCGCCTCGAAATAGGCCTCGAGCACTTCGATCGGAGCGCCGTCGTCGCGCTCGTCCTGGATTTCCTCTTCGCTCAGGGCTTTGCTCCGGTCTTGCCCTTGGGCTTCGCGGCTCCGCCGGCCTTCGCTTCGAGCGCAGCAATGCGGGCTTTCAGCGCTTCATTCTCGTCGCGCGCGGCCGCGGCCATCGCTTTCACCGCCTCGAACTCGTCGCGGCCGACGAAATCCTGGCCGCCGATCCACTCGCGCATTTTCTCGCGGGCCGAGGATTCGGCCTCGCGGCCCATGCCGGCCATGGTCCCGGCCAGGCCGTTCACCATTTTCACGAAGTCGTCGAACATCTTGTTCTCGGACTGCATCGTCCAGTCTCCCTTTCGGCGGGCAGATAGGTAGTCCGTTCATCTTCCGCCACCCCGCGGCGGAAACCTATCCCCAACTCCTTGAAACTATCCCCAATTATCGGAACAGCGAAGTGCCGGCGCCGGGATTGAGCGTCTCGATGCTCCAATTGAGCGCTCCGGCAAAGACCAGCCAGGCGAGATAGGGGAGCATCAGCAAGCCCGCGATCCTGCGCAGGCGATAGAATTGCCTGGCGACATAGGCTGCGACGAGGGCCATGATGAAGATCACGATCTTGGCGAGGCCGATGTCGTGGCCGGCGAAGAAGATCGGCGACCAGGCGAGGTTGAGCGCCAGCTGCACCATGAACAGGGTCAGTGCGGTCGTCCGCCGCGCGGACGGCGGCTCGGCAAGGATCATCGCCAGCGCGATGCCGAGCAGCGCATAGAGGATCGGCCAGACGACGCCGAACATCCATCCGGGCGGCATGAAGCTCGGCTTGTGAAGCGCGTCGAACCAGGCATTGCCGTAGCCGCTGTTCGATATCCAGCCGCTCAGCCCGCCCAGCACTTCGATCGCGACGACGCTGGCGAGCGCGATTTTCCACCAGCACCGGTGCTGCACGGCGTCAGTCATTCTTCACGGCTCCCAGCAGGAATTCGACATTGCCTTCCGGCCCGGTGATCGGGCTCTCCGTGACACCGAGAACGGTCCATCCCCGCGATTGGACCCATTCCGCCGCGGCGGCGCAGACCCGCTCGTGCACCGCGGGATCGCGAACGACTCCGCCTTTCCCCACTTCCGCACGCCCGGCCTCGAACTGCGGCTTGACCAATGCGACCAGCTTGGCGCCGGGCTTCGCCAGCTTGAGCGGCGCTTCGAGCACCTTGGCGAGGCCGATGAAACTCGCGTCGCACACGACGATATCGACGGCCTCCGGCACCTGCTCGCTGCTCAGCCGGCGCGCGTTGGTCTGCTCGAGCACGACGACGCGCCGGTCCTGCCGAAGCTTCCACGCCAGCTGGTTGGTCCCGACGTCGACCGCATAGACCTTGGCCGCGCCGCGGCTGAGCAGGACGTCGGTGAACCCTCCGGTGGAACTCCCCACGTCGAGCGCGATCGCGCCGGTCACGTTGAAGCCGAAATGCGCCAGCCCATGATCGAGCTTGATCCCCCCGCGCGACACCCACGGATGGTCCTTCCCCCGCACCTCCAGCGGTGCGTCCTCGGCGAGCATCTCCCCCGCCTTCGCCAGCTTCCGCTCACCGCTGAACACCGCCCCCGCCATGATCAGCGCCTGCGCCCGCGTCCGGCTTTCGACGAGGCCACGGCTCACGAGAAGCTGGTCAGCGCGGAGCTTTTTCATTTTTCACACGAAGGCACGAAGGACACGAAGATCACAAAGAGGCTTTGAGATCGGCCGGCCCATTGACGATGCGCTTCAGGCCCTCGCGGAATGTCGGGAATCCGAAATTCATGAGCAGCCCAACGGGCTGCTCGGTCAACCTGAGATAGGTAAGAAGCTGCTTCGAATAGACGGGAAGGTTTCGCTCAGTCGATTTCACCTCGATGATCAAAGTTCGATCGACGACCAGATCCAGCCGGAAACTCTCTGGATAAGTGATGCCCTCAAAGGTCATCGGGACGAGCTTTTGCCTTTCAACATGTAGTCCTTCGCGTGCGAGACCGGTGGCAAGCACGGCCTCATAGACAGACTCGAGCAGTCCGGGACCGAGCTCCCGATGGACAAAAAGTCCACGTTCAATCGCTTTTCGCGCAAGCATCTCCACATCCGCCATGCTCTTCGTGTCCTTCGTGTTCTTCGTGGCTTCGTGTGAATCAGCGGACCGAGCAACCTGCGGAATGGCTTGAGGTTAGACCAACACCGATCAACCCAACAACAGCAGCGCACGCGGCACGAAGATCGTGAGGCCGATCATGACCGAAAAGGCTGCGGCGGCGAGCACGGCGCCGGCGGCGACGTCTTTGGCGATGCCGATATTCTCGTTTGGTTCGAGCGTGACCGCGTCGGCGAGCCGTTCGATCGCCGTGTTGAGCGCCTCCGCCAGCCACACCAGGGCGATGGCGAGGATGATCCAGCGCCACTCGTCCGCAGTCAGCCGGAAGAATATGGCAGCCGCGAGCACCCCGACCGTCGCGCCCGCGTGAATCCACCCGTTATGCTCATGCGCCGCGAAATGCCTGAGGCCGGCGCAGGCATAGCGAAAGCTTTGAAGTTGTTGGTGAACCGAGAAGGGGGACCGGCGCGCGCTCAGGCCCGAACCTCCTCCACGCCCGCGCTGTTGACGCGCAGCGCCTTCAGCACCGTTTCGACGATGTGCGGCGCGTTCAGCCGCGCCTCGTCATATTGCTTCTCGGGCTTGTCGTGCTCGAGGAAGCGGTCGGGCAGGCGCATGGTGCGGATCTTGAGGCCGGCGTCGAGCAGGCCCTCGTCGCTGGCGAGCGTCAGGACATGCGCGCCGAGGCCGCCGATCGACGCTTCCTCGACCGTCACACCACCTCGTGGGTGGTCATCAGCCGGCGGATCAGCTCGCTGTCGAGCGGCTTGGCGAAGCGCAGGTCGGCGACGGTCGTCGACAGCCCGCGCGCCTCGAGCTCGTCCGCGGCTTTTTCCGCCTCGGCGAGGCGAGTGCCGAGCGACAGGATGGCGACCGTCTTGCCGTCGCGGACGATCCGGCCCTTGCCGATCGCCAGCGCCTGCGGCTCCTCGGGCAGCGCCAGGCCCCGCCCCTCGCCGCGCGGATAGCGCACCGCGATCGGCGAGCTGTCGTGCAGCGCCATGGTGTGGACCATGTGGACCAGCTCGACCTCGTCGGCCGCGGCCATGACCACGAAATTGGGCAGGGTGCACAAATAAGCGAGGTCGAACGCGCCGGCATGGGTCGCACCGTCGGCCCCGACCAGCCCGGCGCGATCCATCGCGAAACGCACCGGCAAATTCTGGATCGCGACGTCGTGGACGACCTGGTCGTAGGCGCGCTGGAGGAAGGTCGAGTAAATGGTGGCAAACGGCCGATAGCCCTGCGCCGCGAGCCCTGCGGCGAAGGTCACCGCGTGCTGCTCGGCGATGCCGACGTCGAACGTCCGGTCGGGAAAGGCCTCGGCAACCTTGTCGAGCCCGGTGCCCGAGGGCATCGCCGCGGTGATCGCGACGACCTTCTCGTCGCGCGCCATCTCGGCGGAAAGCGCCTTGGCATAGACCGCCGTGTAGCTCGGAGCGCCGGCGGCGGCCTTGGCCTGGACGCCCGAGACGACGTCGAACTTGACCACGCCATGATATTTGTCGGCGCTGCTCTCGGCCGGCGCGTAACCCTTGCCCTTCTGGGTCACGACATGGACCAGCATCGGGCCGACGTCGGCGTCGCGGACATTCTCGAGCACTTCGACCAAAGCGCGCACGTCGTGGCCGTCGACCGGGCCGACATAATAAAAGCCGAGCTCCTCGAACAACGTCCCGCCGGTGACCCAGCCGCGGGTATATTCCTCGACCTTCTTGGCCCAGTCGTGGATCGCGTCGGGCATCGCCCGGGCGATCTTCTGCGCGACCTTGCGCGGAGCGAGATATTTGTTCGAGCTGACCAGCCGGGCGAGGCTGTTGCGCAAGCTGCCGACCGGCGGCGCGATCGACATGTCGTTGTCGTTGAGGATGACGATCAGCCGGTTGCCGGCCGCCGCGGCATTGTTCATCGCCTCATAGGCCATGCCGGCGGACAGCGCGCCGTCGCCGATCACCGCGATCGCGCGGCCCGGGTCGCCGCTCAATTTGTTGGCGATGGCGAAGCCGAGCGCGGCCGAGATCGAGGTCGAGCTGTGCGCCGCGCCGAACGGGTCGTACTCGCTCTCGCTGCGCCGGGTGAAACCGGAGAGGCCGCCGCCCTGGCGGAGCGTGCGGATGCGGTCGCGGCGCCCGGTCAGGATCTTGTGCGGATAGGCCTGGTGGCCGACGTCCCAGATCAATGTGTCGCGGGGCGTGTCGAACACATAATGGGCGGCGACGGTCAGCTCGACCACGCCGAGCCCGGCGCCGAGGTGGCCGCCGGTCACCGACACGGCCGAGATCACCTCCTGGCGCAGCTCATCGGCGAGCTGCGGGAGCTGCTCCTTCCTAGCGCGCGGAGATCCGCGGGAAGCTGGACCGTGTCGAGCAACGGCGTTTCGGGGCGATCGGTCATTGGCGGTGGCACTTACGCGGAGGAAGTGCGGAAGTCACCAACCTGCCCGAAACGCAGGACGATTTCAGCGATTGCTCAGAAATGCTCAGCTGTCTTCGCAATCGCCGCAGGTGCCGCGGACCTCGATTACCGGGCGCGGGGCGGTGAAGCCGGCGCTTTTCGCCGCCTGGCGGACTCCGCCGGACAGGCTGTCGTCGTCGATGTGCACGGTCTGGCCGCACGTGTCGCAGATCAGGAAGATGCAGTCGTGCAGGCAGTCGGGGTGCTGGTTCGCGACATAGGCGTTGGCGCTCTCGACCCGCCGCGACAGGTTGGCGTTCACGAACAAATCGAGGATCCGGTAGACGCTGTTGGCGGCGACCCGGCGGCCCTGCTTCTTCGACACCGCCTCGGCGATGTCATAGGCGCTCGCCGGCTTGTCGAAGCTGGCCAGCGCGTCGAACACCGCGGCGCGCATGTCGGTCCACTGCTCGCCCTCCTCGGTCAGCCGCTTGCGCGCGGCGGAGCGGAGCGCGTCGCCTTCGTGCAGCTGATGATCGTGGCGGGCCATGAACAGCGGATCGATAGACCCCACGGCATTTGCGGGCAACATGCGATGTTATTCCGCCGCCATCACATTGAGGCGGTGGCCAAGCGCGAGGATCAGCACGCCGGCGACGGTGTAGGCGGCTTCGGTCCCGTCATGCGGCAGGGTCAGCGCCCCGGCCATCACGCCGAGGCCAAGCCCGCCGACCGCGCTCGGCATCATGAAGCCGTGCTCGAAGATGCCGCGGCCGAGCGCGACGCTGCCGAGCAGCATCGCCAGGCGTCAGGCCGACCTCGTGGATGATCGGCGCGCCGAGGAACCCGCCGGCGGCCGACACC
The DNA here is from genome assembly GCA_963765945.1 of uncultured Alphaproteobacteria bacterium. Classification (GTDB taxonomy): domain Bacteria; phylum Pseudomonadota; class Alphaproteobacteria; order Sphingomonadales; family Sphingomonadaceae; genus Sphingomicrobium. The sequence continues at coordinate 24,787 of CAVXYS010000030.1, forward strand.
AGGCCGAGCAGCACCGCGGTCGCGAGGCAATGCACCAGGCACAGCCCGGAAACGCCCATCGCGATCCGGTCGAGCCGGCCAGCAGGAATCGACAGCTGAAGCATGCGCGCAAGGATATAACGTACGGACCGAGAAGTTACAACATTACATAAGCGCAATTCTTCCCCTTGCCCCCCGCCATCCGCACACGCGAATAGGCGCGCCCAATGGCCGCGTCCCTCCTCGAAGCCGATCGGTGCGTCCGCCGCGCGCCCAGCCCCTCGCTTTGTCGGCTGGCTGCTGTTTCGTCGCGGCCCTGGTGTTCGCGATGGTCGTCGTCGGGGGGATCACCCGCCTCACCGAAAGCGGCCTGTCGATCACCGAATGGAAGCCGCTCAGCGGCGCGATCCCGCCGCTGACCCAGGCCGAATGGGTCCGCGCCTTCGCCCTCTACCAGGCGACCCCCGAATATCAGCAGATCAACGGGCCCGGGGGGCATGACCCTGGTCGACCTTCAGGCACATCTATTGGTGGGAGTTCGCGCACCGCCTGCTCGGCCGGCTGATCGGCCTGGTGTTCGGGCCGGGCTGCTGTGGTTCGCGCTCCGCCGCGCGATCCCCAAAGGCTACGGGTGGAAGATGGTCGCCCTGCTCGGCCTCGGCGGGGCGCAGGGTGCTGCTCGGCTGGTACATGGTGATGTCCGGCCTGTCGCAACGCACCGACGTCAGCCATTTCCGCCTCTCGGCGCACCTCCTGCTCGCGCTGGGCGATCATGAGCGCGCTGGTCTGGGTCGCGCTCGACCTCCGCCGCCTCGCCGCGACCGGCGCGGACCGGCCGTCGCGCCTCGACCCGCTGCGGGCGTGCTGACGCTCCTCATCCTGGCCGTGCAGCTTCATGCTCGGCGCGTGGGTGGCGGGCCTCAACGCCGGCCAGGTCGCCCCCGACTGGCCGCTGATGCAGGGCCGCTTCGTGCCGGAGGGATCGACTGGAGCCGCGGCACGCTGTGGGCGCTGACCAACGACCCCTATCTGATCCATTTCCTCCACCGCTGGTGGGCATGGGTGGTGGTGGCCGCTTTGGTCCTGTTCGCGCGCCGCGTCCGCAAGGCCTCGCGCCCGGCCTCGATCGCCATCCACAGCGCGTTCGGGACCCAGATCCTGCTCGGCATCGCCACGGTGATGAGCGGAGTCGCGATCTGGCTCGCCGCGCTCCACCAGGCGGTCGGCGCCCTGCTCCTCGCCTCAACCGTATGGGGCGCCCATGAGCTCGGGAGCGACGCGGCGCGCATGAGCGTCGTCTCGGTCTATGCCGTGGTTCGCCGACGCGGCAGCGAGGCCGAGCGTCGGCCGCGCCATGGTCGAGGAGCGGCTGGCGGCGTGCGTCAACCTGCTCGGGCCCGATCCGCTCGATCTACCGCTGGCAGGGCGCGATCGAGTCCGCGGACGAGGTTGCCGCGATCTTCAAGACCCGCCATGACCAGGTCGATACTTTAATCACCCGGATCGCCGAGCTGCACAGCTATGCGGTGCCGTGCATCGTCTCCTGGCCGGTCGACAAGTTGCTGCGGCGCCTACGCCGATTGGGTCGAGGACAGCGTCGGCTAGCGGCGCTTGTTGCGGCGCGCTTCGAACGGCATTTCGTCGAGCCGGCGCTGCAGTCGGTCGATCGCCGCATTGGCGCCGTCCGAGCCGGCGTAGCGCGCTTCGAGCTCGGCCTCCTCGGGCGTCTGCTCGCGGAAGTAGGTGATGGTCAGCCGCCGCCCGAACACGTCGTCGCCGCGGATCTGCAGCGCCGCCTCATGGTCCTCGGGCAGGTTGTCGCGGATCGTCTCGAGATAGCGGATCAGCGTGTCGAGCGACGTGTAATCGCTGATCTCGATGAAATCCTTCACTCGTCTGGGCACGGGCTGCTCCGACGTCTTTTGCCGCCAATCGATGAACGAGGCAGCGCCTAAGGCCGCTCCCATTCCGACGCAACCGCCAAGGTGCGCCGTTGCCGCAACGGGGCGAACGGCGTGTCGCAGGCGCCAAACCCCGGCGCAGGACATTCGGCCCCAGCTTGATCTAAGTTACTGAAACCGAATCTAATTATCCGATATGTGGATAACATTGATGCGGGCGATCTCGCCCGAGTGAGCCAATCGCCCTGGGGAGGGTGCGTATGGAAGGTGATGCCGTTTACTTCAGCCGCCGCGCCAAAGAGGAGCGCGACAGGGCGAGCAAGGCCGCCCACGACACGGCGCGCAACATTCATCTCGAACTGGCCGAGCGCTACGACGAAATGGCTTCGGCCATCGCATCGCGCAATCCGGTCCAGGGGCCGGTTGCCGCCTAGCCCTGAGCGGCGCCGTTGCGGTGCCCGCTTCATGTTTTGTTTCGCGCAGTTGATCCATGACATGGAATGCACTGCTGATTTATGTTTTAGAAGACGTATCACCGGGCATCTGTTTTGGGCCTCGGTGGCTTAGAGATCATTTGTGCTCCCGCCCTGTTGTCACGGGAGCCGCCAGATGCCCTCCGAGATACATCCGCTGGATCATTTCCTCAGGAATTCGATCGGAAACGCGAACTTCGACAGTGACGATCGCGCAGCCATTCTCAGCCTGCCGTTCCGCCTTCGCCGGCTTGACCCCGGCACCTACCTTATTCGCGAGGGCTCGCTGCCCGGGCCTTGCGCCGTGCTGGTCGACGGTTACGCTTTCCGCCAGAAAATGACCGGCGACGGCTCGCGCCAGATCCTGGCGGTATGCATTCCGGGCGACGCGGTCGACCTGCAGAACATCTTCCTCGATATCTCGGACCATTCGGTGCAGATGCTCACGCAGGGTACGATCGCGGACCTGGAACGGGCGCCTCTGCAAGAGCTTGTCCTGCCGTCCCAGGTCGGTCGGGCGATCATCCAGCTGACCCTGGTCGAAGCGTCGATCCTGCGCGAATGGGTGGTCAACGTCGGGCGCCGCACCGCCCGCGAGCGGATCGCTCACATCTTGTGCGAATTCGCCGTGCGGCTCGAAATGCGCGGGCTCATTTCGGGCCACGGATTCGAGCTGCCGATGACGCAGGAGCAGCTCGCCGATGCGACCGGCCTCACCTCGGTCCACGTCAACCGCGTGCTCAAGGGGCTCGAGGCCGACGGGCTGATCTGCCGCCGGCGGCGCGTGGTCCATTTCGTCGATTGGCGGGCATTGCAGGGCGCCGGGGACTTCAGCCGCGCCTATTTGCACGTTCCCGGTGAGGACCTGCTCGAACGTGTCGCCTAGCCGCCCCCCTCACGCTGATCCTAATTTCAGTTAAGGACCGGATTTTCTCCGAAAGTTACGCATCCGGCAGTGCAACGCGTCCATTGGGGAAAGCCGGGTCCGTGACTGACGTTCATCCCTTGGGACCGCTCGCCCGTCGATGGTCCAGGCGTGCGGCCCTCTCGGACGCCGATCGAACCGCGCTCCTTTCGCTGCCCTTCACCTGCGAAACCTTCGGAAAGGACTCCTATCTGGTCCGTGAAGGGGAACGGGTCAACGAATGCGCCCTCCTTATCAAGGGCTTCGCCTTCCGCCAGAAGCTGCTTCGCGACGGCAGCCGGCAGATCATTTCGTTCCACGTCCCGAGCGAGTTCGTCGACCTCGAGAACAGCCTGCTCGTGATCGCCGACCACAATGTTCAGAGCCTCAACCGGTGCGAAACCGCGATGATTCCGCGCGCCGCCCTCATCGAGCTCGCCGACGCGCGGCCGCCGATCCGCCAAGCGATGTGGATCGACACGCTGATCGATTCGTCGGTATTCCGCGAATGGGTGGTCAACGTCGGCCGGCGCGACGCGCGTGCGCGGATTTCGCATCTGCTGTGCGAGCTCGCGCTTCGGCTCATGCGGATCTGCGGAGCGGATATCGCCACGTTCGATTTTCCGGTGACCCAGGAGCAATTGGCCGACGCGACCGGCCTGACGTCGGTTCATACCAATCGCGTCCTGCAGCAGCTGCGGCGCGACGGCCTTATCCAGCTCGAGCGCCAAATCGCTGACCGTGCTCGACTGGGACGGCCTGCGCGAGGCCGGCGATTTCCACGAGCTCTATTTGCACCAGCAGGTTTGAGCATAGGTATTATTTTACCCGTCGTGAAATGCCCGCTTTTGCTTGACTTTTCGCCCCTCGCTCGCAAATAGCGGCCCGCAAGCGCGGCCTCATCGGGTCCCCGTCAAAGTACCACTTTGATGGGAATATCGGGGCGGCGCGTTTTTCGTTTCAGAAGGGTCACCCGCCATGAAGGCGCTGATGAAGACGACCAAGTCGGCCAAGCCGGCCGAGGTCGAGAAGAAATGGCATCTGATCGACGCCGACGGCCTGGTCGTCGGCCGGCTCGCGACGATCGTCGCCAACATCCTGCGCGGCAAGCACAAGCCGAGCTACACTCCGCACGTCGACTGCGGCGACCATGTCGTCATCGTCAACGCCGACAAGGTCCGTTTCACCGGCCGCAAGCTCGAGCAGAAGACCTATTACAAGCACACCGGCTTTGCCGGCGGGCTCAAGGAGGTCACCGCGGGCAAGGTGCTCGAGGGCCGCTTCCCCGAGCGAATCCTCGAAAAAGCGATCGAGCGCATGATCCCGCGCGGGCCGCTGGGCCGCGACCAGATGCGCGCTTTGCATCTCTATAACGGCACCGAGCATCCGCACGGCGGCCAGAACCCGCAGACCCTCGACGTCGCGTCGATGAACCGCAAGAACAAGGTGGGCGCATAATGGCCGACAAGAAGTCTTTGTCCGATCTCGCCGATCTGACCAATCCCAAGCCCGAGACTCCGGCCGAAGCACCGGCGACGGTCGAGGCTGAAGCCGAGGCACCGGCCCCCGCGGCCGAAGCTCCCGCCCAACCCGCACGCGCCCCTTCATCCGGCCGGGAAGGCCGTCGCGGCAAGGAAGAGGCGGTCACCGACCATGGCGTCTCGACCCAGGGCCCGCAGATCCAGGCGGTGCTGCGCGAGCAGCAGCTCGACAAGCACGGCCGCGCTTATGCGACCGGCCGCCGCAAGGACGCCGTCGCGCGCGTCTGGCTCAAGCCGGGCTCGGGCAAGATCGTCATCAACGGCCGCGAGCAGGAAGTCTATTTCGCCCGTCCGACGCTGCGCCTGATCATCAACCAGGTGTTCGACGTCGACCGATCGCAAAGGCCAGTATGATGTCGAAGCGACCGTCGTGGGCGGCGGCCTGTCGGGCCAGGCGGGCGCGGTCCAGCCATGGCATCTCGACGGCGCTGACCCGCTACGAGCCGGAACTTCGCACGACCGTCAAGCGCGAGGGTTTCCTGACCCGCGACAGCCGCGCCGTCGAGCGCAAGAAGTACGGCCGCGCCAAGGCCCGCCGCAGCTTCCAGTTCTCGAAGCGCTAATCGCGGCAGCGACAGAAAATCACAAAGGGCGGTTCGGGACTTCCCAGCCGCCCTTTTCGATTCTAGGACTGCACGCACGAGGGGGTAACCCGATGCGCCACCTGATCCTGTTGCTGCTCGCCATATTGTTCGCCGCGCCGCGGCTCTTGCCGAGCCGATCCTGCTCCGCCCCGCACGATGTTCGATGGCTTAGACGCTCGCACGAAGGCTGGTCGGTGCTCGTCGACGGCGACCGCATCGCCGCCGTCGGCCCGAACATCAGCGGCCCCGCCGACGCCCGCGCCGTCGACCTGTCCCGGACGCGACCCTGATGCCCGGCATGATCGAGGGTCATTCGCATCTCTTCCTCCACCCCTACAACGAGACACTGTGGGACGATCAGGTGCTGCACGAGCCGCTCGCGCTGCGCACCGCCCGCGCCGTCGTCCAGGCCGAGCGGACCTGATGGCCGGCTTCACCACCGAGCGCGACCTCGGCACCGAGGGCGCCGGCTTTGCCGACGTCGGGCTCAAGCAGGCGATCGACCAGGGGATCGTCCCCGGCCCGCGCCTGCTGGTTTCGACCAGGGCAATCGTCGCCCGCGGCGCTTACGGGCCCAAGGGCTTCGAACCGGGCGTGGCGATTCCCCAGGGCGCGCAGGAGGTCGCCGGCGCCGACGAGATCGATGCGCGCCGTCCGCGACCAGATCGCCGGCGGCGCGGACATCGTCAAATTCTACGCCGACTACATTGGGGCAAGGGCGAGCCGAGCCGGCCCACCCTGTCCCAGGCCGAGCTCGACGCCGGGGTCGCGGCCGCGCACGACGCCGGGCGGCTCGTCGCCGTCCACGCCACCACCGCCGAGGGCATGCGCCGCGCGATCCTCGCCGGCGCCGACACGATCGAGCACGGCTATGGCGGCACCGCCGAAGTCTTCAAGATGATGCACGACCGCGGCAATCGCGCTGTGCCCGACGCATCGCCGCGTCGGAAGCCTACGCGCGCTATTTCGAGCATTGGAACGGCCGTGAGCCCGCGCCCGAAAGCGTCCAGGAAAACCGCCGCTCCTTCCGCTGGCGATGAAGGCCGGCGTGCCGATCTGCATGGGCGGCGACGTCGGCGTCTTCACCCACGGGCAGAACTGGCTCGAGATGGACGCGATGCAGCGCGCCGGCATGCCCGCCGCGCAGGTGCTGATCGCCGCCACCTCGGGCAACGCGCGGATCTTCCGCCTCAGCGACCGCGGCGCAGGTCAAGCCGGGACTGCTCGCCGACCTCGTCGCGGTCGATGGCGATCCGACCCGCGACATCTCGGCGGTGCGCCGCATCGTCTGGTCATGAAGGGCGGCAAATTGGTTCGAAGCGACGACCGCTAGCCAGGCCGCCAAAGGATATCGCCATGAATTCGTTCAATGGATTTCACTGCCGATCCTGCTTTTCGCCGGTGCCGCTCTAGGCGGGCTCGCGTCAGCAGGCGACCGTGCTCCTGTCCGAGGATGCGGGGGAGCGGAAGTTCCAGCAGGATTGGGGCTATGCCGACGCGGTGATCGTCGCCGACACGGTCTACCTGTCCGGGGTCGTCGCCGGGCTGCGCGACGGCGAGACCGACCTCAAGCTCGCCTACGACCGCGCGTTCGCGCGGATCGGCAAGGTGCTCGGGCGCAGCGGCGCAAGCTGGGACGACGTGGTCGACATCACCAGCTTCCACACCGACCTCACGACGCAAATGCCGGCGATCGTTTCGGTGAAGAAGAAATACATGCGCGACCCGCCCCCGGCGTGGACCGCGATCGGCGTGTCGCGGCTGATCCCCAACAGCGGCATCACCGAGATCAAGATCGTCGCCAAGCTGCCGAAGCCGGCGCGCTGATGCGACGAGCGTTCACGCGCGCCGTGAGCCCGCGACTTGCCGAATGCGAGCTGACCCACCTGCTGCGGGTGCCAATCGACGCCGACGCCGCGGTCCGCCAGCACGCCGCCTACGAGCAGGCGCTGCGCGACGCCGGCTTGGAAGTCATTCGCCTTCCCGCCCTCCCCGATCATCCCGACGCCGTCTTCGTCGAGGACACCGCCCTGCTCCTCGACGGCCATGCGATCATCGCCCGGCCCGGCGCCACATCGCGCGCGGGCGAGACGGACTCCACCGCCGACGGCCTCGGCGAATATTGCGAATTGCACCGGTCGGGATCGGGCTTCGTCGATGGCGGCGACGTGCTTCGGATCGGGCGCAGGCTTTACGTCGGCCTGTCGACCCGGACCGATGCTGCCGGAATAACCGCTCTGCGCGAAGCGGCGGCGGCCGCTCGGCTACGAGGTCGTCCAGGCCGAGCTGCGCAATTGCCTGCACCTTAAGTCTGGCGCGACCTTCGCCGGGCCGGACGCGCACGGCACGCCGGTGCTGCTCTATGACCAGCAGTCGGTCGACCCGCGGCAATTCGCCGGGGTGGAACCGGTGCCAGTCGAGGACGGCGAGGCCGCGGCTGCCAATTGCCTGCGCGTCGGCGAGCGGCTGATCCTGCCGGCCGGCAATCCGCGCACCGCCGGCCGCCTTCGCGACCGCGGCTTCCAGGTGAGCGAGGTCGACGTCTCCGAACTTCAGAAGGCCGAAGCCGGGGTCACCTGCATGAGCCTGATCGACGACCGCCCTAGCGGTTGACGGTCTCCATCCCGCGCTCGTGGTAGCGCTGGCCCGCGGCGGCACCCGGCGGAAGGATTTCGTCGAGCCGCCGGAGGTCCGCCTCGCTCATTTTCACGTCGAGCGCGCCGATATTCTGGTCGAGGTAACGGACGTGCTTGGTGCCGGGGATCGGGACGACGTCATCGCCCTGGGCCAGAACCCAGGCCAGCGCGAGCTGCGCGGTGGTGCAGCCCTTCTCCCGCGCCAGCGCCTCGACCTCGCGGACGAGCGCGATGTTTTTCGCGAAATTTTCGCCCTGGAAGCGCGGGTGGAACTTGCGGAAATCGTCGTCGGGGAAATCGTCGGGCGAGGTGATCTGGCCGGTCAGGAAGCCGCGGCCGAGCGGCGAATAAGCGACATAGCCGATGCCGAGCTCACGCACCGTCGGCAGCACTTCGGCCTCGGCGTCGCGGCTCCACAGCGACAGCTCGGTCTGGACGGCGGTGATCGGATGGGTCGCGTGCGCCTTGCGGATGGTCTGCGGCGCGGCTTCGCTGAGGCCGAGGAAGCGGACCTTGCCCTCCTCCTTCAGCCGCGCCATTTCGCCGACCGTGTCCTCGATCGGCACGTTGGGGTCGACCCGGTGCTGGTAATAGAGGTCGATCACCTCCACCCCGAGCCGCCTGAGGCTCGCTTCGCAGGCAGCGCGAACATAAGCCGGGTCGCCGTTGACGCCGAGGAACTCGCCGTTCGTCGCCGCGGACGTTGCCGAACTTGGTGGCGAGGAACACCTCGCCGCGGCGATCGCGGATCGCTCGGCCGACCAGCTCCTCATTGCGCCCGACGCCGTACATGTCGGCGGTGTCGAGGAAGGTCACGCCGCGATCGAGCGCATGGTGGATGGTGGCGATCGACTGGCCGTCATCCCCGGCGCCGTAAAATTCGCTCATGCCCATACAGCCGAGACCGATCGCGGAGACCTCGGGACCGTTCGATCCGAGGCGGCGGGTTCCGATCTTGTGCATGGCTGTGCTCCTTTTCTCAGCAGCCGAGCCGGCGGCGTGCTTCTTCGATGTCAAATGGGATCGCCACCCGCTTGTGGCGACTGGCGTGGCCGGCAATGATCGAAATTTCGGAACGGCTGACCCCGAGCGCCTCGGCGAGCAGCTCGGGTCGGCGCCTCGTTCGCTTTGCCATCGGCCGGAGCCTCGCCGACCCGCACTTCCAATTCCTCGCGTCCGTCCGGCACCGGCGCGCCAGCCGCCGACGCCGGGCTTTCGCCGAGCGCGGCGTGTCAACCCGGATCGCGAGCACTGCGCTCACTTGCCGCGGCGCATGAAGAACAGCAGCGGCAGGACGGCGAAGGTGACGATCATCATCAGCTTGAAATCGTCGAGATAGGCGATGAACAGCGCCTGCTTGGTGATCATCGCGTTGATGTAGGCGAGCGCCGCCGGACCGGCGACCGGGGCGACGGTCTGCAGGATCTCCGGATTGGCGGTCGGAATCGTCTGCTGCGTGATCTGCGCCGCCATGTCGGCGTGCGCGACCTGAGTCATCCGCACCAGCTGGGTGCCGACGATCGAAATGCCGATCGAGCCGCCGATATTCCGCGACAGGTTGAGCAGCGCCGCCCCGGTCGTCCTCAGGCGCGATGAGAGGGTCTCGAACGCCAGCGTTTGCAGCGGCACGAAGATCAGCCCGAGGCCGAGTCCCTGGACGACGCCGCTGACGATCACCGGGCGCGACGGCTGGTCGATGGCGAAGCCGGTCATCATGTAGAGCGAGGTGCCCATCAGCACGACGCCGAGGCCGACGAGCAGGCGCGCGTCGATCTTCCCGGTGAGGCGGCCGGCCAGGAGCATCGAGATCAGCGTTCCGACCCCGCGCGGCGCCGTCAGGAAGCCCGACTGCAGCACCGAATAGCCGTACATGTTCTGGAGCAGCGGCGGCAGCAGCGCCAGCCCGGCCAGCAGCAGCACGCCGGTCACCGCCATGAACAGGAGGCTGGTCGCAAAGTTGCGGTCGGTGAACATGGTGCGCTCGAACAACGGCTGCTTCGCGGTCACCATGTGGACGACGAACATCCAGCCGGCGCCGACTGCGAGGCCCGCTTCGATGATCGTCTCCCAGCTCGAAAACCAGTCGTTCTGCTCGCCGCGGTCGAGGAACAGAATTGGAGCGCGCCCAGGGCGATCGCGAGCAGGGCGAAGCCGAACATGTCGAACTTGCGATCATGAGTCTCGGTCTTGGGCATGTAGCGCGCCATCAGCAGGGCGCAGAGGACCCCGACCGGCAGGTTGACCAGAAACACCCAGCGCCAGTTGTAATTGTCGGTCAGCCACCCACCGAGCACCGGCCCGAGAATCGGGCCGATCATCACCCCGCCGCCGAACAGGGCCATCGCCTGGCCATGCTTTTCGCGCGGGTTGATATCGAACAATGTCGCCTGGGCGAGCGGCACGATGAACGCGCCGCCGACGCCCTGAAGCGCGCGGAACAGGACCATTTCCGGCAAGGACGTCGCCGTCGCGCACAGGACGGACGCAGCGGTGAACACCACGACCGAGATGAGCAGGAGGCGCTTGCGCCCGACCTTGTCGGCGAGCCAGCCGCTGATCGGAAGCGCGATGGCCGAGGCGACGATATAGCTCGTCAACACCCAGTTGATCGTGTCCTGGGTCGCGCTCAAGCTCGCCTGCATGTGCGGCAGCGCGACGTTGGCGATGGTCGTGTCGAGCACCTGCAGCAACACGGCCATCATCACGCCGATGGTGACGATCAGCCGCTCGCCGATCGGCAGCGGATGGGTGACGGGTTCGGCCAGCGTGGCCATTCGCGGGCTTACTTCCTGCTGTCGTCGAAATAGACCGTGGCAACGACCGACAGGCCGGCGATCATCGGTTTGTCCGGACGACCTTCAAACACGATCCGGACCGGCACGCGCTGGGTCACCTTGACCCAGTTGCCGTTGGCGTTCTGCGCCGGAAGCAAAGAGAATTCGCTGCCGGTCCCGGCGCCGATGCTCTGGACGTGCGCGTCGAACTTCTCGCCCGGGTAGGCATCGACTTTCACCGTCGCATGTTCGCCCGGCACCATCCGGCCGACGTCCTTCTCCTTGAAGTTGGCCTCGACCCACGCCGACTGGCTGCGGACCAGCGACAGCATCCCCACTCCGGTGATGGCCATCTGGCCGACCTGGAGGTTGTCGGCGTTCTCGATCACGCCATCCATCGGCGCCCGGACCTCGGTCCGCGATAGGTCGAGCTGGGCCTTGTCGACCGCGGCCTGGGCCTGGGCGATCGACGGCTGCTCGCCCGGAGCGACCGCGGCACTGGCGTTCGCGGAGCGCGCCCGGGCGTCGGCCAGCTGCGTTTCCGCGCTGCGGACCTCGTTGAGCGCATCGTCATAGTCGGCGCGGGTGGTGAAGCCCTTCTTCAGCAGCGCCTGCTGGCGCCCGAGCGCATTGCGCTTGATCGCCAGATTGGCCTGCGCGCCGGTGATGTCGCCGGTCGTGCCGGCCGCCTGGGTCCTGAGCACTTGCGTCTGCAAATGCGCGTTGGCGAGCTGGGCCTCGGCCTGCTCGAGCGCCACCCGGTAGGGCTGCGGATCGATGCGGAACAGCAGCTGGCCGCGCTTCACCCGGGCGCCGTCGCGGACGAACACGGCCACGATCTGTCCGTTCACCTGCGGGCTCACCGAGACGATGTCCTGCTTCACCTGCGCGTCGTCGGTCGACACGCTGCCCCCGCTGCCCAGCCAGTAATAGCCGCCGCCGAGCAGCAGCAGGGCCGGGACGATGAACAGCAGGAACGGCCGCACGAAGCGCTTGAGGCTGCGCGCCGGCGCGCGCTCGAGCGCCGGAGCTTCGGCTTGCGTGCCGGTCAACTTTGCGGTCGTCATCCGGTTCATTGGTTGGCCACCTTGCTCATCACGGCGTGCTGGCCGGCGCGGTCGCGGACCTGGGCGAGCACCCGCCGCGTGGTTTCGATGTCCGTCGGGGCGATCCCGGCGAACGCCTCGGCCGTCATTTCGTCGGCGATGGCGCGGAGCTTGCCGACCACCGGCTGCGCCTTCGCGGTGACGTGGAGGCGCCAGGCGCGGCGGTCCGCCGGATCTGGGGTGCGCTCGACCAGGCCCGCTTCCTGCAGCCGGTCGATGATCCGGGTCAGCGTGATCGGCTCGATATCGAGCATGTCGGCAAGGTCGGTCTGGCGGAGTCCAGGGCGAAGCGTCAGCTTGAACAGCACCTTCCACTGTGCGCCGGTGACGCCGAGGCTGGCCGCGCGGCGGCCGAATGCCTTGCGCAACGCGTGCGCGGTCTCGCCGATCTCAGGGAGTATATTTTCCATAGGCGACCGATATAGTAAGTGTGCTTATATTAAGCAACACCCGAGCTTCGCTGTCGTTCCTCGGATGAACGAGATTTCACGTCGCGTTGACGGGATCGGCGGCCGAACCTAGGTGAGCGTCGGCTGAAGCGCCCTCGGGCGGGTATGATGTAATGGTAGCCTGTCAGCTTCCCAAGCTGAACGCACGGGTTCGATTCCCGTTACCCGCTCCAGCCTTCGCCCCTGCGGAGCTTCGGGCTGGCAAGCGAGCCCGTGACCGATCGAGGCTATGGCTACCTAGATGCCGCCGTCGACCGGCTCGTATCCCGCCTCGCGCAAGCGCCGCGATAGGTCCTCGCCGGTGGTCCGCGCCAGCTCGCCGTCGGCGGAGCGGATCACGAAATTCGCGCCGTAGCGGCCGTCCTTGAAGAACGGATAGCTGCCGATCGCGACGCCGGGGTGATCGCCTTCGGTCTCGCGCAGCAAATCGGCGACGTCGCTCTCCGGGGCGCGCGCGCCGATCGTTACCGAGACCACCGGCCGGCCGCCTTCGAGCTTGCCGGTCATCGCCTCGAGCATGCTCGCCGCGATGTGCGGTACGCCGGCGAGGATATAGACATTGCCGATCCTGACCCCCGGGGCGCCCGACGTCGGATTGGGGATCAGCTCGGCACCCTCCGGAGTCCGCGCCATCCGCAACCGCGCCTCGGTCAGCCCGCCGGGGCGGTCGCGGTAGTAATCCTCGAGGACGCGCCGGGCCTCGGGGTGGACGACCACCGGGACGCCGAACGCCGCGGCGATCGCGTCGACCGTGATGTCGTCGTGGGTCGGGCCGATCCCGCCGGTCGTGAAGAGATAATCGTGAGCCGCGCGCAGCTCATTGACCGTCGCGCCGATGCGCTCGGGATCGTCGGGCACGATCCGCACCTCGGCGAGGCGGATGCCATGGTCGTTCAGCCACAGCGCGACCTGACCGACATTCTTGTCCTGGGTCCGGCCGGACAGGATCTCATCCCCGATGACCACCAGCGCCGCGGTCCAGACCCGATCGGTTGCCATGACCACCGTGTAGCGCGCGCGCCGGCCCACGCAACGCGGCTTGCAGGTGACTTGCGCCCGCAATACACCGGCTGCGGGAGGGCATCGCATGCTGATGGTCGTCTGGGCGCTGGCCGCAGCGCAGAGCTTTGCCGCCGGGACCCCGGCGTTCGACCCACGGGCGCACAAGCGCGAGATCGCCGGCCGCCCGGCCGAGATCCTGGTGCTCGGCACCGGGCATTTGTCGCAATTGCCCGAAAGGCTCGACCCGAAGTTGCTCGAGCCGCTGCTCGACCGGCTGGCCCGGTTCAAGCCGGACCTGATCACCGTCGAAGGCCTGTCGGGCGAGGAATGCGACGTCCTGCTGCGCTTCAAGGCCCAGCACGGCAGCGCGTGGGACGATTATTGCCGCCCGACCAACGACATCGAGGCGGTCACCCACCTGACCGTCCCGGCCGCCGCGGCAGAGGTCGACCAAGCCCTCGCCTCCTGGCCGGCGAACCCGTCCCCGGCCCAGCGCCGCCGGCTCGCAATGCTGTTCCTCGCCGCCAACGACCGCCCCTCGGCGACGGTGCAATGGCTGCGCCTCGATCCGGCGGAGCGGCACTCCGGCGACGGCCTGACCGACGAGCTGATCGAGATCCTCGAGCGCAAGGGCAAGCCGCTGAACGAGAATTACGCGATCGGCTCGGCGCTCGCCGCGCGGCTCGGGCTCGAGCGGGTCTATTGCGTCGACGACCATATCGCCGATTCGCCCGACGACCCGGGCTACGCCGAGGCGATGCAGCGCTTGTGGAACCCGGCGAAGAAGCCGGCGGTGCTCGAGCAGTATCTGCGGCGCCAGGCGAAGCTGCACACGACCGACGACGTGCTCAACTTCTACCGCTTTCTGAACGATCCGAAGACGCAGCGCGCCGGGATCGCGGCGGACATGGGCGCCGCGGCACGCCAGGCGACTCCGCAACTCTATGGCCGGCAATATCTGGCGTGGTGGGAGGAGCGGAATTTGCGGATGGTCGCCAACATCCGTCACGCCATGGGCAAGACCCCCGACGCCCGCGTGCTGGTCATCGTCGGCTCGACCCACAAAGGCTATTTCGACACCTATCTCAACCTGATGCAGGACGTCCGCGTGATCGATGCCGGTCCGTTCCTGAAGTAGCGGAGGAGGGTGCAAATCCGCGGCGGCGCGACTAATTAGGAACCATGACTCAATATATCACCGTCGCCGCCGATGACCGGGTCGAGGCCAAGAACGGAGTGATCAAGCTCCATGGCCCCGACGCGTACGCGGGGATGCGCAAGGCCGGCCGGCTCGCCGCCGAAATCCTCGACGCCCTCGTCCCGCACGTCGTGCCGGGCGTGTCGACGCAGGAACTCGACGACATCGTCCACCAGATGACGATCGACGGCGGCGGGATTCCGGCGACGCTCGGCTATCGCGGCTACACCCGCAGCTGCTGCGTCTCGGTCAACCATGTCGTGTGCCACGGCATCCCGAGCGAGAAGACGCTCAAGGACGGCGACATCGTCAACATCGACGTGACCCCGATCGTCGACGGCTGGCACGGCGACACCAGCCGCATGTACCTGGTCGGCGACGTTCCGCTGAAGGCGAAGAAGCTGGTCGACGTCACCTACGAATGCCTGATGCTCGGGCTCGAGCAGGCGAAGCCCGGCAACCACCTCGGCGACATCGCCAGCGCCATCCAGACCCATGCCGAGGCCCAGCGCTACAGCGTCGTCCGCGACTTCTGCGGTCATGGCGTCGGGCGGCTGTTCCACGACAGCCCGGAAGTGATCCACGCCGGCCGTCCCGGGACCGGCCCGGAGCTCAGGCCCGGGATGATCTTCACCGTCGAGCCGATGATCAACATCGGCCGCGCCGACGTGAAGGTGCTCGACGACGGCTGGACCGCCGTCACCCGCGACCGCTCGCTGTCGGCCCAGTTCGAGCATTCGATCGGCATTACCGAGGACGGCTGCGAGATCTTTACCAAGAGCCCCGGCGGGTTCGACCGGCCGCCTTACTGACCCGACAAGGCGCGCACGTCCTTATTGACACGCTTGTCAGCAGGTGAGAGCCTGACTTCGCCATGTTTCGCCATCCGATCGCGATCGACCAGTCCGACATCGACCACATGGGGCATGTCAACAATGCCGTGTACCTGAAGTGGGTGCAGGAGGCGGTGGTCGATTACTGGCGCAGCGTCGCTCCCCCGGAGGCGGTCGCGAGCCACCTGTGGGTCGCGCTCAAGCATGAGATCACCTTCCGGCGCCCGACTTTCCTCCAGGACATCGTCGTCGCCGAGGTCATCGCCGAGAAGGTCGAGGGCGCCCGCGCCTTCTTCCGCACGGTGGTCAAGCGCGGCGAGGAGGTGCTGAGCGAAATCCACAGCATCTGGTGCTGCCTCGACGCGGCAAGCCTGCGCCCGGCGCGCCTCGCCCGCGACGTGATCGGCCGCTTCCTGCCGCCCCAGTCCTAGCCGACCCAATACGCAAGTTGACAGCCGTAAGGCCCACGGGCGATTAGCAAGACGCCGCTATCGCGTGAGATCGATGATGAGTCCTCGAACGATTTCCTCTGCTGCGACCGCTCGTTTTCCTGTGCTTTTCAGTCCTGCGCCGCAACGGCAGCGTCTGCAGCGCAGCTCGTCGCCAGCGGCCAGTACCATCTGGCCGGCCCATGGGAGCCGCTCGGGCCGGCGCCGCCGGTCGCGCGCCAAGAGGGCTATCGCACCGCCGAAATCGATCTCGGCGAGCCTCATTCGGACGGGTGACACCCTCGTCGTCTGGACGAAATTGGAGGGTCGCCGCAGCGGACTCGACACGGAGCTGATCCGCTGGGAGATCCTCTGTTCGCCGCGCGCCAGCCGGCTGCTCGCCTTCCAGTTTCGCGAAAAGCGCCGTGGCACAATCAGAATTCTGAAGCAGGATCGACCGCGCTTGGAGCGGATCAATCCGGGCTCGCTGGCGGACCTTGCGGCCAACCGAATCTGCCCAAAGACAGCCGCTCACAGGGCCGATTAAGCGGCCGCGCGGCGGCTTCCTTCGCCGCGTCCCAGCGCGCGGTCAGCGCCTGGGCATTCGCGACGTCGGGCGGGAAGTCGACCTCGCCCCATTCCTCGCCGTTGATGTCGAGCGTCCAGACGTCGGCGCCTTGCGCGATCTGGTTGATCACCCGGAGGTACCAGATGGTCGTGCCTTCGCTCGTCCTCATCGCGGCCTCGATCGCGGAGCGAAACTGCTCGGCGCCGCCGGCGCGGAAGGCGAGCAGGCCGATCGACTTGGCGTTGACGCCCTCGCTGATGCGCTTGCCGATCGCCTTCAGCCGCCCGCCGGCCTCGACCACCTTCATGTCGTCGTCGTCGTAGCCGTCGGCCTTGCGGTCGATGGTGACGCAGATGCCGCTGCGGTCGTTGCCGACGACCTTGGCCATCAGCGCTCTGCGACACGAGCGTATCGCCGTTCCACACCAGGCAGTCGCCCGCCAGCTCCTCGCGCGCCATGTACAGCGAGCCGGTATTGTCGGCGACCTTGTAGAAGGGATTGTAGATCGTCCGCACCGCGGGCCCGCCGCTGCGCCGGGCGATCGCCTGCTCGATCAGCTCGTCGTGGAAGCCGGTGACGACCACCGCCTCGTGGACGCCGTTGGCCTCGAGCGCGTCGAGCTGGCGGTCGAGGAGGGTGCGGCCGCTGAACTCGATCAGGCACTTGGGCCGGTCGTCGACGAGATGGCCGAGGCGCGAGCCCTGGCCGGCGGAAAGGATGATGGCTTTCATGGTCGGCGCGGCCTCTGCCTTTCAAATGCGGCGGCGATTGGGCAGTCCTCCCCGAGCTTGTCTCGGAGCGGACCGTCCCGGACGTGAGGGATGGGCCCGCGCGCCTATGAAAATTGACCATTCCTGCAGTGGTTCGTGAAGAAGATCGAGGCGATCATCAAGCCGTTCAAGCTCGACGACGTCAAGGACGCGTTGCACGAGGTCGGAGTCAGCGGGATCACCGTCGCCGAGGTCAAGGGCTTCGGCCGCCAGAAGGGCCATACCGAGCTCTACCGCGGCGCCGAATATGTGATCGACTTCCTGCCCAAGGTGAAGGTCGAGGTGGTGGTCGAGGACTCGATGGTCGACAACGCCATCGAGGCGATCGAGAATGCCGCCCGCACCGGGCGCATCGGCGACGGCAAGATTTTCGTGATCGACGTCGAGCAGGCGATCCGGATCCGCACCGGCGACCGCGGCGGGGACGCAATTTAGTCCCCAGCTATCGTCACCCCGGTCTTGAGCCGGGTCCGCCTTTTCTTAAGCGACGGTCTGATGCTCGACGAGCGCCTCGCCTCGATGTCTCCCGATGAGCTGCGGAGCTCGATGCGCACTCTCGGCTACCGCACCCAGAACGACCTCGCCCAGGCGATCGGCGTGTCGCGCTCGGCAGTCAGCCTGTGGCTCGAGGGCAAGGTCGGCGTCCCCCGCCCCATCGCCATGCTGCTGCGAATGCTCGTCTCGGCGCAGCGAAGGGCGTTCTGACCTTACCCCCTCTCCCCGGCGGGGAGAGGGTTGGGGTGAGGGCGTCGACCCCTCCGAAAAGGCAGGTCCCCCCTCACCCTGCCCTCTCCCCGCCGGGGAGAGGGTTGAGAGCTTCCGGCTAGTCCCCCCGCTCCTGCGCCCGAGCCGCCCGCGCCTGCTGGCGCTCGTCGGCGGTGACCGTGCCGTCGTGATTGAGGTCCTGGCGGTCGAACCGGGCGAGCGCCTGCGCCTGGAACTGCGCCGGGGTGACCGACTGCGCATCCGCGAACAGCCGCGTCATCAGGCGCTCCACCCGCGCGCCGCCGCGGCCGGTCGCCGGCCCGGCCTGCTTTGCTTCGTCGCGGGTCAGCACGCCGTCGTGGTTGGCGTCGAGCCGCTGGAACATCAGGTCGGCGCGCTGCTGGGCCTGCTGGCGGGTCTGGTCGGCCTGCAGCCAGTTGCCGCGCAAATTGGCCTGCGGCGCGGCTGCGGCGCCGGCGCCGGCTGCTGCGCCGAAACCTGGCTCGACAAAGCCGCAACGGCGGCGGCCGCGAGGAACAATGCTTTGGTCATGGGTCGAAACTTCCTACTCGCTGGTACTCGCCCACCTAACGGACCAGCCGCCCTTCCCCGTCGGTCGCGCTGATGGCCAAGGTGCTGTGAACTCGAGATTTACGCCTGAGCTTCAGTGAAACTTGCTAATCGAAGCGTCGGATCCCGCCGAACTGAACCGTCACGATGTTGTCGTCGTCCTGATCACTGCCGATCTCGACCGACATTCTAATCGGCAACCGACCCTCTGCCAGCGCCCTCTCAAACGGGTTCATCATCTTGGTCCCGTCGAACTGCCCCGGTGCGGCAAAGTCGTAGCTGCTGTTGAAATCGAGCCACAGACGTCCGACCGGCAGAACTTCCATCAGCTTACGGGCGCTAATCTTCATATGCTTGCTCGACCATTCGACTTCTCCATATCCATGACCGAACTTTCGCTCGGCGGCGCGGTACCGTGCATTTTGCGGCGTGCTGACGGGACTAGGCATAGCGTCGGAAAGGCGCTCGAGCACGTCATGCACAGCTTGTGGCGTTCCTGGTCGGCGCCAAATCAAATGGCGATGTCGCGGCGGTTGCTGCCGAGGCTAGCGAACGACGTTGGCTCTTGGGCGACGGTGAGCAGCATTACAAAATCGATGTGATCAAATTCCGACAAGAATGTTTCGACAATTGCCTTGGTGGTCACGCCGCCAAAGCCGGGATTGTCGCTTGAAATCGACCTAGTGTCAGCGTCCCCCACAAATATGCCGGCCACAACGTCGGCACCGCGAAGCTTGCGCGCTTTTTCCGAAAGTGCGGAGTACAGCGGATTGTGGTTGGCGATCGTCGGAACGTCATAGGCGGCGTATCCGCCGCCAGAAAATAAGGACCATCGGCGATCGTTAGCGAAAAGCCGGCCATTTGATCGTCTACTCTCATTGACAACGGCCAACGCCCTTCTGCCTGCTGCTGGGCTAGCTCGGGAATGATAGCGTCGCGAACATAATCTTCGAGCATCGCGACCGGAGGGAGGCGTAGGCGGCGCCGACGCCCTCGCTTAACTATTTCGGGTCGTTCGAACACATCGAAGTCGTACGCCGCCCGGGCCGAGGCCGAGGTCGCTGCAGTTCTGCTTCTCAATTTCGTCCATGAAGGCAGTGAATGGGTTCCGCTCGTCAACGCCGCGGTCGGACGCAGCTGTGACGTCCGCAACGAACTCCGCATCCGGACCTTTAAAGAATATATCCGGACGCTTCCCGCTACCCAAAGTGTCTTCGTGTCGAAGATCACCTAGCTGCGACAGTGGCGCCATCACCGCAGCTTCCCACATGGCGGCCATGCGGTCGGGCCCAGTCCTATTCAGGCGACTTGCTAGCAGAGCGGTCCGCTTCTCGCCGAGCACAGGGCGAAGATCGTCGAGCATTCGTTGAATAGATCGTCGGGAGAATATCATGTCGGCCCAAATTGAGTGGTCCGCACAGCTTAATCGCGACCCGCGTGCGCGCAATCCGTCCTTCGTCTCTCCGCATTCCCGACGTCTTCGCTTGAAAACACTTTCCTACAGCCCTTCGCGTATGCTCCAATATGGTTCTAGGAGAACCATATGAACGAACCGTATCCCAAATTCACCTTCACCCCCGTCCTGGTCCGCGCCCGCCATGACGGCTGGACCGTCGAGCGCCAGTGCGCCTTCATCGAGGCCTTGGCCGAGACCGGCATCGTCGAGCACGTGCCGCCGCGTCGGCATGTCGCGTACGGCCGCCGACAACCTCCGCCGCCGTCCGTGCGGCGTGCACTTCAGCCGGGCGTGGCAGGCGGCCGTCGATTACCCGCCGCGACGACGAGGGCGCGGACAGCCCGGAGAATCCCCGCATCATCCTCGACGGCGGCCTCGACCAAATCGAGTTCAACGCACGCGACATTCCGCCCGAGGCGGGCGACGACGACGAGCCGTGCGCTCTGTGAATGACGGCGCAGACTCGCGCGCGCGCGTTGAGGGCACAACTTTGGCAACTTCCGCGCGTCATCCGGCGACCGCCCCGCGAAGCGGCTATGTCCGAATTTCACACGAAGCTCACGAAGAACACGAAGGACGCCAAGAGCTCGCGGCCGTCTTCGTGCTCTTCGTGGTCTTCGTGCCTTCGTGTGAACCCATTCCATTGAAAGCCGGTGAAATCCTCACGCCCCTCCTGACTCTGGGCGCGCGGTCGGGAATCTGTAAGTCCCAAGCTCGAATCGAACGGCTGTCTTCCCGGCGCAGGCCGGGACCCAGGCGCATTGCGTTCCGGGCACGGGTTCAATTTTTGTGGACCCCGGCCGTCGCCGGGGAACAAGTGAGGGCAGAACGAATGGCCAAGCCGACCGACGCGGGAACGATCCTGGCGCGCATCAAGGACGAGGAGATCGACTGGGTCGACCTCCGCTTCACCGACCCCAAGGGCAAGTGGCAGCACCTGACCATGGCCTCGGGCGTGGTCGACGAGGACAATCTCACCGACGGCTTCATGTTCGACGGCAGCTCGATCGCCGGGTGGAAGGCGATCAACGAGTCCGACATGATCCTCAAGCCCGATCTCGACGCGGTCTATGGCGATCCGTTCAGCGCGACCCCGATGCTGGTCCTGTTCTGCAACATCGTCGAGCCGTCGACCGGCGAGCTCTACGGCCGCGACCCGCGCTCGACCGCGACCCGCGCCGAGGCCTATCTCAAGGCCAGCGGCGTCGGCGACACCGTGTTCGTCGGGCCCGAAGCCGAATTCTTCATGTTCGACGACGTCCGCTTCGAGGACGGCTACAACGCCAGCGGCTTCAAGATCGACGACATCGAGCTGCCGACCAACACCATGCGCCAGTATGACGGCGGCAACCTCGCCCACCGGCCGCGCGCCAAGGGCGGTTATTTCCCGGTCGCGCCGGTCGACAGCGCGATGGACATTCGCGGCGAGATGGTCGCGACCATGCTCGAGATGGGGCTGCCGATGGACAAGCACCACCACGAGGTCGCCGCCTCGCAGCACGAGCTCGGCCTGACCTACGGCAGCCTGGTCCAGACCGCCGACCGGATGCAGATCTACAAATATGTCGTGCACATGGTGGCCGAGGCCTACGGCAAGACCGCGACCTTCATGCCCAAGCCGATCGCCAAGGACAACGGCTCGGGCATGCACACCCACATGTCGATCTGGAAAAGCGGCAAGCCGCTGTTCGCCGGCAACGGCTATGCCGGCCTCTCCGAAACCGCACTCTATTTCATCGGCGGCGTGATCAAGCACGCCCGCGCCTTGAACGCCTTCACCAACCCGACGACCAACAGCTACAAGCGGCTGGTGCCGGGCTTCGAGGCGCCGGTGCTGCTCGCTTATTCGAGCCGCAACCGCTCGGCCTCGTGCCGCATCCCCTACGGCGCGGGCGAGAAAGCGAAGCGGGTCGAGTTCCGCTTCCCCGACGCGCTGGCCAACCCCTACCTCGCTTATTCGGCGCTGCTCATGGCCGGCCTCGACGGGATCCAGAACCGCATCCATCCGGGCGACCCGATGGACAAGAACCTCTACGACCTGCCGCCGCAGGAGCTGGTCAATGTCCCGACCGTCTGCGGGTCGCTGCGCGAGGCGCTCGTCAACCTCCAGGAGGACCGCGCCTTCCTCACCCGCGGCGAGGTGTTCAGCGACGACCAGATCGACGCCTACATGGACCTGAAGTGGGAAGAGGTGATGCGCTGGGAGACCACGCCGAGCCCGGTCGAGTTCGACATGTATTATTCGAGCTAGCAAGTTCCTCCCCATCGCGCCGCGATGGGGAGGGGAACCATGCGGAGCATGGTGGAGGGGATCGAAGTGCGCGGCATGCCGGGGGCATGCCGATAGTGCGAGATCGGACGCCAGAGGCGTCCGTGGGGCGCCGGCGCCGTCTACCCCTCCACCATCCGCTCTCCGGCGGATGGTTCCCCTCCCCACACCTTTGGCGCAGGGAGGAACTGAAGGATGCACGATTCCGTAACCCTGTCGCGCTTATCCTCCCCGCAACCGCGGTGTGTGGAGTGGACCCTTATGAACATCCGGGCGAAGATTTTCGGCGGAAAGACCGAGGAATCTCCGATCGTTCAGGCCAAGCAGCCGAAAGGCGCCAAGGCCGACACGCTGAACAGCATCGCCGTCGCGCGCGAGGAGACCCGGCGCGGCAACACCCGCGACGGCGACCGCCACCGGCTGCCGGACGAGCAGGTCCGCGTGACCCACGGCGACGACACCCATGATGTCCAGCTCGTCAACCTGTCGGGCGGCGGCGCAATGATCAGCGCCCGGTTCGAGCCGATGCTGTGGGACCGCGTCGAGCTGCACCTCGGCGAGAACGGGACAATCGAATGCGCGGTCCGCTGGATCAAGGGCGACCGGGTCGGGCTCGAGTTCGCGCATGAGACCCGGCTCGATTGCCCGGCCGGCGAGCGCACGAAGGTGTTGCGCGCGGTCATCGCCAAGAGCTTTCCCGACGTCGAGCTCGAGACGCCGGAGGCGGACGCCGATGCGCCGCCGATCGCCGATGAGAACCGCGGCGACAAGCGCCATCCACTGATCTGGTCGGGGGTGCTCCATCACGACTTCCAGAGCAGCACCTGCCGCCTCCGCAACATCTCCGCGACCGGGGCGATGATCGAGTGCGGCTCATCGCTGCGCGTCGGTGCGGAACCGATGCTCGCGCTGGGCCAGGAGATTCAGCTGAGCGCGACGGTGGCCTGGGTGGCGGGCGACACTGCCGGCCTGCGCTTCACCAAAGCCTTCGACCTGACGCTGCTGGCCAGCGCTCGCCCGGAGGTCGCCGCGGCGCGGTGGGACCGCCCGTCGTACTTGCAGCCGGGTGCCGCGGCGGACTCGCCGTGGGACGAGCAATGGGACCGCATGTCGCTCGGCGAGCTGCGCCAGTCGCTCGAAGGGTTCATGAAGCGCTAGTCTTCGAGGATCAGGCTGGTCGTCTTGGTCTCGGGCAGCATGACAAAGGCGACCGCCGCCATTCCGATGACCGCGGTCAGGTACCAATAGAAGCCGCTTTCGGCCCCGGCCTGCTTGAACCACAGCGCGACATATTCCGCAGTGCCGCCGAAGATCGTGTTCCCGACCGCATAAGGCAACGCCACTCCCAGCGTCCGGATGTGCGCTGGAAACAGCTCGGCTTTGATGAGGCCGCTGATCGACGTGTACGCGCCGAGCAGGACGAGCGGAACGAGCACAAGCACAAGGGCGATGCCGGGCGTCGCGGCGTGGCTGATCGCGGTGTAGACAGGCACTGAGAGCAAGGCCCCGCCGAAGCCGAATATATAGAGGTTGCGCTTGCGGCCCCAGCGGTCCGCGGCCATGCCCCAGAAGGGCTGGATCAGCATGAACACGACCAGCGCGACCGTCATGATCTCGGTCGCCGCGGTCCGCGAGAAGCCGCTCGTGTTGACGAGAAACTTCTGCATGTAGGTGGTGTAGGCGTAGAAGGCGGCCGAGCCGCCGCCGCTGATCGCCGCGACGATCAGGAACTCGCGCGGATGCCGGCGCCATAGGCCGAGCGCGGTCGATCGCTCGCGATCGTGGGGCTGATCTGTGAACGAGCGGGTCTCGGCGATCCGCGTGCGCAGGATGTAGACGCCGATCGCCAGCAGCGCGCCGACGCCGAAAGCGACCCGCCAGCCCCATTCCTGCAAATGGGCTTCGGACATGGAGGCCTGCAGCACGACCACCACCGCCAGCGCGAGCAGCTGGCCGCCGATCAGCGTGATATATTGAAAGCTGGCCCAGAAGGCCCGGCGATCGCGCATCGCCATTTCCGACAGATAGGTCGCGCTCGCGCCATATTCGCCGCCGACCGACAGGCCCTGGAGCATCCGGGCGATGACCAGCACCGCGGGCGCGATCGCTCCCGCCCGCGCATAGGTCGGCGCCACCGCGATCAGCAGGGAACCGGCCGCCATCAAGGCGACGGACAAAGCGAGGCCCGACTTGCGTCCGTGCCGATCGGAGTAAATGCCCATCAGCCAGGCGCCGATCGGGCGCATCAGGAAGCCGACCGCGAAGATCGCCGCCGCGCTCAGCAATTGCGCGGTCTTGTCCTCTTTCGGAAAGAAGACCGGCGCGAAATAGATGGTCAGGACGGAATAAGCGTACCAATCGTACCACTCGACGAGATTGCCGGCCGAGCCGCCGACGATGCTCTTGATGCGGCTGCGGACGGAACTAGCCGGCATGGAAGCTCGCGACATCGAGCGTGAAGAACGGCCGACCGTCGCGCCGCATTTCCATATGTTTCGGGAAGATCAATTCCCGCGACTGCCAGAAGCCGTCGAAGCGGAACTGCTGATAGGCGGTCGCGCCATTTGCCGGAACTTCATTGACCGCCCCGACGATCCTGCCGTTGCGATCGATCTTGAACCATGTCAGCGGCGCGCCGGCCACCTGGAAGGTGTCGACGCCGAGCGCGGCCCTGTCCGGCGCGCGCTGCGCCGCCAGCTGCAGGAAGCGATAGAAAGCGAACTGCGCCTGCTCCTCGAAGCGCATCGCCTCGGGCATCGGCTCGGATTTGCCGGCGCGCTCGATCGTGCCCTCGCCGTCGGCGATCCGCATCCGCCGCAGTCCCTTGGCCTCGCCGACCTCGAGCGGCCAGCTATCACTGACCACGTTGCCAATCGGGTCGATCGACGTGCGCACCCCTATCTTGAGCGTGCGGCCGGGCGGGTAGACTTCCGCCGTACCCTCCAGGATAGCCGATCCGTGATCAGCGTGATCGGCAGCGGTCCGCCCTGCCCCATCGTCGGCGTCGCGGCTCCGGCGAGAGCCAGTGCCGCCGCGACGGCGGCGAGCCTCAAGCGGCCGCTCCCCTCGCCTTTTCGGCTGCTCGGCTGCCGTAGATCGCGTAGAGGAACAGGCCGATCACCTGCGCCGCGACGAAGAACAGCTGCGTCCGGCTGGGCAGGCTGTAAAACAGGTACAGGCAACCGAGGATGCCGAAGATGCCGACCGGCCACGCGGCAGGTGCGCGGAAACGCCGCTCCCGGTTCGGCTCGCGTTGGCGAAGCACAAGCATCGCGGCACAAACCGCGACGAAAGCGGCAAGCGTTCCGGCGTTGGCCAGAGCCGCGATGCTGGCGAGCGGGATCAGTCCGGCGAACACGGACGTCACGATCGCCGTGAACACAGTGATCCGGACTGGTGTCCCGCGGCTCGATACCCGTGCCAGGGCCTTCGGTAACAGCCCATCGCGGGCGACGGTGAAGAAGATGCGGCTCTGGCCGTAGAAGAAAGCGAGGATGACTGTGGGAAGGGCGATGATGGCCGATGCGCCAAGGACCCGCGCTGCCCACGGCTGCCCGATTTCGCGCAGGATCAACGCCAAGGGCTCAGCGCTGTTCGCGAACCCCGTGTACGCCACCGCCCCGATCGCCGCGACAGCGACCGCCATGTAAATCGCGACACAAACGACCATCGACCCGACGATACCGATGGCAAGGTCGCGGCTCGGGTTCTTGGCCTCCTCGGCCGCCGTCGCGATTGCATCGAAGCCGTAGAAGGCGAAGAAAATAATCGCTGCCGCGGCCATCACGCCGACTTCGCTTCCCGACGATCCGGTCTTGGGGAAGCCGAACGGCATGAACGGCTCGAAATGGGCGGCGTTGAACACCGGCAACGCGACCGCGATGAACAAAGCGAGCGCGACCATCTTGATGACGACCAGGATCGCGTTGAGCGTTGCGCTTTCACGGGTTCCGGCGATGAGAAGACCGGCGACGACCCAGATAATGAAGATCGCTGGCAGATTGATGATGCCGCCCAATTCCGGTCCCTGGATCAGCGCATCGGGCAATCCGAGGTGGATCGATTTCAGGAACCCCGCCGCATAGCCTGACCAGCCGACCGCGACAGCACTAACGACCAGAGTATATTCGAGGATCAGCGCGACCCCGATCATCCACGCGACCAGCTCGCCGAACACAGTGTAGCTGTAAGTATAGGCCGAGCCCGAGGCCGGGATCATGGTCGCGACTTCGGCATAGGCCAAAGCCGCCGCGGCGCAGATCAGGCCGGCGATGGCGAAGGACAGGATCACCGCTGGCCCAGCCTTGCCGGCGCCGACGCCGATCAGGGTCAGGATGCCCGTTCCGACGATCGCGCCGACTCCGAGCGCGACGAGATGGGGCCAGGACAGCGACTGCTTCAGCCGGTGCTCCTCCGGCATTTCCTCGCGCGGCACGACGATCTTGCGGACGTTCCAATTCTTCATTCGGCACCCCCTGGGTCGGGCGAACCTAACGCGCAACCGGCGCTACGCAACCGCGCTAGTAATCCTTCGATATTCGCACCGCGGCGTTCGAGCGGCCAACGGTCGAGATGGTCGACAGGAGCGAGAGCCAGCGCGTGATCTGATATTCGGCGCGGGTGGCGGAATAGCCCTGCCCGTCGGTGACCACTTCGACGAACAATTTGCGGGTGATGTACTTGCCCGCGGCGACCGCGGTCTTCTGCCCGGTGGCGACATCGGCCGGGACGATCCGCAGCCGGTCGAGCCCGACCGCCCGCCGCAGCGCGTTGATCGGGTCGAGGCTGCCCGACCCGCTCTGCAGCGCCGCCACGGCCGACGCCAGTTGCAGCGCCTCGGGCGCCGACAGGTTGGTGATCGACGTTCCGAACAGGATCCGCGACAGCAACTCGTCCTGGGGCAGCGCCGGGGTGCTGGCGAAGGTGATCTCGGGCTTGAGGCCGGTCCCGGCACGCGCACGTTGGCGTCGAGCCCCTGCAGCTGGGCTTCGGCGCGGATGTCGAGCAGCGGGTCGGGCGGGCTTTCGCCGCGGAAGCGGATCGTGCCGCGGTCGAGCTTGAAGTTGCGCCCGGCGAAATCATAGTCGCCCTGGATAAGGTCGGCGCGGCCGGTGAAGCGCGGCGCGTCGGCAGAGCCGCCGACGTCGATGTCGGTGGTCCAGCGGCTGTTGATCCCGAGGCCGGTCACGTGCAGGTCGCGCCCGGCGACCTTCAGGTCGAGCTTCCACGGGTGGAGCTGCTGCGACCTCGATCACGTCCTCGGGATCGAGCCCGCGATCGCGGACCTGGAGCTGCGGGACGGCGGCCGCGGCGCTGGCCCGGCCGAGCTGGAACAGGCCGCGGTTGAGCCGGAGGTTGCCCGAGATGGTGCCGCCGTCTGGCCGTCGGACTTGAGCTGCAGCGGGCCGGTGACCCGCGCCGCGATGTCGTCGCGGTTGAGCAGCAGCGCCTGGTTGGCGTTGAACGACAGGTTGAGCGCGGTCGGCCGCCCGAGAAGGTGACCGAGCCGGTGCCGGCGACCGAGCCGCCGCCGGACGTCTGCCCGAGATCTGGCTGAAGATCAGCTGCGGACCCGCAGAAGCGCGCCTGGCGTCGCCAAATGATCGATCGCCATGCCGGTGACCGCGCTTTCGAGCCGCGCATTGTCGGTGCGGAGCGAACCGCGGATCGCGGATCGGCCAGCGGCCGCCGATGTCGGCGCCGATCGCGATCGGGCCGGACAGGTCGAGCACCTCGGTGCCCGACAGCCGCCACAAGGTATCGGCCGGGCCGGCATAGCGCAGCTGGGCGAACAGCGGCGCGTTGAGCAGCTCCGCGACCAGCGGCCCGCCGCCGAGCGGCGCGAAGCGCGCCTGGGCCCGGCCGATGACGGTGCCGCCGCTCGCCGCCACCGCGCGGATCGCGGCCTGGTTGCCGCTGACGACGGCGGCCACGCCGACGTCGATCGGCTTCGACGCGAGCACCAGCCCGGCGCGGCTCAAGCCGCGCACCTTGAGGTCGAGGCGGCCGGTGCGGTTGCCCTTCCAGCGCATAGTCGAGCCGGCCGGTCGCCGCGCCGCTGAGGTCGAGGCTCGGGCCAGGCAAGATCGAGGACTTCGAGCGGCATGCGCCTGGACCTGGGCATGCACCTCGGGCCGCGACCCGCTGCGGCCCGGACACGATCGCGCGATCCGCCGGCGAAGCTCAAGCTGGTCGGCGCGAGCGCCCAGCCGTCGCCCGCGCGGGTGAACACCGCCGCCTGGTTGAGCACCAGCGGCTCGCGCTCGACCCGCCCGCTGCCGGTCACGCGGATCTCGTCGGGCGTGATGTCGGCCAGCGTCGAGAAAGCGAAGGCGGCGCCGCGCCGGCCGGCGAAGGCGGCGCGGACCTGGCCGGCGCCGTTGACCAGCTTGGCGTTGGCAGTCAGCCGGGCGAGCGTGACTCCGCCGGTCTCGAGCCCGCGCGCGTCGACCACGCCGGTGACCGTGGTGCGCTGGTCGGCGAGGATGATGGTGCCGTCGGCGCGGCCGCTCCGGACGAGGAACGCCCCGGGGAAATTGACGCCGTTGCCGGCGAGGTGGGCATCGATCCGCTGCGCCCCGCCGGCGGGCGCGAAGTCGAGCGTTCCGCCGAGCGTGCCGTTGGCGAGCACCAGCCGGCCGGGAAGCCGCCCGGGTCGGACCGCAGGTCGCCACTGGCATGGGCGCCGCCAGCCTCGAGTGCGGCGATCGAGATCACCGCCTGCCCGCCTTGCGGCAGCAGGATCCGGCCGTTGCTGGTGAACGGCCCGAGCTTCGAGCCGCCGCTCGCGCGATAATCGAAGCCCGCCGCGGTCGGCACCAGCAGCAGGTGCATCGCGCGGATTCCGAGCGCCTCGTTGGGATGGTCGAGCAGCAGGTCGAGCCGCGGCCGGGCGATGTCGCCGTCGAGCACCAGCTTCACCGGGCCGTATTGCGCCTGCCGGCCGCTGGCGACGATGTGGAACGTTCCGTCGCGCAGGCGCTGGCCGGCGCCGGCCAGCTGTAGCTTGGGCGAGTTGATCCGAAGGTCGGTGAAATGAACGATGCCGTCGCCGCCCCGCTCGAGATTGGTGGTGAGCGTCGGCAGGCCGCCGGTGAGGGTCTGGAAGAAGCTGTTGTCGAGCCGCCGCACCCACGCCTTGGCGGTGCCGACGACATGGCTGCCCTTGCCGTTCGGGCCGGGCACGACCTTAAGGTCGGTGAGCACATCGACGATGCCGAGCCCGGGGATCAGGTAGCGCTTCATCGCCCCCGACACGAGCACTTCGAACCGGCCGGTCACGAGGTCGATCAGGATCGACATCTTGCCGTTCCATTTGGCGCTGGTCAGTGCCAGCCCCTCGCCGCGGACCAGCTTGGGCGTGATCGACAGCCAGCCTTCGAGCCGCGGGTTGGCGAGCATTGCTCCGGCGACGTCGCCGACGCCGGTGATGGCCCGCGCCTGGAGGCGGAGCGGGACGCGCATCGGCCACGGCGTGAACCGGCCCCGCCCCTCGGCCCGGACGTCGACGAAGCCGGTCTGGTCGAACTTCACGTCAGGTGAGGTCAGGCGATAGGAATAATCGGCGGTCGCGAACGGGCCGTCGAGCGTCCACACCAGGCGGACGCTCTTGCCGGTCATGTTCGGGAACAGTGCCGGCGGCTTCAGCAGGTCGACCCCGAGCCGGACGCCCTGATAGCGGTTCCTGGCGAGATCGACGGTGCCCCGGGCGACCGCACGCAGCGCCGGAGAGCCGAGCGCCAGCTGGCCGTCCAGGACGCGATTCTTGAGCGCGGCATCGCCACTGATGTCGACGACCGGCGTCGTCAGCCGCTGGAACTTGCCGGTCAGGAACTGCGCCGGGGCCCATTTGCCGCGAAGCCGAAAGCGCCCCCGGTCGAAGCCCAGCGCGAGCCGCGCCGTCGGCCGGCCCGACAGGTCGAGCGCGCCCGATCCGCGCCACCGCGTCCAACTGCCCGCTCCGCCGACGGACAGATTGATCGCCCGCCGGGTGCCGATCATCGCGGGGACGAAGCCATTGTCGGGAGCAATCACCCGGCCCGACAGGTCGAAGCGGTCGCGGTCGGGCTCGGAATCGAGATGGAAGCCGAGCTTGTCACCGCTGCTGACCAGCGCGTCGAGGTCGAGCAGCACCCGGCCCGAGCGGACGTCGGCCTTGCCGCGCAGGCTCCCACTCCGCGCCTGGCCGCCGACCTGTCGCCCGATGTCGATGCGGCCGATCCGCAACTCCCCGACGTGGATGTCGAACTTGGGGAGGAGCGGCCCCTTGGTCTTGGTCGGCCTGAGCTTCGGCAGCCGCACCAGGGTCATCCGCTCGGCCGTCAGGCTGTCGATGTGCAGCGAGTTGTACAGCCACGACCCCGGCGACCAGTCGAGTTCGATTTCCGGCGAGGTCAGGAACACCCCGCCCGGATCGGCGATCGAGACGTTGCGCAGCTGGGACTTGCCGAAAATCGAGCCGTCGATGCGCCCGATGTGGAAGCGCAGGCCCGACGCGGTCTCGATCTGGCCGAGCCGGTCGACGATGAAACGGTGCCCGGGCGCGGTGTCGAGCAGGACCAGTCCGGCGGCGAGCAGGACGAGCAGGGCGATGAACAAGGCGAGCAATTCGTCGACCAGGCGCCGCGCCCAGTCGCCCCGCAGTCGCCGGCCAGCCGGCGGCGCGTCGGTCGAGGCGAGCTCTTCCGCCATCTTAAAAGGCCTGACCGAGCGAGACCGTCACCGCGAGCGGCCCGTCACCCTTCTGGCGATTGAGCGGAACGCCGACATCGATGCGGATCGGCCCGAAGCTCGAGTAGTAACGCGCGCCGAGGCCGACGGCGAAGCGCCAGTCCTTGAAGTCGGGCAGGGTCTCCTGGGTCAGCGATCCACCGTCGAAGAAGGGCACGATCCCGAAATTGCCGCCGAACTGCTTCAAGCGAATCCGCGCCTCGGCGGCAAACTCGGCGAGCCCGCGCCCGCCGACCGGGTCGCCGTCCATGTCCTTGGGCCCGAGCTGCTGGTAGCCGTAGCCGCGCACCGATCCGCCGCCGCCCGAATAGAACCGGCGCGAGGGCGCGATGTCGAACACGCCGGCACCGAGGATCGTCCCCAGACGGACCCGTCCCGCCGCGACGATGCGATCGGACACCGGCTTGTAGGCGCTCGCGTCGAACTGGGCCCGGGCGTAGGTGAAGCTGCCGTTGCGCGCCGACAGCTCGGGGCTGACCCGGCCGCTCAGGCGAAAGCCGCGCGTCGGATCGAGCAGGCTGTCGCTGCCGTCATAGCCGAGACTGACCGGAAGCGCCGCGATCAGGAACTTGTGCGTGGCCTTGACGCCCGACGCGTCGAACACGCCGCGCTCGATCGTCCCAAGAACCTCGCCGCCGTAGGTCCAGCTCCACGTCTTCTGCCAGATGAAGTTGCTCTGCCGCTCGATATTGCCGGCGAGCTGGATGGTCTTCGCTTCATAGGCGTCGAACTTCTGGTGGCTGGCCGAGGCCTGCAGGTTGAGCAGCTGGTCGCGCTGGAGGAAGTTGCTGCGGCGGAACTGCACGCCGGCCAGCTGCTCGCTGGTGCCGGCCACCCCGCGCAGGGTCAGCGCGCCTTCGGGATTGAAGAAATTGCGGTCGGTCCAGCTGGCTTCGAGGCGGGCGCCCTGGCCGGTCCCGTAACCGAGCTCGCCGGCGATGGTGTGCGATGGCGCGGGCTCCAGCCGGACCGCGAGGTCGACGGTGCGGCCGCCGTTGGTTGGAACAGTCCGGATCTCAACGGTCGAAACGAGGCTGGTGGCGATCAGCGCCCGGCGCAGATCGTCGATCTTGGAGCGCTGAAACGGCTGGCCCCGCTTGAAGCGCGCGATGGTCCAGATGTGGCGGGCGCTGAACGGCGGCCTGCCGTTGACCTGGATGTTGCCGAACCTGGCGACCGGGCCGGGTGCTACCGGCAGAAGCAGGGTCGCAAGGTGCGTGCCATGGTCGACCTCGATCTGCTGTTCGCCGATCCGGGCTCCGGCGAAGCCCTGCTCGCCGAGCGCGGTCTGCAGCGCGACCCCGGCCGCGATCACCTCCGTCGCAATGACCGGCTCGCCCGCTTTCACCGCAAAGGCGTCGCGCAGCCGCGCGGCGGCGGGACCGGCGGCCTCCAGCCCAGGAAGATCGACTAAGGCGAAGCGATATTGTTCGCCGGGCGACGCTGCGAGAACGACCCGCACCAGAGTGCCTGCCGGTTCGGTGCGGGGCTCGACATCAGCATCGTAATAGCCGTGGCTGCGCAGCAGCTGTTCGAGCAGTTCGGCGTCGGCACGCGAGCGGCGCGTGATCTGCGCAGCGTTGGCCGGCCGTTTTCGGTCCGCCTCCAGCGCCGACTGCTGGCGGAACGCCTTGAGCAGCTCCTCCACATCGCCGATTTCGCGCAGGCCCTCGACGACCACCACATAAGCGTGGTCGCCAGCATCCGCCGTCGCGCTCGGTTCAGCCGGACTTGCGGCGACCGCAGGCACCTCGTCCTTGGCATTGAGGTCGGGCCAGCCGACCTCGAGGTCGGGCAAGGGAGCAAGCGGTGCCGACGGGTCGAGCTCGGCGGGGTCGGTGGGGGGCGGCGGCGAGGTAGCGGCCTGGCCGAACGCCGGCGAAGCCAGGAGCGCGCACAGCGCTGCAACGCATGGCGCCGCTCGTCGCCCTGATCCCCGCCCGCTCATCAACGGCAAGCCTTAACCAGCGCCAAGAAAGCGCGCCAGTCTCAATCCATGGCTTCCGGCTCGTTCAACGCGCCGATTATCGCATTGAAAACGCGCCGGATTAGTGGACGCTGCCGCGCACCTCAGCGCTGCTTAGCGCGGCAATCACCCGTTCGATCTGCCGCCAGTGGCAAAAGCGCGCGACGTTGCCGTCGCCGCGCGACCGTCGGGCCCGCGCCGCCGCCTCCAGTTCCGCGGCGTCGCCGTAGCGTTCGATCAGCTCCGACGCGTCGGCCAGGGCCGTTCGCCCGTGGATGAAGAGCGTGTCCATCCCCTCCCGTTTACCGCGCCGGCGTTTCGCGACTGCCGACGAGTGTCGTCAACGCGGCGTTGACCATCCTTCTGGAGCATCCGCCGTCTCTCTGGCATGGGCGTGCGCATGGCGAGACGAACGACCATGGCCGGCGGCTGCTTCCTGACGATCGGCCTCCTCGGCGGGTTTGTCGCCGGGATCGTGATGGGCAACCCGATGAAGGGCGTGCTGGTCGGCTTTGCCGCCGGAGCCGCGCTGGCAGTGCTGATCTGGCTGGTCGATCGCTGGCGCCGCTGATCGGCGTCAGACGACCTTGCGCCCGGCCCAGATCACCCGGCCGATGCAGTTGAGCTCGCCGATGCCAAGGTCGGGCCAGTCCGAATAGGCCGGGTTGTCGGACTGCACGATCACGCGCCGCCCCATCGGATTGAGCGCGATCCGCTTGACGACCAGCGCATCATCGACCCGCAGCACATAGATTCCGTCGCGCAGCCGCTCGCCGGAATCGCCGAGGTCGACGAGGATGTCGTCGCCCGCATTGAGGGTCGGCGCCATCGAATCGCCCTCGACCCGAACGACCGAGAGCCGATCGGGCGAACTGGGCGTGAGCGCCTTCAGCCAGCGCTCGTCGAAGCCGAAATAGGGCCGGCCCAGCTCCTCCGACACCACGGCGCCCGGGCCCGCGGAAACCGCCACCGGATGGCGCTTGACGCTGCGCAGCCCGTCCGCGGGCTCGGCCGGGGGGCCGCCCAGAACTCTCCTCCGAAACCGAGAGATAGCGGGCGAGCTTGCGCCGGTCGTCCTCCCCCAGGCGCCCGGGCACGCCACGGCGGATATATTGCTGAATATAAGCGGGGTTGCGGCCAAGCATTTTCGAGAGCGTGGCGAAAGTGACTCCCCCGCTCAGCGCACAGATGTTCGAGCACAATCCGGGGTTCGAGCATGATCAAGCCTTAATGGATAGGCAAGTACCTAGACAAGTAGGAATTGCGTTGGGAAACAGCCGCGGCCAAGTCGTCAAAATCATACGAAGGACGACCAAGTGCATTTGCTTCGAGAAGTAGAGAAATTCATACGCCGGAGCGACATCGCTCCAACCCGTTTCGGCCGCGAGGCTGTTGGCGACCCGCGTTTTGTTTTCGACCTGCGCGGGGGCGCGACCCGCGCCCGCGAACGATCGCGCGGGTGCGTGCGTTCCTCGAGGCCGGCCGGTGAGGACAATCGCGATGTCCGCCGCGGCTGCGGGATTGCTGCGGGCGCTGCTCCGCGCGCCGCCGTCGACCGCGATAGGATTTTGCTTACCGAATTGCGCTCGACCGACTGGCAGTCGCTCACCTTCATCGGCGAGCGGCACCGGATCCAGTTGCGCGTGTCGGGGCCGGACGCCGTGGACGTCGCGCACCGGATCGCAACGGGGATCGAAGATGCCGAGTTCCGGATCGCGGGCCATATCGTTGCCGACATCCTAGTTGCCGGCCCTCCGCGACGCGACCGCGACGGGTCCATTTTGGTTGAATTGGAAGCGCTGACGATCGTCGAGTAACCGCTAGCGCAGGGTCCGGCGGAGCTGCGACAGCGCGTCGTGAAGCGCCTGGGAGGCATCGGGGGGCGCGGCCGTCGGCGTTTCGAGATGACGGTCAATCCGCGATTTGAGCTCGCCCGGCGTCGGCATCGCCGACCGGTCGAACAGTCGAACCACCCGCGAGAAGTCCTCGAGCCTGGCCAGCACGTCGTCGAGCACCAGCTCGTCCGCGTCCGCCACCTGCGAATGATCGAGCCGGTCGAGTCGGTCAGGACCAGCTCCTCGGCCGGTTCGGCTGCCGGAAGCGACGCTGGGTCGAACGCGGGGAGCAAAAAGGTCGGTCGAACCGGCCGCGACCGCTCCGAGAATCTTCCAGCCGGCAAGGAGGACCAGGATGGCCGATGCGGCGGCTGCGACCGGCGGCAAGCCAGTCGCCAGCCCGCAATAGCCGGCCGCGACGGCGAGGACCGCCGCAGCGATCCCGTCGACTGCCGACTCGAGCCGTTGGACGTGGCGTGCTTCCATTGCCCGCCCGGTCTAGCAGCCAATCCTTGCCAGCCGGTTAGGCTGGAAGCTCGTGGGGATTGCGAATCTCGCTCCCTTCGGGCGCACTTTCGATGAGATCGATCACCGCTCCGGTGAACGCCTCGACGTCATCCGGCTTGCGGCTGGTGACGATATTGCCGTCGACGACCACCGCCTCGTCGACCACGCGAGCGCCGGCGTTGCGCAGATCGGTGCGGATCGAAGGCCAGCTGGTCGCGGTGCGGCCGCGCAGCAGGTCGGCTTCGAC
Source organism: uncultured Alphaproteobacteria bacterium (assembly GCA_963765945.1). GTDB lineage: Bacteria > Pseudomonadota > Alphaproteobacteria > Sphingomonadales > Sphingomonadaceae > Sphingomicrobium. Next base: position 60,218 of record CAVXYS010000030.1, read on the forward strand.
CAGCAGCCACGGCCCGTGACAAATCGCCGCGACCGGTTTGCCCTGTGCGGCAAAGTCCCTGATCAGCTGGATCGCCTCGGCGTTCGTGCGCAAATGATCCGGGTTGCGCACCCCGCCGGGCAGGATCAGCGCGTCGAAATCGTCGGCATTCGCCTCGGGAATCGTCAAATCGGGGCGGATGGTCTTGCCCGGATCGTCGTGCACCGTCGCCTGGATCGGGTCGCGGGTCGGCGCCGCGAGCACCACCTCGGCTCCGCGCTCGGCGAGGATCTGGCGCGGACCGAACAGCTCCCATTCCTCGAACCCGTCGCTGGCGACGATCAACACGCGCGAATTCCGAAGCATCCGCCGCGACATTGGAACCTCCTTCATTCGCCGCTCGCTTATGCCTGCCGATGGGCCGAGTGAAGCGTAACCCGCCATGTTGAGGCACAGCAGCGACACCGAGCCCGGCATCACGCGCCAGCGGACGGGCCGCTACTGGGCCTATTTCGCCGCCAACGGGAAGCGGATCACGGATCGCGACGAGATCGACCGGCTGAACGCCATCGCGCTCCCGCCCGCCTATACCGATGCCTGGTTCTGCAAGGACGCCAACGGCCATCTGCAAGCGACCGGCATCGATGCCCGCGGGCGCAAGCAATATCGCTACCATCCCGACTATCGCGAGAAGCGGGACAGCGCGAAGTACGAAGGCTTGCGCGAGTTCGGACAGGCCCTGCCGCGCCTGCGCCGCCGCATCGAACGGGACCTCAAGCGGCGCAAGCTCAGCCGCGATACGGTGCTCGCGGCCGTCGTCCGCCTGCTCGACACTGAGCATATCCGCGTCGGCAACGAGGAATATGCCAAGGCGAACAAGAGCTTCGGCGCGACGACGCTGCGGAGCCGGCACCTTCGGCGCAAGGGCCACAAGCTCATGATGCGCTTTTCCGGCAAGGGGGGGATCGTCCGCGAAGTGACCGTCACCGACAGTAATTTGAAGCGCATCATCAAACGCTGTCAGGAGCTGCCCGGGCAGATGCTGTTCCAATATGTGAACGGCGACGGCGAGCCGCAGGCCGTTACCTCGAGCGACGTCAACGATTACATTCGCGAGGCGAGCGGCGGCGACTTCACCGCCAAGCACTTCCGCACCTGGGGCGCGAGCGTGATTGCGTTCGACCAGCTGCTGAAAAAGTCCGAGCACAGCCGGATCTCGATCAAGACGGTGGTCGAGCCGGTCGCCGAAGCGCTCGGCAATACGGTGGCGATGAGCCGCAAGGCGTACGTCCATCCCGCGCTGCTCGATGCAGTGAAGGATGATTCGCGCGATCCGCTCGACGGGATGGAGCGCCCGCGTCAGCGAACGCGCCTGTCGTCGGCCGAAGTGGGACTGCTCCAGTTCCTCGCTCCGAAGCGGCGCCGACGAACCGCCGCTTGATTGCGGCTGTTTCGCCAGCCAAGACGACCGCATGGCTGTCGACCACTTCGCCGCCTGGCTGGCCGAGAACCGCGACGGGCTGCTGCTTGGGCTCGCCAGCGGGCTGGCCCTGGTTGCGGTCATGCTGGGGCTCCGGAGCTTCGGCCGGTCGCTGGTCGCGCGCGATCCCCATGGCTTGAGCTGGCGGATGGTGATCAGCCGAGTCCTGGCCAAGACCGGCATCACCTTCATGGTGGTCGCGGCCGCGGAGGTGCTCGCGACCTATGCCGGCGTCCCCCGCCGCATCGCCCATCTCGTCGACATCGGCTTCACCATCGTCACCGCGCTGCAGGCCGCGGTCTGGGCGCGCGAGCTGATTCTTGGCCTGATCGGCCGCCGGGTCGCCGAGGAGGACGGCTCGGGCGCGCTCGGCAACGCCATGGCGATCATCCGCGTGCTGGTCAGCATCGCCTTGTTCGCCATCGCGATCATCCTGATCCTCGACAATCTCGGGGTGAACGTCACCGCGCTGGTCGCCGGGCTCGGCATCGGCGGCATCGCCATCGGGCTTGCCGCCCAGGGCATCTTCTCCGACCTGTTCGCCGCGCTCTCGATCCTGTTCGACAAGCCGTTCAAACGCGGCGACACGATCCGCTACGACCAGAGCACCGGGACGGTCGAGCGGATCGGCCTCAAGACGACGCGGCTGCGCTCGCTGACCGGCGAGCAGCTGATCATGGCCAACACCAAGCTGCTCGAGCGCGAGATCCACAACCTCGCCCAGGCCAAGGCGCGCCGGATCACGGTCTATCTCGCGGTGGGCGGCAAGAATTCGGCCGAGTCCGTCGACGCGGTGGACGCGGCCGCGGCCAAAGCCGTCGCCGCGCAAAAGGGCTGCGCGCTGGTCCGCTGCGCGCTGTCCGGCGCGGGCGCGGGCGCGCTCGCCTACGAGCTCGTCTATGACAATTCGGCGCTCGACAACGACAAGATCGCGGCCAACCGCTCGGCCATCCTGCGCGCGCTCATCGAACGGCTCGGCACGCACCAGCTGGTGCTCGCCCGCGCCTCCGACCAGCCGCCGGCGCCGCTGCCCTTCTGATGCCCCTCGCCAGCCTCGACGAGATCCGCAGCCGTATCGGCGAGGAGGTCGGAGTCTCGTCCTGGCTGACCGTCGACCAGCCGCGCATCGACGCCTTCGCCGACGCGACCGAGGACCATCAGTTCATCCATGTCGACCCGCAGGCCGCCGCCGCCGCCGGGCTCGGCGGGACCATCGCCCACGGCTTTCTGTCGCTGTCGCTGCTGTCGCGCATGGCGGCCGAGGGCATGCTCATTCCCGAGGGCGTGAAGATGGCTCTCAATTACGGGTTCGACCGCGTCCGCTTCCTTGCCCCGGTCAAGTCCGGCAAGCGCGTCCGCGGCCGTTTCACGCTTGACTCGGTCGAGGAGAAAGCGCCCGGGCAAGTGCTGATGCGCCACCTGGTGACGGTCGAGATCGAGGGCGAGGAGAAGCCCGCGCTGGCCGCCGCCTGGCTCGGCCTGATTTTCGTTTGAGGAGAATAGAATGGCTCGCGACGCCGTGATCGTTTCCACCGCCCGGACGCCCATCGGCCGCGCCTACAAAGGCGCGTTCAACGCGACTTCGGGGCCGGCACTGGGCGCCTTCTCGCTCAAGCCCGCGATCGAGCGCGCCGGGATCGACGCCGGCGACATCGACGATGTCGTGTGGGGCGCGGTGCTCACCCAGGGCACGCAGTTCGGCAACATCGGCCGGCAGGTGGCGCTACGCGCCGGCTGCCCGGTCAGCGTCTCCGGCATGACCATCGACCGCCAATGCTCGTCCGGCCTGATGGCCATCGCCACCGCCGCCAAGCAGATCATCACCGACCGCATGGACGTGGTCGCTGCGGGCGGGCAGGATTCGATCAGCATGGTCCAGACGCCGGACATGCGGATCGCGCCCGACCCGTCGCTGATCGCGATGCACAAGCATGTCTACATGCCGATGCTGCAGACCGCTGAGACCGTCTCCCAGCGCTACGGCATCAGCCGCGAGCGCCAGGACGAATATTCGCTCAAGAGCCAGCAGCGCACCGCCGCCGCCCAGGCCGCCGGGCGGTTCGACGACGAGATCGTTCCGGTCACCACCACGATGGCGGTCAAGGACAAGGAGACCGGCGAGGTCTCGATGCGGGAAGTCACCATCGCGAAGGATGAGGGCAACCGCGCCGATACCACTTTGGAAGGGCTGGCGGGCCTCAACCCGGTGCTTGGCCCGGACACGTCGATCACCGCCGGCAATGCCAGCCAGCTCTCGGACGGCAGCTCGGCCTCGATCCTGATGGAGGCCGGCGAGGCCCAACGCCGCGGGATCGCCCCGATGGGCCGCTATGTCGGGATGGCGGTGGCGGGCACCGAGCCCGACGAGATGGGCATCGGCCCGATCGACGCGGTCAACAAGCTGCTCAAGCGGTTCGATTTGAAGGTCGACGACATCGGCCTGTGGGAGCTGAACGAGGCGTTCGCGGTCCAGGTGCTGTACAGCGCCGAGCAGCTCGGCATTCCCGAGGATCGGATGAACGTCGACGGCGGCTCGATCTCGATCGGCCATCCTTACGGAATGAGCGGGGCGCGGATGACCGGCCACGCGCTGATCGAAGGCAAGCGCCGCGGGGCGAAATATGTCGTCGTCACCATGTGCGTCGGCGGCGGCATGGGCGCGGCGGGCCTGTTCGAGGTATTGTAATCGCGGGAGTCATGAGATGCTGATCTCGACCGGAATCCTGCTCGTCATCCTGCTGTTCGTGCTGGTCAGCTCGTTGAAGAGTTTCGGCATCAACAAGGAATATCAGCGCGGCGTGCTGTTCCGCCTTGGCCGGCTTGGACCGACCAAGGGGCCGGGCTGGTATTGGCTGATCCCGTTTGTCGATCGGGTGGTCAAGGTCGACATGCGCACGATCACTTATCAGCTGGAAACACAGGAGACGATTACACGCGACGGCGTCGCCGTGCGGGTCAACGCGGTCCTTTGGTTCCGTGCGGATTCGGCCGTCGACGTCATCATCTCCGTCGAAAATTGGACGTCGGCGACGGTTCAGGCAGCCGAAACCGCGCTGCGTGATGCGATCGGCCAGAGCGAACTCGATCACATGCTCAAGGACCGGCTGGCGATCAACTCGCGCATGCAGGAACTGCTGTCCGCGGCGTCGATGAAATGGGGTGTCGAGATCGATTCGGTCGAGATCAAGGACGTCGACATCCCCGAGCAGATGCAGCGAGCGATCGCGAAGGAAGCGGAAGCGATCCGCGAAAAGCGTGCCCGCATCATCCGGGCCGAAGGCGAGCAGGAGGCCTCGCGCAAACTGTCCGAAGCTGCAGACATCATTGCCGCCGCGCCTGGAGCGCTTGAGCTCAGGCGACTGCAAACCCTGACCGAGATCGGGGTCGAGCATAACAGCACGATTATCGCGATGCTTCCTGTCGAGCTGGTCCACGCTGCCCGCAAGATCGCCGGCATGCCCCCGGCGAACGCAGATGACGCGGCTTGAACCCAACCGGCTGCAAGCGGGTTGAGGCGGAGAAAAGGGAGGCGAACAGATGCCCGAATCCAACCGCCCGCTGGTCGAACGCATCGCGCGCGTGCTCGCCGGTGAGGCGTTGAGCAGCAACGCCAACGGCAGCGACCCGTCGGCCGGCGGCAAGGTCGACCTGGCGTGGCGCGAGCATGTTGACGAGGCCAAGGCGGTGCTTCACACGATGCGCGAGCCGGACGAGGCGATGGCGGCGGCGGGCGATGCCGGCGTGTGGCGTAACATGGTCGAGGCCGCGATCGCGCAGCGGGTCGATTGAGCCCGCGCGACGTCAGAGCGGCGGCAGCCGGACCCGCGCCGACCCGCGCTGGACGCTCGTCGCCTGCATCCTCGCCTCGAGCCTGTCGTTCGTCGAAGGCTCGGTCCTAAGCGTCGCTCTGCCTGCGATCCGCGCCAGCTACGGCGCCGGTGGCCAGCAGGTGCAGTGGGTGGTCAACGCTTACCTGCTGCCGCTGTCCGCCCTGCTGCTGCTCGGCGGGGCGCTCGGCGACCATTTCGGGCGCCGCCTGCTGCTGGTCGTCGGCACCGGCATTTTCGCCGTCACCTCCCTGGTCTGCGCGCTCGCGCCGAGCCTGCCGATCCTGCTCGCCGCGCGCGCCGCGCAGGGGATCGGCGCGGCGCTGCTGCTGCCCAACAGCCTCGCCCTGCTCAACGCCGCCTTCCAGGGCGAGAAGCGCGGCCGCGCGGTCGGCATCTGGGCGGCGTCGGGCGCGGCGATGGCGGCGGTCGCGCCGCTGCTCGGCGGCTGGCTGGTCGGCACGGTCGGCTGGCCGGCGATCTTTTACATCAACCTGCCGCTCGCGCTCGGCGCGATCCTGCTCGCGCTGCGCTTCGTCGCCGAAAGCAAGGAGCCGGGCGGCGGCCGCACCGATTATGCCGGCGCCGTCCTGGTCACCGCGGGCCTCGGCGGAATCACCTACGCCTTGACCCTGTGGTCCGCGGTCGGGCACCTCACCAATCAGGCGGTTGTTGCCGGCGCGCTCGGCGTTGTGCTGACGGCCGCTTTCCTGTTCGTCGAATACCGCCGCGGCGATCGCGCGATGCTGCCGCTGACGTTGTTCAAAGGCCGCTGCTTCTCCGGGCTCAACCTGCTCACGTTCCTGCTCTACGGCGCGTTCAGCGCGGCGATGCTGCTGATCCCGTACGTGCTGATCACCAGCGGCGGCTATTCGCCGGTCGAGGCCGGCCTCGCCATGCTGCCGCTGCCGATCCTGATGACCGCCGTGTCGCCGACCATGGGCGGCCTCGCCGCCCGCATGGGTCCGCGAATCCCACTGACCATTGGCCCGTTGGTTGTCGCGGGAGGGATGATTCTCGCGCGATTGATCGGTCCGGACACCGGCTATTGGACCGGAGCGTTCCCCACGGTCTTCGTCATGGCGCTGGGCATGACCATCGCCGTCGCCCCGCTGACCGCTTCGGTGCTCGGCTCGGTCGAGGAGCAGCATGTCGCCATGGCCTCGGGACTGAACAGCGCCGTCGCCCGCACCGGCGGCCTGATCGCCACGGCGCTGCTCGGCGCGGTGCTGGCCAGCGAGGGCGCAAAACTGTTCGCCGGCTTCCATCTGGCGATGTTCGTCTCGGCGGGCGTCGCCGCGCTGGCGAGTCTGGTCGCGCTGACCATGCTGGGCGGCGTCAGGATGAAGCAGGCATAGCCTAACCGCCGCGCGCCGAATCTGCTAAGCGGGCGCGATCCGACGACTCGAACAGGGGGTGGCGATGGACCTGATCCTGCGTCCGCTTGGCCTCGTGCTTGCGGCTGGCACGCTGATGAGCGTGAACCCGGCTCCGCAGCAGCAATATTCTCCGAGCTCCTGGCGATGCTCGATCCGACCGCGGGCATGCGCAGCCTGTGCGGCGGCACCAGCGGCAGTTCGATGCGCAGCCTGCTTAGCGCATCGGCCGCAGTGGTTGGGCAGACCGACGTCACCGCGCCGCCGCTCTACGACGGGCTCGGCAAGGTCCATTTCGCGATCACCACGTCCAATCCGCTGGCGCAGCGCTATTTCGACCAGGGCCTGAGCTTCGCCTACGGCTTCAACCATGCCGGCGCGATCGCCGCCTTCCGCGAGGCGCAGCGGCTCGACCCGCACTGCGCGATGTGCTTCTGGGGCGAGGCGTTCGCCCGCGGCCCGAACATCAACGCGCCGATGGACCCAGCCAACAATGCCCGCGCCGTCGGGCTGGCCAATTACATCTTCTGGCTCGCGCGCAACGGGTCGTCGGCCGAACGCGGGCTCGCCGAGGCCTTGCTCAAGCGCTACTCATCCGACCCGAAGGCCGACCGGACCAGGCTCGACGCCGATTATGCCGACGCGATGCTTGCGGTCGCCAAGGCCCATCCCGACAATGACGACATTGCGCTGCTCGCCGCCGAGGCCGCGATGGATACCAGGCCGTGGGACTATTGGACCGCCGACAAGCAGCCCAACCCGCGGATCGCCGACGCGGTCAAGCTGGTCGAGACGGTCTACGCCCGCAACCCGGAGCATCCCCAGGCCGCGCATCTCTACATCCATTTGATGGAGAACGGACCCGATCCGAAACGCGCCGAAGCCGCCGCCGACAAGCTCGCGACCCCGCTGTCGCCCCAGGCCGGCCACCTCGTCCACATGCCGGCGCATATTTATTACCGGCTCGGCCGGTGGAAGGATTCGATGCGCGTCAACATCGCGGCGGCGCAGGCCGACGAGACGTGGATCAAGGCCACCGGCGACAAGGGCCTGGTGCGCTACGGCTATTATCCGCACAACGTCCACTTCATTGTCACTTCGGCGCAAATGGCCGGCGACGCCGCGACCGCGCTGCGCGAGGCGCGCAAGCTAAGCGGGATCCTCGACCCGACGATCAGCTCGCAAATCGCCTGGGTCCAGGCGGTCAACGCCGCACCGTTCTTCACCGCGGCGCAATTCGCGCGACCGGCGCAAATCCTGGCAATGAAGGCGCCCGACGCGCGGCTGCCCTACCCCACCGCAATGCGGCACTACGCGCGCGCGGTCGCCTACGCGCAGCAGCGCGACCGCCTCCACTTCGACGTCGAGCTGCTGGCGATGCGCCGCATTCGCGAAGGCTCGGCGCTGAAGCCGATGATCGACCAGGGCGTGCCGGCGGCCGAGTTGCTGTCGCTCGCCGAGACGATCGCCCGCGGCCGCTTCGCTTATGCCAGCGGGCGCTATCGCGAGGCCGCGCAGATCTACCAGCAGGCGGCCGAGCTCGAGGCCAAGGTGCCGTACATGGAGCCGCCCTATTGGTATTATCCGGTCGAGCAGTCGCTCGGCGCAGCGCTGTATCGCTCGGGCCGGTACGACGAGGCGCGCGAGGCGTTCACGGCCGCGCTCGCCCATTCGCCCAACAACGGCTGGGCCCTGTTCGGACTGGCGGCTTCGGAGCGCTCGCTCGGCCGGCCGTTGCAGGCAGCGGCTGCGCAGGCGGCCCTGACCAAGACCTGGCTGGGCGACCGCAGCCTGCTGACGATGGACCGGCTGTATGCCTATTGGCGTCCCTCCCGAGCACTAAGAGTTAATCAGTCGTTGGCGCGGATGAACTTCTCGACGACCGGCGCGATTTTCTCGCGCCACTTGCGGCCGTTGAAGATGCCGTAATGGCCGACGTCCTTGGCGAGGAAATATTTCTTCTTCGCGTCCGGCAGCTTGCTCGCGATGTCGAGCGCAGCGCGGGTCTGGCCGATGCCGGAGATGTCGTCGCGCTCGCCCTCGATCGCCAGCAGCGCCGTGTCGTGGATCGCCTCCGGATCGACCAGCCGGCCGCGATGCATCGAGCTCGCCCTTGGGCAGCAGATGGCGCTGGAACACGGCGTCGACCGTCTGCAGGTAGAATTCGGCGGTCATGTCGCACACCGAGCGATATTCGTCGTAGAATTGCTGGGTCGGCTCGGCGCCTTCCTCGTCGCCGACGACGAGATGCTTGAACATCTCCCAATGGCTGATGAGGTGCGAGCCGAGGTTCATGGTCATGAAGCCGGCGAGCTGCAGGAAGCCCGGATAGACCTTCCGCCCGGCGCCCGGATAAATCATCGGCACGGTGGCGATGACATTGTTCTCGAACCAGCCGAGCGGCCGCTGGGTGGCGAGCGTGTTGACCGCGGTCGGCGCCTCGCGCGTATCGATCGGCCCGCCCATCATGGTCAGGGTCTTGGGCCGGCAGGGGTTCTTGTCCGCGCCCATCAGCGCGGTCGCGGCGAAGGCCGGAACCGCCGGCTGGCACACCGCGAGCAGGTGCGGCCGCTCGCCGGTCTTCTGGCCGATCAGCTCGAGGAACTCGATCAGATAATCGATATAGTCGTCGAGGTCGAAGCGGCCGTCCGCCAGCGGCACCAGCTTCGCGTCGCGCCAGTCGGTGATGTAGACGTCGAAGCTCGGCAGCAGCCGCTGGACCGTGCCGCGCAGCAGCGTCGCATAATGGCCCGACATCGGCGCGACGATCAGCAGCGTGCGGGCGCCTTCGTCGCTGGCCCTCGCGGTAGAAATGCTTCAACTGCCCGAACGGCTTGCGCAGCAGGATCTCCTCATGGACGGGCACGTCCTTGCCCCGGATACGGACCAATGTCGATCCCGAACTCGGGCTTGCCGCGCGGCGCCGAGGCATGGGCGAACACCTCGAGGCTGGCCGCCACCAGCGGTCCCATCGAGCTGTATCCCCAGGGATTGGCCGGGTTACTCAGCCATCCCGCTCCAAGTCCGGCAAGCTTGCTCGCACCTGCGAGAAGCGAACGCTGCACTTCATAGGCGTCGTAAAGCATCAAACCTCGGGGGAATGTCTCGGTGGAACAAGGGATGTGGGCCTGAATCCGGGCACATGCAAGCCAATGCTGCACCTGCGAAGCCGAACCTGTGGAAAACCACCGCCGCCGCATCAAGGCGTTTGAGGCGCGCGGAGCAGGCTGTTAGGGAAACGGCCATGGCCACCAACCTCACCAGCCGCCCGCGGGGCCGGTCGATCAGGAACCTGCGGATGGTGTGGCGGTTCGCGCTCCGCTACCCCGGGCATATCGCGGTCGCGGCACTGGCCTTGCTGGTCGCGGCCGCGGCGACGGTGTCGATCCCGTGGGGCTTCAAGTTCGTCATCGACAAGGGGTTCGGGCCGGGCGCGGGACATCCGAGCGCGATCGCCCCGTGGTTCGAGATCCTGCTCGGGATCGTCGGCGTGATGGCGATCGCCACCGCGACCCGCTTCTATTTCGTGTCGTGGCTGGGCGAGCGGACCGTGGCCGACATCCGGCTCGCCGTCCATCGCAATTTGCTGCGCCTGTCGCCCGGCTTCTTCGAGGAGAACCGGCCGGCGGAGATCGCCTCGCGCATGACGGTCGACACGACGATCATCGAGCAAGTCGTGGGCACGACCGTCTCGGTCGCCCTGCGCAACGTCGTCATGGCGCTCGGCTGCGTCATCACCATGTTCGTCCTGGCACCGAAGCTCGCGGGACTGATGCTGCTCGGGATTCCGGTGGTGATCGGCCCGATGCTCGTGCTCGGCCGCCAGGTGCGGAGGATCTCGACCACCAACCAGGATCGCATCGCCAGCGTCGGCACCGTCACCACCGAGGTTCTGGGCGCGATGAAGATCGTCCAGGCGTTCAACCAGCAGGAGCGCGAGCGGCTGCGCTTCGCGGATGCGGTCGAGCGCGTGTTCGGGACCGCCAAGCGGCGCATTCTGCTGCGCGCGATCCTCACCGCCCTGATCATCTTCCTGATGATCGGCGCCATCGTCATGGTGATCTGGCAGGGCGCCGCCGACGTCGCGGCCGGAGTGATGAGCGGCGGCACCATCGCCGCCTTCGTGCTGTGCGGCGGTCTGCTCGGCGGAGCGTTCGGCGCGTTGTCCGAAGTCATCGGCGACCTGCTCCGCGCGGCGGGCGCCTCCGAGCGCCTGGCCGAGCTGCTCGAGGCCGAGCCCGACATCCGCGCGCCGGCGAGCCCCGCCGCGCTGCCCGACCCGCCGCGCGGCGAGCTCGCGTTCGACTGCGTCACCTTCCACTATCCGACGCGCCGCGAGACCTCCGCGCTCAACGACTTCAGCCTGGTCGTGAAGCCGCGTGAGCGGCTTGCCGTGGTCGGCCCGTCCGGTGCGGGCAAAACGACGATCTTCCAGCTAGCCGAGCGCTTCTACGACCCGCAGAGCGGCCGCGTCCTGCTCGACGGCGTCGACCTGCGCGACGCCGACCCGGCCGACGTCCGCCAGCGGATCGCGATGGTTCCGCAAGACACGGTGATGTTCGCCGCCAGCGCGCGCGACAATTTGCGCTACGGCAATTGGGACGCGAGCGAGGAGCAGCTGTGGCAGGCGGCCGGCGACGCCAATGCCGCCGACTTCCTGCGCGCGCTGCCCGACGGGCTCGACACCTACATGGGTGAGGGCGGAGCGCGCCTGTCCGGCGGCCAGCGCCAGCGCATCGCGATCGCCCGCGCGCTGCTGCGCGATGCGCCTTTGCTGTTGCTCGACGAAGCGACTTCGGCGCTCGATGCCGAAAGCGAGCGGCTGGTCCAGGATGCGCTCGACCGGCTGATGGAGCAGCGCACGACGATCGTCATCGCGCATCGCCTGGCGACGGTACGCGCCGCCGATCGCATCGTCGTCATGGACGACGGCCGGATCGTCGAGGAAGGCACGCACGCGACCCTGACGCGCCGCGAGGGCCTTTACGCGCGGCTCGCGCGCCTCCAGTTCGAAGACCGCGCCGCTTAGGCCTTCGCTCCTCCGGTCGGAGCGCGCCGCGTCGTCCGCTTGCGAGCGCCGGTCTTGCGCGCCGGAGCCTTCCGCGCCGGCGGCTTGGGCGCCGCTTTGGCCGCGCTGGCCGAGCGCTTGGCCGGGGCCCGCTTCGCGGCGGGTTTGCGCGCGGTCGAGGCGCGGGTCGCGCGGGTCGCGCTCGACTTGGCGCGCGCCGCGGTGGCGCGCTTCGCCGTCGTCGTGCGCTTCGCGGTGGTCTTGCGCTTCGCGGTGGTCTTGCGCGTGGCCGCCGGCTTGCGGGTCGTGCCGGTCGACGCAGCGGCCGGCGCGGCATCCCATTTGCCGGACATGACGCGCTGGGCGGCGTCGGCGACGGCTTCGGCGATCAGCGCGCCGAGGCGCGCGGCACTCGATGCGACGTTGGTCGCCGCCTGCTGCGCGGTGTCGGCCGCGTCGAGCCCGGCGTCGCGGATTTTCTTGCGCGCCTTCGGGCTCGCGCTGATCGCCGCCGCAGCCGCGGCCAGGCCGGCGGCGAGCATTTCCTTGCTCATCGCCGCCTTGGCGATCTTGTTCACCGTGGCCTTGGCTTTGGCTTTGGACGCCGACCGGGATGACGAACTCGACGAACTCTTTTTCGCGGGTCTGGCCATGTTGATCTCCCTCCGTTCAAGGAAAAGACAATCTACCGCTGTAACGGTTCCCTAATGGAGCCGACGCACAAATCAAATTTCCGCTTTCGCGAATATGTAAAGGGCACCGCCGCGGCTGCGCGCGACGATGCCCTTCGACATGGTCAGCGGCCGAAGGTGACGGCCGTCCGCTAGCTTTTCAGGCCGCGCGAACCCTCCTCTCCGACCTCCCTGCTGAACCATGAGACATCGGATCACCTCCTTTCGCTGCGTTGAAGCCAAAGCGAAGATGAGTCTTTATTTGCGCGAGCGCAAGACTTGTAATGATGTGAAGATTCGGCAATCTTCCGTGCCTTCCACGGCGGCCGAAGTCAGCTGCGGCAGTCCTCGATGACCCGCGCGATTTCGGGAAAGGCCGGGACGATCAGCGCCGGAGCACCCGTCACCGTCACGCCGATCCGGCCGCGGCTGAACGCGAGCGCATCGAGCAAGGCATCATAGGCCGGCAAATCGGCGGTCAGCCGCGCGGTCTGCGGATTGAAGCTTGCTGGAACACTGCGCACGCTGCTGTCGGTCCAGATCGCGAGGAACGGCGCCGCGCCCGTGGCCGGCTTGGCGATCGTCACCCGGCGGGTCGCGCGGGTGCAACGAACCGTCAGCTGCGGCATCGCCGAGGGGTTGGCGAAGGTCGCCTCGCTGCCCCCCGGAACGGCCGCATAGGTCCAGCTTCCGGCAATCGGCGTCGCCGTCGACAGGTCGAGCGAAACGGTCTGGGCGGAAAGCGCGGACGCGGCGATCAGCGCAAGCGCCGCAGCAATCGAACCTCGCATGACCGTCAGCGGCTCAGCTTGTCGACCTTGGCGCGAAGCGCGTCGAGCTCGGCCTTCAATTGCTCGACGTCGCTGCCGTCCGATTTGGGCTCGGCTCTTCTTGCCGGAGAAGGTCCGGCTGGCTTCCTCGAACATCGCCATGTTGCGCTTGGCGATGTCGGCGAAGACGTTGCCGCCGAACGCGTCGCGGACCGCGGTCTGGTTGCGCTGGAAGGCGTCCATCGCCGCCTCGAGATATTGCGGGACGAAATTCTGCATCGAGTTGCCGTAGAGGCCGATCAGCTGCTTGAGGAAATTCAATGGCAGCATGGTCTCGCCGCCGCTCGCTTCCTCGTCGACGATGATCTGGGTCAGCACCTGGCGGGTGATGTCGTCGCCGGTCTTGGCGTCGACCACCTCGAACTCGCGGCCTTCGCGCACCATCTGCGCCAGCCGGTCGAGCGTGATGTAGCTCGAGCTCTCGGTGTCGTAGAGCCGGCGGTTGGCGTACTTCTTGATCGTCACCTTGGCGGTGGACTTGGCCATGGATCGCTCCCAAACTCGTCGGCGCATGGCCCTACTACCGGAGCATAGTGCGCTGCAACATGAACGCTGCGCCCAACGAGCGCCCCGCCCGCTGCCGCTGTTCCTCGAGCTGGTGCGGCAAGTGTCGGACCGCGACCCCGATCTCGCCCGCGCGGCGCTCGCCGGGCTCAAGGCCTATCAGTCGGCAGTGCGTCATGCTGCACCGGCGCCGCAGCCGGAGGCCGCGCGGGTGCGCGGCGCCTGCCTGCGCGACCACGGGGGCAGCGGCCCGCCGGCCATACTGATCCCTTCGCTGATCAACCCCCCGCGGATCCTCGACCTCGACTCCGCGACGTCGCTGGCCGGCGCGATGAGCGGGATGGGCCGGCGCGTCTATCTCCTCGATTGGGGCCCGGCCGACCAACGCGGCGACCTGTCGGTGGCGGGGCACGTCGAGCAATTGCTGCACCCGTTGCTGCGCAGCATCGCCGAGCCGCCCGCCGTGATCGGCTATTGCCTCGGCGGAACGATGGCGATCGCGGCCGCGGGCATCGTCGCGACCGAGCGGGTCGCGACGCTCGCCGCGCCGTGGACCTTCGCGCAATATCCGGACGCGTCGCGCGCCGCCCTCGCGGAGATGTGGAGCGCGGCGCAGGTCGCTTCACGCGCGCTCGGCGCCCTGCCGATGGAAGTGCTCCAGGCCGCCTTCTGGTCGCTCGACCCCGAGCGAACTGTGCGCAAGTTCGCCGAGTTCGGCCGCCTCGACCCGGAGAGCGCCGACGCCCGCCGCTTCGTGTCCCTCGAGGATTGGGCCAATGAAGGCGAGGCCCTGCCCTACCCCGCGGCGCGCGAGCTGATCGAGGAGATGTTCGGCCGCGACCTGCCCGGGTCGGGCCGATGGGCGGTCGGCGGACGGACGGCCAGCGCGGACCTCGGCGTGCCGGCCCTCCACATCCTCGCCGGAAACGACCGGATCGCGCCGCCCGAGACCGCTCCGGCGGGACCGAACGTTTCGCTTCCCTCCGGTCATGTCGGGATGATCGTCGGCTCCGCGCGCAAAAAGCTCCACGAAACGCTCGCGGGCTTCCTTCGGGCGGGAAACCGGTGATGGCCGCGGCGAAAACGCGTTGCGAATGGGTCAATCCCGACGATCCGCTGATGGTCGACTATCACGACCGCGAGTGGGGCGCGCCGGTCCACGACGACCGCAAGCATTTCGAGTTCCTGGTGCTCGAAGGGGCTCAGGCCGGCTTGAGCTGGGCGACCATCCTGAAACGGCGCGAAGGCTATCGCCGGGCGTTCAGCGACTTCGATCCCGACAAGGTCGCACGCTACACCGAGAAGCGGATCGAGACTCTGCTGCGCGATGCGTCGATCATCCGCAACAGAGCGAAAATCTCGGCCGCGGTCCGCAACGCCAGGCAGTTCCTCGCCATCCAGGACGAATTCGGAAGCTTCGATGCCTATTGCTGGCGCTTCGTCGACGGCCGCCCGAAGCTCAACCGCTGGACGACGATCAAGCAGGTCCCGCCGACCTCGGCCGAATCCGATGCGTTCAGCAAGGATCTGAAGGCGCGCGGATTCAGCTTCGTCGGCTCGACCATCATCTACGCCCACATGCAGGCGGTGGGCATGGTCAACGACCATTTGGTCGCCTGTTTTCGCTATCGCGAGGTGCAGCGGCTCGACTAGCCTTGCCGCTGGCGGACGCCATCGCTAAGTCGGCGCCCACGCACCCATAGCTCAGCTGGATAGAGCGCTGCCCTCCGAAGGCAGAGGTCAGAGGTTCGAATCCTCTTGGGTGCGCCAGCCCTCCTTCACGGCCGCCCGCTCATCCGCCTTCGATGATAGCGCGTGCGCAGCACGATCACGGTGACCAGCACGACCCAGCCGGCGAGGACGACGATCCAGCCGACCTGCTCCAGCGGCAGGCTGCCGACCGTCACCCACCGCCCGCTAATGCGCGGCCAGAAGATCATCGCCAGGCCGGCGATGACAATCGCCAGGCCGGCCAGGCGGGTAGGCCGGCGATAGGCCATCAGCTCGCGGCGATAGGCCCTGCGCTCCGCGGGATTCGACAGGTCCGGGGCTTTTGCCATTCATCGCCTTCCCTAGGGTTCGAGGGTAGCCTCCGGCCAAATCCGGCAGCCCGATTGCGCCACGGAAATTCACTCCCGCCGCCCTCTTATTTCTGATAAGCAAAGCCAGTCAAAGGGGCAGTAATGGCGTTGGCGGGACCCCCAAATGGGGGATGAAACAGCACAAAAACCGCCGCCGGCAACGGCCCCGGCGCCGCCGACTACGGCCCAGAGCTTGGGTACTGACGCCATAACCATGGGGGCGAGCTTGCCGTTCATCGGTCCTATCTTCGCTGCGTTCGGCAAGCTTTCGGCGAAAGGCAAGGGGATCGCGGTCCTCGTTGTCCTGCTGCTGGTCGTTTATCCGCTCGTTTCATTGTCGATGGCGCTGCTGATCATCAGCAAGTCGCCCGGATCGGTGAAGAAGGGTGCGCGCAACTTCATCCTGTCTTCGATCGGCGTCGAGGATGAAATGATGGAAGGGGTGAACAAGTCGAACCTCGTGATCGACGCCTCCATTCCCCGGCAGTTCACGCTCGGATCGAACGAGGACGCGGTGCAGCGAGTGGCGGCTTACCAGCAGATTTCGTTCGAAGCCTTCTTGCGCAAGCAGCACATCGACGGCGGACCCGAATGCGCGGTCGAGCAGAACATGCCCGACGAGTTCGATCGGCAAGATCGTCGTCCGCTCCCTGAACAGCGACGCCGATCCCTACACCAAGAGCATCGAGCCGACCTTCGGCCAGCTGATCACCGTCGGAACGCTCGGCAAAGACCAATGGGACAGGTTCCAGAAAGAAACCAAGTCCGGCCAGAAGGATCCGCAGCACCTGCTCAAGATCAAGCTGGCCGAGAATCCCGACCTCGCCGGAAACGCGTTTCTCAAGTGCAACAAGGTCACGGTTGATATCTACATGAACATCTTCAAGCCGCCGCTGGTGAGGGCGTAGTGAAAGTATTGACCTTTCTCGTCGCCGTCGCCGCCTTAGCCGCGGCCTCGGCCGCCGCTGCCGCTCCCCAGGTCCAGACCTATCAGGTGTCAGTCTCCCTGCAGTCGGCACGCTACCGCACCACTGCGGTGGTCGTGTCCTTCCCGCCGAGCTACAAGGCGCACATCGCCTACGTCGGCGGCAAGCGGGGCAAGTCCGGCACCTACAACGACATTCCCGAGCTGATAGGCGCGAACAAATCCGGCCTGGTCATGAACGGCGGCTTCTACACCACCGATCCGGCCACTCCGGCCGGCCTGCTGCTGGTCGACGGCGAGATCATCAGCCCGATGGGCTTCAGCTCGAGCGCGACCCTGTGCGTCGACCGCGGCGGCCGCATGAAAATCCTGAGGACCGAGAATCTGCGCTCGGTGGCGCGGTCGATCGCCTCGATCTGCGTCGACGGACTGCAGACCTATCCGATCGTCGTCGCCAAGGGCACGAACGGTATCAGGCCGGCCGAGCTCGGCCGCGGGGCGTTCCTCCGAACCATCCTCGGCTTCCGCCGCGACGGCTCGCCGGTTGCGGTGTTCTTCCGCTCCCCGGTGCATCTCTACGCCGCGGCCGAGTTCCTGCGCGCCGCGCCGTCGCGCGGCAATTCGGTGCAAGTCACCGGAGTTCCCGGCCGGAACGTGCGCGCCAGCGGCGGTCTCGGCCTCGTCGAGGCGGTCAACCTGTCCGGCGACACCAACTCGTTCGCCGCGCTGAACGGGCGGGTCCTGCTCGGCGACGCCTACCGCGAGCTGCCGTCCGCGATCGTCATTCGCTAGCGCGTTCGACCGTTCGGCAACTCTAGGTCGCGAAGAAGTCGAACCGCGCCGGCAGGTCGCGCTCGCGCCAGCCGAACGGTCCGTCGACGCTGCTCTGGGCCCCGAACGTCGCCATGTTCTGCGTGATCAGCGCGAGCAGCCGGTCGTGGTCGACGGCGGTGTCGGCGGCCGGGGCCACGTCACCGTCCGCGACCGGGATCGATCGCTTGTCCTGACCGGTGCCGGTCGAAGCCGGGTCGAGCGGAGCCCGGTCGGGCATCACCATGTCGTGGATTCGCGCGGCCAGGCTCTCGAGGCTGTCGTGGCCGTCCCCGATCGGGGTCTGCAACGCGCTGAGCGCGGCAAAGGCGCTGTCCGAAGCGCTGCTGAACGCGAGCGCCGAAAGCGCGCTCGACGAGGCACTGCTGAACGACAGCGCGGTGTCGCCGACCGTGCCGGTGGTCCCGTCGGTCCGGGTGAACACGGCGGTCGAGATCAGCGCGTTGGCGCCGACCTTGGCCTCGCCTTCGAGGTGATGCGCCGACAGCCCGATCGACTTGATGCCGAGCTCGGTCAGGCTCTTGAGCTCGCCGGCGTCGGTCACGCCATTGCGGTTCGAGTCGACCCAGACCTTGAGCTCGTCGAAGCGCGCGTCCTTTTCGTCGATGACGTTGTCGTTGTTGTTGTCGAGCGCCGACAAGGCCTCGAGCGCGTTGCGCGCGTCGGCATCCTCGGCCCCGAACATCAGCTCTGACCCGTCGTTGATCTTGCCGTCGCCGTTGCGGTCGATGACCAGGAAGCCGTCGCCGCCGCTGGCCCAGCCGACGCGGTCGAGGTCGCCGTCGCCGTCGACATCGAAATAGGTCTTGCCCTTCTTCATCTTGCGCATTTCGACGCCGTCGCCGTCGAGGTCGAGGATGATCGGCGAGAAGACCCCGGCATGCTTGCCCTTGAAGGTCATCGACGAGACGAGGCCCAACTGGCCGGCGCGCGGGTCGAGATCGTCCGCGGCCTTCTTGAGCCCGACGAACATTTCGCCGCCGGCGAAGCTGATCGCATATTTCTTCGATTTCTTGGTGAAGGCCTGGGCGATGTCGTCGATCTCGGGCAGCGCATCCTGCGCCGAGAAATAGGTCAGCGCGGCGTCGATGAACTCCATCGTCGAGCCGTTGGTCCGGGTGTAGCTGCCGCGGTTGGCGACGACCACGTCGCCGGGAACGTTGTCGGCGTCGACCGGGCTGCCGGTGAGGTTGATCGACTTCACTCCGGCGGTGGTCAGGGTCATGACCTCGCCGTCCTCGGCGACCCCGTCGCCGTCCTTGTCCTGCCAGATGCGGAAATCGTTGAAGCGCACGTCGAGGACCGACAGGAGTCCGTCGTGGTTGCTGTCCCAGGCCTTGAGCCCCTCGAGATCTGACTGGGCGCCGACGACGTCGCCGATGAAGCTGAACTCGCCGGCATTGCTGACCTTGCCGTCGCCGTCGCGATCGAGGAACAGCATGCCCTCGGTCCGGCCGAACCAGCTGGTGTCGTCCGCCAGCCCGTCGCCATCCATGTCGTAGCGCGCCCGGCTGTCCGATGCCGACAGCGTCTGAACGCCCTGCCCATCCAGATCGAGGATGATCGGCGATGTCACGCCCATTCTAACGCCCCCTTTGAACTCGACAAACTCGATCCCGACCAGCGTGTCGGTGCCGTCGTTGCCGTCCTGATTCTTCTGGTTGTCGGTGATCGTCACCACCCCGCCAGCGGTGCTGATCGTATAAGTGTTCTGCGCGCCGGCAAGGACCAACGTGTCGGTCCCGGCCCCGCCGTTGATCGTGTCGTTGCCGGCGCCGCCGGTGATCCGGTCGTCGCCCGCGCCGCCGCTCAGCACGTTGGCGGCGGTCGTGCCGGTGATCGTGTCGTTGCCCGAGCCGCCGGTCGCATTCTCGAAGTTGCTCAAAGTATCGACGTCGCCGGTCGAGATGGTCTGGGCGGCGGTGATCGTCAGGTTGATGATCTGGTTCGCCGTCCCGTAGGAATAATCGACCGTATCGACGCCATTGCCGCCGTTGAGGATGTCGTTGCCCGCGCCGCCGCGGATCGTGTCGTTGCCGGCCGAACCGGTGATCGTGTCGTTGCCGGCGCCGCCGTCGATCAGCGCGATGTTGGTCAGCGTCGTGCTGCTGAAGCTTAAGGTGTTCGCCGCCGCGGAGCCGAGGATGCTGACGTTGGCGAAGCCGTTGGCGGTGATCGCCTCGACCGTGGTCAGGCTGCTAAGCCCGATGACCGTATTGTCCGACATGGCGCGGATGGTGTCCGTGCCGCTGCCGCCGGTGATCGCGTCGAACCCGTCCCCGCTGCCCGAGAATTGGAAGAAGTCGGCTCCCGTGCCGCCGGTGATCGTGTCGTCGCCCGCGCCGCCGGCGTAGGTCATCGCCGCGGTCACGCCGCTGATCACGTCGTTGCCGGCCCCGCCGTCGATCCGGGCGATGCTGGTCAGCGTGACTCCCGAGAAGTTGAGCGTGTTGGCGGTGTCCGAGCCGCTGATCGTCACCCCGGTGAAGCCGTTGGCGGTGATCGCCTCGACCGTGGCGAAGCTCGACAGCCCGATCACGGTGTTGGCCGACATCGCGCGGATCGTGTCGGTGCCGACGCCGCCGGTGATGGCGTCGAAGCCGTTACCGGAGCCGTTGAACTCGAAGAAATCGTTGACGCCGCTGCCGGTGATCGTGTCGTCGCCCGCTCCACCCGCAAAGGTCATGGCGATCGTGACGCCGCTGATCACGTCGTTGCCAGTGCCGCCGTCGATCCGGCCGATGCCGGTCAGGGTGACGCCGGTGAAGTTGAGCGTATCGGCATTGCCGCTGCCGCTGATCGAGACCCCGGTGAAGCCGTTGCTGGTGATCGTCTCGACGCCGGTGAAGCTCGACAGACCGATCACCGTGTTCGCGGCGGTGGCACGGATCGTGTCCGTGCCGGCGCCACCGTCGATCGCGTCGAAGCCGTCGCCCGAGCCGGTGAACTCGAAGATATCGCTGAGCGCGCCGCCCGTGATCGTGTCGTCGCCCGCAGCGCCCGCGTAGGTCATGGCGATGGTGACGCCGCTGATCACGTCGTTGCCCGCCCCGCCGTTGATGCGAGTGATCCCGCTTAAGGTCACGCCGGTGAAGTTCAGCGTGTCGGCACCGGCCGAGCCGGCGATGCTGACCCCGCTGAACCCGGCGGAGCTGATGGTCTCGACGCCGCTCACGGCGCTCAAGCCGATCACCGTGTTCGCCGCGGTCGCCTGGACGATGTCGACGCCCGCGCCGCCGCTGATCGAGTCGGCACCGTCACCGGTGCCGGTGAACAGGAAGATGTCGTTGCCGCCGCTGCCGGTGATCGAGTCGTCGCCGGCGCCGCCGACCAGAGTCATGCCGGTGGCGAAGCCGCTTAGGACGTCGTTCCCGGCGCCGCCCTCGACGCGATTGATCCCCACCAGATTGATGCCGGCGAAGTTCAGCGTGTCGCCGGCCGCCGAGCCGGAGACCAGCACGTTGGCGAATGCATTGGCGCTGATCGTCTCGACGCCCGCCAGCGCGCTCAGCCCGATCACCGTCCCCGCCGCGGTGGCGAGGATCGTGTCGCTGCCCGCGCCGCCATCGACCGCGTCGAAGCCGTCGCCGACCCCGACCCGGATCACGTCATTGCCGGCACCGGCCTGGATCAGGTCGTTACCGGCACCGCCGACGAGCACATCGTCGCCATCGTTGCCGATCAGCGTGTCGTTGCCGGCGAGGCCGAAGATCTGGTCGACCGTGTTGAGGCCGATCAGCGTGTCGTCGCCCGCCGTGCCGTTGATGACGTTGATCGCCGGCGCGTTGACGGTGATCGACACCGAGGCGCTGGCGCTAAGCTCGCCGTCGCTGACGGTGTAGGTGAACCCGCCCGTGCCGGTGAAGCCGGCGGTCGGCGTGAACACCACCTGGCCGCCGGTCAGGCTGACGGTCCCGCCGGTCGCCCCGCTTACCGCGGTCAGCGTCAGGGCGTCGCCGTCCGGGTCGCTGTCGTTCGCCAGCAGCGTCGCCGGCGCGATCGTCAGCGACGAATTATTGGTGACCGAGAAGCCGCTGTCCGCGACCGCCACCGGGGCGTCGTTGACCGACGAGACCGTCAGCCGGAAGGTGTCGCTCGCACTGGCCGCGCCGTCGCTGGCGGTGACTGCGATGTCGAGCGCGCCGTGGAACTGGGCGGGCGGCTGGCCGGTCAGCCGGCCGTTGGCGAAGGTCAGCCAGGCCGGCAGCGGGCTGCCGCCGGCGAGCGTGACCGACAGGGTCAGCGGATCGCCGTCGGCGTCGCTGAATGCGCTTGCCGGGATCGCGATATCGACCGGCATGTCCTCGGCCACGCTGACGTCGGAGTAGGGCGCGACCACAACCGGGGCATCGTTCACCGGAATCACGGTCAGGCGGAACACGTCGCTCGCGCTCGCGGTACCGTCGGTCGCCGTGACCCGCAGGTCGAGCGACGCCGTTGAAGTTGGCGGGCGGCTGGCCGGTGACCCGGCCGTTGGCGTAGGTCAGCCAGGCCGGCAGCGGCGTGCCGTCGGCGAGCGCGACCGACAGCGCCAGCGGGTCGCCGTCGATGTCGCTGAAGGCGTTGGCCGGGATCGCGATGTCGACCGCCGTGTCCTCAGCGACGCTGACGTCGGCATAAGGCGTGATCAGGGCCGGCGAGTCATTGGCCGGAGCGATCGCCACGACCAGCTGCCGCACGGTCCGGGTCTGCTGGTCCTCGGCCGCGATCTCGAGCAGGATCTCGCCGTTGAAATTGGCCGGCGGCTGGCCGCTGAGCGTCCGGGTCGCCGTGTCATAGCTTAGCCATGACGGCAGCGCGCCGCCGCCCGGCGAGCGCAGCTCGATCAGGACCGCGTCATGGTCGGCATCGCTGACCAGGTCCGCCGGAAGCACTGCGGAGAAAGCGCGATCCTCGGTCCCGCGGACCACCGGCACCGCGGAGATCACGGGCGCGTCGTTGACCGCCGTCACGTCGATGGTGACGGTCGCGATGCTGGTCCGGCCGGTCGAATCCTCGATCTCGTAATCGAGCGTCGCGGTGCCGCTGAAATCGGCGTCCGGAGTGATCGTCAGCTGGCCGTTGGGATTGTAGACCGCCGACACGCCGGTGCCGCCGACCACCCGCGAGAAGATCAGCGCCTGGTTGTCGACGTCATAGTCGTTCACCATCAGGTCGCTGGCGAAGATGGTCAGCGTCTGATCCTCGGTCAGCGTGAGCTGATCGGCCACGGCCACCGGCGCATCCTCGACCCGCAGCACCTCGAGGGTGATGGTGGTCGGGATCGGGAAGCCGTTCTCGTTGGTGATCGCATAAGTCAGCGTCACCGTGCCGAAGAAGTCGTGGTCCGGAGTGAAGCGATAGAGGCCGTTCTCGAGCTGGGTCACGCCCGCGCCATTGACTCCGAGGAAGGTCAGCGTGCTGCCCTCCGGCGCATAGTCGTTGGCCATCAGCACCGCCGGATCGATGTCGAAATAGGTGTCCTCGAGCAGCTCGAAGCCGGCGTCGGAGACGGCGATCGGCAGCGGCACGTTGGGCCGGATCGTCAGCGACACGAAGCCGATGCTGTCGGCGCCGTGCGAATCGGTCACGCGATAGTGGAAGCCGGCGTTGCCGACATAGTCCTGGCGCGCGGTGAACACGGCGGTGTCGCCGACCTGGACGACGTCGCCATTGTCGCCGTCGAACACTTCGACCAGGGTGAAGCTGTCGCCCTCGACGTCGCGGTCGTTGAGCAGCAGGTCGCTAAGGTTGATGACCAGCGGGGTGTTCTTCTCCCCGATATAAATGCCGTCGGTGTTGGCGATCGGCGCGTCGTTGACCGGCTGGACGTCGAACGTGACCGACCCGGTCCGGGTCAGGCGCCCGTCGGTGACCGAGTAAGTGAAGCTGGTCTGCCCGTAGAAATTCTCGTTGGGCACGAACTGGAACTGGCCGTCGGGCATCTCGACCAGGCGCCCGCCATTGCTGGTGCGGGTAATCGAGACGAAGCGCAGCGGGTCGCCGTCGGCGTCGGTATCGTTGGCGATCAGGCCGGCGCGCGAGATGACGAACGGCGTGTCCTCGGGAATCGTATAGACATCGGCCACCGCGACCGGCGCGCGGTTGGTCGATGCCACGCGGACCGTGACCTCGCCGACGCTGCTGCCATGCGTGTCGTCGGTGACGAGATACTGGAAGTGCGCGTCGCCGCTGAAATTATGGTCGGGGATGAAGGTGATCGCCGTCCCGTCGAAGGAGACGCTGCCGTACTCGGGGTTGAGCACGCCGAGGAAGCGGATGGTATTCCCGTCAACGTCGAAATCATTGGCGAGCAGGGTCGCCGGAAGAATGGTCAGCGGCGTGTCCTCGATGCCGTTGACCAGGTCCGCGACCGTGGTCGGCGGATCGAACAGCGAGTTGACCTTGACGCTGACCTGGCCGGTCGAGCTGCCTTGATGATCGTCGGTGACGGTATAGGTCAGCGCGTCATTGCCGGCGTAGCCGTCGTTCGGCGTATAGGTGAAGGTCGCGCCGACATTGCCGTTGAACGCGCGCGTCAGCGTGTCGCTGGTCGTCGTTCCGCCGAGGGTCCGCGAGAAGACCAGATTGTAGCTGGCGAGCAGGTCGAGCGGCACGGTCGCGGTAACCCGCCCGGTCGCCGAATCGACGGTCATCCATGACGGCAGCGCCGCGCCGCCGGCGAGAGTCACCGACCAGCTCGCGCCCGGCGCCTGCGCCAGGGTCGCCGGCGCATCGATCAGCACGGTCGCAAGATTGACCGTCAGCGTGCCGTTGGTCGGCTGGGTGATGGCGGTGACGCGCAGCGCATCGCCGTCGTCGTCGCGGTCGTTCTTGAGCAGGTCCGCCGCCGTGAAGATGACGGGCTGGTCCTCGAACGTATTGACCTGGTCCTTGCCGGCGACGGGCTTTTCGGCCGCCGGCAGGACGTCGAACACGAGGATCGCGGGATCGGTCGACACGCCGCCTTTCTCGTCGGTCGCGGTGTAGCTGTAGACGATCGACCCGTCGAAATTCTGCGGGGCGAGGAGGTTCAGGTGGTCGCCGCCGACGATGGTCGCGCCGAAGCCGCCCTGCGGATCGGCGACGGTGAAGGTGTCGTCGACCACGACGTCGGTGATCAGCGAGAAGGTCGGCAGGCCGCCCGCGCCGGTGACGTCGAGGCGGACCGGAAGCGCACCGATGTAGGTCGCCGGGCGGCATCCCCGAGAAAGTCAGCTGCTCGGCATTGAACGTCAGCCATGACGGCAGCGGCGCATTGGTCTCCTGCCGGGCATTGATCGCCGCCGCGGCGCTCAAATCGACCGCGAACAGGCCCTGGGCCGCGAAATAGGCATTGTTCTGGAGCAACGCGTTGATCGCATCGAGCTGGATGTTGTCGGGGTCGATCAGAAACTCGAGCGCGAAGTCGCCGTCGCTCGACGCATAGGTCTTGTCGGGCAGCTGGCGCGGATCGCCGTGGAAGGTGACCCGGACCCGGGCGAGCGGCGCGTCGGCGTCGGGCGCGAAGCCGCTCAGCGAGAAGGTCATGGTCGAAGCGTCGAACTCGAGCCAGTCGGGCAGCTCGCGGCCGTTGAACAGGCCGGCGGTGAAATGGCCGTGGCTGATGTCGAACAGCGCAACGTCGCTGTCGTAGCGGACGCCCGCGGCGGGCGCCGCAGCGTCGAACGTCATGCGGTCGGTGAAGGTATTGCCGCCGCGGGTGAAGTTGAGCGCGACGTCGATCGCCCCGGTCACGCCCTCCGGCGCGGTGCCGGTGAAGGTCAGGGTCGCAGCGTTGAAGCTCAGCCAGCTCGGCAGCGCGGTGCCGTCGGCCAGCGTCGCCGTGACCACCGTTCCGCTCGCCAGCGGCTTCGAGGTGAACTCGTTACCCGACTCGAAGGCGTGGCGGACGATGTACCCGCCGAGCACGCTCTGTTGCTCGGAAATGCCCTGCGCGAGGTTGGCGGCGTCCTGCTGCGTGAAGCTGTAACGGAACGCGCGGGTCGAGTTGTTGCTCGGGTCGTGGAGGAAGATGGCGACGTCGACCGGCTCGGTCTGCCCGGCCGGCATGATGCCGCGGAAGGTCATCGTCGTCGCGTCGAACGTCAGCCAGCCCGGCAGCGCCGTGTTGTTCCCCGATAGCGCAGTGACGCTGTAATTCTCGCCCAGATACTGCTTGTCGAGCGTGCCCAGGAGCGTGACCTTCTTGAAGAAGATCACGTCGCCCTGCAGGTCGTAGTCGTTGCCGAACACCTCGGCCGGGATCACGAACAGGCCGACGTCCTCGAGGCCATAGGCGACATCGTCGCGCAGCACCGGTCCGTCGTTGCGCGGCAGGACGGTGATCGAGACATAGGCCTCGTCGAAGCCGCCGCGGCCGTCGCTGATGTAATAGATGAAGCCGGCGTTGCCGTTATAGTCGGAGCGCGGCCGGAATTCGATCAGCCCGTCGTCGCGAATCCGGACCTTGCCGTTGTCCGGGAAGGGCTCGACCCCGGTCAGGATCAGCGTGTCGCCGTTCTCGTCGGTGTCGTTGGCCAGCAGCTGGGCCGGGTTGATGACCAGGATTTGGTCCTCGAGCGTCCGGAAGCCGTAGTCGTTGCGGGCGATCGGCGCGTCGTTCAGCGGTCGGACGAAGATGTTGTAGGTCAGCGTCGACGTCGCCCCGCGGGCATCGATCGTGTCGAACAGCAGGCCCGCGTTGCCGAGGGCATCGGGCGTGAAGGCGATCGTTCCCGGCGGCTTGGTCGAACACGACATGGCCGTTCACCGCCGGATTGGCATTGGCCGGATAATGCAGGCCGACGAAGGTAATCGCGTCGCCTTCGACGTCGTAGGTCCCCGCCATCAGCTCGGCGACGGTGATCGTCGTCGTCTGCTCGAGGCGGATCACGCGGCGCTGGTCGTGCAGCCGCGGCGCGTCGTTGACCGGATCGAAGTAGAGCTCCACCCGGCCCGTCGAGGTCGCCCCCGAGGCGTCCATCAAGGTGTAGATGAAGCCGGCGAAGCCGAAATAGTCGGGCCGCGGCTTGAGCTCCAGATAAGCGCCGTCGAACTTCCAGGCGACGTTGGTCCCTTCGCCCTGGTAATCCGGGTCGCGGTACGGATCGAGCCTGTTACCGTCGATCCCGACCAGCGGCTGGACGTCGACGATGCGCAGCTCTTCGAGGTCGGCGTCGCCGTCGACGTCGTAATCGTTGACCAGCAAATTCTCGATGCGGATGCGGAGCGGGACGTCCTCGATCCCTCCGAATGGGCCGTCATCGACCGCGACCGGAGCGTCGTTGACCGGCGACAGGTCGACTTCGACCGTCGCGGTGGACTCGCGGCCGTACTGGTCGCGGACCGTGTAATCGAACCAGGCGTCGCCGTTGTAGTCATGGTCGCCGAGGAAGGCGATCTTGCCGTCCGCGGTGATGCTGACGGTGCCGAACAGCGCGTTCTGGACCGAGACCAGGGTCAGCTGGTCCCAGTCGGCCGTGACGTCGTTGAGGACGAGCTGGGCCGGATCGAGGATCGCGACCTGGTCCTCGGTTCCGAACCGGTAGAGATCGTCCGCGGCGTTGAACCGGCCGAGGCGGATCAGGTCGAGGATCTTGGCGCGGTCCCAGGTTACGCCGTTGGCGAAGACGATTTCCTCGATCCCGGTCTCGGTGCCGAGGAAATGATCCTTGAACCGAACGGTGTCGATCAGGATGCCGTCGTCGCGTTCGAGCTCGACCAGCAGGTCGTCGCCCTCGCGCAGCAGCGAGAAGTCCTTGGGCGCAATTCCGGGCTTCATCACCAGGCGATCAATGTCCGACGCGTTGCCGAGCTCGGTGATCACGTCCTCACCGCTGTCGAAGCCGAACAGGTAGCGGTCGGAACCGGCCCCGCCGTAGACCAGGTCGTTGCTGTAGCCGCCGTCGAACGTCTCGTCCGCGGCGCTGCCGCGCAGCGTGTCGACCCAGTTCGAGCCGAGCAGCATCTCGATGTCGATCAGCGTATCGCCGAGCGCGTCGCCGGCGGTTCCGACGCCGGCGCCAAGATCGACGCTGACGCCGACGTCCGAGGTTGAGTAATCGGCGATGTCGAAGCCGCCGCGGCCATCGATGACGTCAGCCCCGAGTGCACCGCGCAGGCGGTTGTCGTTGGCGTCGCCGCGGATCGTGTCGTTGTCGTTCGAGCCTTCGACAATCTCGATGCCGCTCAGGATGTCGCCCTGCGCCTCGGCGCTGCCGGCGATGGAATTGGCGAGATCGATCGTGACCGGGCCGTCCGAGCCGATGTAGCTCACGGTGTCGACGCCGTCGCCGCCGACCAGCGTGTCGGCTCCGCGCCCGCCGATCAGGATGTCGTCACCCGCGCCGCCGATCAGCAGGTCGTCGCCGCGGCCGCCCTTCAGCAGGTTGGCTTCGTCATTGCCCTCGAGCCGGTCGGCGACATCGGTGCCGATCAGATTTTCGATCGAGATGAGTTGGTCGCCCTGGGCGTCGCCGCCGCTCGCCGAGCCGTCGGCAAGGGAGATGTTCACGCCGACGCTGCCGAACTCGTAGCTGGCCGTGTCGCTGCCGGCGCCGCCGTCGATCTTGTCGAACCCGGCCCCGCCCTCGATGAGGTCGTTGCCGTCGCCGCCATAGAGCTCGTCGTCGCCGCCGCGACCGACGATCTCGTCGGCGCCGCCCTGCCCGTAGAGCTTGTTCGCCGCCGAATCGCCGCCGAGGTCGTCGTTGTGCGAGGTGCCGACCAGCGCCTCGATGCCGATATAGACATCGCCCTGCGCGTCGCCGCCCTGGCCGACCCGCAATTCGAGATCGGCGCGGAGCCCGGTGGTGGAGGTGCTGAAATCGACCGTGTCGAAGCCCGCGCCGCCGTCGATGACGTCGGCTCCGGCGCCGCCGAGGATCAGGTCATTGCCGCCGCCGGTCTCGATCTTGTCGTCGCCAGAGCCCGCGTCGATGCGATCGTCCGTGTCGCCGCCGATGATATAGTCGTCGCTGGCAAAGCCCTGGATGGTGTTGCCGACCAGCGCGGCGCCTTCGATGAGATCGGTGCGCGGCGTGCCGAGCAGGGTGCCGCTGTAGAAGCTCGACACCGACGCGAGCGCGAAGCCCGTGTCCTGCAGCCCCTCGGTATCGGCGATGCGATATTCGATCGTGACCGGCCCGGTGAAGCCCTGCGGGAAGCGGACGACGACGAATTGCTCGCCGCGGAACGTGACGATCTCGGCGGTGCCGACCTGGACCCGGTTACCCAGCGCCAGCTGCGCCGGATCGAGCACTGCGTCGATCCCGACGAAGGTCGGGCGCGGACGGTTGGGATCGTCCATGTCGACGTCGATCGTGCCGTCGCCGTCGGTGTCGGCCTGCTCGATGTCATAGTCGTTGGCGAGGAGGTCGCTGACCCGGATCACCAGCGGCACGTCGAGCGGGGTGATGAAGCCTTCGTCGAGCTGCGCGGTGGGATCATCGTTCGACGGGATCATGACGATGTCGACGAAGCCTTCCGACGAGCCGTCGGCATCGTCGGTCACGGTGTAAATGAAGCCGCCCGAGGCATCGGCGTTGGCGAACGGCGTGAACAGCAGATTGCCGTCCTGGTCATATTCGATCGTGCCGTTGACCGGCCCCGCGCCGGGGAAGCGGAAGGCGTCGAAGAAGTTGGCGTAGCGCCAGCTGACGAAGCGCAGCGGGTCGCGGTCGATATCGGTGTCGTTGCCGAGCAGCGCCGAGATCGGGATGACCGTGGGCACGTCCTCGAAGACGTAGATGGTGTCGCGCACGGCGTTGGGCGGGCCGTCGCCGACATTGTCGAACCACAGGGTGACCTTGGCGCCGTTGACCGCGCCTTCGGGGTCCGAAACGACATAGCCGAAGGTCGCCTCGCCCCAATAATCCGCGTCGGGGGTGAAGATGATCGTGCCGTGGTCGGTGATCTCGATGTCGCCGTGGACCGATTCGCCGGCGCTCTCGAAGGTCAGGGCGAAGCCCTCGACGTCGAAGTCGTTCTTCAGCAGCTCGCTGATGGCGATCTCGAGCGGCTGATCCTCGAGCCCCTTCAGCATGTACAAAGTGGTGTTGTTGTAATGATCGTCGCGGGTCACCGGCCGATCGTTGACCGGCTGGTAGACCACCGTCGCCCGGGCGGTGCCGACCCCGCCCTGCCCGTCGTCGACCGTGTAATCGAACCAGGCATTGCCGTTGAAATTGGCCGACGGCGTGAACAGGACGGTGTTGTTCTCGAGCAGCCGGGCGGTGCCGCCGTGGCTGTTGCTGACGGCGGTCACGGTCATCGTGTCGCCGTCATGCTCGATGTCGTTGGCCAGCAACGTGTCGCAGTTGATGACCGTCGGATTGTCTTCGTAGATCGGCTGGCCCTCGTCGGTCGTGATCAGGTCGGCGACCGCCTCGGGCGGGTCGTTGACCGGGGTCACGATGACGGTGGCATGCGCCGTCGAGGTTCCGCCGGCGCCGTCGGAGATCACATAATCGAACGTCGTCGTGCCCCAGAAATAGGGGCGCGGAGTGACGTGGATCAGGCCGTCGTCACCGAGCACGACCACGAGGTTGGCGTTGGACACGACCGAGGCGACGCGCAGCACGTCGCCGTCGATGTCCGTGTCGTTGGCCAGCAGCGTCGCCGGGGCGATGGTGAAGGCCGAGCCTTCGGCGGTGACGAAGCCGCTGTCGTTGCGCGCGACCGGCGCGTCGTTGACCGGGGTGACGTCGATATGGACCACGCCCTCGGCGCGCCCGCCCTCGGGCGTGTTGCCGACATAGTGGAACGACGCCGCGCCGTTGAAATTGGCGGCCGGCGTGAAGCCGATATTGCCGTCGCTCGACAGCGAGACGGTGCCGCCGACAGCGCCGAACACCTGGCCGATGATCATCCGGTCGCCGTCGAGGTCGTTCGACAGCAGCCGCTCGACGCGGATCGTCAGGAACCCGTCCTCGGCGACCGTGAAGCCGGAGTCGTCGCGGGCCTCGGCGATCGGCCGCACGCGAACGTCGACGTCGGCCTCGGCGAAGGCGTTGTTGCCGTCGGTGATGGTGTAGCGCAGCGTGGTCGCGCCCCAGAAGCCGTTGGTCGCGGTGAAGACGATGTCGCCGCTTGCGTTGAGCGTCGCAGTGCCCGCCTCGCCGGCGTCGACCGACACGATGCGGATCGTATTGCCGTCCGCGTCGAAGTCGTTGCGCAACAGGTCGCTGGCCTTGATCGTCAGCGGCTGCCCGGTGAGCACCGACCAGAAGCCGTCGTCGTTGGCGACCGGCGCGCGATTGTCGAGCAGCGCGCGGATCGTCTCCCGCGTCCACACGACGCCGTCGGAGAATTGATAGCTTTCGACGCCGCGGCGGTCGTTCGCCAGCGCATCGATGATGGTCACCGAGTCGCCAGGCGACGAGGTGAAGCTGATCACTACCGTGTCACTACCGCGGTAGATCCGCGACACTTCGGCGTCGGTCGAGGCGAGGTCGGTGAAGCGCACCGTGTCGGCGAACGCGGTCGAGGTCGCGAGATCCGAGATCGTGTCCTGGCCGCTGCCCCTGGCCGAAGTAATAATTGTCGGAGCCGTCGCCGCCGACCAGCGTGTCGTTGCCCGCCTTCGCGGCGAAGTCGTCGACCGTCTCGAAGCCGTAGACGTTGTCGTTGCCGGTACCGTCGGCGTCGGCGACCGCGCGCTGCAGCATCGCCGCCCGGTTCCACACCGTGCCGTCGGCGAAGCGGACGGTGACGGTGGTGGCACCGGCGTTCGACGGGCTCAGCGCGTCGCTCAGGACGAGCCGGTCGCCGGTCGTCTTGAAGGTGATCACAAAATCGTAGCTGTCGGGCCCGCCGCGCACAGCGGATTCGATGTCGCTGATGTTGAGTCCGACCAGTTCGATCACGTCGGCGCCGCTGGCCAGCGCGTCGATCCGATCGTCGCCGTCGCCGGCGCCGTAGCGGTAGGTGTCGTTGCCGGCCCCACCGCTTAGCAGGTCGTTGCCGCGGCCGCCGCTGATCACGTCGTTGCCGGCGGTGCCGTCGATGATGTCGTCGCCGTCGGTCGCGGCCCCGGCCATGATCGCGAGGCGCAGGTCGGCCTGGGTCAGGGTCTCGCCGGTATCGGTGAAGCGGATGAGCTCGATCCCGTCGAGCGAATCGACCCCGTTGACCAGCGTCGGCAGCGCATTGAGGATCAGGATCTCGTCGTCGCTGTCGGCGAAGCGGATGACGACGTCGTTGCTGCCCGCGCCGCGGCGCGCGACAATCGCCGAGGCGAGGTCGTAGCCCGCGATCTCGAGCGTATCGCCGGCGGTCAACGCATCGTCGCGGATGGTGTCGATGCCGTCGCCGCGGGCAAACCGATAGGTGTCCGCGCCGCCGCGGCCGACCAGCGTGTCGTTGCCGAAGCCGCCCGAGATCACGTTGGCGGCGGAATCCCCGAAGATGAGGTCGTCGGTCGCGGTCGAAACACGCGCCAGCAGGTCGGCGTAGGTCAGGATCGTGCCGGCGGCATCGCTGAACAGCACCTGCTCGATCCTGCCGGCTTCCATGCCGTCCTCGATCGTGATCCGGCCGCCGTCCGGGAACTTGAGGATCAGGTTGCTGCCGTCCGCGCTCTGCTCGACGGCGAGGTCGGCCGGGTCGATCCCGGGCCCGATGAGGATTCGGTCGGAGCCCGCCGAATCGTAGATGACGTCGGCGCCGTGCCCCGGCGCGTAGCGGTACAGATCGTCGCCGGCGCCGCCTTCGAGCCGGTCGATCCCCGCATCGCCCTGCAAGTCGTCGTTGCCGTCGAACGCGTAGATCGAATCGTCGCCGAGGCCGCCCGTAATGACATTGGGGTCGCCGCTGCCGAACAGTATGTCGGCCCCGTCGGTCGACTGCAGCGCCATCGCGACCAGCGTGGCGGCCGTCCACACGGTGCCGTCGTCGAAGCGGACGCGCTGGATGCCCATGCCCGAGCTGGCGATCGAGCCGAGGTCGATCCGGTCGCTCGTGCCGGCGATTTCGAGGATCGCTTCGGATGTCCCGCGGACCAGCCGAACCTCCGACGCGGCGATGCCCGGGCCGAAGCGCAGCTCATTGATCCCCAGCGAATCGTGGATGACGTCCTGCCCGTCGCCGCGGCTGAACAGATAGACGTCGTCGCCGTAGCTGCCGCTCAGCACGTCGTCGCCGGTCCCGCCCGAGATCGTATCGGCGCCGATCGACCCGGTGATCTGATCGTTCCCGGCGAGGCCCGAAAGCGTCACCCCGGCGATCATCGTCGGATCGATCGCCTGCAGCCGGACGCCGTCGAGCGAAGCGCCGACGCTGTCGGCGGGACCGATGGCGCGGAACGCGACGGTGTTGCTGCCGGCGAGTGCCGTGACGATCAGCGTCTCGGTCTTCATCTCGAGGCCGACGTCGTTGTAGGTCGCCACGACCTGGCCGTTCCACAGCACTTCGAACGCACCGGATTCCGCGGTCGTGCGGTTGGCGTGGTCGAACCGCAGGAGCAGGTTCTGGCCGGCCGTCAGTCCGGAGACGGTCTGACTGAGCGTGGTGTTGAAATTGCCCTCGTCGAGATCGACCCAGAAGATTCCGTCGCTGGCCAGGACCCCGGCATGGCCGCTGTCGACCATGTCGTTCCAATAATCGTTGCTGGTCCACCCCGGGATGGTGTGCGACGACCAGCCCCAGCTCTGGTCCCAGTCCAATGAGAAGGATTCGAAGCTGCCGTTGACCAGCAGGTTCGGGGACAGGGCGTCGGTGAGACCCGCGAGCACATCGTCGCCGGCGGTCGCCAGCATGGAGCGGTTGAGAACGTCCTGCCAGGTCCAGGTCGTGCCATCGGCGAATTCCACCGTCTCGATCCGCGTGCCCTGGTAGCCGGTGCTGACCAGACCGAATGCGGTCGATGCCGTTGGCCAGGCGAAGCTCGAGGTCGTTGCCGCGAAGTTGGACGACCGAGACCTGGGCCGCCGTGATCCCCGCACCGAACACGATTCGGTCGGTCCCGGCGATGTCGTCGAGCCGGTCACGGCCGTCGCCCGCCGCGAAATAATAAATGTCGTCGCCGCGGCCGCCGACCAGCGTGTCGTCGCCTTCGTCGCCTGACATGCGGTCGTTGCCGGTGAGCGTTCCGGCGGTGTCGTCGCCGTAGATGACATCGTCGCCGGTGCCGCCCGAGATCGTGTCGTTGC
Source organism: uncultured Alphaproteobacteria bacterium (assembly GCA_963765945.1). Taxonomy (GTDB): domain Bacteria; phylum Pseudomonadota; class Alphaproteobacteria; order Sphingomonadales; family Sphingomonadaceae; genus Sphingomicrobium. The sequence continues at coordinate 93,839 of CAVXYS010000030.1, forward strand.
CGGCTTCGCCATAAAGCAAGTCGCGGCCTTCCTGGCCGGCGATCCAGTCGTCGCCGAGGTCGCCGCGGATGATGTCGGCGTCGGCGCCGCCGGCGAGGCTGTCGTTGCCGTCATAGCCGTCGATCGTATCGGCGCCGCCATGCCCGTAGATGCGGTCGCCTTCCTGGCTCCCCGCCAGGGTGTTGCCCTGGTCGTTGTCGTCGATGTTGACCGCCGCCACGACCGGGAATGCCAGCCCGCCGAGATTGTAAGCGGTGAGCAGCGTCGCATCGACGTTCTTGAGCCGCAGCACCGAGCGGCGAACGCCGTTCGAATCGCGGTACAGGATGACCGTATCGGCGCCCGACTTGCGCACCTGCAGGGTGCCGTCGTCGAATGGATTGGCGGCGCTGCCGTTGTTGTAAACGATGATCCGGTCGCCGCCGTCGCCGGCCTCGAAGTCGGTGATGATGTCTTCGGCGGTACCGTTGCGCAGCGTGTTGAGGTCGAGCGTGCGATATTCGTCATGCCCGGCACCGCCGGTGAAGGTATCGACAAATTGGTCGTTGGCGACGTCCATGAAAAGGTCATGGCCCTCGCCGCCGATGATGGTGTCGGCACCGAGGCCGCCGGTCAGGACATCGTTGCCGATGCCGCCTTCGATCAGATCATCACCGTAGCCGCCGTCGATCGTATCGCCCTCGAGGAGGCCAGTGACGATCTGCGTGCCGCGGATCTGGAATGCCCAAACGCCCGGCAGGCCGAGGTTGCCGCCGCCCGAATCGAGCTGGGTCGTGTCGCCTTGCGGAAGCGGCAGGTTGAAGCGGTTTCCGGCGATCTCGATGAACGGCTGGCCGGCCGCCCAATCGAGGCGCTCGAAGCGATAGATTGCGTCAAAATTGCCGTTGCCGAGCGCCTTCAGCTGGAGCTGGAACGCGTTCGGCTGCGTGCCTGTACTGAACCGTCCGACGTCATCCCAGGTGATGGTGATGATGTTGGTCGTCGAAGTCGAAGTCGTACCAGACCTGGTTGCTGCCTTTCGAGGTGCCGCCGGGGCTCGGCGCCAGTGGACCGGCGCGTGTGTCGGCGTCGCCGGGCCAGATGCCGAGCTTGAGCGAGCCGATCGTCAGCTGGCCGTCATTGTTGATGTTGATGAGCGAGTTGTTGGTGCCGTTGACGACCAGCTGGCCGCCGCTGAACGTCGTGGGAATGGTGATGTTGTTGCTGAAATCGTCGCCGCGGGCGAGCACGCCCTCGCCGAAGCCGATCGCGCCGCCCAGTCCGTCGACCAGATAGCTGGAGAGCGGCCCGAAATAGGCGTTGAGGTCGGTCGCCGGGGTCAATCCCTGGTCGCCGATCAGATGATCGTTGCCGTCCGATCCGTAGAGTGCATCGGACCCGGCCCCGCCATCGATCGTGTCGTCGCCGTAGCCGCCGAAAATCGTGTCGGCCGCGCTCGTGCCGGTGAGCGTCTGGTCCTCGATTCGGCTGATCGCGATATTGTTGAAATTGGCCGCAACGAGAGTCGACGCGTCGACGTTGACCAGCCGGAAGCGCTGTTCGAGCTGGCGCCCGTTGGAATTGCCGGAGATGCCGTAGACGATGGTGTCCGCACCATCCTGGCCGATTACGACGCTGTAGCGGTTGCCGTCGTAGTAATAATAGCTGGTGTAGACATTGTCGCCGCCCGCCCCGGCCTGGAAGTCCGTGATCGTGCTGACCCCGCCATTGCGCCAGCCGAACCAATCGTAGAACGTGTCGCTCCCCGTTCCGCCGGTGAGCATATCCCCACCGCGGCTGGCGTTGAGCCGGTCGTTGCCGGCACCACCGTCGAGAATGTTCGCGCCGGTGGTGTCGTTGAGCGTGTCGTCGCCGTCGCCGCCGAAGAGCTGGTCGTCGCCGCCTGCGGTGTCGTTGATCGAGTTGTTGCCGACCCCGCCGCGCAGGACGTCGTTGCCGGAGCCGCCATCGAGGTAATCGTCGCCGAGCCCCCCGTCGAGGATGTCGTTGCCGCCGCCGCCCTCCAGCCGATCGTTGTCAAAACCGTAGCCGGTGATGACTGTCGGGCCGCGCACCTGCGCGACGTAGACGCCCGGCACGCCGGTGATGCCCGCGGTGGTGTCGAGATTGGAAATGCCGCCGCTCGGCATCGGGAAGGACGTGGTGGTCCCGGCAATCTGGATATAGGGCGCGCTGTTGCTCCACACCCAGGTCGTGGGACTCATAGCGGTAGGTGACGTCGAACTGGTCGGGGCCCAGAATCTTCACCTGCATCTGGAAGGCGTTCGGCGTGGTCCCGTTATTGTACTGGCCGACGTCGTCCCAAGTGACCGTCAGGGTCTTGGTGGCGCTGTCGAAATCGTACCAGATCTGGTTGGTGCCGGCCGAGTTGCCGCCGGCGCTCGGCGACAACGGACCGCGGTCGGTGTCGACGCCCGCGCCCGGCCAGACCGCGAGCACCATCGAGCCGATCGTGACCCAGCCGTCGGGCTCGATCGTAACCTGGCTGACGGACGCGCCGTTGACCGTGACCCCGCCACCGTTGAAGTCACTCGGGAAAGGCAGCGTGACCGCGGCCGCCGCGGTGTAATCTGCGCGCGGGACCGCCGCCTCGCCGAACCCGACGAGTCCGCCCAGCCCGTTGACGAGTGAGCTCGTCAGGCCGGCGAAGTAGGTCGTCCCGAACCCGGGATAGTCGGTCTGCGGGATGCCGTTGTCGCCGGTGAGGACGTCGTCGCCCGGGCCACCGGTGATCGTGTCCGGTCCGTACAGCCCGTCGATCGTGTCGTTGCCGAGCGTACCGACCAGCACGTCGGCCGAATTGGTTCCAACGTTCGCGACTGGATCGGCGAATATGACGCGGGTGCTCGAGTTGCTGAAGTTCGCGCCCGTCAGCTGTCGCGCATCGACCCCGAGCAGGGTCGCGCGAAGCGTCAGGTCGTAGCCGCCGCCGATGTTCGCGACCGTCTGGAAGATCTGCGTGTCGGCGCCGGCCTGTCGAACGATAACGTTATATTGGCCATCGTAGAGCGTCGGCGCATTCCACAGGATGTCGCCGCTTGGTCCGGCCTGGAAATCGGTGATCACGACCGAGTCGGTCGGACCGCCATAGTATTGGGAGAAGGTGACCATATAGAGGTCGAACGTGTCGCGTCCGGCGCCTCCGGTCAGGATATCGTTGCCCTGTGGGTTGAACCGGTCGTCGCCATCGCCGCCTTCGAGCGTGTCGGTGCCCGTCCCGCCATAGAGCGTGTCGGCCCCCGCCCCGCCGCGGACGATGTCGGTCCCGTCGCCGCCATCGATGAAATCGTTGCCGTCGCCGCCATCAATGACGTCCGCGCCGCCGTACCCGTAGAGATTGTCGTTGCCGGTACCGCCGTCGATCTGATCGTCGCCGCCCTGGCCGTAGACCGTGTCATTGCCTCCGGCCGCGCTGATCGTGTCGTTGCCGAGGCTGCCGTAGAGCGTGTTGTTGAGGTCATCGCCGTTGAGCGTGATCCCGGACAGGGTATCGAACGCGGCGCCGTTGAAGTTGACGCTCGTCAACGTCGTCCGATCGACATTCTTCAGGACCGCGATCAGCGGGGCGTAATTGAGGTCGGAAATCGATTGATTGGAGAGATAGACTCGCGTGTCCGCTCCATCCTGGACGACCAGAATCTGGGTGTACCCGTTGAGCGTGATGGCGAGGACGTCGCCGCTGTCGCCGACGACGAAGTCTTCGATCGTGCTGAGCGACCCGGCCGACAGCTCGAAGCGGTCGCGGCCGGCGCCGCCCGTCATCGAAACGCTGCCGTAGCTGCGGTTGAGGCTGCGGAGGGTGTCGTCGCCGTCCCCGCCGATCAGCGTGTCGTTGCCGCCGTAGCCCCCGTCGAGCACGTCGTTCCCGGCGCCGCCGAAGATCCGGTCATCGCCGCCGAGGCCGACGAAGACATCGTCGCCGGACGTCCACGGGGCTGACGGAGCGGTCGCGCCGAAGTCGGCCCAGGTGGGCAGGCCGATGAAATTGTCGGCCGTCAGCAGGCTTCCGTCGGTGCCGACGAGCCGCATGACTTCGCGGGTCGAGCTGCCAGTCTCGTCGAACACGGTGTAGCGGATGACGACGTCCGCGCCTTCCTGCTCGAGGAACAGCTGATAGGGCACGGGCGCGCTGATCTGCCCCGGCACCGGCTGTGGCAGATTGAATTCGATGCGGTCGCCGCCGGCGCCCGCCGCAAAGTCCATGATCTGGGTCGAGCCGGTGAAATCGGCCGCGAACGCGCTAAGCTCGAGCACGACGACGCGGTCCGAGCCCTCGCCGAGATAGAGGGTGTTGTTGGCGGTGACCGCCGTGCCGACCTGGAACTCGTCGCTCCCGCCGCCGCCGATGAGGGTGTTGTCGCCAAGCGTGTCGTTGAGCACGTCGTTGCCGGCGCCGCCTTCGACGATGTCGTTGCCGGCACCGCCGTCGAGCCTGTCGTTGCCGGCGCCGCCGTACAGATGGTCCTGGCCGTCACCGCCGTAGATTTCGTCGTCCTGGCCGAGCGGCTCGACCGGCAGCCCGACGAGCTGGCCGGCGCGCAGCTGCGCCACCCAAACTCCGAGGAGCCCGATGTTGCCGGGCTGGTCTTCGATATTGACGAACCCGCCCGCGGGCTGGGTGATGAGGCCGCGCACCAGGCCGTCGAGCTCGATCGACGGGATCGACCAATATTCCGAATACCAGCTGATATTCTCGTAGCGCAGCACGACGTCGAGGTCGCCGCCGGCGAGGAACCGGACCTGGACCTGGAAGGCGTCCGGGCTGACGCCCGACGGATATTCGCCGACGTCGTCCCACGTGACGGTGAGCGTCTGCGTCGCTTCATCGAAGTCGTACCAGATGCGGTTGCTGCCCTGGCTGGTGCCGCCGGCGCTCGGCGTCGTGGCTCCGCCGGACGTATCGACGTCCCCGCCCCACACGGAGATTCGGACCCCGCCGATGGTCAGCACGCCGTTGTTGTTGACGGTGACGAAGCCGGTCGAATTCCCGCCGGCGAGAACCGTGCCCGACATGAAGGTGTCGGGAATCTCGATCAGGAAGTCGTCGTCGTCGCCGATCGCCAGCTGGCCCTCGCCGAAGCCGAGGTCGCCGCCGAGCCCGGTGACGAGCTGCTTGTCGAGCGCTCCGAAATAGGTCGCGAGGTCAGCAAGCTGTTGCGGATCGACCGGCACCGGAGTGCCGTCGATGGTGTCGCCGATCAGCGTGTCATCGCCGGCGTCGCCGTAGATCAGGTCCTCGCCGGCGCCGCCGTCGACCACATCGTCGCCGTCCTGGCCGTACAGCTGGTCGTTGCCGGCGTCGCCGTGGAGCTCGTCGTTCCCGGTGTAGCCGTACAGCCAGTCGTTGTCGTCGCCGCCGCGCAGCGTGTCGTTGCCGGCGCCGCCGTCCATGTCGTCGTCGCCCGATTCGCCTTCGAGCACGTCGGCGTCGGCGTCGCCGTACATGTAGTCGGCGCCGGAGCCGCCGAACATCGTGTCGTTGCCGGTTCCACCGTAAAGGTCGTCATCGCCGACGCCGCCTTCGAGCCAGTCATTGCCGGCGCCGCCGTCCAGCCAGTCCTCTTCCCACGAGTAGTTCGGGTCGCCGCCAATGACGGTCCCGTCGCGCACCTGGAACACCCACACGCCGTCGATGCCGGTGTTGCCCGGACTGGTGTCCATCGCCGCCGTGCCGCCCCACGGCAGCTGGCCGCCAACGTCGTTGTCGACGCTGATGTACGGCGCGATCGACCAGCCTTCGTCCCACTGCAGGTCTTCGAAGCGCAGCACGACGTCGAGATCGCCGCCGTCGAGGACCTTGATCTGCACCTGGAAGGCATTGCCGGGGCCGCGGCGCTCGCCGTCCCAGTCCTGAACCACGTCATCCCAGGTAATGGTGATCGTCTTGGTCGCGGCGTCGAAGGCATACCACACGCGATTCGTGCCCTGCGACGTGCCGCCCGGGCTGGGCGCGCCCCCGCCGAAGCTGGTGTCGATGTCCGCCCACCACGGCTCCATGTAGAAGTCGCCGAGCTCGAACCACCGTTCGTCGAGCGACAGCATGGTGGTCGGCGAGCCGTTGATCATCAGCTGGCCGCCGACGGCGGCGAGGAAGTCGGCCGGAATGTCGATGTCGCGGTACGATTGGCCGGAGTCGAGCGAATCGCTGCCGAACCCGGCCGGCCCGCCGAGCGTGTTGATCAGCTGCCGGTTGAGCGGACCGAAATAGGCGGCGAGCGAGCCGTCGGGGTCGAGCGACGGCCGCGCGGCCAAATCGGCCTCATTGTCGCCGATCAGGATATCGTCGCCGTCGCCGCCTTCGAGGTCGTCATAGCCGAGGCCGGCGCTTAGATAGTCGTTGCCGGCGCCGCCGTAGAGCCAGTCGCCCTCGGTGCCGCCGTACAGGAAGTCGTCGCCGGCGCCGGCATAGAGCGTGTCGTAGCCCGAGCCGCCGTCGAAGATGTTGCTGCCCTGGTCGTCGAACAGCCAGTCGTCGCCGGTGCCGCCGATCAGCGTGTCGTTGCCGCCCTCGCCCTCGATGTCGTCATGGCCGTCGCCGCCGTCGAGCAGGTCGTCGCCGTCGCGCCCGAACAGATCGTCATTGCCGGCCAGGCCGTAAATCGTGTCGTTGCCGCTCGTTCCGTAGATCGTCTCGTTGGCGTTGGTCCCGGCTCGGGCCGCCGCCCGTGCCCGGATCGACCCAGTCGTCGCCGCCGCTGGTGTTGCCCCCGCCCGAACCGCCCGGACGCGCCGTTGAACAGCGCACCCGCAAACGGGTCGCTGGTCGACGCCGGGTGAAGCAGCGCTTCGGCGGCGTCGGGCGTGATCGCGAAGCTCAGCAGCTGCGCCGCGGTCCAATGCGTACCGTCGCTGAAGACGACCGTCTCGATCGGGTTCCAGCCGCTGTTCTGCCCCTGGATCGTGATCCGATCGTCGGTGCCCTTGATCCGGATGACCACGTCCCCGCCGCTGCGGACGATGATGAGGTCGCTCGGGACGATCCCGACCCCGAGCAGCAGCGTGTCGTTCGAGGCGCTGGTGTTGACCTCGATGATCGTGTCGCGTCCGTAGCCGCGGTCGAACTTGTAGGTGGTGTTGCCCTTGCCGCCGGCGAGCGTGTCGTCGCCGGCCTTGCCGTCGAGCGTCGCCGCGATTGCCAACTCGGTCCCGAAATCGATCACCTCGTCAGCAGTCGTGCCGAGCCCGAGTTGGTCGTAGATTTGCTGCAGGTTGAGCACGGTCGAGCTGTCAGCGAAGGCGATTTCCTCGATCCCGTTGTCGGTCTGTCCGCCGCTGTCGGTGAACATGTCCTTGATCGTCACGCGATCGCTGGTGCCGATGAGCGAAATGACGAGGTCGCGCGGCCCGACGCGGGTGAACCGCAGGTCGGAAAGCGCGATGCCGGGGCCGAAGCGCAGCCGGTCGACGTTGGTCTTGCTGACCTCGTCGAAGTCGATGATGACGTCCTGGCCGTCGCCCCGCTGGAAATAATAGGTGTCGGAACCGGTCTTGCCCTCGAGCCGGTCGTCGCCCTTGCCGCCGTCGAGGATGTCGGCGCCGCGCCCGCCCTCGATCCAGTCGTTGCCGGCGCCGCCGGTGATATTGGCGCCTGCGACGGCGTCGGTCGGAACGATGATATGGTCGTCGCCGCTGGTCGACAGAGCACGCATGGCGAGCTCTGCCGCGGTCCAGAACGAGCCGTCGCTGAAGCGCACTCGAATCACCACCGGATCGATGTCGCTGATCGGGTCGACCAGGGTGATCCGGTCGTCCGTTCCGGTGAGCGCCAGCACGAGATTGCCCGACGGGTCGCGGCGGACGGCGACATCGGCCTGGGCGATCCCCACGCCGAATTCGAGGATTCCGAGACCGTCCGACGTGCCGTTCGTCTGGATCCGGTCCTGGCCGTCGCCGCGATCGAAGTGGAAGACGTCGGCGCCGCCATTGCCCTGGATGAGATCGTTGCCGAGCCCGCCGTCGAACGTCTCCGCGCGGGTCGTGCCGAGGAGCGTGTCGTCGCCGTCGGTGCCGGTGCCGATGACCAGGTCGAACAGCTGGTCCTGGGTCAGGATCGTGCCGTCGCTGAACTGGACCTTGTCGACGCCGTTGCGGTTGGCATCGTAGCGCAGCAGGATCGCATCCGCGTCGTCGCCGAAGGTCAGCAGCAGCTCGTTGCGGCCGGGCGCCGACAGGCGCACGATCAGCTCGTTCGGCTGGTAGCCGGTGATCTTGAGCGTCTCCGTTCCGCTGGTATCGTCGATGACGTCGCGGCCGTCGCCGCGGTTGAATTCGTAAGTGTCGTTGCCGGCGCCGCCCCGCAGCTGGTCGTCGCCGCGCCCGCCGGCGATCACGTCCGCGCGGGTGCTGCCGATGATGACGTCGTCCTCGTCGCCCGTCTGGGCGGAGATGGACTGCTGGATCAGCTGCGCCGCGTCCCACGTCGTGCCGTCGGCGAAGACGATCGACGGCACTGCGCCGGTGCCGAGCGCCCCGGCGATGACGATCTGGTCGCCGGTCGACGGGAAGGCGATGACGAGGTCCTGGTTGTGCGCGTCGGCGGGATCGATCGAGACCAGGCGGACCACCGCGTCATCCGGCCCGTGATCGGCAAATTCCACCGTTGCGCTGGTCACTCCCGACGGCATTTCGACGCGGTCGATGCCGTCGCCCGAGTGGAACACGACGCGGCTGCCGTTGGCCATGATCAGCCGGTCGTTGCCGGCGCCGGGCGCGATCGTCGTACCAGGGTCGAGCGGTCGCAGGTCGACCAGGTCCTGGCTGCCGTAGGGCAGCGAGTCGCGGATCAGCGACCGCACCTCGGCGATGGTCAGCGCGGTCCCGTCGGCGAAGACGAAGCTTTCGATCGAGTTGGTGGCATAGCCGCCGAGGACGACGAGGCGATCGGTGCCCGAGCTCAGCGTGACCAGGATGTTGCCGTTGATGTTCTGGAACTGGACCTGGTCCTGGGTGACGCCGGCCCCGAACACGATCTTGTCGATCGTTCCGCCAGAGTCGCTGACGCTGTCGTCGCCGTCGCCGAACCCGAACTTGTAGGTGTCGTTGCCGAGGCCGCCCGCCAGCGCATCGGAGCCGCCGCCGCCCGAAATCGTGTCGGCGCGATTGTCGAAGCCGACCAAATTCTGGTCGGCGTCGTTGCCGGTCAGCATCTGGTCGAGGATCTGGTCGAGCGTCAGGATGCTGCCGTCGGCAAACCAGAATTCCTCGACCCGGGTGGTCGCCACTCCGCCGGCGATGGTGAGGACGTCGAGGCCGTTGCCGAGGTCGATCACGAGGTCGTTGCCGGCCCGGCTGATGACCAGATCGTCGCGGCGCACCGAGGCGCCGAACACGACCTTGTCGATCACTCCGGTCGCGTCGGTCTTTTCTTCGATCCGGTCGAAGTCGTAGCCGGCGCTGAACGCATAGGTGTCGCCGGCCGTGCCGCCGCGCAGCGTGTCGAAGCCCTGCCGCCCGTCGAGCACCATCGGCGCATGGGAATTGGGGTCGCCGAGGATGTTGTCGCCGCGGTTGCCGCCTTCATACTGGAGCCGCTGCTCGACCTGGGCGATGGTCAGGAACCAGCCGTTGGTGAAAGTGAACTTCTCGACGCCGTCGTCGGCGCTGCGGAACTGGTTCTGGATGCGCAGGACGTCGGGCCGGTTGCGGATCGAAATGACGAGGTCGTTGCCGTCCTTGGTGAAGACGAGGTTGTTCTCGTCCTGGATGTAGAGGTCGGTGATGTCGCTGCCGAACTTGACCACGTCGTCGACCGGCACGCGGAAGCCGCGCCGGTCGCTCCACGAGGCGCGGACCCTCGTGTCGATGATCAGGTCGGAGCCGTAGCCGACGTCGAATTTGTAAGTGTCGCCGCCGTCGTTGCCGATCAGCGTGTCATTGCCCTGCAGGCCGTCGATCGTCTCGGCGAAGTTCGAGCCGGTGATGATGTCGTCGCCCGAGGTCGCGCTGCCGTTGCGGGCGTCGAGGTCGATGTCCTCCGGGTTGACGTCGGTGAAGGCGATCGTGCGGTCGGAGAAAACGAGGCTTTCGACGGCGAAATGCTGCGCGCCGTCGCGGACATACTGGTTCTGCAGGACGACCCGTTCGCCGGTGGCGACGACGGTGATGATCAGGTCGACGTCGGTGCGCGTGAACTCGACGTCGGTCGAGGCGATCCCGCGGAACTCGACCCGGTCGTCGCCGTCCGAATCCTCGATGATGTCGTGGCCGTCGCCCGGCTTGAAGATGTACAGGTCGTTGCCGCTGAAGCCCTTGAGGACGTCGTCGCCGAGCCCGCCCTCGAACGTGTCGGATATGCCCTCGAAACCGTAGACGGTGTCGTCGCCAGTGGTTTCGGCGACTTCGACATAATGTTGCAGCAGCTGGAGGTAGGACCAGTTGGTGCCGTCGCCGAAGTGGATCTGCTCGAGCAGGTTGACGTAGCCGATGAACGGCAGCGACAGCAGGTAATCGACCAGGGTGACCTTGTCCTCGGTCCCCTTGATCTGCATCGTGAGCGTGTCGCTCGGCCCCTCGCGCAGATAATCGAAATCGGTCCAGCGCAGGTCGTCGATGAAGGTGAGATGATCGTCCGGAGCGCCGAACAGCTTCATCGAATAGTCGGCATCCTCGAAGACGTCGTGGTCGTAGCCGCGACCGAACACATAGGTGTCGCCGCCCTCGACGCCGGTCAGATAGTCGTCGCCGGCGCCGCCATCGATCGTATTGTCGTTGAGCAGGCCGTAGATCGCGTCGTCGCCGGCCGTGCGCGCATTGGCCAGCACCTTCTCGACGATCTGGGTGAAGGTGAGCGACGTGCCGTCGTCGAAGATGAATCGTTCGATCAGGTTCGGCGAGACGTAGTCGAGCCCGTCGGAGCTGCCGAGCAGCCCGCTGAACGCACCGAAGTTGAGGCGGACCCCGCCGAACTGGCCTTCGATCTCGATCCCGTCATTGGTGATCTGGCCGTTGGCATCGCGGTTGAGCTGCCCGTTTTCGTCGAGGATGTAGATTTTGAGATTGTCGCTGGGCCCGTCGCGGATCAGCCATAAATCGTCGACCGAAATGTCGCCCTTGAAGGCGAGGAAGTCGAGACCGGCCTTGATCGGGCCGAACGAGAAATTGCCCTCCTCGCTGATGACATCCTGCCCGTCGCCGCGCCGGAAGATGTAATAGTCGCCGCCAAGGCCGCCGCGCAGCACGTCGTTGCCCTTGCCGCCCCACAGAACATCGTCCGAGCCCGAGCCGAGATAGATGTCGTTGGTGTCGGCGGGATGGGCGACCATCATCGCCAGCCGGGTCCGGTCCCAGATCACGCCGTCGCTGAAGACGATGGCGTTTACGCCGGTTTCGAACTGCTTGCCCGAGGTGGTGTAGTCGTTGAGCTCGCCGAGGAACTGGTCGGTGACGCGCAGCGACCCGCCGTCATATTGCAGGATGAGGTCCTGGCCGTCGCGGATCGCGATTACCTGGTTCGAGGCGATCCGGGTGAAGCGAAGCTCGTCGTTCTCGCCCAGGTCGCGGTCGTAGATCCGGTCGCTGCCGGAATCCGCGCCGACGAAATAATAGTCCGAGCCCGACCCGCCGTCGAACACCTGGTCGCCGGCCGACATGTAGATGAAGTCGTTGCCGGCGGTGCCGTGGACGACGCTCTGGCTCGCGGTATGGGTGATGAGCCGAGTCTCGTCGATCGACAGCGCATGCGCGGCCGCCTGGATGCTCAGGCCGGCGATCGGCATTTCTTCGAACGCCGGGAGCATCATCTGGAAGATGTAGGCCTGGTCGACGGCGACCGTGCTGCCCCACATGTTGCCCTGGCTGTTGGGCGAATAATCGGGGTAGATCTGCCACAGCAGCTCGTTCCAGTCGGTCAGGTAATCGAACGCCGCGTCGTTGTTGTTGTTCGGCGGCGCCGAGCCCCAGATCGCCTCGAACAACGGCGCCAGCTCGCGCCCGCCGACCGGCCGGTACTGGTCGAACTCCGCGTCGTAGGTGATCCCCTGCGCGAACGCGCTCAGCCCGCCCTGCAGCGCCAGGCGGACCGCGAGGCGGCGGCTGGTGATCACATATTGCTGCATCGCCCCGTCGAGGATCTCGATCATCGGCTTGATCGGCGATTCGTAATGGTCCGGTGACAGGCTCGTGACGCCGCTCGAGTTCACCGAATAAGCGAGGTGCCCGGTCTCATTGTTGAGCACCGCGGTCAGCATCTCGGGATGGAATTCGATGCTGCCCAGGCTGAGCGCGAAGTTGAACTGCGCCGGAGTCAGCAGCTCGACGCGATACACGCTGTCGTCGGTCGACCCGACCTCGTCCAGATTGTCGAAGTCGATCTCGTAATTGCGCAGGTTGAAGCCGCGCGAATCGCCGGTCTTGGCCTCGAGCTCGAGCGCGCGGTCGAGGTTGCGCGCCCAGACGTAGAACGTGCCGTCCTGGTCGGTGACCTGAACCGTATAGTCGACCGCGACTCCGTCGGTGAAGCGGACGCCGATCTTCTCGACGGTGATGTTGGCGAGCGGGTTGTAGCCGAGCGCCTCGGTGCGCCACTCCTGGCCCTCGGCGTGCGGCATGCGCAGAATGTCGTCGATCGTCGGGAAGGCGACGGGGAGACCGTCCGGAGCCAGCACGGGCGCGCCGCTGAACAGCCGCCACGTCCCATCCGGATTCTGCACGCCCCAGTCGTCGACGATCGCCCGGCCGTCGACGAGGTGGACGAGATAGGGAGCGTCGGGGCGGAACTGGACGTCGGTGGCGCGGCTGACCGGCGACCATGACTGTTCGACCTGCCAATGCTGCCCCGAGGCGACGACCTGCCGCAACACATCCTGGAAGGTCGCGCGGGCAATCGGCTGGCCGCTGATCGGATCGTTGATCGGATTGCCCGAAGCGAGGGTCCAGTAGCCGCCGGTGGCGTCCTCGACATAAACGGCATGGTCGACCAGCACCGTCTTGCCGTTGGCGTCGGTCCCGAGCAGCACCGGGGTCAACTCGCGGGTCTGGTCGAGCGTCATGCCCCAGTGGCCGAGCACGTCACCGACCTGCTCGACGAGGGTCTTCAGCTTCGGCGTGGTCATCGCCGCCGCGGTGGCGGTGGCCAATTCGCCAAGGTCGAGATCGTTGGCCATGGCAACGGCCAGGTCGGCGACGTTGCCGAAGCCCTTCGAGTTGATCGTCAGGCCCTGCTGCCACTCGGCGCGCCCGCTCTCGCCGGCATAATGGGTGTCGACGTCGCTCGAGCCGAACACCGCCTCGAACATATGGCTCACCCGGCCGTCGGCGAAGGTGATGTCGCTCCCGGACAGGAGGCGCGTGCCCTGCGGCGTGGTGAAGTTGATCGCCGTCGACCCCAGCGACAGCTGGGTGATCCCGAGCTGGTCGAGGGTCTTCAGCTCGCCGGCGTCGGTGACGCCGTTCTGGTTGCGATCCTGCCAGACCCGAAGCTCCGACCACACGGCATCGGCCAGGCTGATCTTGCCGTCGTTGTTGCTGTCGAACGTCGCGAGCTCCTGGTAGCCGCCCTCGAAGCGGTTGCCGAACATCTCGCTGACGTTGTCGATGCGGCCGTTGTGGTTGTTGTCGACCACGAGGAAGCCGTCGTCGCCCTTGACCCAGCCGGTGCGCTCGGCGAATCCGTCGGCGTCGATGTCGAAATAGACGTTCGAGGTGCCGAGCGCCGTCGTTTCGATCCCGTCGCCGTCGAGGTCGAGGATCAGCGGATCGCCTTCCGACGCCCATTTCGCGGCCTTGGCCGCGCGCAGCACGGCGGCGACCACGGCCAGGGTGGCGTCGATGGTCATCAGCGCCTGGAGCACGAAGCCCAGTCCCATCGGCAGGATGAACGACAGCAGGCCGAGCGCGGCGACGAGCGGATTGCCGTCCTTGAACACCATGTTCATGGTGCCGAGCGGCATGCCGGCCTGGCCGGGGATCGAGCCCAGCTCGAAGGCCGAGAAGCCCCACATGCTGTGGGCGAAATCGAAATTGTCGATCCGCATCGTGCCGCGGATGTTGGCGCGGCCGCCGTGCCCGTCCGGGACGCTGTCGTAGACCCCCGACTGGCCGGTCACCGCGGCCATCAAGCCGTCGTACACGTTCGCGACGAGCAGGTCGTCGCCGTCGCGCACGTAGCTCATGAACGGCATCAGATAGTCGAAGTAGATCTTGTTGCCGGTCGCGACCGCGGCGCCGTTGGCGGCCGCGAGCAGGCCGCCGATGACCATCAGGTTGCCGCTGCGCCCGCCGAGCGCGAGCATGACGCTGGACGCGGAGGCGTCGCCGCCGGTCATGGCGATGCCGAAGAACTTCAGCACGTCATAGTGCTGGGCGTCCATGATCTCGGTGTTCGGCCAGAACCAGAAGTTGTCGGCGAACTCCTTGCTGTCGGTGACCGGGCTGAAGGTGTCGGGAATCAGCCCGTCGACGGTGTCGCCGTAAAGGATCCCATCCTTGGACGTGTTGAACACCCAGTCGCGACCGGCCCCACCGGCCGTGGTCGCCCGCTCGCCGCCGAGCGCGAAGACGATGTCGTTGTCGGCGCCGCCGTCGAGCAGGAGGGTCAGGTCCCCTTGGGCGGTCTCGCTCTCGGGCAGCTCCGGAAGCAGCTCGAACAGCGGCAGCCCCTCCGCGGCGCGCTCTTCGTTCCACAGTTCGTAGCGGTTGTTCAGCTCCCTCCGCTGCTGCGCCGCGTCGTTCATCCATGGATAGAGGATCTCTCCGCTATCAAGGACCTTGGCGTCCTTGCCGACGACCACGTCCTGCCCCGCGCCGCCATGCGCCTCGCCGTAACCGAAATGGTAGATTTCGTCGGTGCCGCCCTCGCCGAACACCTTGACGCCGTTGGTCGCGTAAATGAGCTCGGACCGATCGTCCTCGCCATGGACCTCGTTCGGCTGGTTGAGAACCTGGTCGTCCGCCATGTAATAATCGTCGAACGGACCGAGCACCGGCGCGCCGATGTCGCCCATCAGCTCATTGAGCAGCACCTTTTCGCCGATGTTGTTGAGGAAAAGGACGTTGTTCTGAATGTTGTTGGGGATGACGCCGTCATGCGTGGGGGCTTCGGCAAGGCCGAAGTCGACCGCCAGCTTGCCGAGGAAATCGCCGAGGGCGAGAGCGGTCCCGACGACCCCCGCAACGACCAGGGCGGCGGCGACGAATTCCGCCGCGACCGCACCGCCGACCGCCAGAACGATGCCGCTGCCGATCGAGATTGCCGCGAGCGCGCCGATGGTGACCGCGCCGAACTTGGCCGAGTTGATGATGAAGTTCCGCCAGTCGCCGTCGACGATGCCTTCCTTGATGCTGTCGTGGAGCTCGTTGAGGCCGGCGATGCCGATCGAGGTGATGGCGAACCGGCCGCTCGCGAAGCGGCTCCGGGCGATGCCCTCGGCGGTGCGCGACATGACCTCCCAGGTGCGGCTGCCGTAGGCTTCGATGTTGGACCGGAGCACGCCCTTGTTGAGCGTCTCCTGGACCATCTGCTTCTGGACTTCGACCAGCTCGCGCTCGAGCACCTCGTCCGATGCCGAATTGGGCTCGGCGGCGGACACCTGCATCGCCGCCCGGACCTCCTCGATGACTCGGCCGGCAAGCTCCGGGACCTCGCCGACGAAGGTGGTGGCGCGCGCCGAGGCGAGCGCTGTCACGCGAACCATCACGCGCGACGCCGCGGCGGAATTGCGGCCGGTGCCGAGCTCGATCAGCGCATCATTCTTCTCGAGCGCCGTCAGCAAGTTGTTCTTGAACAGCGATTCGACGACGTTCATCGCCAGCCGGCCGCGGCCGTTGAACGCACCTTGTGAGTTGCTGAACTCGACAGCGTTTTCCGGCTTCTGCCACCAGGTTTCCCGCGCCGCCGCGCGATTGATCGCTTCCTGGGTCGCCAGCCGTTCGGCTTCGGGCAGACTGTCGATATTGTCGATATTCAGGGGATCGACGTAACCGGCCTGCGGACCGTTGTGGAACGCGTCGCGCAGGATGTCGGCGAACTCGGTGTTGCCCATGACTCCGAGCGGCTGCCCGTCCGGACCGACGATCAGGCCCTTGGCGAGCTTCCAGGTCCAGTCGAACAGATTGTTGAGGGCCGCCGTCTTGGCCGACGCGCTGGCGTTCGAGTTGGCGATGTTGGTCAGCTCTTCGGCGAGCCACGTATTCTTGCCGAACTGGCTGCCGCCCGAGGCGTTGCCCTTGTGGCGGACAATGCCGGCGGACGATTCCGGATCGAGCAGTGCCCGCTTCAGCGGATCGCTGTCCGGCAAGTCCTGGATGAACCTGACGGCGTCGGCGTCCGAATATTCCGCCATCAGGTTGCCGATGGAATTCTTGACGTAGCCGTTCGCGTCGAACAGCGCCTTGACTTCGGGGATATCCCACATCGACTGGGCGAAGATGTGCTCCGCTTCGAAGTTCAGCGCGAAATCGGCAATGTCGGGCATTGATCCCCCTCTCGACGGCTCAGCCGTCGACCACGCGACATTTCGTCAAAAAGAAACTGTTGCTGACTTTGCGGAGCGCCTTTCCAAGCGCTTCGCTGACGAAGAATGCGGCCCACAATTGCGGGTCGACCCAGATGTCGGGAGGCGCCAGCGCCTCGGCCGAAACGGCCAGCTGATTGTCGGCGATCGTGGCCGGCAGGTTATAGCGATTTCTGCGGCCCGAGCCGGATCTTCTCCGACTGCTCGGGCAGGACCGCTCGCTTGGCGTTGCCGAAATTGAGGCACGACCAGTCGCCGCCGATCGGCGTGCTGCGATCGTCCCTCAGCACCGGCACCGGGCGAATCTGCGCCTGGCCTAGGTCGAATTGCCGAAGCACGTCGACCACGGCCTGCGAGACGATCCAGAAGCCGTAGGCGGCGAACAGGTCCGGGACGCCATAGTCCTTCTCCAGCGCGTGCGGCGCTCCGAAAATCACCGTCGGGAAATCCTCGGGAGCCATGACCTCCCCGCGCTCATTCGCTTGCTTGATCTCGATCAGGCGGGCGTGATCGCGCTCCGCCACGTCGTTCCGGAACGGCCGCTGGTTGCTGGCGTGCACCATCGCGCGGCTGACCCAAACCATTCCCGTCATGCAGTTTCTCCATCGATGACCGCGATGGGCTTAGCAGGATGAGCGGATCGGGAAGACACGGGAAACGCCAGAGTCGGACGGCGTCGGCGCCGATGCGCGCACCATTTCGCTCGTCTCCGACCCGCCATACACGCACCTCGTCGTTCGCTGAGTCACGTCTGACTGCAGCGCTACCACGTGCGGCTCTGCCGCAACGGGTCCGAGCATCCGTTGCTTTAAGTGCCCCCTGAAGACTCGGTTCTGATAACAGCTTTAACTTTGCGCAATAGCCGCGCCCGTAAATTTTTTTGCTTTCTTCTTGTCGCAACAGGGGGCGCAACTTGCCCGCAACCTCACCATCACCGAACCGTCACGAAGAACGCCCACGCGCGCGCTCGCGGAAGCCCGATTGACTTGAGCTTTTAAGCACTTACCAATGGAGCACGCCGAATGATCAAGCAGGGGGGACATGACGTGGCGAAGTCGAAGAAAACCGGCGCTTCCCAAGCCGGGCAAAGCAAGTCCGCAGCGAGCGAGACCGCGGTAATCGACCATCCCAAGTCGAACGGCGCCGCGGGCGAGCCAGCGACTCCGGACGGCGCCGCCCCGACCCCCAACCCGCAGCTCGACCCGGAAGTCGCCAAACGGCTCGCCGCGGTTCGCAGCCAGGTGCGCGAAAGCTTCGGCAAGATCGTCATGGCGCTGATGATGACCCCGCGCTACCGCAACCAGACGATCGGCGACCTGCAGCATTTGGTGCTCGAACCGCTGATCCGCGACCGGGTCGCGATCGCTTACCCTGGCAACGTCCAGCAATCGTCGCTGGCCGACATGGCCGGGTTCGCGATCTGGGCCAGCGTCTCCGACGAGGTCGACGCCCGCATTCGCGAGCAGGTCGCGAACGGCGTGTTCCCGATCCGGCTCAAGCCCGAGGAATGGAATTCGGGCAAGATCAACTGGCTGTTCGACGTGGTTGCCGGCGACACCCGCGCGACGACCAACGTCATCGCCAATTTCAAGCAGGTAGTGAAGGAAGGGTCGCTCCGGCTCCATCCGCTGATCGCGCGGCTGGTCGACGAGGAAACGCTCAAGAAGATGGGCGCCGAGAAGATCGGCAACGCCCGCGCCGCCGTCACCAACTAGCCGGACCGAACACGCAAGGAGGCGCCGCCGACTCGTTCGGCGGCGCTCTTTTTCAACGCTCGCGCCCGGCCTCCTGCACCGATTTGGCGAGCGGCGAGAGCAGATACTGGATGATCTGGCGTGTGCCGGTCTTGATCTCCGCCTGCACCGCCATGCCCGGCCCGACCCGGTCGCACAGCGGCGACCGCTTCGGCTGACGCGGGTCGCACAGCAGGCGGATCCGCGCGGCATAGACCAGCCCGCTTTGCTCCGCCGGCTTGGCGGCGCCGGGATCGTTATTCTTGCTCGGGGTGTCGATCGAGTCGCGGCTGATGTTGTCGACGACGCCGTCGACCAGACCGAAGTCGGTGAAGTTGAATGCCTCGAGCTTCACCGCGACCCGCTGGCCGACCTTGACGAAGCCGATGTCCTTGTTCTGGATCATCGCCTCGACCTCGACGCTGCTCGAGCAGCGCGACGGGTCGGGCACGCCGCCGCGGGTCGAGCAGGGCACGACGACCAGCACCGGTTGCGCGGCCTGGACGACCCCGCCGATGGTCGAGACGGCGAGCTGCTGAACGACGCCGTCGACCGGGCTCCGCAGCTCCTGGAGCTGGCGGCGGCGTTCGGACTTGCGCAGCTCCTCGCTCGCCAGGCCGGCCTTGTCGCTGGCCTCGGCGAGGTCGTTGGCGGCGGTCTTGCCAAAGGTCCCGCGGAGCCGCGCGACCTGGGCATCGATCTCCCCGATCGACGCGCTGGCGCGCGCGGCGTTGGCAGTCTGGACGTCGATGCTCCGCACATGCTCGTTGGCCGACTGCTCATATTCGAGCAGGTTGAGCTTGGAATAATAGCCCTTGTCGGTCAGCTCGCGCCGCGCCGCGAGCTGCTTGTCGATGAACGGCAGCGACTTCGCGAAGCTTGGCGATTTCGCCGTTCGCGGCGGCGAGGTCGGCCTGCTTCTCGGCGCGCTGCTGGCGCAAGACTCGCCATCTCCGCGTCATATTCGGCGACGGCATTGGCGACGAGCTGCTGCTCGGTGCGGACCACCGCCGGCGAAGTGCCGGGCGGAGCGACGAACCGGGCCGGGCGGCCCGCCAGGTGCGCGAGCAAGGCGTCGTTGCGAGCCTGGAGGACGCGCGCGTTGGCAAGGGTCTGGGTCGATTGCGCCTGTTCCGCCGTGGCCAGCGTCGGATCAAGCTCGAGCAGCAGCTGGCCGGCGCGGACGAACTGCCCGTTGCGGACGTGGATTGCGCGCACCGTGCCGATCTCGAGCGGCTGGACGACCTTGGCATTGCCGGCGGCGACGATCTTGCCCGACGCCACCGCGACCACGTCGACCCGGCCGATGAACGCCCAGGCCAGGGCCAGGACCATGAACACGCAGGTCCCGAGCAGCAGCCAGCGCAGCCCCGGGCTCGGCGGCTTCTCGATGATCTCCTGCGCGGCGGGCAGGAATTCATGCTCGGCGCGCGGCCTGGCCCGCGCCGCGCGCTCATTCTGGTCACGCCAGCTGAGCTTGAGCACCGACCAGTGCCGCTCCAGCGTCGCCATCCGGCTCATGCCGCCGCCCCCGTCACGCCCATCTGCTTGGCGTAGAGCTGGGCGTAGCGGCCGCCCGCCTTGAGCAGGCTGTCATGATCGCCCGCCTCGGTGATCTCGCCCTCCTCGACAGTGATGATCCGGTTGCACGGGCGAACGGCCGACAGGCGGTGGGCGATGATGATCACGGTGCGCCCCATCGCGATCGCGGCGAGGTTGGTCTGGATGATCTCCTCGCTCTCGGCGTCGAGCGCGCTGGTCGCCTCGTCGAGGATCAGGATGCGCGGATCGCCGATCAGCGCGCGGGCGATGGCGAGGCGCTGGCGCTGGCCGCCCGACAGGTTCGCTCCGCGCTCCTCGATCAGCGTGTCGTAGCCATGGGTGAGGCTCGAGGATGAACTCATGGGCGCCGGCGAGCTCGGCCGCGGCGATCACCCGCTCCATCGGCATGCGTCGGATCGGCCAGCGCGATGTTCTCGCGGACCGAGCGGTTGAACAGGATGTTCTCCTGCAGCACGACGCCGACCTGGCGGCGCAGCCACGCCGGGTCGACCAGCGCGAGGTCGACGCCGTCGACCAGCACCCGGCCCTGCTCGGGCACGTACAGCCGCTGGACCAGCTTGGTCAGCGTCGATTTGCCCGATCCCGACGGTCCGACGATCCCGAGCATCTCGCCCGCCACGATGTCGAGCGATACGCCGCGCAGCGCCTCGGGCGCGTCGGCGCGGTAGCGGAAGCGGACCTTGTCGAACGTTACCCGGCCATCGATCGGCGGCAGGCTCGCCCGATTGGGGTTGTGCTCGCGGCTCGGCCGCGGTGTTGAGGATATCCCCGAGCCGGTCGACCGAAATGCGCACCTGCTGGAAATCCTGCCACAGCTGCGACAGCCGCAGGATCGGCTGCGCCACCCGGCCGGCGAGCATGTTGAAGGCGACCAGCCCGCCGACCGACAGGTCGCCGTTGATCACCGCCTTGGCGCCGAAGAACAGGATCGCCACCGTGGTCAGCTTGGACACCAGCTGGATCGCATGGTTGCCCCAGGTTGCCAGCACGGTGACGCTGAATCCTGTCTTCACATAGGCCGCGAACTGCTTTTCCCAACGGTCGCGCATCCGCGGCTCGACCGCCATCGCCTTCAACGTCCCGATCCCGGTCACTGCCTCGACCAGGAATGCCTGGTTCTCGGCGCCGCGCTTGAACTTTTCGTCGAGCCGGGCGCGCAGCGGCGGGGTGATGAAGACGGAAATCGCGACGTAGATCGGGATGGTCAGCGCAACGATCAGAGTCAGCAGTGGCGAATAGAGCAGCATTACCGCGAAAAAGACGATGGTGAAGAACAGGTCGATGACCAGACGTCACCGCGTTCGACGTCAGGAACTGGCGGATGTTCTCGAGCTCGCGCACCCGGGCGACGCTGTCGCCGACCCGCCGCGCTTCGAAATAACTCAAGGGGAGCGCGATCAAGTGGCGGAACAGGCTGGCCGAAAGCTCGGCATCGACGCGGTTGGTGGTGTGCGCGAACAGCCAGGTGCGAAGCCCCGACAGCAGGGTCTCGAAAATCAGCACCACGGCGAGGCCGAACGCCAGGACTTCGAGCGTGGTCATCGAGCGGTGCACCAGCACCTTGTCGATCACCAGCTGGAAGAAGACCGGCGAGACCAGGCCGACCAGCTGCAGGAAGAAGCTGCCGATCACCACGTCGCGCAGCGGGCTGCGATATTTGACCAGGGCCGGAATGAACCAGCTGACGTCGAACTTGCGCTTGTCGCCGGCGATCCGCTCGCGCGAGGTGAGCAGCAGCACGGGGCCGGCGAAATTGGCCTGCATCTGCTCGACCGACCAGATTTCGGGGTGGTCGCCGTCGGGCCGCTGCAGCAGGTAGCGCGGCGAATCGGCATTGTCGTCGACCTTGAGCAGGATGATCGTGCCGTCGTCGGTCGTGCCGAGCATGGTCGGCACCGGCAGCTTGCCGAGCTCGGCGAGCCCGACCGTCCGGGTTCGCGCGACCAGCCCCAGCTTGCGCGCGATCCGCACCAGGTCGCCGTAAGTGAAGGGCGCATCGCCGCGGCCGCGGTCGTGGACGATCTGCGCCGCTTCGGCCGGCGTGCCGAGGAACTTGGCGAGCAGGATGAAGGCCGACAGCGCGGGATCGAACCGCTGCTGCGCGGGTTGCTCGGGCGCCTGGTCGCCAACCGGCGTATCGTCTGCAGTCACACAAATCCCCCGTCCCCACCGCCGAGCAAGCCGGTGGGCCCCGTTGCGCGTAAGTCGCTGCCCAACTCAAATGACGGGTAAACGACTGAAGCGCAACCGTTTGTACTGCCCGAGATTAGGTTGAAGACGCAAAGTCGGGAGCGTCCGTCTGTTCTGAACCGGAATCAACAGCAGCTTCGCGCAACCTTTTTGCGCGCAACCTGTTCCACGGTATTGTTGCGTACCCGTCACGGGATAGATCCGGAGAGAGATCGGCGTGAATATTATAGAGCGGGCGTACCAGCTCGCCCCCGAGTCAGGCTCCATCGAGGAGGTGAAGCGCAAGCTGATGCGAGAGGGCTATCTCAACGTCCATTCGCACTTGAGCGGCCACCAGATCCGGCACGACCTGCTGAAGCGGCTCAACCCGCAGCTGGTGACGTACCGCAAGGCGCGGGCCGGCTAGTCCGCCTCCCAGCGCTTGACCTTGCGGTCGAGCGACCAAAGCTCGGCCCGCTGCCCATTGCGAAGCTCGAGGGCGAGCTCGACCGCGGCCGCATCGTCGTCGGCGTAGAATTCGCGACTGGTTTCAATGTGGCCGCTGAAGCGGTCGATGAAGTAAAGGCGATACTGGGCCATACGCGCCACCCCCGGTGTGACGGCATGGACGTACCGAAATTTTCAGGGCCACTGCATTAGCTTATGTTAATTCGGGGCCGCCGCAGTTCGCCGGGCGGCCCGGCTGGCCGGACGTCCCTATGACGTCAACGCCAGCGCGAGCGCTCCGCCAACCACAACGACGGTGAGCCCGACGCCGACGAGTGCGTTCCGCCAATTGCCGAATGTGCTGTCCATTTTACGAACTCCCCTAGCCCCACGCGGGAAAGCTATCACGACCGCGCCGGGTATCCGAGGTGAAATGCTGACATTGCAAAGCGTTAGGGGCGGGGCCGACGCGTCGGCGTGGGTCCGTGACGGAACCTGCCGCTCCCGCCTCCCGTTGAGGCGCCGCATGGCTACCCAAGCGCGCAAGCCCAACGGCTCCCTGATCCAGCCGCCGCCCGCGGCCGAGGCCTTCTATTCCGAAGTGCTGCAGCTGATGGCGCGGTCGCGCATACCGTTCCTCGTCTCGGGCACCTATGCACTGGCGAGCTACACCGGGATCGACCGGCCGACCAAGGACGTCGACGTCTTCGCCAAGGCCGGCGATGCACTCAAGCTCTTGTCCTATTTCCGCGACCATGGCTTCGCCGTCGAGACGGTCGACGAGCGCTGGCTCAACCGCATCACCCGCGACGAGCTGTTCGTCGACGTCATCACCAACATGCCGACGGTGACGACCCACGTCACCGACGACTGGTTCGTCGACGCGCCCGAAAGCGAGCTGTTCGGGGCGCGGGTCAAGCTGGTCCCGCCGACACAGTTCATCTGGTCGAAGATCTTCGTCCAGGACCATCACCGCTACGACGGCGCCGACGTCACCCACATGATCCTGAAGTGCCACGACCGGATCGACTGGAAGATGCTGCTGTCGCACATGGAGCTCTATTGGGAAGTGCTGCTGATGGCGCTGCTCAATTTCCGCTTCATCTACCCGAGCGAACGCCACCGCGTGCCCCGCTGGATCATGGAGGAGCTGCTCGGCCGGCTCGGCGACCAGATGATGGTCAAGCCGCCCGGCAAGGAAGTGTGCCGCGGGCGCATCTTCTCCCCGCGCGATTATGCGATCGACGTCGAACAATGGGGCTTCTCCGAAGCCGTCGGCAACCTCGAAGAGCAATATGCCGCGGACTGACAAGAAGCTTAGAGTTGCGGCGATCGGCGACCTTCATGTGATGGAGGAGAGTGTCGCGCCCTATCGCGAGCTGTTCACCGAGATCTCGAGCGCAGCCGACGTGCTGGTGCTGTGCGGCGACCTCACCAACTTCGGCAAGTCAACCGAAGCGCAAATCCTCGCCGAGGATCTCCGCTCCTGCTCGATTCCGGTGCTCGGCGTGCTCGGCAATCACGATTACGAATGCGGCCAGCCGGAGGAGGTTACGCGCATCCTGCACGAGGCCGGGATGACCGTGCTCGACGAGCAAGCGACCGAGATCGACGGCGTCGGCTTTGCCGGCGTCAAAGGCTTCATGGGCGGCTACGGCCGCGGCGAGCTGGCGCCGTTCGGCGAGCCGATCGCCAAGGCGTTCGTCGACGAAGCGATGAACGAGGCGCGCAAGCTCGAGAATGCGCTGCGGACGATCCGCACCGAGCGGAGCGTCGCCGTGCTTCATTATTCGCCGACGGTCGAGACGCTGGACGGCGAGCCGGTCGAGATTTTCCAATATCTCGGGTCGCAGCGGCTGGCCGACGCGATCGATCGCTTCGACCATGTGCGAGCGGTGGTCCACGGCCATGCCCATCACGGCAGGTACGAAGGCAAGACCCCACTCGGCAAGCCGGTCTACAATGTCGCGCAATTCGTGCTGCAGCCGCTATTCGGCAAACCCTATACGGTGATCGAAGTCTAGGCCGCCGGCCAGCTCTCCAGCACCTCGACGAAGCGGGTCAGCCAGGCGTTGGTCTGGTGGCCGTCGACGACGCGATGGTCGATGGTCAGCGTGACATAGGCCATCGGATGGATCAGCATCGCGTCGCGGCCGTTGACCGTGCGCACGACGACCCGCTTCTCAAGCTTGCCGACGCCGAGGATTGCGGCCTGGCCCTGGTGAAGGATGATCGGCGCGGCGAGCAGCGAGCCCGAGACGCCGTGGTTGGAGATGGTGAAGCTTCCGCCCGACACGTCGGAGCGATCGAGCTTGCCATCGCGGGCCTTGCGGGTCAGCTCGTCGAGCTTCGCGCCGATCTGCTCGAGCGTCAGCGATCCGGCGTCCTTGACCACCGGCACGACCAGGCCCTTCTCGCCAAGCGCGGTGCCAACGCCGATGTTGATCGTCGGCGAGACAGCGATGCGATCGGCTTCCCACCGCCCGTTGATCGCCGGTGCGACCGCCATCGCGTCGGCTGCGGCCTTGACGATGTAGGCGGTGTAGCTGAGCTTCACGCCCTTTGCCGCCATCACCGCCTTGTGCGCCGCGACGGCGGTGAAATCGGCCTCGAAGACGGCGGTGACATGGGGCTGCTCGGCGACTGCCCGGGCCATGTTCTCGGCGATCTTCAGCCGCATGCGGTCGTGCGGGATGTCCTGCGCCGAGAATGCCGCGGCTGCGCGGTCGCCGGCTCGCCGACGCTGACCACGGTCGCGGAGGCGACTGCGCGGTCGACATCCTCGCGGGTCACCCGACCGTTGCGCCCGGTGCCCTGGATCCGCGAGGGGTCGATGCCGTGCTGCAGGCAGGCGCGGCGGACCGAAGGGGTAAGGCGGGTTTCCCCGTTCCCCGGCGCAGGCCGGGGCCCAGGAGCGGCGTCAGCTGCTGCAACGGAAGATGGCGCTGCGTGCGCAGCGCCCTGGGCCCCGGCCTCCGCCGGGGAACCCTCTGTGTCGATCCGCGCCAGCAACGCGCCGGGCACCGCTTCCGCGTCCGTGTCGAGCACGATCTCGGCCAGCACCCCCGCCGCCGGCGCCGGCACTTCCTGCGTCACCTTGTCGGTCTCGAGCTCGACCAGCGGCTCGTTCTCGAACACCAGGTCGCCAACCTGCCGCAGCCAGGCGCGGACGACCGCCTTGGTGCCTTCCTGCTCATCGGGAACGCGGACGTCGATCACCTCAGAACCCCACCAGCCGCTCGATTTCGGCGCGGATCTCGTTCGACCGAGGGCAGCGCCCATTCCATCAGCTTCGGATGATGCGGGCTCGGGATGTCGGGCATGGTCACCCGCGCCACCGGCGCGTCGAGGTCGAGGAAGGCCTCGTCGGCGACCACCGCGGCGATTTCCGCGCCAAAGCCGCCGGTGCGCAGATCCTCGTGGACGATCAGGCAGCGGCGCGTGCGGCGAACGCTGTCCAGCACCATGTCCCGGTCCCACGGCATGCAGCGTGCGCAGGTCGATCACGTCGGCGCTGACGCCTTCCGCGGCAGCCTCGCAGCGCGGCACCATCGCGCCCCAGGTGACGATGGTGATCGCGTCGCCTTCGCGGGTCTTCTTCGCCCTGCCGAACGGCAGCACATAATCGTCGCCCGGCCACGGCCGCCGCGCCCAGCTGTCGTCGAGCATCGCGCGATGCTCGAAGAACAGCACCGGGTCGTTGCCGCGCAGGCTCTCGCGCAGCAGGCCGACCGCATCCTCGGCGTTGGACGGCACCGCGACCTTCCAGCCGGGATTGTGCACGAACTCGACCTCGTTGGTCATCGCTGTGCCACGGGTCGCCGCATTTGAAGAAGCCGCCCGGCACGCGCAGCACCATCGGCGCGGCGAAGCGGTTGTGCGGTGCGCCAGCGCATCGTCCCGCAATCGTTGATCTGCTCGGTCGCCGGCTCGGCATATTTGCGGAACTGGATTTCGGGCACCGGCATCAGGCCGGCGAGCGCCATGCCCGACCGCGCGGCCGACGATGCCCTCTTCGTTGAGGAGGTGTCGAACACCCGGTCGTGGCCGAATTTGTCCTGCAGCCCGAGCGTCACGGCATGGACTCCGCCCTTGGGCCCGACGTCCTCGCCGAACACCAGCAGGTGCGGATTGGCCTCCAGCTCCTGATCGAGCACCCGGCGGATCGCGGTGACCATGTTGATCCGCTGGCCTTCGGGCGCTCGGCTCGTCGGTCGTGCCGTCGAGGCGCAGGCCAGCGCCGCCGCCGACCTGCTGGCAGCGCGCCTTCGAAGAAGACGTTGCTCGGTCACGCGTCTCGGGCGAGGACACGCCGCGCGCCTCGGCTTCGGCGCGCGCGGCCTCGACCTGCCACGCCACCTCGCGCTCGAGGTCGTCCATTGCTCGTCGCCGATCTGAGATCGGGCGGCGAAGGGCCTTGAGCTTGGGCAGCGGATCGCGCGCCCATTCGGCCTCGATCTTCGCTTCGGACTTGTAGGTCTGCGTGTCCTGGAAGCTGTGGCCCTCGAGCCGCGGCACGGTCAGCCGCATCAACGCGGGCGCGCGCCTGCGTCCGGACATGGCCGATGGCCTCGCCGATCAGCCGCTCCGCCTCGTCCGGATCGGTGCCGTCGCCGTTGAAGATCGTCAGGCCCTCGAAGCTCGCGAGATTGGCGGCGATATCGCTGCCAGGTGTCTGATATTCCGACGGAACCGAGATGCCGTAGCCATTGTCCTCGATGTAGATTAGCAGCGGCAATGTTGTGTCGTCGCAATTGTTAGCGCGGACCAAAATCCGCCGGTCGCGCAGCTCGCATCGCCGCCGAGCACCACCGCGATCGCGTCCGCCGGCCCTTCGTCCAGCACCTTGCTGCTTGTAGGCGATCGCCTGCGCCCAGCCGGCCGCCGGCGTATATTGCGCGCCGACCCCGCCGCACATCGGCAGCGCATGGGCGCCGCCCGGATTGGGGTAGTTGAACACGACGCCGATATCGCGGCCGTCGGAATAGCCGCCGGCGAGGCCCATGCCCGAGCCGAGCGCATCGGCCAGCGGCACGCCCGAGCGCCAGCAGCAGCGGCCGCGAGCGATAATAGCCGCAGGCCGCGTCGCCGTCCTTGAGCTGCAGCCCGAGCATCACCTGCGCCATGTCATGGCCGCGCGCGCGAGAATTGGTAGAGGACCTTCTTCGCCGGAACGAGCTCTTCTTCCTCGAGCCGGTCCATCGCCCGGCTGGTCAGGACCAGCCTCGCGACCTCGCGCCAGTCCACGTGCGGCCGAAACCTTGCCCGGGTCGCGATCGGCCATGGTCAGGCGTCCAGCGCCTCGACCACGGCGGCGATAAATCGGTCGATCTGCGTCGATCGCCCATGCCGACGACGTTGAAGCGGCCGCTGTCGGCCATGTAGATCGCGTGGTCCTCGCGCAGCTTGAGCACCTGCTCGCGTCTGAGCGGCAGCATCGAGAACATGCCGAACTGCCCGCCGATGAAGGCCAGCCGCGGGTCGGCCGCGGCGATCCGCTGGCGCACCGCATTGATCCGGTCGCGCATCGCGCTCGAGCTCGACCAGCCAGTCGCGCGCGCAGCTCCGGATCGTCGAGGATGATCCGCGACCGCGGCCGCGCCATGGTCGGGCGGCATCGACCACATTTCGCGCGCGCGCTGGAAGACGTGGCCCATCGCCGTCGCTGGTCGCGCTCGCCGATCCGGTCTTGACGAACAGCGAGCCGACGCGGTCGCGATAGACGCTGAAATTCTTGTCGCAGCTCTGCGCGACGATCACCTCGTCGCAGGCGTCGAGAGCATGCCGCGCAGCCCGGCCGCATCCTCGTCGAGCCCGCGGCCGAAGCCCTGGTAGGCGATGTCGACGAGCGGGATCAGGCCCGCGCTCGCGACACGACGTCGGCGACCTCGCCCACTGATCGTCGTTGAGGTCGGCGCCGGTCGGGTTGTGGCAGCAGCCGTGGAGCAGCGCGACGTCGCCCGGCTCGCCGCACGCGCAGCGCGGCCAGCATGTCGTCGAAGCGGATCGCGCCCTGCCCGCGCTCGTAATAAGGATATTCGACGATCTCGAGCCCGACCGCGTCGATGATCGGCGGATGGTTGGGCCAGGTCGGCGTTCCGACCAGCACGCGCGCGCTCGGGATTGGCCGTCGCGATCAGCTCGAACCCGAGCCGCAGCGCGCCGCAGCCGCCGGGCGTCTGCAGGCCGGCGATGCGCTCGTCGTCGGCATGCTCGCCGAGCAGGATCGGCCGGAGCAATTCGGCGAAGCGCTTGTCGCCGGCGCTGCCGAGATAGGACTTGGTCTCCTGCGTATCGAGCAGGCGCTGCTCGGCCTCCTTCATCACCTTGAGGATCGGCGTGTTGCCGCCGCCGTCGCGGAACACGCCGACGCCGACGTCGATCTTGTCGGGCCGCGGGTCGGCGTTGGCCAGCGCGATCAGCGCGAGCAGCGAATCGCTCTGCGACGGGCGGCAAGATCGGCAAGCCCCTCTTGCCTTGGCGCTGTCGGTGGTCGGCTCGTCAGCATGGCCAGCAACTGGCCGATTAGCGAAGGTCAAGCGTCGTAATCCACCGCGACCCCGTCGCCGACCGGGACCGACTGGCAGGTCAGCACATAGCCGGCCGCGACTTCTTCGTCGGTGAGGCCATAGCGCGCCGCCATCTCGACCTTGCCGCTGGTCACCTTGGCGCGGCAGGTCGCGCAGACGCCCGCCTTGCACGCGAACGGCGCCGGGAGGCCCGGCGTCGCGCGCGCTGTCGAGGATGTTGCCGGCGGTGAACGCGACCCTGCGCGTGCGGCCGTCGAGCGTGACGGCGACGCGTCACGCCCTGCCGCCTTGGTCTGCAGCTGCGGCCATCTCGCGCCGCGACCGCCGCCGACGGGCGGTCGGCGGTGAAGCGCTCGATGTGGATGCGGTCCTTGGCGACGTTGCGGTCGAGCAGCGCGCCTTCGGCCGCGTCCATCATCGGCCCGGGGCCGCAGATGAACCAGCCGTCGACCTCGGCCGCATCGGCACCAGAGGCGCGATCGCCTCATCGCAGCGCTCGCGGTCGAGCATGCCGTTGAACAGCTCGATGTCCTGCTCCTCGTCGTCGAGGAAATGATAGATTTCGAACCGGCCGAGATGCTTGTCCTTGAGC
Organism: uncultured Alphaproteobacteria bacterium; assembly: GCA_963765945.1. GTDB lineage: Bacteria > Pseudomonadota > Alphaproteobacteria > Sphingomonadales > Sphingomonadaceae > Sphingomicrobium. Next base: position 123,321 of record CAVXYS010000030.1, read on the forward strand.
GCCGCCAGCGCCTCGAGGAAGATGACCGAGCTGCTGTCGCGGTTGCCGTAGAGCAGGGTGAAGCGGCTGTCCGGCTCCTCGCGCAGCGCGGTCCTGATCAGCGACATGACCGGCGTGATCCCCGACCCGCCGGCGAATGCCGACCAGATGCCGCGCTTCGCCGCGATCGAACTCGGTCGTGAAGCTGCCGTGCGGCGGCATCACGTCGACCGTGTCGCCGGCCTTCAGATTGTCGCCGACCCAGTTGGAAAAGACGCCCGCCGCCGATCCGCTTGACGGTGACCATCCAGTCGTCCTCGTCGGGCGCGGTGCACAGCGAATAATTGCGCCGCACTTCCTCGCCGCCGATCGTCGCGCGCAGCGTCAGATGCTGGCCCGGCCTTGAAGCGGAATGCGTCGCGCAGCTCGGCCGGGATCTCGAAGCGGATCGAATTGGCTTCGGCGGTCTCGGGCACGATCTCGGCGACCCGCAGCGCGTGGAAATGCTCGGCCATCCTACCAGGTCGCGTCGGGGTAGGTGCGCGGCAGGAACTGCATCGCCGCGAGCAAATGGCCGAGATGCTCGCTGTGGTGGCCGCGCCGGCCGCCGAGGATCGGGCGCTGGTCGGCGGGCGCTTCGAGCTTCGCCTCCGCGAGCACCGCGGCGATCGCCGAGCGATATTCCTCCTCGAACTCGCGCGGATCGGGCGCGATGCCGCGCGTCGATCAGCCGCCTGCAGCGCCTCGTCGACCTCGAACAGCTCGGGGACGAAGCGCCAGCACCAGTCGAGCCCCTCGGCCATGCGCCGCGCGCTTTCCTCGGTGCCGTCGCCGAGGCGGATCGTCCATTCGCTCGCCAGCTCGCGGTGATAGGCGACTTCCTTGACCGCCTTGGCCGCGAACTCGGCGCAGGAACTGGTCGCTCGACTGCGGTCAGCCGCTGCAGCAGCAGTGCTGCCAGGTCGAGTAGAGCAGGTGCCGCGCGATGGTCTGCGCGAAGTCGCCATTGGGCTGCTCGACCAGCAGGCAATTCCTGAAATCGAGCACGTCGCGGTGGAAGGCGAGCTGGTCGCGCGTCGCCGGCCTCGCCGAGCAGCAGCGTCGCCTGGCCGACCAGGTCGAGCGCGAGGTTGGCGAGGCTGAGGTCGACCTCGAGCACCGGCCCATGCCCGCACCATTCGCCGAGCCGCTGCCCGAGGACCAGCGCATCGTCGCCCAGAGGCGCAGCAGATAATCGGCGCGCGGCACGTCGATCGGCGACGTCGACAGCGATCGCCATCAGATGTGCTTCACCTCGTCCGGGATGTCGTAGAAGGTCGGGTGGCGGTAGATCTTGCTTTCCGCCGGCTCGAACAGCTCGCCCGCCTCGTCAGGGTCGGACGCGACGATCTCCGCCGACGGCACGACCCACAGGCTCACCCCTTCCATCCGCCGCGTGTAGGTGTCGCGCGCGTGGCGGAGCGCGAGCTCCGCGTCAGGAGCATGAACGCTGCCAACGTGGCGATGCGAAAGCCCGCCCTTGCAGCGGACGAAAACTTCCCAGAGCGGCCAGTCACTGCTCACGCCGCCTTCCTTTCGCGGCGCTTCGCTTCGTGCGCGGCGGCCGCCTCGCGCACCCAGGCGCCATTGTCCCAGGCCTCGCGGCGCGCCTTCATCCGCTCCTTCGCGACCGGGCCTTCGCCGCGCACGACCGCGTAGAATTCCTCCCAGTCGACCTCGCCGAAATCGTAGCCGCCCTTCGCCTCGTTCCACTTGAGGTCGGCGATCGGGGACCTTGAGGCCGAGGAAATCCGCCTGCGGCACGGTGATGTCGACGAATTTCTGCCGCAGCTCGTCATTGGTCTCGCGCTTGATCCGCCAGCGCATCGACTGCGCGGTGTTGGGCGAATTGTCGTCGGGCGGGCCGAACATCATCAGGCTCGGCCACCACCAGCGGTTGAGCGCGTCCTGCGCCATGCGCTTCTGCTCGGCCGTGCCGTTCGCCAGCGCGATCATGATCTCGTAGCCCTGGCGCTGGTGGAAGCTCTCTTCCTTGCACACCCGGACCATCGCCCGGGCGTAGGGCCCGTAGCTGGTCCGCTGCAGCGGCACCTGGTTCATGATCGCCGCGCCGTCGACCAGCCAGCCGATCGCGCCGATGTCGGCCCAGGTCAGCGTCGGATAATTGAAGATGGTCGAATATTTGGCTTTGCCCGAGTGCAGCGCCTCGATCATCTGCTCGCGGCTCGTGCCGAGCGTCTCCGCCGCGCAATAGAGATAGAGCCCGTGGCCGGCCTCGTCCTGGACCTTGGCGAGCAGGATCGCCTTGCGCCGCAAGCGACGGCGCGCGGGTGATCCAATTGCCCTCGGGCAGCATGCCGACGATCTCGCTGTGCGCATGCTGGCTGATCTGCCGCGTCAGCGTCCGGCGATAGGCCTCGGGCATCCAGTCCTTGGGCTCGATGAACTCGTCCGCCGCGACCCGCGCCTCGAACGCCTCGAGGAGCTTGGGGTCCTCGAGATTCTCGATCTTCGCCGTCTTCTGAAGCTCGGTCGTGTACATGGCGACCGATGTAGCCTGTGCGATGCGCCGGTTCAAATGCGCGCGGCGCAAAGTTCATGCTCTGCGCGGTCAATATCGCCTCAGAACGACCGCGGTTGCTGAATCAGGCCGCGGCGAAGCCAGCAGCGAGGGAGCAATGTTCCAGAAGGTCGCGTTCACCATGTATCCGGTCAAGGACATGGCGCGGGCGCGCGTCCTTCTACGAGGATACGCTGCAATTGGGCCCGGGCAGCGGGGGTCCATCGACGCCCGTGGGTCGAGTTCGACCTGCCCGGCGGCGGCTGCCTTCGCCATCACCGACCGTGACTCCGAACGAGCCGAGCGCGAGCGCCGGCGGCAGGATCGCCTTCGAGGTTGACGACCTGCCGGCGACGATCGCCGAGCCTCAAGTCGAGGGACGTAAAGTTCCTTGCCGAAGGGATCGACAGCCCGGTGCTCGCCGGATGGCGGTCATCGGCGATCCGGACGGCAATGCAATCGTCCTTGCACAAGCTGAAGACCGGCGGAAGAACTGGGCCGGTTCAAATCTCGACGACGGCTCCGCCGAGCGTCCGCGAATAGCCGGTGAACTCGGCGATCGGCGCGGCCGTCCGCGGTCGCGGACCGCGACGCGCGTCACTCCGCGCGCCGGCCCTCGCGCGCGACCTCGGTCGCTTCGGCGACCAGCGTCTCGCCTTCGCGCGCTTGTCGAGGAACACGATCGAGGCCTGCGCGGCGACGCTCGCTGGTTGCGCGCCGTTGCAGACATAGGCGAAGGCGGTGTCGGCGAGCGCGAAGATCATCCCGCCATGGACGAAGCCGTGGCCGTTGAGCATGTCGGCGCGAACCACCATCGACACCCGCGCATAATCCGCGCGCGCTTCCTCGATCGTGATGCCCCAGGCGGGCCCGGTGCCCTCCGCGGCGAGCATCCCGTGCGCGACGCGCGCTGCGAGTTCGTCGAGTTCATGCAGTCCTTGCGTCATGCGAACTTGTCCTCAGCCTCCATTTGCTAGGCGGTGCGGCTCGAGGCATGGACCTTGAAACGAGACCAGGGCGACGATCGAGGCTGTGGCCAGCTACGAAACGATCCAGTTCGAACCGGCCCGATCGCCCGGATCACGCTCAACCGGCCCGACCGGCTCAACAGCTTCACCGCGCAGATGCACGAGGAGCTGCGCGACGCGCTCGCCAGCCTCGGCGATGCGCGCGTGCTGGTGCTGACCGGCGCCGGGCCGCGGCTTCTGCGCCGGGCAGGACCTCAACGACCGCGCGGTCGCGCCCGGCGAGGCGGTCGACCTCGGCGAGACGGTCGAGCAATGCTGGAACCCGCTGATCCGCACGCTGACCTCGCTGCCGCAGCCGGTGATCGCGCGCGTCAACGGCGTCGCGGCGGGCGCCGGCGCCAATATCGCGCTCGCCTGCGACATCGTGGTCGCGGCCGAAGTCGGCGAAGTTCATCCAGAGCTTCTCGGCGATCGGCCTGATCCCCGACAGCGGCGGCACCTGGGCCCTGCCGCGGCTCGTCGGCCAGGCGCGCGCGCTCGGCCTGGCGCTGACCGGCGAGCCGCTGCCGGCCGAGAAGGCGGCCGAATGGGGCCTGATCTGGAAAGCGGTCGACGACGAGGCGCTCGACGCCGAAGTCGATGCGATCGCCGACAAGCTCGCCGTCGCTGCCGCCGCTCGGCCTCGCCGCGATCAAGGAGATGATCCGCTCGAGCTGGCAGTACAGCCTCGACGAGGAGCTCGACCGCCAGCGCGACGCGATGCGCCGCCTCGGCTTCACCGAGGATTATCGCGAAGGCGTCGCCGCCTTCCTCGAGAAGCGCCCGCCGACCTTCACCGGCCGCTGATCCTGCAACCCAGCGGCGACCTGGCCGTTACGCCTCCCGAATAACCACAAAGGAGGCGCGCGTGCTTGGCACCATCCTCATTATCCTGCTGATCCTGTTCCTGATCGGCGCCCTGCCGCGCTGGGGCTACAGCGGCAATTGGGGCTACGGCCCGTCCGGGATCCTCGGCGTCATCCTGGTCATCGTCGTGATCCTGCTGCTGCTCGGCAAGATCTAGGCCCCCGCCTTCACCGCGAAGCTCCACGCCGCCTGCGGCGAGCATCGGTACGCGCTCGGCCATTTCGGCCGCCTTGCGCGTGGCTCGCCGTGCCGTCGATCACGCGCTTCTTGATGCCCTGGACGATGCCGGTCAGGCGGAAGAGGTTGTAGGCGAAATACCAGTCGAGCTGGTCGGCGACCGGCACGCCTGAGCGCTCCGAATAGCGCTCGCGCGATCTCGTCCAGCGCTCGGAATGCCGAGCGCTGCAAGATCGAGCCCGGCAAGCCCCGCACCGCCGTCTGCGGGCATCATCCACTGCATCGCGAGATAGGAGAAATCGGCGAGCGGGTCGCCGAGCGTCGCCAGCTCCCAGTCGAGCACCGCGGTCAGCGTCCCGTCGCCGTCGAACACGACATTGTCGATGCGATAATCGCCATGGACGATCGACGTGCGCGACTGCTCGGGCAGCGTCTCCGGCAGGAAAGCGATCAGCCGCTCCATCTCGGGAATATAGTCGGTCTGCGAAGTCGCGATACTGCCGCGTCCAGCGCGCGACCTGGCGCTCGAAATAATTGCCGGGCTTGCCGAAGTCGCCGAGCTCGGCCGCCTCGCGGATCGATGACGTGCAGGTCGGCGAGCGTGTCGACCAGTTGCTCGTACATGCGCCGGCGGGTCGCCGGGTCGAACTCGGGCAGCGCGCCGTCGGCGTAAGGGCGGCCCCTCGCCAACTCCATCACGTAGAAGATCGCGCCGATGACGTCCGGGATCGTCACACAAGGCCAACGGCCGCGGGACCGGAAAATCGAGCGGATGCAGCGCCGAAAGCAGGCGATATTCGCGGTCGACGGCATGGGCGCTGACGGCAGCAGCTGCCCGAACGGCTTGCGGCGGAGGACATAGTCGCCCGACGCCGCGGCAATCCGGTAGGTCGGGTTCGACTGGCCCGACGGAGAATTTGGTCAGCTCGAAGGGCCCGAGGAAGCCCTCGACATTGGCCTTCGAGCCAGGGCCCGAGCGCCGCCTCGTCGAGCGCCTGCTCGGTCACCGATGCTTCTTATACTCCAGCCGGGCGATGGCGCGGCGGTGGACCTCGTCGGGCCCGTCGGCGAGCCGCAGCGTGCGGATCGAGGCATAGGTCCGCGCCAGCCCCGCATCCTCCGACACGCCGGCCGCGCCGAACGCCTGGATCGCATCGTCGATGATCTTCAGCGCCATGATCGGCGCGGCGACCTTGATCATCGCGATCTCGCCCTGCGCGGCCTTGTTGCCGGCGCGGTCCATCATGTCCGCGGCCTTGAGGCACAGCAGCCGCGTCATCTCGATGTCGATCCGGGCGTTGGCGATGCGCTCTTCCCACACGCCCTGCTCGGCGATCGTCTTGCCGAACGCGGTGCGCGACATCAGCCGCTTGACCATCGCCTCGAGCGCTTCCTCGGCCGCGCCGATGGTGCGCATGCAATGGTGGATCCGGCCCGGCCCAAGCCGGCCCTGCGCGATCTCGAAGCCGCGGCCTTCGCCGAGCAGCATGTTCGAGGGCGGCACGCGCACGTCGTCGAGCTCGATCTCCATGTGCCCGTGCGGCGCATCGTCATAGCCGAACACCGGCAGGTGACGCTTGATCGTCACGCCGGGCGCGTCGAGCGGCACGAGGATCATCGATTGCTGCTTGTGGGTGTCGGCGGCCGGGTCGGTCTTGCCCATCAGGATCGCGACCTTGCAGCGCGGGTCGCCGGCCCCGCTCGACCACCATTTGCGGCCGTTGACCACATATTCGTTGCCGCGCATCTCGATCCGGCACTGGATGTTGGTCGCGTCGGACGAGGCGACGTCGGGCTCGGTCATCAGGAAGGCCGAGCGGATCTCGCCGTCCATCAGCGGCTTCAGCCACTCGTCCTTCTGCTCGCGCGTGCCGTAGCGGTGGATGACCTCCATGTTGCCGGTGTCGGGCGCCGAGCAGTTGAACGCCTCGGACGACCACAGGATTCGCCCCATCTCCTCGGCGCAGAACGGCATATTGGAGGTTGGAGAGGCCGGGCCCCTCGAACTGGAAGCTGTCGTCGACCGGGGTCGCGCCGTGCGACGGCGGCATGAACAGGTTCCACAGGCCCTGCGCGCTTGGCCTTCGCCTTCAGCTCCTCGATGACCGGCAGCACTTTCCACCGCTCGCCCTCGCGCTGCTGCGCATCATAATCGGCGACGCGCGGGCGGACCTCGGCGTCCATGAACGCGCGGACCTTGTCGCGCCACTCGGTCTCGGCCGGCGCCCAGGCGTGAAATCCATGGACGTCGACTATCAGCAACGCATCGCCGTGGCTATGAGCGGCGCATGGGCAGGCTTGAGGGCAAGGTCGCGATCGTCACCGGCGCGGCGTCGGGGATCGGCAAGGCGACGGTCGAACTGTTCCGCGACGAAGGCGCGAGGGTGGTCGGGGCCGACGTCGGTGACGGCGCGGACGTCCGGTCGGACGCGGGCGAGCGAAGCCGACGTTAGGGGCCTGGTCGAGCAGGCCGTCGCAGAGCACGGCGGGCTCGACATATTCTTCGCCAACGCCGGCGTCTCCGGCGGCTTCGCCTCGATCGCCGAGCAGACCGCCGAAGACTGGGCCGAGATCCTGCGCATCAATCTCATCGGGCCGTTCCTGGCAATCAAATATGCGGCGCCGGCGATTGCGAAGCGCGGCGGCGGGTCGATCGTCTGCACCGCCAGCGTCGCCGGCCTGCGCTCGGGCGCCGGCGGCGCAGCTTATTCCGCGTCCAAGGCGGGCGTGATCAATCTCGTCCAGACGTCCGCAAATCAGCTTTCAGGCTCCGGCGTCCGGGTGAACGCCATCTGCCCCGGGCTGATCGAAACCGGCATGACCAAGCCCATCTACGACATGGCCCGGGCGTCGGGCCAGGAAAGCCGGATCGGCGAGCTCAACCCGCTCGCCCGCGGCGGCGAACCCGACGAGATCGCGCAAGCGGCGCTGTTCCTCGCCTCGAACGAGTCGAGCTACGTCAACGGCGCCGCCCTGGTCGTCGACGGCGGCCTCTCGACCAGCCACCCGACGACACGGCGGTTCGACATCCGGATGCTATAGCCGCGTCATCTCCGCAACGACTGGAGATGCTGGATCACTTTGATCGCCACGGCCGGGTGCAATTCGCCGGTTCATTCGGCGGACCATCAAGCTCCTGATATGCAACGATCTCGTCGACCATAATCCGATACGTCGGATTGGCGCGCGGCAGGACATTACGGCGGCCGACCAATTCAAGTCGGTAAAGGCGCGGACACTGTGCGTCGTAGTCGGGCCGAATCCACATATTCCCTTCGACGGCTACGCAACCAGCTTGGCCTCCTTCTCCGGCGCAGGGTGGATGCCCCGCGGGAGCGAACAGAAATGTCTGCCCGCTCGCAAACAAGGTGCCTCGATAGCGCCGCTTCGGGGTCATGCGCTCGCAGGCCGTGCGCATGATGGCCTTAATCTCCTGAACGCACGGCCCGTTGGTCATGGCGAGGAAGTCGTAGGTTTCCTCCGGGAATTCACGCGGAAATATCCCGATCGTCTTCACCCGGATCTTCTCCGGGACTTCGACTCTGACGAAGGGCTTCGCATAGTCATAGAAATGGTCGAACGCATGCGGGGGCATGTCCTTGGGGTCGAAATAATAATCGACGTTCGGCATGAAACCCGGCTCCGCCGCCTCGAACGTGACGTACGACTCGTTCTCGATAATGCCGTAGCTGACACTTCCTTCCGGCCAAGCCGCCTTCACGGCGGACAGAGCTGACCCGACGCCGACACCGCGCGGACCAATCGCGTTTGGTGAAGACGTCGTGACCGAGGACAATTTTCCCTTGTGGAACTGGACCTTGACTTTGACGCCTTCCTCGGCCTGGAGCGTATAGAAGGTGTACGGAATTCCTTCCGAAGAGCCGTGTCCGACCTTGTAACGGTAACGCTTCAGGTCGGACGGCTTTAGGTTCATCGGTACTCCGTAGAAGCGCACGACATCGCCCTTCGCATCCACGATGACCGGGCTCTTGGTAGGCATTGGACGCGTGGGCGTTGCTGACGCGGTCAGCGCCACGCCAGCCGCGGCGACAGACGTGAACAGCGCAGCCAGAAAGCTCCCCATCGACCCCTTCATCGCGCCGTCAGCTCGGCGAATTTGGCGAGGTCGATATTGCCGCCGGAGACGATGCAGACGATCGGGCCCTCGCCCGCCTCGCCGGTCAGCGCCGCCGCGAGCGCAGCGCGCCGGCGCCTTCGGCGATCGTCCGCGACTTCTCGGCGATCAGGCGCATCGCGTCGCGGGTCTGGTCGAGCGAGACGGTGATCGCGCCGTCGACGACCGGCCGCATCCGCTGCCACATGCGCTGCGGTGACGCTCTTGCCGCCGGCGCCGTCGACGAACGACGCCTGCCAGTCGGGGAATTTGCGCGGCCCGCCTTCGCGCAGCGAATAGAGCGATAAGGCGCGGCGGTCTCCGGCTCGGCGCCGAGCACCTTCGCATCAGGCCGCAGCGCCTTGATCGCGCTGCCGACGCCGGTGATCAGCCCGCCGCCGCCGATCGCGGCAGATGACCGTGCGCACGTCCGGCGCAGTCCTCGAGGATCTCGAGGCCCATGGTGCCGTGGCCGGCGATGAAATCGTGATTGTCGAACGGGTGGATGAAGGTGCCCGTCGAGCCCGTCGAAGGCATGCGCCTCGGCCGCCTTCCAGGCCTCTTCGTAGGACACCGGAACGATCGTCGCGCCCAGCGCCCGCATCCGCTCGAGCTTGGTCTGCGGCGCGGTCTCGATGGCCACCACGGTGCAGGGGATGCCGAGCCGCGCGCGCGGCAAAGGCGACGCCCTGCCCGGCATTGCCGGCGCTGATCGTCCACACGCCGCTGCGCGCGCTCCTCGTCCGACAGCTTGGCGACGGCATTGGCCGCGCCGCGGATCTTGTAGGCGTTGGTCGGCTGGAGATTTTCGAGCTTGAGGCAGATTCCGGGCCGCTCGCCGAGCTCGAGCCTGACCAGCGGCGTCCGCAGCACGGTCCCGGCGATCCGCTCGCGCGCCTGCCTCGATGTCGCTCGAGCGCGATCGGCCGTACCGGATCGATCATCATCGCCTCCTTCTGCTGCGTTGCCGCAACCGTGCAGACTTCTTCTAAGGAAGCGGCCATGAAAACTCTCAAGCTCCTCAATTACGCGCGCGACCGCTGGGTCGCCGGGCGACGGCAACCTCGCCGAAATCCCCAGCGCGATCGACGGCGCGCCGGTGGCGACGACCGGCTCGGGCGGGCTCGATTTCGGCGGCATGCTGCGCCACGCCCGCGAAGTCGGCGGGCCGGCGCTGCGCAAGCTGACGTTCCACGAGCGCGCGCGGATCATCAAAGGCCTCGGCCTCGCGATCATGGCCCGCAAGGAAGAGCTGTACGAGCTCAACTACCTGACCGGCGCGACCCGCAAGGACGGCTGGATCGACATCGAGGGCGGCGCCGGCACGCTGTTCTCCTTCTCGTCCAAGGGCCGCCGCGAACTGCCCGACGCGCATGTCCTGCTCGACGGCGCGCTCGAGCCGCTGTCGAAGAGCGGCACGCTTCGTCGGCCAGCACATCTACACGCCGCTGCAGGGCGCGGCGGTGCACATCAACGCCTTCAACTTCCCGGTCTGGGGGATGCTCGAGAAGCTCGCCCCGACCCTGCTCGCGGGCATGCCGGCGATCGTCAAGCCGGCCAGCTCGACCGCCTATCTGTGCGAAGCCGCGTTCCGGGTGATGATCGACAGCGGCCTGCTGCCGCCGGGCGCGGTGCAGCTGATCGTCGGCGGCGTCGGCGACCTGTTCGACCATCTGACCGGGCAGGACGTGGTCAGCTTCACCGGCTCGGCCTCGACCGCGCTCAAGCTTCGCTCGCACCCCGTCGTCCAGCGCGAGAGCGTCAGGTTCGTCGCCGAGCAGGACAGCCTCAACGCCTCGCTGCTCGGCCCCGACGCGGCGCCCGGGCACGCCCGAGTTCGACCTGTTCGTCAAGGAAGTCGTCAACGAGATGACGGTCAAGGCGGGGCAGAAATGCACCGCCATCCGCCGCGCCATGGCGCCGGCCGAGCATCTCGACGCGGTCGAGGCGGCGATCCGCGAGCGGCTCGCGGCGACCAAGGTCGGCGACCCGCGCGACAAGGACAGCCGGATGGGCGCGCTGGTCTCGACCGCGCCAGCGCGACGACGTCCGCGGCCAGATCGCGCAAGCTGGTCGCCGCCGGCGCGCGGATCGTCGTCGGGCGATCCCGATGCCGAGTCGCCGGGCGTCGCCGGCGGCGCCTTCATGGAGCCGATCCTGCTGCGCACCGACGACCCGTGGAGCGACGGCGCGGTCCACGATGTCGAGGCGTTCGGGCCGGTCTCGACGATCATGCCCTACCGCGACCTCGCCGACGCCATCGCGCTCGCCAATCGCGGCATGGGCAGCCTGGCGCTGTCGCTGTTCACCCATTCGCCCGACGCGGCGCGCGAGTTCGTCCAGGGCGCCGCCGCCTTTCACGGCCGGATGCTGGTCATCGAACCGCGACAATGCCGCCGAAATCACCGGCCACGGCTCGCCGCTGCCGGTGCTGGTCCACGGCGGCCCCGGCCGCGCCGGCGGCAGCGAGGAGATGGGCGGCGTGCGCGGGGTCAAGCATTACATGCAGCGCACCGCGATCCAGTCGACGCCGGCGATGATCGCCGCGATCAGCGAGCAATATATTCCCGGCGGCGCCCAAGCATGTCATCGACGTCCACCCGTTCCGCAAGCGGATGAGCGAGCTTCACATCGGCGACACGCTGCAAGACCGCCAGCCGCACCGTCACGATCGAGGACATCGAGCATTTCGCCGAGTTCACCGGCGACAAATTCTACGCCCACATGGACGAGGAAGCGGCCAAGGCGTCGCCGATCTTCGAGGGCCGCGTCGCCCACGGCTATCTGATCCTGAGCTTCGCCGCCGGCCTGTTCGTCGATCCCGATCCCGGGCCCGGTGCTGGCCAATACCGGCCTCGAGAATCTGCGCTTCCTGACCCCGCTCTATCCCGGGCGATTCGATGCGGGTCGAGCTCACCGTCCGCTCCAAGTCGCTGAAGAGCGAGGACACCGGCGTGGTCCGCTGGGCGGTCGAGATCTTCAACCAGAAGGACGAGCTGGTCGCGACCTACGACCTCCTGACCGAGAACGTGCCCTAGCAGCCGGAACGGCGCCGTCCAGCCGTTCGTTGACCGCGTCGAACTTCGACAGGGAGAAGCGACCATGAAAATCAGCGAAGTGATGACCAGCGACGTCCAGACCGTCGCGCCCGACCAGACCGCGCAGCGAGGCGGCGAGCTTCATGCTCAGCGCCGACGCCGGCTCGATCCCGGTGATGCGAGGGCGACGGCTGATCGGCATGATCACCGACCGCGACATCGCCGTGCGCGGCGTCGCCAAGGGCCATGGCCCCGACACGCCGGTGCGCGACCTGATGAGCGGCGATATCATCTGCGCGCGCGAAGACGACGACATCGAGGAAGCGTCGCGAGCAGGATGAGCGAGGCGCAGGTGCGCCGCCTGCCGGTGATCGACGGCGACGAGCGGCTGTGCGGCATCGTCAGCCTCGGCGATCTCAGCCGCGAAGCCGACGATGGCGAGCGGCCGGCCAGGCGCTCGAAGGCGTCAGCCAGCCCGGCGGCCAGCACCAGCAGTAGACTCGCGGATCAGCCGCGACTTCGGCCGAGGCTTTCGCTTCGCGGTCAGCTCGTCGATCGCCTGATCGACGCTGGCTCGTCGGTCGCGGCGTCGTGGCGCTCGGCGATCAGCCGGGCGGCGGCCGCGGTCGCGGCGTCGGCGGCGGTCGCGCGCAGCTGGTCGATCGCGGCGCGTTCCTCGGCGGCGATCTTGTCCTCGGCCATGCGGGTGCGGCGCTCGACCAGGGCCTCGGCGTCCGTCTTGGCCTTGGCGACGATCTCCTCGGCCTCGTGCCTGGCGCGCTCGATCATGGCCGTCGCGCTCCTTGTCGGCCGACTTGGCCTTGGCCTGCATATTCGGCCTTCAGCGCCTCGGCTTCCTTGCGCAGCGACTTCGGCTTCGGCGAGCTGGTCGCGGATCAGCGCGATCTTGTCGTCGAGCGCCTTGCCGATCGCGGCCGGCACCTTCTTCCAGATGAAGATCGCGAACACGACCAGCATCGCGATCGCGACCCAGCCGCCCGGGTCGAACCCGAGAAAGGTCGGCTCATGCTCCGGCGTCGCCTGCGTGGCCGACGGTCGCGGTGGTCGGCGCGCTCAGCCATGGAGCTCCGCCTTCACCGCTTCGGCGGCATCCTTGCTGTCGACCGTGATGCCGGTCAGGCGGCTGACCATGCTCCTGCGTCAGCCTCGGCGGCGACGGCCTCGATCTCCGCCCGCGCTGCCGCGACGGCGTCACGGATCTTCGCTTCGGCCGCCTCGACCTTGAGGCTGATCCTGATCGGCCGCGGCCTTGACCTTGGCCTCGGTCTTGCGCGCGCTGTCCTGCTTCGCCTCCTGGGCGATGCTGCGCGGCCTCGGCGCGGCGGCGTCCATCCGGGCGCGCCACGCCTCCTCGGTCTCGTCGGCCGCGGCCCGCGCCTGCTGCGCGGCCTCGAGATCGGCGCGCGATCTGCTGCTCGCGCGCGTCGACGGTCGCCTGGATCTTGGGCACCATGCCGCGCCCGATGACGAAGAAGATGAAGCCGAGCCCGATCGCCAGCCAGAAGAACTGCGACAGGAAGACTCGGACAGCTGCGAAAGTTGAGGCATTCGCTTGCTCGCGGCCGGTGCCCCGATCCGTCGCGCTTACGACGCGTAGAGGATGATCATCGCGACGGCGAACGCCATCAGGCCGAGCAGCTCGGCGGCGGCGAAGCCGATGAACAGGCGGCCCTGCTGGCCGTCGGCCGCGGCCGGGTTGCGCAGCGCGCTCTGCAGGAACGAGCCGAACACGTTGCCGACGCCGGCGGCGGCGGCGCCGACGCCGATCGCCGCGAGACCGGCACCGATAACCTTGGCAGAAGCGAGATCCATGATTGAACTCCTTGGATGAAAACCTGAGTGATTAGTGAAGGTTGACTGCGTCGTTGATGTAGAGCGACGTCAGCAGGGCGAAAACGTAGGCCTGGATCGCGCCGACCAGCAGCTCGAGCGCACTGACGAAGGCGACGAACACGAAGCCAGGATCGAAATGCCGATAGCCGCCGGCGCTGCTGGCGTTGAACCCCTGGACGATGAAGTTGCCGAACACGTCGAGCAGGATGTGACCCGGCGAACATCGCGATGAACGGCCGGAGGCCGAGGCTGAACGGCCGCACCAGGAAGCTGATGAACTCGATCGGCGCGATCAGCAGCTTGAAGATGAACGGCGCGTCCTTCGGCACGAACAGCGAGAAGAAATGCAGGCCGTGCTTCCAGAAGCCGACGCCGAGCACGATCGCGAAGCTGATCAGCGACATCACGCCGGTGACGGTGAACTGGCTGGTGACGGTGAACGGATGGGCGCCGGGGATCACGCCGAACGGCATCGCGCCGATCAAATTGGCGAACAGGATGAAGATGAACGCGGTGAAGACCCACGGCAGGTAGTTGCGGCCCTGCGGGGCCGATACTGCCGACGACCATGTTGTCGACGAAGCCGGTCAGGCCCTCGACCGCGACCTGCCAGCGGCCCGGGAATCAGCTGCGCGCTTCATTCCGCCGAGCATGAACAGCGTAGATCGCGCCGAGCACGATCAGCATCCACAGCGCGCTGTTGGTGAAGACGAACGGATTGCCGCCCTGGAATGAGCCCACGATCGGCTCGATCATGAACTGGTGCATCGGGTCGATCTTGACCGGCGCACGCGTCCCTCTTACCTGTCCGTGCCGGGAGGCTGTCCCGGCGGCGTCTGCGAAATCCGGATGACGTTCATGACGCCGACCCCGAAGCCGAGGAACAGCATCACCAGCATCAACCACGGCTTCGTCCCGAAAAACTTGTCGAGGACGAAGCCCACCACGAAACCGCCCGATGGGCGCGCCCACCAGATGGCTCAGGACGAGCTGGCCGATCCGGTAGTTCGGATCGCCGTGCACCTGCGCCGGCTTCGCCGCTTCCGCCTGCTGCAAACGCTCGAGCCGCTTCTCGAGCGATTCGAGCCGTGCGTCTGGTGGAAGCTTCGGAACCTCGTCGGTCTCGTCTTCAGCCATGCTCTCTCCCCTGTGCGTCGCCCCTTACGCAATTCAGGGCCAGCTCGAGGACGAGGAACATGGCGGAAAGCGACACCGCCAAGGCGCCGCCCCTTTATGAAGGGGGGTGCGACAAGTCAACCGAGCGCGCCGCCCGACCGGTTCAGCGACAATAGTCGGGCGCGACCGAGCCCTGCCCGGCCGCCCGGCGCCGCCAGACGCCGTCGGCGAGCAGGTAGGATTGCCCGACCCCGAGCCGGGCGAGGAGCTGGCAGCCGGCCGTGACGCCGACGTCCTGCGGGCTGGCGCCCTTGCGCGCCGCAAGGCTGCTGTAGAGCGAGCGGCGGCGGATGTTGATCGCCGCGACCTGGCTGCGCACCGCGGCCGAGACCGGGGCGGCAACGCCGAGGTAGCCGTCGTAGCGCTCGCCGACCTGCTCCGGCGGCGCGCGCGGCATCGACCGCCGGGGTTTGCGCGAGCGGCCGGCGCCGGCCAGCGCCGCCGCCGCGAGGACCGCCAGTGTCCTCACTTCGATGGCTGCGGCGGCTGCTGCTGCGGGAAGGCCTGCGGGGTTCTGGTTGATCAGCTGCTCGACGTCGCGCTGCAGCCGCACCAGCACTTCCTGCTCTGATCGTCACATTGAGGTTGATCTCGATCGGTTTGTCCGGGGTCTTGACCGAGATGCAGCTCGCACAGCGGCAGCGCGGCGAGCGCGACGCGCGCAGCGGCAGGAATGATCTTGTTGGTCATGGCTCATCTCTCGTTGGTCGGGGGTGTGGAGTGACCGTGTCTCGCTGGACCGGGGTTTGCGATTGCTGCTGTTCCTCGTCGCGGCGGCGGACCTCGGTGACGATGCCGGGGACATCGTCGAGCGGCGCGGCAGCACCGTGCCGATCTGCTGCGCGCGGGTCGCGGTAGGACTTGGCGGTCTGGATCAGCGAGCGGAACGGCCCCTTGATCGTGATGTTGAACTGGAACGGCACCTTGGCGAAGGCGCTGCGAATGATCCGCGACGCGCCGCTGCCGCCGGCCGAGGCCGAGCTGCTCGATCGTCAGGCGCGTCGCGAACTCGCCGGCAAGGTCGCCGTCGAGGCGGATGATCATCGAGCGATAGCGCAGCTCCTTCAGCGCATCGAAGGCGAGGTTGCCGAGCATGCCGAGGTTCGAGCGGTTGATCACGCCGACATAGGACAGGGTCCCGCCGGGCTCGCGCGAAATCGAGCCGCCCGCCGACGATCCGGCCGCCGTTCTCGTCGAAGATCATCGGCAGCACGCCGTCGAACTTGCCGGTCGCGGTCAGCTCCTTGAAGCCGAGGCTGTCGACGAAGGTCTTGGCGTCGAGTCCCTGCGACCTCGAAGGTCAGCCGCTTGGCGGTCGGCCGGGCGAAGTTGAGCACGGTCTCCTGGAGGATCAGGCGGCCGCCCATGAACGGCCATTCGCCGCGCTCGATCTTGACCAGCTGGCCGGGCAGCAGCTGGTAGTGGATGACCCCATTCTCGACCAGGATGCCGGGATTGATCGACCGTGCCGTCAGCGACCTGCCCGGGCGGGGTCGTCAGGCCGAGCAGGTCGTCGAAATGGATCGTTCCGGCCAGGCCCTCGACCGGCCCGAACGGCGCGGCGAGGTCGAGGTTGGCAGTCGTGAAATCGCCGCTCGAGGTGACCTTGCCTTCGGCGTTCCAGTCGATCCGGCCCTGGCCGCGGATGGTGCCGTTGACTAGCGCGATCGACGCCTTCGGTCAGGCGGGTGAGCTCCTCGGGCTGAAGGACTGGCCCGAAGGTCAGCGACGGGACGTCGAGCGTCGCATGGCCCGCGCCGGTCGACAGGCGATGCTCGATGGCGACGTCGGTCACCCGCGTGCCCTCGGATGCCGCAGCGTCCCGGTCGCCCGGACATAGTCGCCGCCAAGCGTGAAGCGGACGTCGTCGCCCTTCAGCGGATAGAAGCGCGGATTGGGGTCGCGGTCGGAAACCGTCAGCGCGCTGGTCACGCTGAGGTCGCCGCGATGCACCAGCCATTTGCCCGAGGCGTCGCTCAGCAGCAGCGGGACGTTGCCGATGGTCGAGCGCGCGCCCGAGAAGGCACCGCTGACCCCGGCGCCGACGAACGAGCCGGTCAGCCGCGCGGCTTCGAACGCGATCGGCGAAGCCGGACGGCCGAGGCGCAGCGCCAGCCGGTCCATCCCGAACTGCTTGCCGACGATCTGCCCGCCGGCCGCGACGAGGTGCAGCGGCGACTTGCCGAGCCGGCCGTCGAGCACCGGCCCGCGGAACCGCGCGCTGGCAAGGAGCGGGCCGCCCGGCTGCTTCGACACGATCGCCGGCCCGACCGGGCAGATCGGCAGCTGCGTCCGGCCGAGCTGCAACGCGCCCGTCTGCAGGTAATTGAAGCTGACCACCGCGCACGACGTGCCGAACGCGAAGCTGCCGCCGCGTCCGATCCGTCCATCGATCGGAATGCGCAGCGCCTGGACCCGGCCGTCGGGGAACGGCCCGTCGAGCTGGGCGAGGCTGTGCAGCTCGGTCGAGCCGTCGGGCGCCGCGCGCGAAGCGGATCGGAGCCAGCGCGAGGCGGGATCCGCCCGCCGTGTAAGGCGCGATGTCGGCGACTCCGCTCATCGGGCCGCCGAAGCGCGCCTGACGAAGCGCGACCCGGCCGTGCGGCAGGCCGCCGCCGCCCATGTCGAATGTTGCTGTCGATCCGGAGCCCGTTCGCCGGCCAGTAGTAAGTGACGCCGCTCCCGCCCTCGATGCGCGCCCGGGCGCCGCCCGGACCGATGATGTTTGCACTGTCGATCCGCACCGCGCCTCCACCCGGGACGTTGATGACGCGGATGTGCCCGGCGGCGTTGAAGTTGCGCGCGGTGCGGCTGATCGCGCCGCCGATTGCTCCGGCGATCGGGCCGATCGGGGTCTTGGCGGCGGCCGCCAGCGGTTGCGTCACTCCGGCGAGCATCGCCGGGTCGAGCGTCGCGCTGTCGGCCGCGAAGTCCCCGGCCAGCGCCAGGGTGCCGCCGCGAATGCCGAGCCGGTAGCCTGCGTCGAGCCGCGTCCGGTCGGCGTAGATCGTGGCCATGCGCGACCGTTGCGCGGCCAGCCGAACGCGGCCGCGGACGTCGGTCAGCGGCCCCTTGTAGGTCAGCTCGCCGGCGAAGTTCGCGAGGCCGTTGGCGCCGGCGGTCAGGGTCTGGATCGCCATCCGGCCGCTCCCGTCGACGCTGGTGAAGGATTCGTTGAAGCTGGCCTTGGCGTCGAAGCGCGGCGCGGCGATGTCGAACCTGCTCGCCGGACAGGCGAAGCGGTCGAGCATCACGGGGCCCTCGATCGCCGGCCGGCGCGCCACGACCGCAAGCGCGACATTGGCCTTGAGGTCCAGCGCGGCGCAGCGTCCCGGGACGAGGCGCGGGCTGACCAGCGCGGCCTGGCCCTTGAACCCGCCGGAGAGTTTGCCGTT
Organism: uncultured Alphaproteobacteria bacterium; assembly: GCA_963765945.1. Lineage (GTDB taxonomy): Bacteria > Pseudomonadota > Alphaproteobacteria > Sphingomonadales > Sphingomonadaceae > Sphingomicrobium. The sequence continues at coordinate 141,488 of CAVXYS010000030.1, forward strand.
GCCTTCGAGCGCGACCCCGACCGGCCCGAACGGCGTCGCCAGCGCGATGCTGCTGTCGGCGATGTCGAGCGCGAAGTCGGGCAACTGGAACGGCTTGCCGGACGGCGGCGGAAGCAATTTGTCGATCTGGCCCCAGCTGACCTTGCCGTTGACCAGCTGCCCGCGCAGCCGGACCCCGCGGGCGACGACGCGATAGACCTCGAAGCTGCCGTCGAGCTTCAGGCGCATCTGGATGATCGCATGGCGGGCGATCAGGTCCGGGCGTTTGGGGTCACCGATGACGAGGTTGCTGACTTCCTGGGTCCGCAGGCCGACCCGGTCGAGATGGTAGCTCGCTTCGACGTCGCGCAGCGCGAACTCGTTCCGAAGATAGTGAGTGGCGATCGGCCGCCGCTCGATCCACAGGATGCCGATCGCGAGAATGAGCAGTGCGATGCCGATCGCGGCGACGAGCTTGGCGATGCGCGGCCAGCGTCGCCGCCGCACGATCAGCTGCGCGTCGTCCGGCACGTCGAGCCCCTCGTCTCTCCGCGGCTTGTCCATTGGGCTTTACTAACCCCTCCCGCGCGCCACCGTTCCAGATGCGGCATGACCGCTTCCCCGCGCCGGCCATCTGTGATTAAGTCGCCCGGCTCGGACAAGATCGCGCGAGAGGCGTCGTTGGACGGGCATAGCGACAACACGGACAAGCGCGATTCGGCCGGTCACCGGGTGCGGCTGCGCAAGCGGCTGCTCGACGGCGGACCGGACGGTTTCCACGATTACGAGCTGGTCGAATATCTGCTCGCGCTGACCATTCCGCGGGTCGACACCAAACCGCTGGCGAAGAAGCTGATCGCCGAGTTCGGCGGCATCGGACCGCTGCTGTCCGCAAACGCCGACTTGCTGCGCCGCGAGGGCTTGACCGACGCGACCATCGGCGCGCTGAAGATCGCCGAAGCGACCGCGCTGCGGCTCCTCGAAGCGCGGGTCGAGGGCCGCCCGGTGCTGTCGAGCTGGGATGCGCTCGGCGATTATCTCCACGCCGCCATGGCCCATAAGCGGGTCGAGGAAGTGCGCATCCTGTTCCTCAACGCCAAGAACATGCTGATCGCCAACGAAGCCCTGTGGCAGGGCAGCGTCGACGAAGCCTCGGTCCACGTCCGCGAAGTGATCGCCCGCGCCATGGCGCTCGGCGCGACGGCGATCATCATCGTCCACAACCATCCGAGCGGCGACCCCAGCCCGAGCCAGCAGGACATCCGCCTGACCCGCGACCTGGTCGAGGCGGGGCGCCATATGAAGGTCACCGTGCACGACCACGTGATCGTCGGCGCCAGCGGCCGCACCAGCATGCGCGCGATGGGGCTGATCTAGGGATTGACGCCATGATCCGGACCGGCCCGGCGGTGAGCAGGCGCGGTTCGGGCAGAGGTTGATCGAACCACACTGCCGCTGGCCGATCATCAGGCCGCCCTGATCTGCCGAACAGGCGCTCGAGGTCGCTGGCCGAGAATGGCTCGCCGGACTTGCGGCGTGAAAATCCGCTCATAGTCGGCGCGAAGCGCGGCTGGGTCTCGATAGAAACGGCTCTTTCCGTCCGAATTCACGCGAAGCGGGTAAAGCAGGATGAGCGCGACCACACCGTTCCGATCGTTGGTCCGGACAGCTCGCTGCAGATTGGTCAGGAAGGTGGCGTAGCCGCGATTCCCGAGCACCCATCGGGCGCGGCCGATTCCGCGTCACGCTCGGCGCGCGCGTGCGCTGCCCTGCGCGCGGTTGGCGAGGTCGCTGACGGTCGAGGAATTGGGCCCGCGAATGCGCGAGCCGGTCACGACCAGGCCGCTGGCGGCTGCTCCCTCCGCGCTCTTCTGCGCGACCGCTGGAGGAGCGGGCGGCGGCGGTGGCGGAGGCGGTGGCGGCGGAGGTGCGGGCGCAGCCATCGGCGGCGGCGGCGGGGGAGCGGCCGGCAGATCGTTGGTGACGTTTTCCTCGGCGGTCGCGGCCCGTCTCTCGTCCGCCTGGACCGCCGGCGCGGCGGACTGGACCTTTGCCAGCCGATCGATCGGCTTGAGCTCCGTCGGCGGTTCCGGAGCAACCGCATTTGCGGCCTCGTAATCGGTCGCCATCCCGGGCGGGACCGCCCGCTGCACCACCGGCGGCGACGCGGGCGCCGACACTTCGGCCGGGCTCGTCCCCTGGTCGCGGAGCACGATGAAGGCTGCCGGGAAGCCGATGATCACCACCAGCGAGGCCGCCAGCGCCAGGCCGAGCTGCGGGTGGCGGGTCCATGAACTCGCCCGCGACGCCCGCGGCTCCGGGGCGGCCGCCGGCTCGCCGTCGAAGCGGCGCAGCGCCGCCGCGATCGCCGCGTCGCGACCCGCCGGCCGCGGCGGCGGCGGCTCGGGCAACAGCGGGGAGTCACCGGGCGGCATCGGAAAACCTCATAGCGGCAATCGCGCGCCGGTCGAACCTGTGGATTGGGGCCGCCGCCAACGCAGCGGCCCCTGGCGAGTGTCCTACCGCTCGAGCGCCGCGAGGTTGCGGGCGCTCTTCGCGGCCCGGACGAGCTGGACGAACTCCGAGCGGTAGCCGAATTCGTCGCGGCCGCGCGCGGCGCTGACGATGCGCAGCACGTCGTCGTAGCTCAGCGACCCGTTATACTTGCCGCCGCGCAGCAGCTCGGCGAACGCCGCCACGCCGACCGCGAAGCGCGCGTCCTGGGGCGCCGCGGCAAAGCTGGCGAACTCGGACCGGCGATCGATCGGGGTCGAGATCAGCCGGCTGACGTCCGACCTGGGCAATTTGTACCGGATCCTGACGAACCCGAGCTCGCCGTTGCGGGCCGGGCCGGCGGCGATCGGCCGTCGCGTAGCGCAGGTCGGCGATGGTCCGCGGCCCACCGACCGGCACCACCTCGTACAGCGCGGTCACCGTCTGGCCGGAGCCGACGTCCCCGGCGTCGACCTTGTCGTTGTCGAAATCGTCGCGGTTGAGCATCCGCGTCTCGTAGCCGATCAGCCGGTATTCGGAGACCGTCGCCGGGTTGAACTCGACCTGGATCTTCACGTCCTTGGCGATCGGGAACAGGGTCGACGAGGATTCCTCGACCAGGGTCTTCCGCGCCTCGTTGACCGTGTCGATATAGGCGGCTGTGCCGTTGCCGTTCTGGGCCAGCGCCTGCATCAGCGCATCGTTGTAATTGCCCATGCCGAAGCCGAGCACCGACAGGAACACGCCCTTGCCCCGCTCGCGCTCGATATAGCCCTTGAGCTCGTCCTGGTTGGTGATCCCGACGTTGAAGTCGCCGTCGGTCGCGAGGATCACGCGGTTGACCCCGTTCGGGTCGAGATTGGCCTCGGCCAGCGCATAGGCCTGGCGGATTCCTTCCGCACCGGCGGTGCTGCCACCGGCGCCGAGCCCGTCGATGACCGACCGGATTCTCGCCTTCTGGCTTGCCGGCGTCGGCTCGAGCGCGGTTCCCGCGTAACCGGCGTAGGTGACGATCGCGACCGTGTCGCGCGGATCGAGCTCGTCGAGCAGCAGGTCGAGCGATCGCTGGACGAGCGGCAGCTTGTTCGGCTCCTGCATCGAGCCCGAGGTATCGATCAGGAAGACGAGGTTGGCGCGCGGCCGGGTCGCGCGGTGGATCGAATAGCCCTTGATCCCGATGCGGACCAGCTTGCGGCCTGCCGACCAGGGCGACGGCATGGTCGCGACGCTGGTCGTGAACGGCTGCTGGGCGCCCGCCGGTGCGGCATAATCGTACGGGAAATAATTGACCATTTCCTCGGTCCGGACCGAATCCGGCTGGGGCAGGACATTCTGGTTCAGCGACGCCCGGACCCACGAGTAAGACGCGGTGTCGACGTCGATCGAGAAGGTCGAAACCGGCTCTTCGCGAACCACCTTGAACGCATTCTGGACGATCGTGGTGAACTTGTCGCGGCCGACGTCGTGATACGGCGGCGACCATTGCGGAGTACATGCCGGGTGCCGACGGCGGGGGCGGGGGCGGCGCGGGCAGCGATTCGTAGTTCATCGCATCGACCGCTCCGGAGACGCGGGACCCGGTGACGGCGATGTCGCGACTCCGCGGTCTTGGCCACGGCGGCGGGTGGCGAGGTCACTTCCTCGCGCACGTCGGATTTGGCGCAGGAAACCAGGCAGAGCACGGCAAGGACGGAGCCCACCGAACGACAGAAAATGCACATCGAACCCTCCCTTTGAGGCCGCGGGCCAATTCGCCCGCATGTCCCTTGAGACGCGCCGGGCCGGGAAATCCTTGGGAGGCGGATGAAGATTTTTTGCGGCTAGTCGGAACCGGTCGCGGACAGCATCCGGCGGACCTCGCTCATCCGCCACGACACGGTCGCCTCGGCGACGCCGAGGATTTCGGCCGCCTCGGCATGGGTCAATTGCTGGCCGGCGACCAGCACCGCGGTCTCGCGATAGGCCGGTTTCAGCCGCGCGATCGCGCTCTTGATCCAGATCGCGTCGTAGAGGTCGCGGCCTTCGGTCGGAGCGGCGAGACCGGCGAGCACCGTAAGTCGTTCCGTCAGGCCCTTGAACGACGCGTCTGCGCCGGCCATGGTCGCGGCAGGCATTGACCGTGATCCCGCACAGCCAGGTGGAGAATTTCGCCTGCCCGCGGAAGCTGCCGAGCTTCTCGACCAGCGCGCAGCAGACATCCTGGGCAATATCCTCCGCGTCGGCGCGCGACCCGGTCAGCTGCCAGGCGAGGCCGTGAATCCGGTCGTAGTGGGCGCGCAGCAGCGCCTCGAATGCGTCGCGATCGCCGGCGATCGCGGCCCTGACCAGCCCAGCATCCGGATCGTCCGCCATTCGGAACGACCGTAGCGCCCGATTTGAAGCATTCAAACGGCTCTGCTAGCCGCCCCTGCCATGGTCCCTCGCTATTCGCGCCCGGAAATGACGGCCATCTGGTCGGCCGACAATCGCTACCGCATCTGGTGGCAGATCGAGGTGTTCGCGGCCGAGGCGATGGGCCGGATCGGGATGATCCCGGCGGAGGACGCGGCGACGATCCGCGCCGCTTATGACGCGAACGCGCTCGGCGAGATCGACATCGCGGCGATCGACGCGATCGAGGCGGTCACCAAGCATGACGTAATCGCCTTCCTCACCTGGGCCGGCGAGAAGCTCGGGCCCGAGCGGCGCTGGCTGCACCAGGGCATGACCAGCTCCGACGTCCTCGACACCGCCCTCGCGGTCCAGCTCAAGCAGTCGGCCGACCTGCTGCTCGCCGACCTCGACGCCTTGCTCGAGGTGCTCAAGCGGCGCGCGTTCGAGCACAAGCTGACGCCGACCATCGGCCGCAGCCACGGCATCCACGCCGAACCGACGACCTTCGGCCTCAAGCTCGCCCAGGCTTATGCCGAGTTCGCGCGCAACCGCGAGCGGCTGCGTCGCCGCGCGCGACGATGTCGCGACCTGCGCCATCTCCGGCGCGGTCGGCACTTTCGCCAACGTCCCGCCCGAGGTCGAAGCCCATGTCGCGACCGAGCTCGGCCTCGCCGTCCGAGCCGGTCTCGACCCAGGTCATCCCGCGCGACCGCCACGCCCTGTTCTTCGCGACGCTCGGCGTGATCGCCTCGTCGATCGAGCGGCTGGCGACCGAGGTCCGGCACCTGCAGCGCACCGAAGTGCTCGAGGCCGAGGAATATTTCTCGCCCGGGCAGAAGGGCAGCTCGGCGATGCCGCACAAGCGCAACCCGGTGCTGAGCGAGAATTTGACCGGCCTCGCGCGGATGGTCCGCGGCTACGTCACGCCGGCGCTCGAGAACGTCGCCCTGTGGCACGAGCGCGACATCTCCCATTCGTCGGTCGAGCGCTTCATCGGGCCGGACGCGACGATCACCCTCGACTTCGCGCTCGGCGCGGCTCGCCGGCCTGATCGACAAGCTCGTCGTCTATCCCGAGCGGATGCAAAAGAACCTCGACCGCATGGGTGGCCTGGTCCACTCGCAGCGGGTGATGCTGGCGCTGACCCAGGCCGGCCTTAGCCGAGAGGAGGCTTATGCATTGGTCCAGCGCAACGCGATGAAGGTGTGGGAAGCCGACGGCGCGCTGTCGCTGCTCGACCTGCTCAAGGCCGATCCCGACGTGGCGCAGCGCCTGCCGCCCGCGCAGCTCGATGCGCTGTTCGACCTCGACTATCATCTGCAGCACGTCGACACGATCTTCGGCGCGTGTTCGGCCGCTAGCACGGAAGGACAATTATGCTGCGCTTCGGCGGGTCCGGGGCACCGGGAACGTGAGCAGAGGCGTGAGACCGGGGGCATCCGAGCTCGTGCGGCTATCTGCTCGAGCTGTCGCTCGACTGGATCGTCGATGCGCGCGTCCGAGAACGTCCACCACCTGCTCGGCGAATCCCACGTCACGCTGATCGACGAGCCGCTCGGCCGGTTCGTCCAGGCCCAGGCGCTGCACGACCTGCGCAACCTGTTCTCGCGGCTCAGCGCGACGACCGGAATCGCGCGCGCCTATCGCGTGCGCCTGACCGACATGCGCAGCTGTACGACATCGCCTTCCAGCAGCGGCGACGAGCGGGTGCTCGCTCGAAGCGGTGCCGAGCCCGGTCGAGGGAATTGGCGAGGCGTTGAGCGCGGTCGGCGGGCTGGCGGACGGATTGGCCGGCGAGACGCGGTCAAGGCTGCTCGACGCCGCGGCGCGACGCATGCGCGCGCTGACCGCGTTCGACCGGGTGACTTTGCTCGTCGGAGAAGCGAAAGCGACCAGCGAGCCGGACCGGCGTGCCGTTCCGTGCCGGCGCCAATGCGACGCTCGGCGACGATTTCCCGGCCCTGGTGGCAGACGCCGCTGCGGCCGGAGTTCCGGTCTTTCCGCGCGACGACGACGATTCGGCGGTGTCGATCGCGCTGCTGCGCGCCGCTTCGGCCGAGCAGACCGCCGAGCTGGCCGACCGCGGCTTTGCCTCGACCATGCGCGTTCCGGTGATGCGCGCCAGCGAGGCGATCGGCGAATTCCGCCTCGCGCACACCAAGCCGCTGCGCCCGAACTTCGAGGTTCACGCGGCCGCCGAGCTGTTTGCCCAGCTGTTCGCCATGCGACTGGAGATCGACCGCCTCAAACCGGCTTGACTCATCGGTAAGTATACACTAACCGTAAGTCATGGCTAACGCAGAGCGAGTTTTCGAGGCGTTGCATGACCCGACCCGGCGCGCGGTGCTCGATCGTCTGCGCTCGGGGCCCAAGCCCGTCGGCGAGATCGCCCGCGGCCTTCCGGTCACGCGGCCCGCGGTCTCCCAGCATCTCAAGGTGCTCAAGGATGCCGGCCTGGTGACCGATCGCAGCGAGGGCACGCGCCGGATTTATCACATCGACCCCAAGGGGCTTGGAGCGATGCGCGCCTGGCTGGACCGATATTGGGAGGCGGCGCTCGACGCGCTCGCCGCCGAAGCTCAACCGCACCGAGACAAAGGAAAAGGAATGACCGCGCAGATCCGCCCCGCTCCGGTGCGCAAGAGCATTCGCGTCAACGCGACTCCGGACCGCGCGTTCGACGTCTTCACCAGCGGCATCGGCCGCTGGTGGCCCAAGTCGCACAAGATCGGCGCAAGCCGACCTCGACCGGCCGATCATCGAGCCGAGGGCCGGCGGCCGCTGGTACGAGCTGGATGTCGACGGATCGGAATGCGAGCTCGGCAAGGTCGCAGTCTGGGAGCCGACCGTCGCGCCTGATTCTCATTTGGCAGCTGACGCCCGAATTCAGTTTCGACCCCGACCTGATCACCGAGGTCGAGGTCACCTTCACGCCGGACGGCGACGGCACCGTCGTCGACCTCGAGCACCGCGACCTCGAGCGGATGGGCGACCGGCGCCGAAGCGATGGCCGAGACCGTCGGCGGCCCGGGCGGCTGGCGCGCCCTGCTGCAACTCTTCGCCGACGAAACGCACAATTAGGACAAGGAGACCTTCGATGTCCGCGAATCACCGTCTACGGAATTCCCGGCAGCCCGTTCCTGCGCAGCGTCGAGATCGCGCTCAAGGAAAAGGAGCGTTCCCTATCACCTCCACGTCATGTCTCCGGCGGAGATGAAGAGCCCGGAGCATCTGAAACTTCACCCCTTCGGCCGCATCCCGATCTTCGACCACGACGGCTTCCGGGTCTACGAGACGCAGGCGATCATCCGCTACCTCGACGAGATCTACCTCCAATCCGCCGCTGACCCCGGGGAACCCGAAGGACCGCACGCGGATGAACCAGGTCATCGGCATCATCGAATGGTATTTCTTCCCGAAGGCCGCCGCGCCGATCGCCTTCAACCGGATCATCGGCCCGCGGCTGCTCGGCTTGCCGAGCAACGAGGACGCGATCGCCGAAGCCATGCCGATGGCCCGGACCGCCTTTGCGGAGCTCGACCGTCTGCTCGGCGACAAGCCCTATTTCACCGGGGAGACAATCAGCGTCGCCGACATCATGCTCGGCGCGCAGCTCGACCTGCTGTCGACCACGCCCGAAGGGACGGAGCTGATCGGCGGAACGCGGCTGGTGCCGTGGCTCGAGCGGATGCGCTCACGGCCGAGCTTCCTCGCCACGCAACCGCCGGAAGCGCTGCGCCGGGCGGCCTAGCCGCCGAGCGCGTCGCGGATCCGGCTGAAGAAGCCCTTCGCCGCCGGGCATTCCTCGCCGGTCTCGGTCGTCGCGGAACTCCTCGAGCAGCTTCTTCTGCTTGGCCGACATGCGGGTCGGGGTTTCGACCAGGATGCGGGCGACGAGGTCGCCGCGGCCGCGACCGTTCAGCACGCTCATGCCCGAGCCGCGATGGCGCAGCTGCTCGCCCGACTGGATGCCCGGCCGGGATCTTGATGTCGACCTGCTGCCCGTCGACCCGGGCAGGCTGATCGCGCCGCCCAGCGCCGCGGTGGTGAAGCTGACCGGGCATTCGGCGATCAGGGTCGTGCCCTCGCGCGCATAGATCGAGTGCCGCTTCATGTGCACGAACAGATAGAGGTCGCCGGTGACGGCGCCGCGAACGCCCGCCTCGCCTTCGCCGGCGACGCGGATGCGGGTGCCTTCGTCGACCCCCGCCGGGATCTTCACCGACAGCTTGCGCTGCGCCAGCGCCCGGCCTTCGCCGTCGCATTGCGCGCACGGGTCGGTGATCACCTCGCCCGAGCCGCGGCACGTCGGGCAGCCGCGCTCGACCACGAAAAAGCCCTGCTGCGCGCGGACCTTGCCCATGCCGCCGCAGGTCGCGCAGGTCTGCGCGCAATGGTCGGCCTTGGTGCAGCCGCGGCCGTTGCAGCGTCTCGCACCGCGCAAGCGCTTCGACCGTGATCGTCTTCTCGACGCCGGTAAAGGCTTCCTCGAGGCTGAGCTCGAGGTCGTAGCGCAGGTCGGCGCCGCGCGCGGCGTTCTGGCGCGCGCCGCGCGGGTCCATGAACTCGCCGAAGATGGTCGAGAAGATGTCGGAGAAGCCCTCGAACCCGGCGCTTCCGAACGGATCCTGTCCGCCGCCGCCGTTCTGGAACGCGGCCTTGCCGAAGCGGTCGTAAGCGGCGCGCTTCTGCGGGTCCTTGAGCACGTCATAGGCCTCGTTGATCGCCTTGAACCGCGCCTCCGGATTCCTTGCAGCCGTTCTTGCGGTCGGGATGATGTTCCTTGGCCAGCCGGCGATAGGCGGCCTTGATCGCCGCATCGTCAGCGCCGCGCTGCGACTCCCAGCAGCTCGTAATAGTCCTGCTCGACCATCACGCCTCCCCGCTACGCAGACATGACGCGGCGCCGGCCCCCCATCGAGGTCGGCCGCCGCCCGATCATCAGCCCTTGTTCTCTTCGTCGACTTCGGAGAATTCGGCGTCGACGACCTCTTCCTCGCGCCGGCTGCTCGTCCGCGCCGCGCGCCGGCGCTCCGGCCGGCCGGTCCGGCCGCGGCTTCGGTCTCGGCCTGCTGCGCCTTGTACATCGCCTCGCCGAGCTTCATCGCCGCCTGGGTCAGCGCGTTGGTCTTCTCGCTCATCTGCGTCGGAATCGCCGCTCTCGACCGCGGTCTTGGCCTCGGCGAGCGCAGTCTCGATCTCGGTCTTCACCTCGGCCGAGACCTTGTCGCCATGCTCGGCGAGCTGCTTCTCGGTCGAGTGGATCAGGCTCTCGGCATTGTTCTTCGCCTCGGCCGCGGCGCGCCGCTTCTTGTCTTCCTCGGCGAACTGCTCGGCTTCCTTGACCATCTTCTCGATGTCGGCTGTCGGCAAGGCCGCCCGACGCCTGGATGCGGATCTGCTGCTCCTTGCCGGTGCCCTTGTCCTTGGCGCGAGACGTTGACGATGCCGTTGGCGTCGATGTCGAAGGTGACCTCGATCTGCGGCACGCCGCGCGGCGCCGGCGGGATTCCGACCAGGTCGAACTGGCCGAGCACCTTGTTGTCCGCGGCCATCTCGCGCTCGCCCTGGAAGACGCGGATCGTCACCGCATTCTGATTGTCCTCGGCGGTCGAGAAGACCTGGCTCTTCTTGGTCGGGATGGTCGTGTTGCGGTCGATCATCCGGGTGAACACGCCGCCCAGCGTCTCGATGCCGAGCGACAGCGGGGTCACGTCGAGCAGCAGCACGTCCTTGACGTCGCCCTGCAGCACGCCGGCCTGGATCGCGGCGCCCATGGCCACGACCTCGTCCGGGTTGACGCCGGTGTGCGGCTCGCGGCCGAAGAATTCCTTCACCTTCTCGCGCACGCGCGGCATGCGGGTCATGCCGCCGACCAGCACGACGTCGGCGATGTCCTTGGCGTCGATGCCCGGCGTCCTTGAGCGCCTTCTTGCACGGCTCGATGGTGCGCTCGATCAGATCCTCGACCAGTTTCTCGAGGTCGGCGCGGCTGATCGTCTCGACCAGGTGGAGCGGCGTGGTCGTGCCGCCTTCCATGCGCGCGGTGATGAACGGCTGGTTGATCTCGGTCGTCGCGGCCGAGCGACAGCTCGATCTTGGCCTTCTCGGCGGCTTCCTTGAGCCGCTGCAGCGCGAGCCGGTCGGTGCGAAGGTCGATATTCTCCTTCGCCTTGAACTTGTCGGCGAGCCAGTTGACGATCCGCGCGTCGAAGTCCTCGCCGCCGAGGAAGGTGTCGCCGTTGGTCGACTTCACCTCGAACACGCCGTCGCCGATTTCGAGCATCGAGACGTCGAACGTGCCGCCGCCAAGATCGTAGACGGCGATCGTCTTGCCCTCGTCCTTCTCGAGCCCGTAGGCGAGCGCGGCCGCGGTCGGCTCGTTGATGATGCGCAGCACTTCGAGGCCCGCGATCTGGCCGGCGTCCTTGGTCGCCTGACGCTGGGCGTCGTTGAAGTAGGCGGGAACCGTGATCACCGCCTGGGTGACGGTCTCGCCGAGATAGGCCTCGGCGGTTTCCTTCATCTTCTGGAGAATGAAGGCCGAAATCTGCGACGGCGAATAGTCGCTGCCGCCGGCGTGGACCCAGGCGTCGCCGTTCGATCCCTTGACGATCTTATAGGGGACCAGCTCGGTGTCCTTCTTGGTGATCGGATCGTCGAAGCGGCGGCCGATCAGGCGCTTGACCGCGAAAATCGTATTGTCGGGGTTGGTGACCGCCTGGCGCTTGGCCGGCTGGCCGATCAGCCGCTCGCCGTCCTTGGTGAAGGCGACGGTCGACGGCGTCGTGCGCGCGCCTTCGCTGTTCTCGATCACCTTCGGCTTGCCGCCTTCCATGACGGCGACGCAGCTGTTGGTAGTGCCCAAGTCGATCCCGATGACCTTGGCCATGCCTTTTCCTTCTCTAATGCCCCTCGCCGACTGCCCCCTAGGCAGCCGCTATGGTTGAATTTCGAGGGCGATATAGGTGGCGTTCAGGCGACGACAAGGCATTCCGGGCAAAGCGCAGGGTTACTGATTTCTTTACCGTTTCCGGTGCAGGCCGCGATCGTGGAGAGCTTGGCGACCGGAATGTGGCTGAGCCGCGAGCGCGTGACCCGCATCGCGGCGATCTGCGGCATCGTCTCCGCGCTGTGCATCATCGCCCTGCTCGCGACCGCCCACGGCACGCTCGATTACAAGGGCCGGCCGCTCGGCACCGACTTCTCCAACGTGTGGACGGCCGGGAAGATGACGCTCGACGGGTCCGCCGCGAAAGTGTGGTCGTGGCCCGACCATTTCGCGGTTCAGCGGGCGGTCCATCACAAGGCCGACGTCGACCTGTTCGGCTGGCATTATCCGCCGCCGTTCCTGCTGGTCGCCGCGCTGCTCGCCACCATGCCCTATGTGTGGGCGCTGATCGCCTGGCAGGTGGCGACGCTGGCGCCCTTCACCTGGATGATGACGCGTCTCGTGCCGCGGCGCGAGACCGTGCTGCTGACGCTTGCCGCGCCGGTCACCCTGATCTGCCTCACCCACGGCCACAACGGCTTCCTCACCGCCCTGCTGCTTGGCGGCGGCCTGATGCTGCTCGACCGGAGGCCGTTCGCCGCCGGACTGCTGTTCGGCTGCCTCATCTACAAGCCGCAGTTCGCATTGATCCTTCCGGTCCTGCTGCTCGCCGGCCGGCACTGGCGCGCAATCGGCGGAGCAATGCTGTCGGCTGCATTGCTGGTGAGCCTGACGCTGGCGATCTGGGGCTGGCCGGTGTGGCAGGCGTTCCTCGCCAGCCTGCCGCTGACCCAGCATGTCGTGATCGAGCAGGGCTCGACCGGTTTTCACAAGATCATGAGCCCGTTCGCCGCCGTCCGCCTGTGGGGCGGAAGCATCGGCCTCGCTTATTCGGCCCAGCTCGCCGTCACCGCCGCAGCGATGGCCGCCGTGGCCTGGTTCGCATGGAGCAAGGAGCGGCCCGAGCTACGCAACGCTTTGGTCTGCGCGGCGGTCGTCCTGTCGACGCCCTACGTGCTCGACTATGACCTGGTCGTCCTGCTCCCGGCGCTCGGCTGGCTGTGGCTCGACGGCAAGGCGCGCGGCTTCCTGCGCTGGGACGCGAGCCTCATGGCTTTGGCCTGGTTCACTCCGCTCATCGGGCGCGGCGTCGCGCAATGGACGCTCGTCCCCCTCGGGCTGATCAGCGTGCTCGCGCTCGCTTCGATCGCGCTCCGCCGAGCGCTCAATACATCCCGCCATTCACGTGCAGCGTTTGCCCAGTGACATAGCCGGCCTCGCGGCTCGCCAGATACACGCAGGCCGCGCCGATATCGTCGCCCGAGCCCATCGCCCCCAGGGGGATGCGCGCCAGGATGCTCTCGCGTTGCTGCTCGTTGAGCGCGTCGGTCATGGCCGACGTCATGAAACCGGGCGCGATCGCGTTGACGGTGATGCCGCGGCTGGCGAGCTCCTGGGCGACCGCCTTGGTCATCCCGATCAGCCCCGCCTTGGATGCGACGTAATTGGCCTGGCCCGGGTTGCCGGTCGCTCCGACCACCGAGGTGATCGAGATGATCCGGCCGAAGCGCGCCTTCATCATCGGCCGCGCCGCCGCGCGCATCAGCCGGAACGCCGCCTCGAGGTTGATGCGGATGACCTCCTCGAACTCCTCGTCCTTCATCCGCATCAGCAGATTGTCGCGCGTGACCCCGGCATTGTTGACGAGGATGTCGAGCTTGCCGCCCAGCGCCTCGACCGCCTGGGGCACGAGCTGGTCGACCGCCGCGCCGTCGCCGAGGTTGCACGGCAGCGCGACATGATCGCCGCCGAGCGTCGCGCGGAACGCCTCGAGCTTGTCGACATTGCTCCCCGACACCGCGAGCCGCGCCCCCTGCCCCGCCAGTCCCTTGGCGATCGCGCTGCCGAGCCCGCCCGAAGCGCCCGTCACCAGCGCCGTCATTCCTGTAAGATCAAACATTAGGCGGTCCTTCTGATTGGTTCACGCGGAGACGCGGAGACGCGGAGGGGATGTGATCATTGACGACGCGTCGGATCCCTTCCTTCAGCGTTGCTCCAGCAAAGTTCAGGAGGAGGCCGACGGGCTGCTTCGTCAGACGCAAATATGTGTGAAGCTGTTTGAGATGGGCCTTATTCAAGGCCTCAACGCACTTGATCTCGACCACGAGACGACCGTCGACCAGAAGGTCCACACGGAACGCAGCTGGAAATTGAAGCCCTTCAAATTCGATGTCGATCGGCCTTTGCCGATCGACGGAATATCCCATCTCCACCAACTTGCCCGCAAGCACAGTCTCGTAAACACTTTCGTAGAGCCCGGGTCCAAGGTCACGATGGAGGCGCAGCGCGACATCGATCACGTCGCCGCTGATCGCGTCGATGTCCTTCATTTCCTCTCCGCGTCTCCGCGTCTCCGCGTGAACATCAAAGCTCCTTTGCCAGCGCTTCCACGTCCTCGATCGTCACCACGCTCGTCACTCTCGCGTCGGGGGTGATGCGCTTGACCATTCCGCCCAGCACCTTGCCGCCGAGTTCGACGAATTCTTCGACCCCGGCGTCGACCATGTTGGCGACGCTTTCGCGCCACCGCACCATGCCGGTGACCTGCTCGACCAGCTGGGTGCGGAGCGTGTCCGGGTCGCTCTCGGGCTGCGCGGTGACGTTGGCATAGAGCGGCACTGCCGGCGCTTCGAGGACGACATAGCCCAGCGCGTCGCGCATCGCCTCCGCCGCCGGCTGCATCAGCGGGCAGTGGAACGGCGCCGACACCGGCAGCGGCAGCGCGCGCTTGGCGCCCATCTCCCTGGCGAGTTCGATCGCACGGTCGATCGCACCCTTGTGGCCCGAGATCACGACCTGGGTCGGGTCGTTGTCGTTGGCGACGGTGCACACCTCGCCCTGCGCGGCCGCGTCCGCAATCCTCTGCGCCAGCGCCAGGTCGGCGCCGAGCAAGGCCGCCATTGCCCCCTGGCCCACCGGCACCGCCTGCTGCATCGCCCGGCCGCGCAGCTTCAGCAGCTTGGCCGTGGTGGCGAGGTCGAACGATCCCGCCGCACACAGTGCCGAATATTCGCCAAGGCTGTGCCCAGCGACGAAATCGGCCACGTCGGCAAGCCTCACGCCGAGCGTCCGCAGCACCGCAATCGAATGGGCCATGATCGCCGGCTGGGCATTTTCCGTCAGCTTGAGCTCGTCCTCCGGTCCCTGGCGCATCAGCCGGAACAGATTCTGGCCCAGCGCCTCGTCGACCTCGGCGAAGGCGTCCGCGGCCGGGCGGCTCGCCCCGGCGAGCGCCGCGCCCATGCCCACCGCCTGGCTGCCCTGCCCCGGAAAAAGGAATGCGCGCATCTGTCCCCCTGCTATGAACCGTCGGGGCGACTAGGCCGACCAACGGCGATTGCCAAGGCTGGAAGGGGAAGGATGAGCGACACGCGCGGAGCCCGGCTGCTCGGGCCGTGGCTGACCCTGGGACTGGTCGTCGGCGGGGTCATCGGCTCGGGCGTGTTCCTCCTGCCGGTGTCGCTTGCGCCCTTGGGTGCGAGCGTTCCGATCGGCTGGCTGATCAGCGGCATCGGGGTCATGGCGATGGCCTATTGCGCCTCGCGCATCGTCAGCCCCGACGGCGGCGGGCTCCAGACCTATGTCGAGAATGAGCTCGGGCCGGTGGTCGGCTTCCTGGTGACGTGGATGGTGTGGAACTCGTCGTGGATCGGAATTCCGGCGATGGCGCTGGCCTCGGCCGCGGCCCTGGCGCGGATTGTTCCGGGCCTCCAACCTTACGTCATTCACCTGTCGCTCTGCTTCATGGTGGTGGTGACCCTGGTCAACCTGCGCGGCATCAAGGCGGCCGGCGAGCTCAACTTCGTCACCGTGCTGATCAAGATCCTGCCGCTCGTCGCGATCGTCCTCATCGCCGCCATGCTGGGGGCGAGCGGAGCGCCGCTCCAGCGGATCGACGTTCCGCCGCCGTCGCTGTCCAACATCGCGACCGCCTCGGCGTTGTGCCTGTTCGCGCTCACCGGGTTCGAGTTCGCGGTCTCGCCGGTGGGCAAGATCCGCGACCCGGAGCGCAACTTGCCGCGCGCCCTGGTCATCGGCCTGGCGACGATCGCCATCGCCTATCTCATTGCCACCCTCTCGCTCAGCCTGATCCTGCCCAATTCGGCCATCGCCAAGGCAATCGCGCCCTTCCCCGATGCGATCGGACTCTATTGGGGCGAAGGGGCGGCGAGGTTCGCCGCGCTGGCAATCGCGATCAGCGCGTTCGGCACCCTCAACGTGGCGCTGCTCGGCTGCGGCGAGATGTTCTATTCGATGGGTCTGCGCGGCGACGTGCCGCGCCTGTTCAGCGCGACCAACCGGTTCAATGCGCCTTATGCCGCGCAGCTCGTCAATGCCGGCCTCGGCTGCATCCTGCTCGCCCTGAATGCGAGAGCGGGAACCGCGCAGCTCTTCGCCTTCATTTCCGTGCTCGCGGCCGACGCGGTTCTCTACCTCTATTCCGCCGCCGCGATCGCGGCCGCGATCAAGGACCGCAAGCCGCTGACGACCGTCGCCTGCGCCATCGGCCTCGCCTTCGTCCTGTTCGCCTTCTACGGCTCGGGCCGCGAGAGCTTCCTGCTCTCGCTCGGCCTGCTCGTGGCGGGCGGGGTCGTGTTCCTGATCAGGAAGCCGTGGACCGGCCCGCCGCGGGAGGCCGCGGAGGGTCCACGTTCGTAGGCGTTCGCATTTCCTCGGGGGAGGGATACTGATGACCGAGACCGACGACAGCAAGATGGGATTTTGGATGACGTCCGCGCTGGTGGTCGGGACGATCATCGGCGGTGCGATTTTCATGATTCCGGTCAGCCTCGCCCCGCTCGGCGCCAACGCGCCGATCAGCTGGGTGATCAGCGGCTTGGGCGCGATGTGCATCGTCTTCGGGCTGGCCCGGATCTCGCGGTTCGGCGGCGAGGGAATTCAGGCCAATATCGAGCGGGAGTTCGGCCCGACCAGCGGCTTCCTCGCGACCTGGTCGTTCTGGGTTTCCAACTGGGTCGCCATGGCCTCGGTCGCGGTCGCGACCGCCTCGGCGCTGTCGTTCATCGGTGGCAGCCCGGACCTGGTCGTACCGGTCGCGATCGGCAGCGTCGTGGTCGTCACCGCCGTCAACGCCATCGGGGTGCGGGCCGCGGGCGGCCTGTCGATCGTCACGGTGGCGATCAAGATCCTGCCCCTGCTGGCAGTAATCTGGCTGTTCGCGGAACGCGGTACCGGCGGACGCGCCTACGAACCGTTCGCATCGGTGCCGGTCAACTTTGCCAATCTCGCCAGCGCCACCGCGCTGACCTTCTTCGCGCTGACCGGGTTCGAGGCCGCGACCGCGCCGGTGTGCAAGATCCGCGACGCGTCGCGGACCATCCCGCGCGCGCTGTTAGGCGGAACCGCGTTCGTCGCCCTGCTCTACCTGGTTGCCGGAACCGGCATCCAGATGCTGTTGCCGGCAAGCGTGGTCGCCGCCTCCCCGGCCCCGTTCGCGGACGCACTGGTCAGCGAATGGGGGCGCGGTGCTGCATCCTTCGCTGCGCTGGCCATCGCGATCAGCGCCTTCGGCTGCCTCAACTGCCTGACCCTCGGCACTGGCGAGCTCGGCTATTCGATGGCGCTCCGCGGCGACCTGCCCGCAGCGATGGCGCGCACCCGCGGAGCCAACACGCCGGTTGTCGCGCAAATCGTCGGATCGGTGCTGGCTGCGCTACTGATCCTGGCCAATAGCAGCCGCGCCACCGCCAGCCTCTATACGTTCATCATCCTGCTTTCGACGGCGGCGGTGATCGTCGTCTATCTCGCCGGCGTACTGGCCGCCTGGAAAGCGAGCTCGTCCATCCGGCGCGCGGTCGATCCTCGTCGTCGCGCTGCTGTTCATCGCCTTCGCCGTCTACGGAACCGGGATGGAAGCCGACCTGTGGTGCCTGGCGCTGTTGGCGACGGGGCTTGCGATCCGCTTCGTTATGCGGCGCTTGAATTCGCGAGCCGGCTCCAGCCGGTCGGCGGCGGCGAGTTCCAGACGGGCTTCCGGAATCATCCGCCTGAGCTTCCTCGAGAAGCTCCGCAGGCACACTTCGCTCGTTCCCAGCGGCCCGGCCCGATAGGCCGGCTGCTGCATGCCGAGCTGGACCCGCTTGATCAGCGCCGTGTCCTCGGCGTTGACGCGGCGGTTGATGCGCCAGTTGAGGTAGCGCGCCGCCTTCATCTCGCGGCGGTCGTCGGGCAGCGCATAGCTGATCTCGCGGATCAGGCTCTCGGTCGCGCTGACCGGCAGGAATTGCATGAAGTCGACCTGGTCGGCGTACATTTCGAACGCGACGTTGGGGAACAGTTTCAGATAGAGCCATTTGCGGCGATGGCTCGGCGGCAGATGAGCGACCTCCGGCAGGAAGCGCTGATAGGCGCGCTCGGACGGGTTGGCCGACTCCTGCTCGACGAGGTCGCCCTCCATCCGGTCGACATGCTCCTTCGCTTCGATCCGGTAGCTGCGGCTGAACAGCCGGGTGAGGCCGGGGTGGCCGACCGGGATATGGAGATGATCGGAATAATTGTCGGCGATCGTCTTCCAGTTGAGCGGCCGCGGGCGAAGCGTGACCCGGCCGAGCACGCGCAGATCCTCGAAGCGGTACATCGCCACTTCGTCATCGTAGGGCGCCATCATCTCGGCCACCGACGGAGCGCCGGGCTCGAGCGTCACGAACAGGAAGCCGCGCCACTGCTCGAGCGCGACCGGGAACAGCCCGTATTGCTCGGTTCGCAGGCCGGGATATTCGGTGCGGTGCATGACCCCGACCAGCCGCCCGTCGCGGGCGTAGCTCCACGCATGATAGGGGCAGGTCAGCACCTTGGCGCAGCCGCCCTCTCCGTCGACCAGCCGCGAGCCGCGGTGGCGGCAGACGTTGGCGAACGCGCGCACCTCGCCGTCGTCGCCGCGGATGACGAACACGCTCTCGCCGAGATATTCGAGGCTGCGCCATTCGCCCGGCTCGGCGATCTCGCTCTCGTGGCACACCACCTGCGGCGCGGCGCGCAGGAACGCCGCCTTCTCCGCCTCGAAAAATTCCGGGTCGTGATAGAGCCAGCCCGGCAGGCTCATGTCGTCGAGCGGGTCGGGCGTCGGTTGGACGGATTTAAGGTGCGTCGCCATGGTCCGCATGTGCCACGGCGATCCCTCTCCAAGCAACGGATTTGAAGTGTCAGGCCGCCTTGTCGCAGAGCTCGTCGATGACCTGCTCGTGGAGGCCCCCGCCCGCGGCGCCGGGCAGCTCGGCCTCGGCGACCCGCGTGGCGACGTCGGCGCCGCGCTCGAGCAGCAGGTGGACCGGGCAGCGCTCGGCGATGGCGAGCAGCTTGGCGCGCTGCTCGTCGCTGACATTCTCGAGATGGATAGTCCGCACGAACTGGTCGCGCGCGTCCGGCGATTCCTTGCGATGCGCGACGCGGACGCTCAAGCCGTCGACGACCCAGCCCTTGCGCGCCGCATACAGCCGCATGGTCATCAGCGTGCAGGCGCCGAGCGCGGCGCCGAGCATGTCGAACGGGCTCGGCCCCGACGACAGGCCGCCATAGTCGACCGGCTCGTCCATCAGGAAGTGATGCTCGCCGGTCTCGACCCGGACCTGGAACTTGCCCCCGCCCGTGGCCCGCGCCACCACCGCGTCCTCGACATCGACCATGACCGTCCTCCGCTGCCCCGCGACCTCTCCGCATCTTGCCGCGCTGTGACAAGCGCTTTTGCATCGCCTTGCTTTTTCGGCGCTGTTTCGCCATAGGCGCCCTCGCTGGCGCGGGGCTTGGCTCTCGCGCCTGTACTTTTTGAACGACAGCCGGAGGGGCGTGCCATTGGGGCCCGTCAGCGATCGGCCAAAAGAGAGAAGTCGAACATGCCGCTCTACGAGCATGTTTTCCTCGCGCGTCAGGACCTCGCCCAGGCCCAGGTCGATGCGCTCGCGGAAAACGCCACCAAGATTGTGCAGGACAATGGCGGGTCGGTCGTCAAGACCGAGACCTGGGGCCTGCGCTCCCTCGCCTATCGCATCGCGAAGAACCGCAAGGCGCATTACGTCGCCCTCGACCTCGACGCCCCGGCCGCGGCCGTCGCCGAGCTCGAGCGCCAGTCGAACATCAACGAGGACATCATCCGCTTCCTCACCATCCGCGTCGATGAGCATGAGAGCGGTCCGTCGGCGATGATGCGCCGCGGCGACAAGGAGCGCGAGCGTCGCTCCGATCGCGGCGATCGCGACGACCGCCCGAGCTTCCGCGCCCGTGAAGAGGAGGTCGAATAATGGCCCGCGCATTCTTCCGCCGCCGCAAGAGCTGCCCCTTCTCCGGCAAGGACGCTCCGCGGATCGATTACAAGGACGTCCGCCTGCTCCAGGGCTTTGTTTCGGAGCGCGGCAAGATCGTCCCGTCGCGGATCACCGCGGTGTCCTCCAAGAAGCAGCGTGAGCTCGCGCGCGCCATCAAGCGCTCGCGCCACCTCGGCCTGCTTCCCTACATCGTGAAATAAGGAGCTCAGGAGATGGAAGTCATCCTGCTTGAGCGCGTCGAGAAATTGGGCGCCATCGGCGACGTGGTGAAGGTCAAGAACGGCTTCGCCCGCAATTACCTGCTGCCGAACAAGAAGGCGCTCCGCGCCAACGACGCCAACCGCAAGCTGTTCGAAGCGAACCGCTCGCGGATCGAGGAAGACAATGCCCACAAGCGCAGCGATGCCGAGACGGCGTCGAAGGGCGTCGAGGGCAAGAGCGTCAAGCTGATCCGCCAGGCGTCGAACGTCGGCCACCTCTACGGGTCGGTCAGCGCGCGCGACATCGCCGAGGCGCTGGAAGGCGTCGGCGCCAAGGTGACCAAGAGCCAGATCGTGCTCGACCGCCCGATCAAGGCGATCGGCGTGCACGAGGTGAAGGTCGCGCTCCATCCGGAGGTCGCGGTGACGGTCAAGGTCAACGTCGCCCGCTCGCCCGAGGAGGCCGACCTCCAGGCGCAGGGCATCGACGTCCTCCAGCAGATGTTCGAGGAGGACGCCGCGCCGCTGGCTGCCGAGGAGCTGGCGCCAGAAGCCGAAACCGACGAGACCGCGAGCGCGACTCCGGAGACGGCGGAAGCCGAGCCGGCGGCCGCCGGGGAAGACGAGCAGCCCGAGGGCTGACCTTCCCGCTCGCGACGCGACGATAGAGGCCGCTGGTCCCACCGGACCGGCGGCCTTTTTCGTTTTGCGCCAAGCGGTTCGTCGCAAAGCTCGGTGGCCGGGCGGAACGCTGCCGCCGCCCTCCTTGTTTAGCCGATCAGAGCATCGCGGGGCCGAGTGAGGAGTATTTCGCCATGGCTGAAGAACGGGACGAGGATCAATTCGACAACGAGGGCAAGAGCGGCCAGCAGCCCACCGGTCAGCAGGCCAGCAGACGACCGGTCAGCAAGGTCAGCAGCAGGAATTCGGGCAGCGGCAGGGCGAGCAGGCCGGCGGCCTCGGCTCGGAGCAGGCGATGAGCGGCCAGAAACGGTCCGATCAGGGCGGCGAAGGCAGCTTCGGCGGCCAGAGCGCGAGCGGCGACACCCGCCGGGACAGCGACACGCTGACCAGCGATCGCGACGACGACCAGCGCTCGACCGGCCAATCTGCTGACAAGTCTTCGGACGAGGGCTTCATCGGCTCGCAGTCCGGATCCGGCGCCACTGGCGGTCAGGACTTCGCCAAGGAAGGCCGCGGCGCACTCGACGAGGAAGACGCCAACGAAGACGACAGCGGCTCGTCCGGAAGCACCTCCGGCGGCAGCGGCATCTGACGCTGCCGCCCGATAAAGGCGCCGCTCTCCCTCGGGGGTGCGGCGCCTTTTTCATGCGTCCTGCATCGCGAGGAACGCCGTTTCGCGTTCGATCCACGGCGCGAAGCGCGCGACCTTTCTCGCCGGCATGCCTCACGGAAGCCGGTAATAATCGGCAACCCGGTCAAGGGCGAGGGTCAGCACCAGCTTGCCGGCCCGCGCCGGCCAGCCCAGCGCCGTTTCGGCGTCGCGCATCCCCTCCCCGGCGCAGACCACGCGCCACAGGATGTCGGCGAGGCCCGGCCCGGCGCCGGCGATGGCGGCGTCGAACCGCCGGCGAGCGTCGAGCTGCGCGCCGCCGAGGTCGGGCTCGGGGCCCGCGCCGCCTCGCCTCGAGGCGACCGGGGCCGCGCTCCACGCCATGGTCACCCGCGGCTGGAACTGCGCCCGCTCCCAGTCGCCGCGCAGCCGTTCTCCGGCATCGAACTGACGCTGCGTCAGCAGGCCGCGCGCCAGCAGCCAGCCCAAGGGCGATTCGACCGCATTGACGGTGACCGACCGGACCGGTCGTGCATGCCCGCCGCGCCGCTCTGGCTCGGCTCCGATCGCCTGCTCGCGGAGCATTCTCCTGGACCGCCCTTCGCCCATCGCTTCCTCCATTCGAATTCGGTCCCTGGCTTGCCACAGCGGCGAAACTGTAGGACAGAAGAAAAACCGCCTTGGTTATTGTTTCGGGGGAGCAAGCGATGATCACCCGTATTCGTGAGGTACGCCGGGCGCGCGGCATGACCCTCGACGACGTCGCCCGGGCGTGCGACCCGCCGACGACTCCCCAGACCATCGGCCGGCTCGAAACCGGCACCCGCACCGTCTCGGTCGGCTGGCTCAACCGCATCGCCAAGGCGCTCGGGGTCGACGCCCAGGACCTGGTCGAGCGCGGCGAGGCGGCCGAGATCAAGGTTGCCGCTTTGCTCGGCCCGGGCGGCGCGCACGCCCCGAAACGCTCGGCCATCGTCGTCCCGCCGCGGGTCGACGACGGCCAGGTCGCGATCATCGTCTCGGCCGGGGTCGGCGACTATCGCTCCGGCGACGAGATCTGGTGCGAGACGCTGGGGCCCGACGATTATGCCCGCGCGCTCAACCGCGACGTGCTCGTCCCGCGCCCCGCCGGCCGCTTCCTGTTCGGCCGCCTGATCAACCGCGACGAGGAGAAGCTCCAGATCCTCCCGCTCGAGGCCGGCGGCCGCCAACAGGTCATCGCCAACCCGCCATGGCTGGGGGTCGCGGTCAGGCTGGTGCGCAGCTTGTAGGCTCTAATGTCCGCTTAGGGTGGAAAGCTGCCATTAGCGGATAGCTAGCTGAACACGCCGAGATTCTGCCGGATGGGTACTGATTGGACAGCGTCCAGACAACCGCTGGTTTCGAGCGCTGTTAGCGTCCATGGTCGCGTCCAAAGTCGATGAGGTAGTGCACGTTTGTCGTAGGTCAATGCAAGCGAGGAGAGAGGGCGGCCGCGCATCCACGGCTGTGCGAAGCACTGTTTTGTCGGACTTATGGGTTCGGCCACTTGCCCTCAGGATCACAGTCGCGGACGAACTGCCAATCCGTAACATAGGCCGGGCAGTCGCCATGTGGCGGCCAGAATGGCTTCGCCGAGTTTGGAACTTCAGGAAGGCTGAACCCCGGCATGAGCGTGAGCGCGACAACGGCGTCAACGCCGGCGAGGGAGACGATCGGAAGGGGCTTCCTTCGACGAACTGGGCACCCGCGCCGTTAGTCGTGGATAACGACGTTGTAGCTGACCGACCCCGAACGGTGGATTTTCGATAGTGTCGAACATAGATGTTCGGCGAGCACGGGTGAGCTAAACTTGCTAAAACTCCAACGACCGACTTGCCAATGAACCCCGAACGCCGCTCTAGCAGTGTTAGCACCGCCGTTTTGGGCACAGCATCCGCCGATCTAATGTCCGCAATGGGAAGCGGACATAGCGTATGGTGGGCGGTGACGGGCTCGAACCGCCGACCTCTCGGTGTAAACGAGATGCTCTACCAGCTGAGCTAAGCGCCCGAGCCGCTCGGGTGCCATGCCGCGCGCTTTGCGGCAAGCGCCCCTAGATCAGTTCGCCCGGGACCTTGAGGATCGCCGCCACGTCCGCGGCGTCGACCGCGAAGGTCAGGGCCGGGTTGAACTGGCGCAGCTCGACGC
Organism: uncultured Alphaproteobacteria bacterium; assembly: GCA_963765945.1. Classification (GTDB taxonomy): domain Bacteria; phylum Pseudomonadota; class Alphaproteobacteria; order Sphingomonadales; family Sphingomonadaceae; genus Sphingomicrobium. The sequence goes on from CAVXYS010000030.1 coordinate 165,326, forward strand.
TGGTCCCGCTGCGCTTCACCAGCTGCTTGATCAGCACCCGCTCCGCGCCGGCGGCAGCGGATTTGAGACGGACCAGGACGTCGTCGCCGATCGCCACCGGGGCGCGCGGCGACACTGCGATCCGGCTGCCCGGCCGGAACCGCGGCCACATCGAATTCGCCGACCACGGTCACGGCAAAGGCGTCCGCGTCGGCGGCGAGGGTGGCCGGCCGCGGTATTGGCTCGAGCAACTCGCCCGGACGGATTTCGGTCAGCTCGATCCGGCTTCCCGCCTCGCCCCATTCGCCGGCCAGCTCGGACGCGACCAGGGGCAGCGGCGGCAGGCTCGCCGGCCCCCAGCCCGGCCGGCGGTCGGCCAGCCCGCCACTTCCGGCGGAGCGGCCCATCTCGGGCCCGACCCGCAAGGCCTCGAACTCGGCCAGCGACGAGCCGGCCGCGCCGAGCAGCTTCTCCAGCGTTCGCCGCGACGGATTGCCGTGGCGCCGCATGTCGGACCAGACCGTCCGGCTGACCCCGGCCTTGACCGCCCAGGCGTTGGGGCTGAGCTCGTCCGGCTTCATCCGCATCAGGTCGCGGTAGATTTGAGAATCAGCTGTCGCCGTCACGGGCCGAGTATCGCGCCCGAAACAACTTACTCCAATTCAGAGTAATCTGACATTATGCTCTTGTACGAATGTCCGATAACTCTAACATAACGATCATGGCCCGCGACGAATTCAGACCACCGCCACCTGCCCGATATCGGCGAAGTAGCGGCGCATCGCCTGGCTGGTCTCGGGGGCGAGCTCGACGAACACCCGGCGGCCGTCGTGCGGGTCGGCGCGGCGGATGAACAGACCTTCATGGACCATGCTCTTGAGCCAGCGCAGCGCGGTCGTGGCCGGCACCGCGGCGGCGATGCACAGGCTGGAGACCGGAACCCGAAGCTTGGAGATCTCCGCCTGGAGCAGGTCGAGCATCATGTCCCAGGCCGGGTCGGCGAACAGCTCTTCGGCGAAATAGCGGCTGCGCAGCCGCCGGGCGCGGATGATCGTTCGCAGCGTCTCGACCGAGACATCCGGCGCGTCGCCGGAAACGAGCGGTTCGGGGGGCCGGGTGCCGGTCGCCGGGCCGGTCGAGAGCCGGGCGAGGGTCGCAGCGATGCGGCTGACCTCGTCGCTCAGCTGCCGGAGCCGCGCCGCATTCTTGTCGCTGGCCTCCGCGACGTTGGCCGGAGCGAATGCGCCCGCGACCGCCAGGGCCAGTGCGGACGCGCGCTGCTGGTCGGACGCGTCGATCAGCAGTTCGATGTCCGAGCTGAAGGCGTGGAGGGCCAGTTGATCGAGCAGGCCGGACGGCGCCGCGACGATCGCCGGGAAACGCCCGTGCGACACCTCCGCCGCAACCTCATCCAGGAGCGCTTCGAGCGACGGTGGCGCCCCCCCGTCCAGCTCGATCCAGAGCGCCGACGCAGCCGCCTGCTCACGGATCCGTGCGCGGGCGGCTGCGATGTCGCCCGCCTCGGCAACCCGGAGTCCGGCCATCGTCACGGTTTGGCGGGCCCGCACTCGGGCCGATTCCGTGTCCGCGACGACGAGGACTGGGGGCGGATCGAAACTGTTTGCGCGGTTTTGGTTGCTGCTCAGGTACATGTCCATCGGTGCGTGTCCCGCGACAATAAGACCGAGCGGGCCGGTGATAACGCGCATTGCGGAGAAAAGTCAGACCATTTTCGCGTTCAAAACGGAGGCAATTGCAACGCGCCGGTAAGCAGCCATGCATAGTGGCACGCGCCTGGGGAGTGAGGATTTGCATCGAGCCGCCCGAAATCAGGCTGCCGCCGTGGACCGGGTCCGGTGGCTCGATGACCTCGCCGGCGCCATCGCGCAGGCGCAGCGGCTGACCTGGCGCCTTGGCGTGCTCGAAGGCGACTGCGAGGAAGCCCGCGCCCTCTACGCCCGGCTCGAGGCGGCGCTCGACGAGGTGGAATTGCTGCGGCTCAGCGATTGGGCGGACATTCGGCAGGAAATTGATCCGAAATGGCTCGACGGAATGTTGGGCGGGGTTGTCCTGCCGGCGGTTCCCCAGGCCTAGCTCACACCCCCGCGGGCAGATCGCCGCCGCCCGCGAACGGCTCGAGAAACGGCGCCGCGGGGGGCGGCGCCCATCCGCCCGTCGCGACGAAGGCGCGATTGAGGAACGCGCGCCTTGCCGTAGCGCAGCGGGCTGCCGTCGGGCGCATCGACCCGGCCGCCCGCGGCAAGCAGCACGGCATGGCCGGCGGCGGTGTCCCATTCGCTGGTCGGCGACAGCCGCGGATAGATGTCCGCCTCACCCTCCGCGACGATGCAGAATTTGAGGCTCGAGCCGATGCTGACATGGCCGCAGGCGCCGACCGCCGCCTCGAGATAGTCCGACGTGTCCTGCGTGAAATGCGACTTGGAGGCGACGGCGGTCACCGGCTCGGCGCGCGCGCGCGTGCGGATCGCTCGCCGGCCGCCGCCGTCGTCGGCCCAGGCGCCCGCGCCGACCAGCCCCAGGTGCAGGCGGCCGGTCGCCGGCGCGAACACCACCCCGAGCCGCGGAACGAGATCCGCGACGAGCGCGATATTGACCGTATAATCGTCGCCCCCGCGCACGAATTCCTTGGTCCCGTCGAGCGGGTCGACGAGGAAGAAGGTGCGGTCGTGGGCCGGGATCCGGCCGGCCGCAACCTCCTCCTCCGCGATCACCGGCACTCCGGGCGCCGCTTGCGCCAGCGCGGCGAGGATGATCAGCTCGGCCGCACGATCGGCCTCGGTGACCGGCGACCGGTCGCGCTTGGCTTCGACGTCGAAGCCGCGGCGAACGATGGTCAGGATCGCCTCGCCCGCCTCGCGCGCCGCGTCGGCCAACTGGTCGAGAAGGCGCTCGTCGCTCAGCGCGGGGCCATCCGAATGCCGCCGTCGAGCCGCACGGCCGCCGCGTTCAGATACGGATTCTCGACCATGAAGCAGGCGAGCCGGGCATATTCCTCGGCTTGCCCGAGGCGCTTCGGGAACGGCACCTGCGCGCCGAGCGCGTCCTGGACGTTGGGCGGCATCATCGCCACCATCGGCGTCTTGAACACGCCGGGCAGGATCGTGTTGACGCGCACGCCGTCGTTCATCAGGTCACGGGCGATCGGCAGCGCCATCGCCAGCACCCCGCCCTTGGACGCCGAATAGGCCGCCTGCCCGATCTGCCCGTCCTCGGCCGCGACCGACGCGGTGTTGATGATCACGCCCCGCTCGCCGTCGCCGAGCGGCTCGAGGTCGACCATTCCGAATGCCGAATTGGCGATGCAGCGGAAGCTGCCGATGAGGTTGATCTGGATGGCCAGCTCGAACTGCTGCATCGGATAGGCCTTCGCCGCCTTGGTTTCCTTGTCGCGCCCGACGGTCTTGGCGGCATTGGCGACTCCGGCGCAATTGACCAGCACCCGCTCCTGCCCATGCGCCTCTCGCGCCTTGGCGAACGCTGCCGCGACCTTCTCGTCACTGGTGACGTCGACCGCGCAGAATATTCCGCCGATTTCCGCCGCGACCTGCTCGCCGCGCTCGGCGTCGCGGTCGAATACCGCGACCTTGGCGCCGCGCCGGGCGAGCTCGCGCGCGGTCGCTTCGCCCAGGCCCGATGCCGCCCCGGTCACGACCGCAGTCACCCCATCAATGTTCATTGCCGTCCCTTGAGCCGATTGAGAGTTGGCGCCGGCTATTCCCGCGAACGGCGGCGAACACAAGGCGCGGCGCGCAGCGAACGGCCTGTCGCAAATCGGGCCCAAGGCGTTGGACAAGCGCGTGTTCATCGCGAATTGTAGGTTGAATTGGGGATAAGCTACGCTCATTTTTAGAGTGTGGTATCTGGGGGATGACCGGACATGGGTAGCAAGCTGAAGATTGTGGCATTCGGTCTGGCGGGCTCGGCGCTGTCGTCGACCTTGCCGGCATTTGCCCAGTCGGCGACCGTCAGCCCCGCGGCGATCCAGGCCACGACCCTGCCGGCGGCAAGCAGCGTCGCCGCTTTCTACGATCAATGGCAAACCCAGCCGATCTGGTTCCGCGGCGGCGTCGAAAATCCCGCGGTCGCGCAGCTCGTCACGATCTTGCAGCGCGCGCCGTTCGACGGATTTGCGGAGGGCCCGCAACTGGCCGCCCAGGTTCAGGCCGCGGCCGCGCAGGCAAAGAGCGGCACGGCCGCCGACCGCGCTTCGGCCGAGCGCCTGCTCTCGACCGCCTGGGTCCAATATGTGCAGGCGCTGAAGCGGCCCACGCCGGGCATGACCTACGTGTTCCCGGTGCTGGAGCCGCAGGGCGCGCGGGCCGATCAGATCCTGTTGACGGCGGCGGCGGCCCCTTCGCTCGAAGCGCACCTCGTTGCCACTGCCAACGTCAATTCCCTTTACGCGCAGATGCGGGACGCCGCCTGGACGGAAGCGCAGGCGTCCGGCAACCTCACGCCCGATCCCCGCCTCATCGCCAACCTCGACCGTATTCGCTCGATCCCCGCGGGCGGAAAGTTCATCGTCGTCGATTCCGGCACCCAGGTGATGACCATGTACGAAAATGGTCGTCCGGCGGACTCGATGAAGATCGTCGTTGGCAAGACCGAATATCCGACGCCGATGATCGCCAGCGTCATGTACTACATCGTCTACAATCCCTACTGGAACGCGCCCGATCATTTGGTCCGCAAGATCGCTCAGAACTACCTCAGCATGGGCAATAAGTACCTGAAGACGCGTGGCTACCAGGTGATGGCGGACTGGTCTTCGGGCTCCGCGGTGGTGCCGAGCGATCAGGTCGATTGGAAGGCTGTCGCGGCGGGCAAGCAGCAGATCCGCATCCGGCAGAAGCCGCAGGACGACAACAGCATGGGGGACTTGAAATTCCCGTTCCCGAACAAGCTCGACATCTTCCTGCACGACACGCCGCACAAAGAATATTTCGCGAAGGCCAATCGCAATCTGTCGAACGGCTGCGTCCGGCTCGAGGATGCGCGCCGTTTCGGGCGCTGGCTTCTCGGCGCCGAGCCGAGCCCGCCCGGGACTGACGCGGAGATTCAGGTTCAGCTGCCGCGCGGCGTGCCGATCTATCTCACCTACACGACGGCCCAGGTCCGCGACGGCAAGGTCGCCTATTTCTCCGATCCCTATCGACTCGATCCGATCGGCCGCACGGTCCAGGCAAGCGGCCGCTAGACAGCTCCAGCTTCTTCACCGATCGAATTGGATTTGAGCCGGGGATTTCCCGGCCCCTCATCGCGCTTGCGCCAGGCAAAGAAAAACCGGCCCGGGCGGATGCCCGGACCGGTCTCTCTTTTGGTCGCGCCGGTTAGCCGCGCTCTGGCGCCGGAGGCGGCGGCGGAGGCGGAGGCGGCGGAGCCGGACAGGTGTCCGTCGCCAGGATCACCGAGCCGTCCGGGCAGGTCTGCGTCGCCGGAGGCGGCGGCGGAGGCGGCGGCGGAGGCGGCGGAGGCGGCGGAGGCGGCGGCGGTGCCGCGAAGTTGTAAATCAGGCTCGCCATGATGCTGTGCGAACGCCAGCGGGTGTCGAGCGTCAGCGGGGCGCCCTGTTCGTCCGAGGCGTTGAACTTCAGGTTCGGCACATTGAAGAAGCGATACTTGAGGCCAACGTCGATGTTCGAGCTGACGGCGTAGCGCAGGCCGAGAATGCCCTGCCAGGCGATGCCGCTGTCCGTGTCGGAGACGTCGATCAGCGTCAGCGGCGTATCCGCTGAGACGTTGTATTTGACGCTCGCCAGGCCGATACCGGCGCCGGCATAGCCGCTGAGCCCGTCATCGTCACCGAAGTCGAGCAGCAGGTTGACCATTCCCGAAAGCGCTCGGCCGCGACCGTCTGCGTCAAAATTGTCGCCAGGCCCACCGCCCGAAATCCGGGGGTCGACGCGGACCTGATTGACGCTTGCGCGCTTGTAGGCGAGCTCGCCCTCGAGGCGAAGCATGCCGAAATCGTAGCCGGCGATCAGGTCGACATCGAAGCCGGACTTATGGGTAATCGTGACGGCGCTGTTAAGCTGGTAACGCCATCGTCAACGTCCACGTCGGCATCTTCGACCCACATGATGCCGCCCTCGACCCCCACATACGGCGAGTGGTCGCGAGCGACAGCGGGTGTCGCCAGAGCGGTCGATGCGAGCGCCATCGCAATGGCCAGCTTGCGCATAATTGTCCCCTTTCACATGCGTTCTAAGATTGAACCGCTCGAACACATTATGAGAGCACCGGTTGCGGCGCAAGCGGGGGAATGGCTGGGGACTGTTGCGCAAAAGCCTCAATCGAAATTGAGCAGAAACAGAACCATTTGACACAGTTGAGTTTTTTAGGAGCCGAAAAGTCCGTGCTGTCGCAGGCCTTCAAGAATTTGCGAAACGGCCGCTCTCGCCTCGGTGTCTATGGTCGCCCCTCCGGACGGCGCGGCAATGGCTGCGGCCCTCCGTCCGACGACCTGTTCGCCATCGATGAAAAGACTGGTGCGGAGCGACCGCCCGTCGACCAACCGCTGGGTGCTGACCGTGCTGTCTGCCAGGCGACACGAGGCGGTGACGACCGCGCCGCGGACGGAAATCGGAAGCGGTATCGATTGCAGTGACGCTGGGTCGATCAGCAGGAACACGTCACCGCTGGCGTGGGTGTCCATCGCCCAGTCCGTCGCATATCGTCCCCGCAAGAGCCTCGTCAGCAGGAAGCGGCCGGGACTGAGGACCGCGGCGTTGGCGAACTGGATCAGCTCATCGCCGAGGAGCGCAAGGTTCGCGCCGCCCAGCAACGCATCATCCTCACAACTGGTGAGCCACTGGGTGGGATCGATGAGCTCGACCTCGACCGAATTGAGGGTGTCGATCCCCTCGACCCCGCCGTCGCCGAGCACGGTTACGGCGGAGCCCATGATGGTTTTGCGACGGGCTGTGCGGACGCCGACGAGGAACTGATTGCTGCTCACCTCGACGGGCAGGCGCTTCCATGTCGGTGCATTTGTTGAGGCCGCCAGATGCAGTGTCGGGCCGAGGCCGGCGTGGCCGGTAAGGTCAGGCAATTCGACCAGCGCCAGAGCAAGGTCGCCAATGAGCACATCGCTTGGCGGGAGAAAGCGTCCGGCATCGGCGGCAAGCGCGCTCAGCGCGCTCCACGCCGGCCGTAGCTCCGCGACGGTGACCATTCCGTCGATCGTGGAGCGCTCCACCTGCCACCGCGCGGGGGACATCGAGAGCTCGACCAGCGCCCCCGGCTCGAGGGTCGCGAAGCGCGGCGGTAGGCGAACGGTCAGCCTGTCCTTCCGCGCCCAACGCCGCGCCATCGCCTGCTCGGCCAGCGACCGGGCGTCGAGCGCGCCGAGGACGGCCGGAAGCTCGATCCTCGCCTCGGTCGGCGCTTCTCCGATCGTTTCGCTCCGCGCCTGCCCGGTCTGATAGTCGCGTTGCGGGTCGTAATCTCCGCTGCGTCAGAAGAACACAGCCACGCAGGCACAAACGGCCTCGCGTCCGCCGGCGCGCTTTTGCGCCCGAACCACCACAACCCCATGCTCGCTCCTGGATCGATTTCCTCTCCGTTTGAGGAGAGGGATGGGCCGCGACGCGGCCGCGTTGAGGGCCGTCGTCCCTCGACTCGCAATTTTCGACTGTGCCTGACGTGTACCGAATCAGCGTCACGATGTCAAGATAATTTTACCTATTTGGTTTTTTCTAGCTTGAGATTACATATTTGTAATACCAACGGCTGAACCAAAGCGCGGTCGGAGAGGTCTAAACAGCAGCCCCCTCGTCCATCGACCCAAAGGAGTTTCCCTCATGTTCGCATTCCGCCTCGCGGCCGTCGCCGCGCTCGCGCTGGCGCTCGGCAGCGCCGCCGGCGCCCAGCCCGCCAGCCAGACCATCGACCTCGCCAACTTCAGCTTCTCGCCCAGCCCGATCCACCTCGCCGCGGGCCGGCCGGTCACCCTGACCTTCGTCAACCGCTCGGGCAGCGGCCACGACTTCACCGCCAAGGCCTTCTTCGCCGGTTCGCGCATCGCGGCGGGCGCCGCCCCCGGCGGCAAGGTCGCGCTGCGCGGCGGCGAGACCAAGAGCATCACCTTGGTCCCGAGCGCCGGCACCTACGAAGTGCACTGCAGCCACTTCCTTCACACCAGCTTCGGAATGACCGACCAGATCGTCGTCAACTAATCCTCCCCGAGCTTGCCTCGGGGAGGGGGACCATCCGCAGGATGGTGGAGGGGCCCGGTCGAGGCCCCTACCCCGCCTTTCACACCATATGCTCGTTGTGGCCGTAGACCAGCACGGTCAGGAAGCCCTGCCGATGAGCCTCGGCCCCGCGGGCCGCGGTTGCCTCGAACCGCTCGGCCGATGCTTCGCTGCAGCCATAGTCGAGCCCGGTCTCGCCCTGCGACAGGACGACCTTGCACCCGCTGACCTTGCCGGCGCCGTCGATCGCCAGCGCCATCACGTCGCGGCCGAGCAATTTGTCGCCGGTCTGCATGGTCCGTTCGGCCGGGGCCGAGCCGCCGACGCTGAACCGGCGCTCGAAGGTGATGGTCGAATATTCCTCCTTGCTGCTGGCGCCGGTCTGGCTGGCCGCCGCGGCGCTTGCCCCGACCACCTTGCAGTCCTTGGCCCCGCCGCCCGACGGCAGGTTGGTCTCATAGCGGCAGGTCTGGGCGGTGCCGTCCCCGGTCATCTTGACGGTGACCTTTTCCCACCAGTCGCCGACCGACAACGTCGGAGTGGCCGCGGCCACTGCCACGGGAGCTGTCATCAATGTCAGGGGGATCAACCAGCGGAGCACGCTCCATCTCCTTCGCGCCCGCCGCTCCCAGCGGCCCGATTGCCGCCGCCACCTGACCCGCCCAACGCGCGAAATCGAAATTGGCTCAGCGCCGCGCGATCAATCTTTCGATCGCCAGCCGGTGCCACTCCTCGTTGCCGACCTGCTCCTCGATCTTCTCGCGCAATTCGGTCCAGGCAATCAGCTCGGCCGGCCTTCGGGCGAGCGCGTGGCCCAGATTTTGGTGATTGCCGGATTCTTCTTGGCGCTTGCGCTGTACAGCGTGGCTCTTTGGAAGCCCGCCCGCCGGCGATAGCCCCCGGGCACGGCCACCGGATCCGCGACCGCGGCATCCCCCAAAACGGAAATGGGGGCCGGCATTGCTGCCAGCCCCCACTGCGCCGAGCGAAGGATATGCCGGTGTTCGTAACCTGGTCAAAAACCCGAAGGCCCAGACCCGCTCTCGATCCTGGCTCACCAGCTCAGGCGTCGCTTCCGATCGAACAACTCCCTCTTGCGAGGAGCCCGACTGGCCTACCGAAGCGACGACCCGGAGGATCACCGTCTCTTTCGACCCGTCCGGCCTGGCGATGGAAACCGAAGCTCCCGGCCAAAACCGTCCGATGTTCTGCGGCCCTTCTTGGGTCAACCCTCCCGCGTCCCGCTTTGTCCTCCGCACCGAAATGCTTCGAACCGCGTCGCGCTGGAGAAGATCGACTTTTCCGGCGCCTCATACCGACTGACAGCGCTTCCGCTCCGAAGAGCCTCCGCATCGCCTGCCGGCGGAGATCGGACCTTTGGTCACCTGCCGCTTCCGCCTGCCGTTGCCGGCTCTTGGAGAGGCCGGGACCGCCGTCCCGATCACTTGGTCACCATGCACATGCCGCCCGAGTTGCAAAAGCGAAAAATAAGGTGAGAAGCCTGTGGATAACGGGGATATCGGGAACAAGCGTAGGAACTTTGTCACAATCCGCGATTCGCGACTCGCAGGGTCAGCCGCGGTTGCCGTTCCGTTCCCCTCCGCTTACCTCCGGCAAGTGCCTGAATCGCCAGCCCTCAGCCCCGAGCCCGCCTACCTCGCCGGCCTCAATCCGCCGCAGCGCGAGGCGGTGCTGACGACCGAGGGCCCGGTGCTGGTCCTCGCCGGCGCCGGCACCGGCAAGACCGCGGCGCTGACCGCGCGGCTCGCCCATGTGATCGCCAGCCGGCTCGCCTGGCCGAGCCAGATCCTCGCCGTCACCTTCACCAACAAGGCCGCGCGCGAGATGAAGGCGCGGGTCTCCGCCATCTCGGGCGGCGCGATCGAGGGCATGCCGTGGCTCGGCACCTTCCATTCGGTCGCTGCGCGCATGCTGCGCAGCCATGCCGAGCTGGTCGGGCTCCATTCCAACTTCAATATTCTCGACACCGACGACCAGCTGCGCGTGCTCAAGCAGCTGATCGCCGCCTCGGGCCTCGACGAAAAGCGCTGGCCGGCGCGCCAGCTCGCGGGCCTGATCGACCGCTGGAAGAACCGCGGCTGGACTCCGGCCAGGTCGACGCCGGCGAATCCGAGGCCTTCGCCGCCGGCCGCGGCGCCGAACTTTACGCCCAATATCAGGAGCGCCTCCGCACCCTCAACGTCTGCGACTTCGGCGACCTGCTGCTCCACATGCTGGTGATCTTCCGCAAGCATGCCGACGTGCTCGGCGGCTATCGCGACCGCTTCCGCTACATCCTGGTCGACGAATATCAGGACACCAACCAGGCCCAGTATGAATGGCTGAAGCTGCTCGCCGAGCCCAAGCGCAACCTGTGTTGCGTCGGCGACGACGACCAGTCGATCTACAGCTGGCGCGGCGCGGAGGTCGCCAACATCCTGCGCTTCGAAAAGGATTTCCCCGGGGCAAAGATTGTCAGGCTCGAGCAGAACTACCGCTCGACCTCGCACATCCTGGCCGCGGCCGACGGCCTCATCGCCCACAATGCCGGCCGCCTCGGCAAGACTCTGTGGACCGACGCCGGCGAGGGCGAGAAGGTGCGGGTGATCGGCATCTGGGACGGGCCCGAGGAAGCGCGCCGGATCGGCGAGGAGATCGAATCCCACCAGATCCGCGGCGGCTCATTGGACGACGTCGCGATCCTCGTCCGCGCCCAGTTCCAGACCCGCGAGTTCGAGGAGCGGTTCATCGCCATCGGCCTCAACTACCAGATCATCGGCGGCTTCCGTTTCTACGAGCGGGCCGAGATTCGCGACGCCATCGCCTACCTCCGGCTGATCCAGCAGCCGGCCGACGACCTCGCCTTCGAGCGCATCGTCAACCAGCCCAAGCGCGGCCTCGGCGACAAGGCGGTCGCCGCGATCCACAAGCACGCGCGCGCGAGCCAGCAGCCGCTGCTCATCGCCGCCGCCTCGATCCTCGGCACCGACGAGCTAACCCCCCAGGCCCGCCGCTCGCTCGGCAATTTCGTCGCCGACATCGCCCGCTGGCGTGGAATGGCGGCAATCCTCCCTGACTTCTCGGGGAGGGGGACCAGCCGCAGGCTGGTGGAGGGGCCAGCCTCCCCCACCCCGAGCTCGCCCGCATCATCCTCGAGGAATCCGGCTACACCGCGATGCTCCAGGCCGACCGCTCGGCCGAAAGCGCCGGCCGGCTCGAGAATCTCGCCGAGCTCACCCGCGCGATGGAGGAATATGAATTGCTCCAGGCCTTCCTCGAACATGTCAGCCTGGTGATGGACAATGACGAGGCGCGCCAGGGCGACCGCGTGACGATCATGACCATCCACGCCGCCAAGGGGCTGGAGTTCGACATCGTCTATTTGCCCGGCTGGGAGGAAGGCGTGTTCCCGTCGCAGCGGGCAATGGACGAAGGCGGCCTCGCCAGCCTGGAGGAAGAGCGCCGCCTCGCCTACGTCGCGCTGACCCGCGCGCGGCGCAAGGCGACCATCCTCCACGCTGCCAACCGCCGCATCTACGGCCAGTGGACCAGCAGCATCCCGTCGCGCTTCCTCGCCGAGCTGCCCAAGTCGGAAATCGAGGAAGAGACGACCATGACCGGCGGGGAAAGCCTGTGGCGCGCGCAATGGTCGGAGCGCTCCGACCCCTTCGCCCACGTCGCCCGCCCCTCGCGCGGCCCCGGCTGGCAGCGCGCGACAAGAATCCCCTCGCCCCTCGCGGGAGAGGGCAGGGAGAGGGGGCGCTGGAGCAACCAGCCGCCCGTCGAAGTGAAGGCGTCCGCCATCAGCCTCGGCAACAAGGGCCGCGACGACCTCGCGCTCGGCCAGCGGGTGTTCCACGGCAAGTTCGGCTACGGCACCATCGCCGCGATCGAGGGCAACAAGCTCGAAATCGACTTCGAGCATGCGGGACGGAAGAAGGTCCTCGACAGCTTCGTCAGCGCGGGGTGAGCGCACTGACCTGCATCAATTGACCCCCACCGCTGCCGCCCCTAGCCTCCACTCAATGTTCGCGTGGTATCGCCGCCGGTGGCTTGAGCTGGTCGCCTCGATCTACCTCTATAACGAGCATCGCGGGTACACGGCGCTCGACCGCGTGCTCGCGGCAGTGCGCTCGCGCTGGCCCGGCGACCATGCCTTCATCGCCGAGATCGAGCAGCACCGCGCCGATGAGGAAAAGCACTACCAGATGTTCAAGCGCTGGTGGCAGAAGCGCGGCGTCATGCCGATCGCGGTCGACCGCACCTGCGGCCATATCGACCGCTTCGTCGAGATCATGTTCCGCACGGCCATCGACGACCTCGACGATGCGGCGATGGTCGCGACCGACGAGCGCTTCGCCAAGCTGTGCCGGGTGATCGCGCTGACCGAGCGGCGCGGCTTCTGGCAGGTCGAGGTGCTGCTGCGCCACCCGGCGATCCGCGCCGACCGGCAGCTGATGAAGATCTTACGGCATCATCAAGGAGGACGAGCCGCGGCACTGGGCCCCGTACGAAGCCTGGCTCAAACGTCGCCGCCGGCGCGAGCCCAAGTGGTGGGAGCGGTCGATCGACAGCTTCATCCATTCGGAGCTGCTGGCGCTCAAGCTGCCGATCCTGTTCCTCACCCCGCGGCTCCGGCGCCGGACGGATTGGCCCGACGCCCACGACCCGGTCCCGGCCGTGAACCGCACCCGTCAGGCCGCGCTTGCCTGACGCACGCAGCCTTTAGTCGAACGGCGCTGGCGGCCCCGCCGCGCGCTGCCTAGGTCCGGGAGCGGCAAGCGCGGGGGGAGCTCATGAAAACGCTGCTCGTCTTCATCCTCGGATTGATCGCCGCGCCGGTCCTGCTCGTCGCCGCCGGGATGCTCGGCTGGCTCGGCAGCACCGGGACCGGCGAGCCGCCGGGCTGGGAAGTCTCGCTCGGCGGTCGCCTCCTCGACTCGGCGCTCGAGAAACGCGCCCGGGGCCTCAAGAACCCGGTCAAGGCCGACGATGCCGCGGCGCTCGCCGCCGGGCGCAAGCTCTATGCGATGAATTGCGCCGGCTGCCACGGCACGGCCGAGGCGAAGAGTGACTGGGGGAGCACGGGCTTCTACCCGCGCGTCCCGCAATTCTGGCAGGGCGACGGCGCCGGCCTGACCCCGGAGGAAGCCTATGCCGCGATCCACGACGGGGTCCGCTACTCGGGCATGGGCGCGTGGCAGGGCCTGATGAAGGAGGACGACATGTGGAAAGTCGCCAATTTCGTCGCCCGAATCCACGATCTTGCGCCTGCCGCGCCGCCGAAGGCGAGACCGCGCGGGTAGGGTAATTCGGCCCCGCGCCCGGTAAACCGAGTCGCATGACGACGAACGGGCCCAAGGGCGATCGGGGCAGGCCGCGGCACGACGACGTGCTCACCCCGGCCGAATGGAAGGTGGCCGAGCTGGTCCGGCACGGCCTCACCAACCGCCGCATCGCCGAGCGCATGGGAGTCAAGCCCGGACGCGGTGAAGTTCCACGTCGGCAATGCGCTGTCCAAGCTCGCCTTCGCCAGCCGGACGGAGCTGCGCGGCTGGGACGGCGTCGCCAAGGGCACCGCCCTCCACCACTTGAGGAGAACCGCCATGGACGCGATCGCGCACACCGACAGCTACATGATGCTCGGCCAGGTCGCCCGCACCTGTCGCAGCGTCGCGGAGTCGCGCGACTGGTATCGCGACACGCTCGGCCTGCCGGAGCTCTACGCCTTTCCCGGCCTCGCCTTCTTCGATCTCGGCGGCGTCCGCCTGATGTTGACCGAGGAGGACGGCGACGGCCCGGTCGCCGAATTGATCCTCTACCTGCGCGTCCCCGACCTGCATTCGGTCAGGGACGAGCTCGCCGGCCGCGGCGTGAACTTCACCCACGCCCCGCACATGATCCACCGCCACGAGGACGGGACCGAGGAATGGATGGCCTTCTTCGAGGACAACTACGGCCGCCCGCTCGCCCTGATGACCCAGGTTCGGATGGAGGTGCGGTGACCGGCTGGAACCGCTACGGCTGCACCATGCCCGACGCGCCAACCCGTATCGTCCGCGACAATCCGGACAAGCACCGCTTCGAGATCGACCTCGGCGACGGCAGCTTCGCCGTCGCCCAGTACACGCTGCCCGAAGGCAAGATCATGTTCACCCATACCGAGGTGCCGCCGGCGCACGAGGGCCAGGGTCTCGGCAAGTTGCTGATCCGGACCGCGCTCGCCGCGGCCCGCGAGCGCGGGCTCCAGGTCATTCCGATCTGCCCGTTCTTCGCCGCCTACATCAGGAAGCATCCGGAGGAGCAGGACCTGCTCGACCCGGCCTGGCGTCACATCCTCGGCGCCTAGCGGTGGCGCTCGTCGCCCAGCGTCCAGCTCGGCGGGTCGCTCGCCGGAAACGACTCCTCGTCGGCTTCGTCGACCCGATCGCGCTCCGGCTCCTCCGCGCTTGAGCTTTGCCGCCGCGCGGCCCGCAGCCAGCGCAGCACGGCAAACACGCTTGTTCCGGCGACCAGGGCGGCGATGGCGGTTTTGACCCCCGGCTTCATGGCCGCTCCATAGCATCGGATTCCCGCCTGACGAGAGGCAGATTTCCGGGATTTGCCGGTACCGCGCGCCCCGCGTCGTGACTACATCAGCAATAAGAAACGGAACCCGACTCGGGTGCCGAGCATTCCCGCAACAAAAGTCAACAGAAAAATCAAGGTATTGAAAATGAAGCAGCTAGCCCTCGCGCTGGCGCTGACGGGATCGTGCGTTCTGACGACCTCGCTGTCCTCGACGCCGGCCTTCGCGCTGGAAACCTACGAAGCCAAGATGGAAGCCGGCGACGCCGCGTCGCAGGCGCGGGTCGACATGATCGATGCGTTCGGCCCGAAATTCCTGAAGGCCGGGCAATATGTGTGGCGCGACGTGCCGGAGGGCGCGGGCCCCGAACGCGTCGTCATCAGCCTCTCCGATCAGCTGGCCTATCTCTATCGCGGCGACACTCTGATGGCCGTCGCGACCATTTCGAGTGGTCAGCCGGGCCGCGATACCCCGACCGGCATCTTCGCGGTCCGCGGCAAGCAGCTGATGTACCGGTCGAAGAAATACGACAACGCGCCGATGCCGTTCGCGCAGTTCATCGACCAGTACGGCATCGCCATGCACGCCGGCTACAACCCGGGTCGTCCGGCCTCGCACGGCTGCATCCGGCTGCCCTCGGCCTTCGCCAGGAAGCTGTTCACCACGACCGGCGTCGGGACGCCGGTCTACATCGGGTCCTGAGCTGTGGCGCGCTGGCCGGTCCCGTCGCGGGACACCCGTTTACCAACCCCAGTGACTCATTCTGAACCTTGTGACCCGGATACTCGTTGTAACGGCAAGAACTCTGAATCCCAAAGGATTTGACGTGGTTACACGATTGCTTGCCGGCGCCGCCTGGGCGGCGCTGATGACCCTTGGCGCGCCCGCTGCGGCCGCCACTACGCCCGAGGCGCCACCGGCCGCGCGCTCCTTCGCCATGTTCGGCGATCCCGCGGTCAGCGCTTTCTATGCGGCGCGGCGCGGGGCGCCGCTCTGGCTCGCCGACGGGCCAGGCAGCCCCGCCGCGAGCGAGCTGATCCAGATTCTCAAGCGGTCGGCGGCCGAAGGCCTGTACGACGGCCCCGGCTACGCCGCCCAGGCCGAAGCGCTGATCGCCCGAGCGCAGAACGGCGACTCCTCCGCGCTGTTCGAAGCGGACCGGCTGCTGTCGACCGGCTGGGTCCAATATGTCCAGCTGCTGCATCGCCCGGCGGCCGGCATGATCTACGCCGAGCAATGGGTCGCTCCGCGGCGCGAAAGCGCCAGCGACATCCTGAAGCTGGCCGCGGCGGCGCGCTCGCCCGAAACCTACCTGCGTTCGACCGTCGCCGTGAACCCGATCTACGCGGGGCTGCGCGACGCGGCGTTGAGCCAGCTCCAGGCGACCGGATCGCCGCCCGATCCGCGGGTCGTTGCGAGTCTCGACCGGGTCCGGGCCTTCCCGGCGCGCGGCCGCTACGTCGTGGTCGATACCGCCAGCGCCCGGTTGTGGATGGTCGACGACGGCCGCATCGCCGATTCGATGAAGGTCATCGTCGGCAAGCCGACCAGCCAGACGCCGATGATCGCCAGCGCGATCCATTATGCGACGCTCAACCCTTATTGGAACGTGCCGCCGGACCTCGTGCGGACGATGATCGCCCACAACGTGCTCAGCCAGGGGCCCGGCTATCTGAAGGCCCACGGCTACCAGTTGCTGGCGGGCTTCGGCGACGACCCCGCGGTGCTGTCGGCCGGCGACGTCGACTGGAAGGCTGTGGCCGACGGCACGGCCCAGGTCCGCGTGCGCCAGCTTCCGGGGCCGGGTAATTCGATGGGCCACCTCAAGTTCGGCTTCGCCAACGATGCCGGGATCTTCCTGCACGACACGCCGAAAAAGGAGCTGTTCGCGAGCGACGACCGCGACCTTAGCAACGGCTGCATCCGGCTCGAGGATGCGGAGCGGCTCGGCCGCTGGCTGCTCGGCCGCGATCCCTCGACGGATTCGTCAGACCCGGAGCAGCATGTGCTGCTGCCGTCGCCGGTGCCGGTCTATGTCACCTACCTGACGGCCCAGGCGACCGACGGCCGGCTGACGTATGCCGACGACATCTACGGTCGCGATTCCGCCGGGGAGCTGGCGGCCCTGCGCTAGGCGCGAGTGACCGGGATTTTCAGGTAGACCGAGCCGTCCGGCTCCGCCGGCGGCAGGCGGCCGCCGCGGATGTTCACCTGGATCGCCGGATAGAGCAGCTTCGGCGCGCACAGGGTCGCGTCCCGGGCGCGGCGCATGGCGACGAACTCCTGCTCGGACGTGCCGCCGCCGATGTGGACGTTGCGGTCGGCCTCCTCGCCGACCGTCGTCTCCCACGCATAGGCGTCGCGGCCTGGCGCCTTATAGTCGTGGCACAGGAACAGGCGCGTGTCGCGCGGCAGCGCCAGGAGGCGCTGGATCGATTGGTAGAGCCGGCCCGCGTCGCCGCCGGGAAAGTCGCAGCGCGCAGTGCCATAGTCCGGCATGAACAAGGTATCGCCGACGAACACCGCATCGCCGATCCGATAGCTGACGCAGGCCGGGTGTGGCCGGGCGTCGCGATCACCTCGACCGTCAGCTCGCCGAGCTCGAGCCGGTCGCCGTCGGCGAAGCGGCGATCGAAATCCTCGGCATCGAGGTCCTTCACCCCGAGCATCGGGCCGAACACCTGCTGCACCGCGTCGATGGCGGCGCCGATCCCGACCCTGGCGCCGGTCCGCTCGCGAATGATCGCGGCGCCCGACAGATGGTCGGCATGGACGTGGGTTTCGAGCACCCACGCGATGCGAAGCTTTTGCTCGTCCGCCGCGGCGAGGATCCGGTCGATCGACCGGTGGAGATCCGGCCTGACGCCGGATCGAAATCCAGCACCGGGTCAATGACCGCGGCGGCGCCCGTCGCCGGATCGGCGATGAGATAGCTGACGCTGTTGGTCGCCTCGTCGAAGAAGGCGGTGATCCCCGCTGCCGGCCCCATCGGGCCAGCTTATCGCCCTACACCGCGACCTCGTCCATCGTCTTCAATTCGGGCTTGGGCAGGCCGTTCGCCTTGAACGTCTCGGTCAGCTCCACCTTGCGCGCCGCAAGCTCGACGCCGAGCGCATCCATGTCGAGCCCGGCCTTGCGCGCCTGGGCGAACAGCCCCTCCATCCGTTTCTCTTCTTCCTCGACGTGGTGCTCGATCTCTTCCTGCAGCACCTTCACCTTGGAATCGAAATAGTCGTCGGCCTCGCCCGCGCCGGAGGCGATCTCGGCAATCAAGACCTTGGCCGCGTCATGCTCGACGTAGCTTTCCTTGAGCAAATCCTCGTCGACCTTCCCTTCGCAGGCCGGATAGAAAATCTCCTCCTCGATCGCCGCATGGACCGTGAGCTCGAGGCAGATCTGGTTCGCGAGTGCCTCCTTGCGCCCGTCGCCGCGGGCCTTCTCGAACTGCTCGAACAATTCCTCGACCGTGCGGTGGTCGGCTTTCAACAGGGCAATCGCGTCGCGATGGGCTTCAGGCATGGTACGTCTCCTTTGAACTTTCGCGAAGGAAACCAATCGCTGTCGCGGATGTTCCAATAGCCATGGGCCATCCGCACATCACGCGGCCGGTGTTCCTCGGCGTCGACTGGAAGGGCCTCGGCTACCTCGTCTCGATCGCCAGCGTGTTCCTGCTCGGGGCGATCGCCTGGCCCAAGCCGGATGATCCGCGCTGGCACTTGCCGGTCCTGGTCGCCGGCATGGTCGACCTCGATCCTCGGCATGGCCTTCCGCTACAAGGCCCACCTCGACCAGCAGCGCGAATTGAAGAAGGCCGAAGCCGAGGCGAAGGCGAAGCGTTAGCGGCGCCGCGGGCGCTTGCGCGCGGGCCCGCCGTCGCCGCTGCCGACCTCGTCAGGCTCGGTCTCGATCACGCTCGCCCCTTGCCCCTTGTCCAGCTCGAGCCAGTCGCGAAACGGCAGATGATAGAGCATGTCCATCACCTCGAACTCGAGCCCGCCGGGCTGCCACGTATCGCTGTTCCACAGCGCGACCACGCCGCTCTTCTTCGCCGGGTCGAACAGGATGAACGAGCGATAGCCTTTGATCCCGCCGCGATGGCCGACGATACGGTGCCCGGCATAATCGTAGCTGCGCCAGCCGTAGCCGTACCACGCGGTGCCGACCCGCTCGAGGAACTTGCGCAGGCGGCCGCGCTCGCCCGGAGTGACCACATAAGGCGCATGGATCGTGTCGAGCACATGGCCGTCGAGCACATCGGGCATTTCGCCCATCTGCGCTTCCATCCACAGCGCCATGTCCTTGATGTTGCTGTTGACGCCGGCCGCTCCCGGGACCTTGTAATAGGTATCGACCATCGGCCACGGCCGCCGCCCGCCGCTGTGCGGCCGCGCCCAGCTCGCGTTCGATTGCAGGCCCTCCAGCGACACGCTGCCGCTGGTCATCCCGATCGGATTGAACAGATAGCGCCGGACCGCTTGCTCGTACGGCAGGCCGCTGACGCGCGACACCATCTCGCTCGACGCATCGTAGGCGACGTTCTGATAGTCCCAGCAGGTGCCTGGAGCGCACACCGCATTCAGGGTCGCGAGCTGCGTCCGGAGGAAGCTTGGGTCCTGGCCCTCCTCGAGCTTGTTGGCGAAGGCATCGCGATAGAGGCCGAGGCGATGCGACAGCACGTCGCCGACGGTCGCGCGATACTCGGCCTGCGCCGGCAGCTTGAGGTCCGGGGCATAATTCACCACCGGCGCCTTCAGGTCGATCTTGCCCTGTTCGGCGAGCTTGGCGACCATCGTCGCCGCCACGCCTTTCGACACCGAGGCCCAGCGGAACACCGTGTCCGGGGTGACCGGATCGTTCGACCCGGCCAGCGTCTCGCCATAGCCGCGGAGGAAGGTGATGCGGCCGTTCTCGACCACGCCGACGGCGAGGCCGACCATCGCCGGCCTGGTCATCAGCTGCTTCAGCCGCTGGTCGAGCAGGGCGTAGTCGACGTCACGCCGCGCCTCGGGCGACAGCGCCGCGAGCCGCAGGTGCGCTTCGGTCGGCTTGGACGCGCCGGTGCGGGTGCTGTGCGGCCGCGTCGCGAGCAGGGAAGCGGCCATCAGCAGCGCAATGGCGCCCAACGCAATTTTGGCCGATGATTCCAAAAGCTTCTCTCCCCGCCCGCTTCCCCTCTGGCGCGGCGGTCAACAGCCCTCAATCGCAGCGTTACGCGGTTGCGACAGAGCAATTCAGCAATGCGACGAACGGGCTTCTGGCCTTCGCGGTTCCACTATCCTAAGACCCGCGCCCGGGAGACTGGCCGGTAATGCAATTTCTGAAGACTGTGTTTTGGGTGCTGGTCGCTGTCCTCGTGGTGCTGTTCGCGACGCGCAACTGGACCCCGGTGACGATCAGCCTGTGGGCTAATCTGCAGGCCGACATCAAGCTTCCGGTCCTGCTGCTGATCGCCTTCCTGCTCGGCTGGCTGCCGACCTGGCTGATCCACCGCGCCCGGCTGTGGACCCTCAACCGCCGGCTCGATGCGTTCGAGCGGCAGCGCGCCGCGCCGGTTCCGGCAGGGGCGCCGCCGGCGCCGGCCGATGAAACCGAATCCGTGGCATGAAGCCGATCTTCGTCGCCGTCGACACGTCCGACGTCCACAAGGCCGCGGCCATCGCGCGCAAGGTGTGCGGGATCGCCGGCGGCATTAAGCTCGGCCTCGAATTCTTCTGCGCCAATGGCCGCGAGGGCGTGCTTCGGGTCGCCGAGCACCGCATGCCGATCTTCCTCGACCTGAAGCTCCACGACATCCCCAACACGGTCGCCAAGGCGGTCGAGGCGCTGGCCCCGCTCGACCCGGCGATCCTCACCGTCCACGCCGCCGGCGGCGTCGAAATGATGCGCGGCGGCCAAGGCCGCCGCGCCGCGCCGGACCCGGGTCGTCGGAGTCACCGTGCTGACCAGCCTCGACCAGGGCGACCTTGCCGCCGCCGGAACCGCCGGCTCGCCGGCCGAGCAGGTTGCGCGCCTCGCGGCGCTCGCCCGGGAAGCCGGGATCGACGGCATCGTCTGCTCCGGCGAGGAAGTCGCCGCGGCGCGCGCGGCCTGGCCCGACGGTTTCCTCGTCGTCCCCGGCGTGCGGCCGGCCGGGGTCGAGGTCGCCGACCAGAAGCGCGTAGTGACTCCGCGCCAGGCGCTCGACGACGGTGCCTCGGTGCTGGTGATCGGCCGCCCGATCACCGCCGCCCTTGATCCGGCCCGCGCGATCGCCGACATCGCCGCCGACCTTACGCAAACCCCGGAAGAGGCGAGGACCTGAATGAGCTGGCTGAGCCGAGTTCGCAGCGGCATCCCGTTCCTGCCCAAGCGCCAGAGTGCCGAGAACCTGTGGCATAAATGCGCCAAGTGCGGGACGATGGTGTTCCTCAAGGAGTGGGAGGAGAATTACCGCGTCTGCCCGCGCTGCGACTTCCACGACCGGATCGGCCCCAAGGCCCGGTTCGAGCAGTTGTTCGACGCCGCGACGTATCAGATTGTGCCAGCGCCGGAAGTCCGTGAGGATCCGCTGCGCTTCAAGGACAGCAAGCGCTACACCGATCGGCTCAAGGCCGCGCGCTCCGTAACCAATACGCGCGACGCGCTGGTCAATGCCCGCGGCCGGATCGACGGCCACCAGGTCGTCCTCGGAGTCCAGGATTTCGCCTTCATGGGCGGGTCGATGGGGGTGGCGGTCGGCGCGGCGTTCGTCGCCGGGGTCCGGGCGGCGATCGCCGACCACTGCCCGTACATCATCTTCACCGCCTCGGGCGGGGCGCGGATGCAGGAAGCCGTGCTGTCGCTGATGCAGCTGCCGCGGACCACCGTCGCGCTGCAGGAGCTGCGCGAGGCCGGCCTGCCGTACATCGTCGTGCTGACCGACCCGACGACCGGCGGCGTGACCGCTTCCTATGCGATGCTCGGCGACGTCCAGCTGGCCGAGCCCGGCGCACTGATCGGCTTCGCCGGCCAGCGGGTGATCGAGCAGACCATCCGCGAAAAGCTGCCCGAGGGCTTCCAGCGCGCCGAATATCTGCTTGAGCACGGGATCATCGACATGGTCGTCCCGCGGCCCGAGCTGAAGGCGCGGCTGGCCCTGCTGGTCGCCTACCTGTGCCCGGAGGCAAAGGCGGCGGCGTGACGAGAAAGTTCCTCCCTGCAAGCGAAGCTTGTGGGGAGGGGGACCATTCAACGAAGATTGAATGGTGGAGGGGTAACGGGCGTCAACGCCTTATACCCCACCACCATGCTTCGCATGGTCCCCCCTCCCCATCGCGTCGCGATGGGGAGGAACTAACTAGATGGACTTCGCCCGCTCGACCGACCCCGCGGTCCAGGCCCAGCTCGACCGCCTCGAGAAACTCTCCCCGGCCGGCGACCGCCTCGGGCTCGAGCGCATCAGCGCCCTGCTCGACCGCCTCGACCGCCCCCAGGATGCGCTTCCCCCCGTCTTCCACGTCGCCGGGACGAACGGCAAGGGCTCGACCTGCGCCTTCCTCCGCGCCGCGCTCGAAGCGTCGGGCCAGACCGTACACCTGTTCACCAGCCCGCACCTCGTCCGCTTCAACGAGCGGATCCGGGTCGCAGGCAAGCTGATCGACGACGAGCGGCTCGCCGCACTGCTGACCGAGGTGCTCGACGCCGGCGCCGGGATCGAGCCGAGCTTCTTCGAGGTGGCGACGGCCGTGGCCCTGCTCGCCTTCGCTCGGGCCCCTGCCGACGCCTGCATCCTCGAGGTCGGGCTCGGCGGCCGGCTCGACGCGACCAACGTCGTCGACCGCCCGGCGGTGTGCGGCATCGCCAGCGTCGCGCTCGACCACCAGCAATTCCTCGGGACCACGCTCGGCGAAATCGCCGCGGAGAAGGCGGGGATCGCCAAGCCGGGCGTTCCGCTGCTGAGCGTCGCCCAGCCCGCCGAAGCCGAGGCCGCCATCGCGGCCGGCGCCGCGCGGCGCGGCGCGCCGCTGCTGCTCGAAGGCCGCGACTGGGCCCTCGACCCGACGCTCAAGCCCGCGCTGCCGGGTCCCCACCAGGTCCGCAATGCCAACCTCGCTTTGCAGATGCTTGCGCATCAGGATGCGCTGCCGGTTGGGCGGCCCGAGTTCCTGGCCGGGCTGCGATCCGCCGACTGGCCGGCGCGCTTCCAGCGGCTCCGCCACGGCCCGCTGGGAAGGACCTCGACCTGGGTCGACGGCGCCCACAATCCGGCCGCGGCGGCCGCGCTGGGCGAAACGCTGGCCGAGCGCGGACCGATGCATCTCGTCCTCGGCATCCTCGCCAACAAGGACGCCGACGCGATCATCGCCGCCCTCGCGCCGCATGCGCTGTCGCTGACCTTCGTGCCGGTCGCGGATCACGCGCACCATGATCCGCGCGATCTCGCGCAAAGCTTCGGCGGCCGTGCTTCAGCCTCGCTCGCGGAGGCGCTGGCGGACCCTCCCCGCGCCGCGGCTGGTCGCCGGCTCGCTCTATCTCGCGGGCGAAGCGCTCGCCGCCAACGGTGAAGTCCCCGGCTAGGTCCGGAGCGTGGTCAGCTCGCTCATTGCCCAGTCGTACATCGAGCCCTGCGAGGCCCGCGTGTGGCGGTCGAAATATTTCATCCGATGCTCGACCTCCTCGAGCACGCGCCGGGCTTCGCCGCGACGGCCGAGCTTGAGCAGCAAGGCGGCATAGCGGCAGCGCGCCTCGTCGCCCGCCATCCGGTCCATAACGTCGCCGTACAGCGCCAGCGCCTCGTCGCTGCGCCCCATGTCCTCGAGGATCCGCCCGCGCAGCAGCTTGGCGCGGTCCTGGTCCGATTGCGCCGTCACGTTGGGCAGGGCGTCGAGCACCGACAGCGCTTCGGCCGGCCGGTCGTTGAGGAACAGCGATCGCGCCAGCTTCTCACCGGTGCGGAAGTCGGGGCGCGGCCCGGCGCCGCGCTGGTAAAGCGGCAGCGCGGCCGAATGCCGGCCGAGCTCGGTCAGCGCGTCGGCGACCCGCAGGCGGTTGGCCATCGTGTCGGCGACGTCGAGCGCCTGTTGCGCGGCGCGCAGCTCGCGCTCCGGGTCGAGCTTCTCGACCACCGTCTGCCGGGCGGCGCGGACGTGGCGGTTGTGCTGCAGCGTCGGCAGGATCTCGACGATGAAATAGGCGAGCGCGCTCGCCACCGGCAGGAACACCAGGGCCATGATCCAGATCGTGTTCCGCCCGCGGCGGATCACGTCGACGACGCAGAAAATCTGCAGCGCGAGGATGGCGAGATAGACGATCATGCCGAAACCATGTCCCCCACGACGATCGCAGCACGCTGAAGGGATTTCACCCTTAGCCGGAACACCTTAATCGATTTCTAGCGGCCTGATCTGCGGCTTGGCTGCGCCTTCTTCGGAGGATCGTCGACCTTGGCGGCGGTGCCGGCCTCGGCGCGGCGGCCCTCGGCCGTGACCCGCATCCATTCGAGCAGCACGAACAGGATCGCGAACGCGCCCGCCGCGGCGGTCCAGCGGAACACAGTCGCATAGCCGTAGGTGTCGAACGCCTCGCCGGCGATGCCGCGGCCAAGCGAGCCGACGAGGAACGTCAGCGACGACAGCAGGGCATATTGCACGGCGGTGAAGCGCTTGCTGACGATGCCGGACAGGTAGGCGACGAACGCCGCGCCGGCGATGCCGGTCGAGATATTTTCCATCGAGATGGCGAGCAGCAGCCGGACCATGCGCTCGTCGAACCCGAACAGGCCGAACAGCTGGGTCAGGCCGATCGTGCCCGCGACGGCGTCGATGACGGGCCCGCCCTCGGCGAGGTCGGCGTAAACGAAATTGCCGAACACCGGCAGGATCGCGCCGATCAGCACCGTCGGCAGCCGGCCGATCCGCACGAACAGATAGCCGCCGAGCGCGATCCCGATCATGGTCATGAAGATGCCGAACACCTTCGACGCGAACGCCACCTCGTCCTTCGAATAATGGAGGAAGTCGAGGTAGAAGGGGAAAGCGAAGCTCGACCAGATATTGTAGCACAGCGCGTAGGTCAGGATCAGCCCGATCACGATCAGCACGCCCCAGCCGAGCCGGCCCGCCAGCTCGCCGAGCGGCGCGACCAGCGACACATAGAGATGGTTGAGCGCGGTCCGCGCCGGCTTGTGGGTGTGGTCGTCTGCGGTCAAAACGTAGCGATTGCGCGACTTCAGCCAGTTGAGGACGGCGGCGACGATCAGGGGCACGATCACCGTCGCGAAGATGATCCACGGGCCATAGAACTTGGTGAAGTCGGCGACCGAAGGGTGCGGTGCGTCGGGATCGGCCGGGACCAGCATGCTGACCATGAACCGGCCGATGGTGAAGATCGCCCACGCCCAGGCGAGGCCGACGATCGCGAGCGCGATCGCCCGGGCCGCGGCTCGATCGCGCCAGGCTCGGCCAGCTCCTTGTGCAGCCGGTCGGCATCGGGCCGCGGCGTGTCGGGCGCGCGCAGGGCGATCAGGGCAATAACGCACGATCAGCCCGCCCATCAGCAGGTAGACCAGCGACCAGCTCATGCGCGCCGCGAGCACCAGCGCCAGGGCGCCGCCGACGATCGAGGCGATGCGATAGCCGAACTGGTAGATCGCCGAGAGCAACTCGACCGGGGTTTGCTCGTCGGCGACGTCGATGCGCCAGGCGTCGACGGCGACGTCCTGCGTCGCCGAGGCCAAAGCGGCGATGACGGCGAAGATCGCGAAGGTGCCGATGCTGGTCGCCGGGTTGGTCGCCGCCAGGCCGGCGAAGGCGAGGACCATGATCGCCTGGCACATCAGGATCCAGCTCTTGCGCCGGCCGAGCCGCTCGAGGCCCGGGAGCTTCAGCCGGTCGACCACGCGGCGACCACAGGAATTTGAAACTGTAGGACAAGCCGATCCACGACAGGACGCCGATCGTGGCGAGGTTGATCTTGGCCTCGCCGAGCCAGGCGTTGAGCGTGCCGATCAACAGCGCGTAGGGCAGGCCCGACGAGAAGCCGAACGCCAGCATGGTCGAGGATTTGCGAGTCGACAGGGCAGTCTTGAGAAGCTTCAAACCCTTGGGTCGTTGACCTGCCACCAGTCCCTCCTCGCGTCGCCCGGGAAACCTTAGCTTGGTTTCAGAACGTGCCTAGCCCCGCGATGAATGGGACCGTCATTCGGCCTTGGTCGGATAGAGTTCGAGCCCCTTGAGCGGCTTGACGCTCTCGCCCTGGAGGTGGCGGTCGACGCTCTCGAGCGCCTGCTTGAGCATGCCGCTCGGTGTAGGGCTTCCGCAGGCAGCCGAGTGCGATCGGTGCTCGGGGGCGGCAGGTCGTGCCCCGTCGCGAGCAGGGTCGGAACGCCCCGGGCCATCGCATTGCGGGCCAGCTCGAGACCGAGATCTTCGCCGTGCAGCCGGACGTCGGCGATGACCAGATGGACCTCCTCGCGCTCGAGCAGGCCAAGCGCCTCCTCATGATCGTCGAGCGTCGCGACCACCTCATACCCGAAGTCGGCGAGCATCGTTTCGGTGTCGAACGCGGTCAGCGGCTCGTCCTCGACGATGAGGATCCGCTTGACGACCCGCTTGCGCTTACCGAACAGCATCGACACTCCGAGCAAACACGATGAACTCACCTCCGCAACGAACGAAACAACGGCGAGTGCCGAACCCGGCGAAAAGCCCCCCGCGCAGCGGCGGCTGCATCGCCGGAACGCGAGGCCGGACCGCAGCGCATCGCCAAATTGCTGGCCCGCGCCGGCATTGCCTCGCGCCGCGAGATCGAGCGGATGATCGCCGACGGCCGGATCGCCTTGGACGGCGAAAAAGTGACCACCCCCGCGACCCTGCTCGACGACGTCACCGGCCTGACCGTCGACGGCCGGCCGGTCCGCCCGGCCAAGGCGGCGCGGCTCTACCGGTTCTACAAGCCGCAGGGCACGCTCACCGCGGCCCACGACCCCAAGGGCCGCGCCACCATCTACGACCGGCTGCCCAAGGGGCTGCCGCGGCTGATGCCGGTCGGCCGCCTCGACTATATGACCGAAGGGCTGCTGCTGCTCACCAATGACGGCGAATTGAAGCGCCAGCTCGAGCTGCCGCGCACCGGGGTCGTCCGCACCTACCGCGCCCGCGCCTTCGGCACCGTGACGCAAGCCCAGCTCGAAGCACTGGCCGAAGGAGTGACCATCGACGGCGTCCGCTACGGCTCGATCAACGCCAACCTCGAGCGGCGCACCGGCCGCAACGCGTGGATCGAGCTCAGCCTGGCCGAGGGCAAGAACCGCGAGGTCCGCCGAGTCCTCGCCCACCTCGGCCTGCAGGTCTCGCGCCTGATCCGCACCGCCTACGGCCCGTTCACCCTGGCGGAGCTCGAGCCGGGCGCGGTCGACGAGATCGATGCGAGCGAGCTTCACGCATTTCGGGGGACGCTCAAATGAGTTCCTCCCTGCAAGCGGAGCTTGTGGGGAGGGGAACCAGCGTAGCTGGTGGAGGGGTAACTGACGTGGACGCCTCCACCCCTCCACCATTCCCTCTGTGGGGAATGGTCCCCCTCCCCATCGCGCCGCGATGGGGAGGAACTGATGCGCGTTATCGCCGGCGAATGGCGCGGGCGGCCGATCGAGGCGCCTCCCGGACGCACGACTCGGCCCACCGCCGACCGGGTCCGCGAGACGCTGTTCTCGATGCTCACCAGTCGCCTCGGCTCGTTCGACGACCTGCGCGTCGCCGACCTGTTCGCGGGCAGCGGGGCGCTCGGCTTCGAGGCGCTGTCGCGCGGCGCGGGCAGCGCCACCTTCGTCGAAAGCGACCCCGCCGCCGAGGCGACCATCCGCCGCAACGCCGACCGGCTCGGCGCCGGCGGCCGGATCGAGATCGTCGCTGGCTCGGCCCTGTTCCTCGGCCGCTACGGCCCGTTCGACTTGATTTTCGCCGATCCGCCTTACGCGCCCGGCGCCGGGACGGACATCGTCCGCGCCGTAATCCATTCGGATTGGCTCGCGCCCGGCGGCTGGATGAGCGTCGAGACCGGCGGCGACGAGACGGTCGATCCGCTCGGCCTCGAGGTCGATGTGGTGCGCGACGTCGGCCGCGCCCGGCTTACCCTTTTGCGGCGGCCTTAGCGGCCTTCGCCGCCTGCTTGATCTCGGCGATCTCCTCGGTGAGGCGCCGACCGACCGCGTCGGCAGCCGCCTTGCCGGCGCGCTTGACCGCCTTGCCGGCGCGCTGCCCGGCCGGCGCCCCGCTCTTGCCGAAGCCCTCCTGGGCGAGCGCGGCGAGCGCAGCCGTCGCGGCGACCGCGACCAGGTCGGCGACCAGCGGACTCTGGAGCAAGGCGACGAACGCCTCGCCGGCCTGCGAGCCGCGGCGCGCTTCGCCGCCCGATCGCCGATCGCCCTTGCGCCGATTGCCGCTGCGGCGCTCTCCCTTGGCCTTGCCCGTCGCTTTCTTCGCCATCGCGCCTGGTCTCCTTTCGACGCTCAACTCCCGGGACCACTGCCGTATCCGCGCCGCTCGCGCCAGCCGGCGCGCACGCGGCGGCTCGCCCGTCGGTTGACTTCGCCGGGGGATCAACGGAGATTCGACCCCGCCGAGTTCGCCGTCCAGGGGCACCGCCTATGGTTCGGCTGAAATGCGCGCTCGTGTTTGCCGCTTTGCTGGCGGGCGGGTGCGACACATATTCGCGACTGGCGATGCAGCATCACCTCGGGCTGCTCGAAGAGCGGGACCGTCTCCAGGCCCTCAAGCGGCAGCTCGCCGCGTCGCCCGACCTCAAGGCGGGCACGATCGCCGAGGCGTTCGTCAGCACCGCCGCGATCAATCAGGTGTTGAGCGGCGCCGACGGCCGCGACTTCGCGCTGCGCCGGTCGCCCGGCACGATCATTCATTTGGCCTCGGTTCGGGCGGCATTCGAGGACGGCTATCCGCGGCTGCTGGTCGACGCCACGGCGCGCCGCGGGGGCACCGAGATTCGGTTGCGCATGGAGGCCTATCTGCAGGCGGTGATCGATACGGCCGACCTCGACTCCGCGGAAATGAAAGTGCGCCTCATCGACGTCGTGCCCGACGTCAAATCGGGATCGTTCGAGTTCAACCTGCGCGGCGTCGCGAAGGACATCGTCAAGGCCAGGCTCTACGAGTATGAAGTCGAGCCTGCCGTCCTTCACCATCCCGCTCCGGCGCGAGTTCCGGATCGATCAGGCGGCCGGCACCCTCGACGCCGTCGTCCCGATCGGCGGCGCCACGGTGCCGGTCACGATCCTGCGGCCGGCGGTCTCCGACTCTCCGGCGCTAGAGCAAAACGGATCGTGTTCCTGAGCCGACGGGATCCATGTCTTGCTGGCGCTGTGAGCATCATGATCCGCAGCCGCCTCTGTCTCTGCTCGGCCCTGGCGCTCGGCGCCTGCGTCTCGGCGCCGATCGACGACAGCCGCCTCGACGCCGAGGTCGGCCAGCTGCGCCGCGACGTGAGCGCGGCGGTCCAGCCGGTCCTCGTCCGCGACGCCGACTGGCGCGTCAGCGCCGACGGCGCCCTGTTCCGCGAGATGTTCCGCCGGATCAACGCCCTTCCGCTCGAACTCGCGGACGGTGAAGCTCACCCAGTCGGCGGACGCCTCGGCCCCGCTCCTCACCGGCCGCCGCGGCCGGATGAGCTGGTTCGTCGAGATCCCGCCCGGCCGCCGGCTGTGGCTGCAGACGCAGTTGGTCGGCATCGAGGCCGACTGGCTGCAGTCGGGCCAGCTGCAGGTCCGGGCCGACCTCGCCGCCACCGGCGAAGTGCCGCTCCACGGCGTCTTCGACCCGGGCCCCGGCAACGGCATCGGCACCACCGTGCTGTTCAACGCCAGCGGCCGGGCGCGCGTCACCGGCACCGCGGCCCTCACCCAAAGCGCGATCGGCAAGGTCCATTACCGCCTCGCCGCGGCCGAGCCGACCAGCCTCGCGCTGCAGGTCTGCGTCCGCGTCAAGCTCGTCGGCAACCTCTGCCGCGACGCCGAGCTCGATCCCAAATTCGCCAATGCGCTCGAGGGCGATTTCGACCTCGGCGCGGAGACCAGGGGGACGCTCAAGATCCCGGGCCAGGAGCCGCTCTCCTACCGCCTCAAGATCCACGACGCGCTGCTCACCACCGATGCAATCGGCGTGACGACGCAGGGCAAGGTCACGATCGAATGGGACCGCTGAAGCCGCTGCTCACGGCTTGCGCCGCATCGCCCACACCAGCGCGGACAAGCTGCTGATCAGCGCGGCGAGGCCGATCATCAGGGCGGGATCGAGAACGAGCATCACGAGCGACTCCGGCTTAAGCGCGGAACCCATGTTCCCTATCTGTTCCCTAGATGCAATAGGTAAATTCCTATGCCGCTGCCCTATCGCGCGATGGCGTACGTCACGGTGACGTTGACCCGCGTCGTGATCTGCTCGGCCTGCAGGTTGACCGTCACCGGGGACAAAGTGACCAGGTTCGGCTGGGGCATGCGCGATCCGGTGATGACGATGTCCTGGCTGCCGCCCTGGGCCGTGGTCGAGATGCTGAGGATCGGGCCAAGGCTGACCCGGCTGCCGGCGGCGATCGCGGTGGCCTTGGCCAGCGCGTCGGCCAAGCCCTCGGCGATCGCCTGGCGCTTGGCCGCGCGGGGATCGCTGCAGGTCGAAATTCTCGACCCGCACATTGTAGCCGCCGTTCCGCGCGGCCAGCCCGACCATCGTGCCGGCGTCCTTCACCGCGCTGGTCCGGACCGAGATGCTTTGGGTCGCGACATAGCCGACGATCGCGCACGGCCCGGTCGAGAGCTGATCGTCCTCGCGGTCATATTCCCGGTCCTTGCAGGCATTATTCCTCGCCGGACTCACCCGCACCTCGCTGGTGCGCGGCGCCGCGGCCGAATCCATGCTCCGCAGCGCCTTCTCGATCTGGTCGCCTGACGCGACCATCGCGCGAACCGCCTCGTCGCTCGTCCTTCCCTCGCCCCGCAGATTATACTGGATCGTCGCCACATCCGGCACGGTTTTCACCTCGCCGAAGCCGTCGACGATGATCCGCGGCTGTTCCGGCGCGGCCTGGGCCCAGGCGGGCTGGCTTGGCTTGCGGCAACGCAGCCACGGCGAGCAGCAAGTTACGCATGGTTCGTTCCCCTCCACGCATCGCGAGCCGGCAGAGCGTAGCAGCGGCCGTGGCAACGGCAATGCGGGTTGCCCCCGGGCGCCCTCTAAGCTAATGCCCCCACCGTCCGGCGGGGGCTCATTTCAGCCCCCGCGGCAGCCCGTCCTTTGGCGAGCGCGTACGGTTCCGGCAGAGCCGGAACCGGAACGCGCTTTTTGTCATGAACGGCCGCGACGGACGCCGCCCCCGGATGGGCCGCGGACGGCACATTGTTTGACCAGGTCCGCATGTGAAGGCCCGCCACGGTGGCGGCCACGCGGCAGGCCGAATTCGAAGTACCAGAGAGACGTACAGACACACTATGGCGACCACGACATTCCCACCCGCGACGATTTCGAAACGCTGCTCAACGAGAGCCTCGGCGGCGAGAACGAAACCTTCGAAGGCAAGGTGGTGAAGGGCATCGTCACCGCGATCGAGAATGATCTGGCGGTGATCGACGTCGGCCTGAAGTCGCGAAGGCCGGGTCGCCGCTGCGCGAGTTCGCCGCGCCGGGCCAGAAGGCCGAGCTGAAGGTCGGCGACGAGGTCGAGGTCTATGTCGACCGGGTCGAGAATTCGGCCGGCGAAGCGATGCTGTCGCGCGACCGCGCCCGCCGCGAAGCCGCATGGGACAAGCTCGAGAAGGAGTTCGAGGCCGGCAACCGGGTCGAGGGCGTGATCTTCGGCCGGGTCAAGGGCGGCTTCACCGTCGATCTCGGCGGCGCCGTCGCCTTCCTGCCCGGCAGCCAGGTCGACATCCGCCCGGTGCGCGACGTCGGCCCGCTGATGGACATCCCGCAGCCGTTCCAGATCCTGAAGATGGACCGCCGCCGCGGCAATATCGTCGTGTCGCGCCGCGCGATCCTCGAGGAAACCCGCGCCGAGCAGCGCAGCGGGCCTGATCCAGAGCCTGCCGAGGGCCAGGTGATCGAGGGCGTGGTCAAGAACATCACCGATTACGGCGCGTTCGTCGATCTGGGCGGGATCGACGGCCTGCTCCACGTCACCGACATTTCCTACAAGCGCGTCAACCACCCGTCCGAAGTGCTCAACATCGGCGACACGGTGAAGGTGCAGATCATCCGCATCAACCGCGAGACGCAGCGCATCAGCCTCGGCATGAAGCAGCTCGAAAGCGATCCGTGGGAGGGCGCGTCGGCCAAATATCCGGTCGGCGGCGTGTTCCGCGGCCGGGTCACCAACATCACCGAATATGGCGCGTTCGTCGAGCTCGAGCCGGGCATCGAGGGCCTGGTCCACGTCTCCGAGATGAGCTGGACCAAGAAGAACGTCCACCCGGGCAAGATCGTCTCCACGTCGCAGGAAGTCGACGTCAAGGTGCTCGAGGTCGACGAGGAGAAGCGCCGGATTTCGCTCGGCCTCAAGCAGGCCCAGGCCAATCCGTGGGCGGCGTTCGCCGCGGCTCATCCGGTCGGCTCGACCGTCGAGGGCGAGGTCAAGAATGCGACCGAGTTCGGGCTGTTCGTCGGCCTTGAGGGCGACGTCGACGGCATGGTCCACATGTCGGACATCGCCTGGGGCGTGTCGGGCGAGGAGGCCTTGGCGCTCCACCGCAAGGGCGAGATGGTCAAGGCGCAGGTGCTCGACGTCGACGTCGAGAAGGAGCGCATTTCGCTCGGCATGAAGCAGCTCGAGGGCGGCGGTGTCGGCCGGCGCCGGCGCCGGCGGCGGCGCGGCGGCGGTCGGCGGCGTCAAGAAGGGCGAGACGGTCACCGTCATCGTCCGCGCGGTCCACGACGCCGGGCTCGACGTCCAGGTCGGCGACGACGGGGCGACCGGCTTCGTCAAGCGCACCGACCTTGGCCGCGACCGCGACGAGCAGCGGCCCGAGCGCTTCCAGGTCGGGCAGAAGTTCGACGCGATGGTGATCGGCTTCGACCGCTCGAAGAAGCCCAATTTCTCGATCAAGGCGCTCCAGATCGCCGAGGAGAAGCAGGCGGTCGCGCAATACGGCATCGTCGGACTCGGGCGCGTCGCTGGGCGACATTCTCGGCGCAGGCGCTCAAGGAGCCAGCTCCGCCAAGGAAGCCAAGCCGGCGGAGAAGCCGCCGAAGGAAAAGGCCGAAGCTGCGGCAAGGCGACGAGGATGCCAAGAAGGCGGCCGAAGCGCCAAGCCGCAGTCCGAGAAGAAGTGCCAAGGAGTAACGGGAAAGCGGCGCTCTTGCGTTAGACGCCGCTCGAATCCGGCTTGCGCGGGCGAAGCTTTCCTGACAGCGTGGAAGGCAAGCGGCTCGCCGGGTGGGGGAGTGGCGGGCCGGTCAATCCTTCAAGCGGGGATGCCAATGATCCGTTCCGAACTGGTGCAAAAGCTGTGCGGCGATTTTCCCGACCTCACCCAGCGTGAGGTCGAAAGCGTCGTCAGCGCGATATTCGATTCGATCACCGAGCAGCTCGCCAAGGGCGGGCGCGTCGAGCTTCGCGGCTTCGGCGCATTCTCGACCCGCCAGCGCGACGCCCGGCTCGGGCGCAACCCGCGCACCGGCGAATCGGTCGAGGTCAACGCCAAGCGCGTGCCTTATTTCAAGCCCGGCAAGGAAATGCGCGAGCGCCTGAACCTGCAGGAAGATCACCGCCGAATTATGAGGTTGGCTTCGCATCCACGCGGACGTGGCGGAACCGGTAGACGCTGGAGACTTAAAATCCTCTGCCCGTAAGGGCGTGCGGGTTCAAATCCCGCCGTCCGCACCAGCATTAAGTCGAGCAATTTCGGTAACGGAGGATCGATCCCTATAAACCGTAATGCCGGGCGAATTAGCTACCTGGCTTCCCCGTGTCGGAGGAATTATTAAGCGATGCGAGTTACTGCAGTGGCGTGCCAGTATCACGACGATCCGTGCGCGGCAGCTGCGCGCGCTCGAATGCGCGCCGCGACGCGTGGTGCTTGCGATCCTGATCGCCGCGGTGCTGCTGCTGATCTGGAACGGCAGCGCCTTCTTCCAGCATGCGCATCGCCGGCCCCGATTTCGGTCGCGAAAGCCGGATCGCGCTGACCGCAATGGCACTCAACGTCGCGCTGATCCTGTTCGGCTGGCGGCGCTACGTCGATCTGCAGCACGAGGCCGAGCTGCGTGCCGACGGCGAGCGCCGCGCCGCGGTCCTCGCAATTACCGATCCGGCCAGCGGCCTGTTGAACCGCAAGGGCTTCGCCGACCGCGCCGAGGCGTTGCGCCGGACGCGCGGCGAACGCGGCGACAATCTGGTCATCGTGTCGGTCCAGATGCACCGCTTCAAGTCGGTCAACGACCAGCATGGCTATGAAATGGGCGAGCGGCTGTTGAAGGGCATCGCGGCTTCGCTCAACGAGGAGCTGGGCCCCGAGGCCGTGATCGCGCGCCTCAGCGGCGACGAGTTCGCGATCGCGTTCCGCTTCACCCGACGAGCTGGCCGCAGCCGACCAGATCGCCGAAGCGGTGCTGCGCGCGATCACCCGGCCGTTCCTGCTCGACGAGCGGATGATCCAGGTCGGCGCCTTTGCGGGAATCGCCGTCGGCTGCCGCAGGCGAAATCCGCATCCCCGATCTGCTGCGCCGCGCCGACATCGCGATGGACCGCGCCAAGAGCGGGCGAGTGAGCCGCCCGGTGTGGTTCGACGCCGGAATGGAGCGTGCGCTGATCGCCCACGGCGAGATCGAGCAGGGCATCCGCTTCGGCCTCGAGCATGGGCAATTCATTCCCTATTTCGAGCCGCAGGTCGACCTTGCGACCGGCAAGATCTTCGGCTTCGAAGTGCTCGCGCGATGGAACCACCCGCTGTCCGGGCATCATCGGCCCGACGTCTTCATCCCCGTCGCCGAGGAGATCGGGGTGATCGGCCGCCTGTCCGAGCAAATCATCGGCGAAGCCCTGCGCCAGGCTGTCGACGTGGGATCCGACGATCACCATCTCGGTCAACATCTCGCCGCGCAGCTGACCGACGGCTGGCTGGCGCAGCGGATCGTCAGAATGCTCACCGAAACCGGCTTCCCGGCCGAACGTCTGGTGGTGGAGATCACCGAAAGCTCGCTGTTCGCCGACATCGATCTGGCGCGATCGATCGTCACCAGCCTCAAGAATCAGGGCGTGCGCCTGGCGCTCGACGATTTCGGAACGGGCTTCTCGTCGCTGTCCACCTGCGCTCGTTGCCATTCGACATGATCAAGATCGACCGCAGCTTGTCACCAACATTCACGCAATAAGGAAAGCACGGCCATCATCCGAGCCGTGACCACCCTCGCCAATGCGCTGTCGGTCCCGGTCTGCGTCGAGGGGATCGAGAATGAGGCCGCATACGAGGCGGTCGTGACACTCGGCTGTGCAGGTTGGTCAGGGCTGGTATTTCGGCAAGGCCATGCCGGCAGACCGGGCGGCCGAGTTGCTCGCGCCCGCGCCGAGCGGCGCGACGAACCGCCGCTCAGCGCAGCCTCCGCCTAAACGGCAGCATTATCGGGCTCGAAGGGCGTTTGTCCCCTCGCGGGACAGGCGGATCTCAATTGTGCCCGCGACGGTTGTGCACATGGTAAAGAGCCCGTTAAGGTTTTGCCATGTTGCTATTGCGCCCACCCATTGCAGCG
Organism: uncultured Alphaproteobacteria bacterium; assembly: GCA_963765945.1. GTDB lineage: Bacteria > Pseudomonadota > Alphaproteobacteria > Sphingomonadales > Sphingomonadaceae > Sphingomicrobium. The sequence continues at coordinate 200,787 of CAVXYS010000030.1, forward strand.
GACCGCGTTCGGGAAACGGTTTGATGTGTCAGTCGAGCAAGCCGACCTCGACGTTCCCGCTCGGCCGCCGCGGATCTCAGGCTGTTTGCTCTGACCTTTGCCGCAGGCTTTCTGTTCGTTTCAGTTCTGATCGCCTGAATTGCCGTCCGCGTCGGCTTTTTCCTGTCACGGGTCGCAGTATTGCTGCTGTCTCTCATCGACAGAGGCCATGGCTGCGTTCAATGCCGTCCGTTTCAAAGTGAAGCCGGGGCGCGACCAGGAGTTTCTGGATGCGCATGACAGCATCGACAGGGACTGACCCTTCCTCCACTGTCAGTCGCAGGCGAGGTGGAGTTTCCAGCCGAGCCAGGCGGAAATGAGGCACATGGCCGCGACCAGGAGCAGTGGTCGATCGGTCAAACTCCGATGGTGAGCGCGAAGGCCAGCACCAGCCCACCACCATGGCGCCCGAGTTGACGATGTTGTTGGCCGCGACCGTGCGCGCGGTCTCGGTCTTGGGCACGGTCGTGGTGAGGAAGGCATAGAGCGGGACGACGAACATCCCGCCAGTGATCGCGACGCCCAGCAGCGCGATAATCATCAGCGCCGGCCATGGATGCATGAGGAAATTGCTGAGCGTCGTCAGATGCGTGTCCATATGCTTGTCCCATTCCCGCGACGTAACGCAGCAGCATCACGAACACGCCCATCGTGATCACCGAGGCCGGCGCAAAACGCCGAAACCTGGCTCTTAAGCAGCCGGTTGATCAGCACCGAACCGATCGCAATCCCGACAGAGAAAATGCCGATGAACAGGCTGGCGACCTGCTCGTTGGCGCCAGCACGTTTTTCACCAGGGGCGGGAAGATGATGATCAGCACCGCCCCGATGGTCCAGAAGAAGCTGATCGAGCAGATCGCCAGGAACAGGCGGGGGATATGCATGGTCGCGTTGACCAGGGTGATGGAGGCCCGGATGATGTGCCGGTCGAACGGGATGCGCTCGGCCGCGGGCGGCGCCGGCGGGACTTGGCGGCCGGCGGCAAAGCCGAGCTCCGCGAACAGGATCACGGCGACGCCGCGGCGGCCGGCCAACTCACCGAGAGCCGGCAAGGATGGTCCCCAGAAGGATCGCGATATAGGTCCCAGCCTCGACCAGTCCGGTCCCGCCGAGCACTTCGTCCTTTCGCAAATGCTGCGGCAGGATGGCATATTTGATCGGCCCGAAGAACGTGGAGTGGACGCCCATCGCAAACACGGCGGCGAGCATGATCGGGATGTTGGCGAGCAGGATGTCCGGTTCCTCCGACCACCATGATGCCGATTTCGGCTGCTTTGATGATGCGGATCAAGCGCGCCTTGTCATGGTCGTCGGCAAGCTGTCCGGCGATCGCCGAGAACAGGAAGAAGGGCAGCATGAACAGCGCCTGCGCGATGGCGCTGAACTGAAATTCCTTCGCCGGGTCCGAATAGAGCGCGAAGGTGACGAACAGCACCACCGCCTGCTTGAACAGACTGTCGTTGAACGCCCGAGGAATTGCGTCGCGAACAGGGGCAGGAACCGCCGCTCGCGCAGCAAGTGCGTGACGTTTTGGATCACGACTAGGCGCGCCGGCTCTCATCTCGATGGAAGGTATACCAGCTTTGCGCTGAGGCCAAACCCTATAACGCCGTTGTATCGAAAATGCTGACGCTGCCCAACCTCCTTACCCTGTCGCGCATCTTCGCGGTGCCGATCCTGGTTTCCTGCTGTGGCGGCCGGCGCCGCTCGATTATGCGGTCCTTTCGCGCTCTACTGTATGGTCGGGATCACCGATTATTTCGACGGCTATCTCGCCCGCGCGCGGGGCTCTCCAAGCTCGGCATTTTCCTCGATCCGATTGCCGACAAGATCATGATCGGCGCGGTGATCGTGATGCTGATCTCGAGCCGAAGGCGAATCCAGTGCCCGAGATCGCCGGCTGGAACGTTATTCCGGCGCTGGTCATTCTGCTGCGCGAGATCGCCGTCTCCGGCTTGCGCGAGTTCCTTGCCGGGCTGCGTCTCGATTCCGGTCAGCAAGCTCGCCAAGTGGAAGACGACGTTCCAGCTGGTCTCGCTGGGCGGCTCATCCTCGGCGGAGCGATGCCGGACCAGCCGTGGGTCCATGATATCGGGCTCGTCTGCCTCTGGGCGGCCGCCGCGCTGACCCTGATCACCGGCTGGGATTATCTGCGCGTCGGCCTGAAGCATATGGATTGATACAAATTCAACCCCCCCTAATCGATTTTCCAGAAAATTCACTGACCGAGTTTAATACGTTTCCGTCTACTTCTTCCGCCAAGCCTAGGGCAGCCTCGAAACACCCAATCAGAGGAGAGGCGAGATATGGACGCTAAGACCGGCGACTTCTAATCAGCCCGTTCGGTGGACCGGTCCAACCACCGTACGATCGCTGCTCGGGCTGACAAAACCGCGATGGTGGCCGGAAAATGTGTCCGCTCGACATCCTGCACCAAGGCGGCGTCTCGCCCGATCCGATGGGCGAGGACTTCGATTACGCCGAAGCGTTCAAGAAGCTCGATTATCAAGCCCTAAAGAA
>CAVXYS010000031.1:0-30251 GCA_963765945.1 uncultured Alphaproteobacteria bacterium
CACGGCGCCGTCGGATGCCGACGTCGCGGCCTTCAAGGCCAGGATCCTCGACGCCGGCTTCACCGTCGGCCAGCTGGTCAAGGCGGCCTGGGCGTCGGCCTCGACCTTCCGCAAGTCCGACTATCGCGGCGGCGCCAACGGCGCCCGCATCCGCCTCGCCCCGCAGAAGGACTGGGCGGTCAACGAGCCGGACGAACTGGCCAAGGTGCTCGCCAAGATCGACGAGCTGCGCGGCGGCCTGTCGACTGGCCGACGCGATCGTGCTCGCCGGCACGGCGGCGGTCGAAAAGGCGGCGCAGCGATGCCGGGTTCAACGTCGCGGTGCCGTTCACCGGCGGGCGCGGCGACGCGACCCAGGAGCGGACCGACGCCGACAGCTTCGAGGTGATGGAGCCGGCGGCCGACGGTTTCCGCAACTATCTCGAAGACCAAGCATTCGGTGAAGACCGAGGAGTTGCTGCTCGACCGGGCGTCGCTGCTCGGCCTGTCGGCGCCGGAGATGACGGTGCTGCTGGGCGGGCTGCGCGTGCTCGGCGCCAACCACGAGCGACTCGCCGCATGGCGTGTTCACCGACGCGCAAGGGCCAGCTGACCAACGACTTCTTCGTCAACCTGCTCGACAACGACACCTTCTGGGAAGTGGTCGACGACGAGCGGCGACGAGGAGTTCGTCGGCTACGACCGCGGCGGCCGCGAGGAGAAATGGCGGGCGACCCGGACCGACCTGATCTTCGGCTCGAACAGCCAGCTGCGCGCGACCGCCGAAGTCTATGCCGAGAACGGCAACGAGGAGAAGTTCGTCCGCGACTTCGTCGCCGCCTGGACCAAGGTCATGAACGCCGACCGTTTCGACCTGGCCGGCAACAGGGCGCGGCAGTCGAGCGTCGGAGCGTCGCCGAACCGGCTCAATAGGCACGAGTTGCCCGCCGCGGCGCTACCCTCCGCCACTCCCTGGGCGCCGCGGCGGTTGAAGGATCAGGCCGCGTCGGCGGCCGCGACGTCGGGAACGAGCTCGCCGACGATCTTGCGCAGCGCGATCGGCGAGCATCTGGAACTCGCTCTTCGCGCGGGCTCGAGCGGCGCCAGATCAGCGCGATCCGGCGAGAGCCGTGATCGGACCGCAGCGGCGTGGCGTCGACCCGCGTGCCGTCGAGGATGCCGGCCTCGATCGCCATCGCGGGCATGAAGGTCAGCCCCAGGCCGTTGTCGACCATCTGCACCAGCGTGTGCAGCGAGGTGCCCATCATCGCCGCCTCGGCGCGCAGTTCGGGCCGGTTGCAGGCGGACAGGGCATGATCCTTCAGGCAGTGGCCGTCCTCGAGCAGCAGCAGGCGGTTCTCGTCGATCGCGTCGGCGTCGACTGACGGCCCGCCGCGGCGCCTCGCCGCTGGGGGAAGGCGACGAACAGCGCGGTCGTCGAACAGCGCCGCCCTCTCGACGTCGCCGCAGGCGAAGGGCAGCGCGAGCAGCACGCAGTCGAGCTGGCCGCGGTGCAGCGCCTCGCACGCCGCCTGGCTGGTCTCCTCGCGCAGGAAGAGCTTGAGGCTCGGCCATTGCGCTGCGCAGCCGCGGCAGCATCGTCGGCAGCAGGAACGGCGCGATCGTCGGGATGACGCCCATGCGCAGCTCGCCGTGCAGCGGCTGGCCCTCGGCGCGGGCCAGCTCGGCCAGCTCTTCGGCACTCGCGCAGGACCCGGATCGCCTTGTCCGCGACCTTTTCGCCGAGCGGCGGTGAAGCGGACGACGCGGCGGGTGCGCTCGACCAGGGTGACGCCGAGCAGGGTTTCGAGCTCGCGCAATGCCCGCGGACAGGGTCGACTGGGTGACGAAGCAGGCGTCGGCCGCCTTGCCGAAGTGGCCGTGCTGGCGAAGCGCGACCAGATATTGCAGCTGCTTGATGGTCGGAGGTGGACGGTCATGTCATCGAAAATTCCAATCAGTTCGATGCTATAATCGTTGGAACGATTGAAGCAGCGACTTATGTCGAGTGCGGACACCTGCTGTTTTCGCGACGCTGAGCAGCAGCCGCGAGCGGGGGCGTTCTCCCCTTAAGGGCCCCCGCCGTCCCTTCTTTTCCGAATCCTGTCAGGCCAGCGCGCGATAGAGCCCGTAGAGCTGACCAGCGTCAGCAGGGCGCCGACGAAGGTCAGCAGCGTGTCGGGATTGACCCGCTTGGCGATCCAGGCGCCGAACGGGGCGGCGCAGACGCCGCCGATCAGCAGGCCGAGCGTGGCGTGGTGAAGGCTTGCCAGCCGAGCGTGGCGATGAAGGTCGCGCGAGATGGTCACGGTGAGGAAGAATTCGGCGGTGTTGACGGTGCCGATGGTCTTGCGCGGGTTGCTGCCCTGGACCAGCAGGTTGGAGGTCACGATGCCGCCCCAGCCGCCGCCGCCGGCCGCATCGAGGAAGCCGCCGACGAGCCCGAGCGGCGCGACGATCCGCGGCCGCCGCTCGGTATGGCGGTGCATGATGCCGCGGTAGAAGAGGTAGAGGCCGAGCGCCGTCAGATAGGTCAGGACGAACGGCTTGGCCACGTCCGCCGTCGACCGAGGTGAGAACATAGGCGCCGAGCGACCCCGCCGATCACGCCGGGGATGACGAGCCGGAAGAACAGCCGCCAGTCGACATTGCGGTGCGCCACATGGCTGATGCCCGACACCGCGGTGGTGAAGGTCTCGGCGGTATGGACGCCGGCCGAGGCGGCGGCCGGGCGGCACGCCCAGTGCGATCAGCAGGGTGCTCGAAATCTGCCCGAACGCCATGCCCAGCGCGCCGTCGACCATCTGCGCGGCAAAGCCGATCAGGATGAAGGATCAGGAGCGCCGTCGGATCGGCGAAGAATTCCGGGAAAATGCCGAGCTCTCCACCCTGTTTGAGCGGCGCAGACTGCCGCAGATGTTGCGCCGCGGCAAGTGCGTTACGGCGCTGGACAGAGCGCCGTCCGGCTTTTCATTGCGGCCGCTGACACCTTAAATTGAGCAACAGGATGGCAGAAGGATGTCGCTTGGCGTCGGGGCTGATCGCCTATCTCGAACTCCGTGAAAGCCCGCGATCCGGCGGCGCGCTCGCGCTGGGAGATGCTGCTTCTATCCCGGGAGTCTGGGCGCTGGCGCTGCACCGCGTCGGCGCACTGGCTGTACGGCGGGCGGCTGTTTTTCCTGGCCCGGCTCGTCAATCATTTCTCGCGCTTCCTGACCGCGATCGACATCCATCCCGGCGCCAAGATCGGCGAGCGCTTCTTCATCGACCATGGCTTCACGCGTGATCGGCGAGACCGCGGAGATCGGCGACGACGTCACCATCTACCAGAACGTCACGCTGGGCGGCACCAACCCGTCGACCGGCGTCGGCGGCAAGCGCCACCCGACCCTGCGCGACGGCGTGGTGATCGGATCGGGCGCGCAGGTGCTCGGCCCGATCGAGGTCGGCGAGGGCGCCAAGATCGGCGCCAATGCGGTGGTCACCAAGGATGTCGCCGCCGGCGCGACGATGGTCGGCATTCCGGCCAGGCCGGTGCCGGTCGACGCCGTTCACTACAGCCCGGGCTTTGTGCCTTACGGCACGCCGTGCGGCGAGGATTGCGATCCCGTGCGGGCGCGCCTGGGCGAGCTGGAAGAGCAGATCGAGGCGCTGCGCAAGGAAGTGGCGAGCGTCGAGGCCGACGCGCCAGCCGCAGCCAAAGGTCAAGAGCGCTTGAGCGTCGTCACGCCGTTCCCGCGCCCGCGGGACCGGCGCCCGATTGCCAGCTTTCGACCGCAGCGAGCTTGCACCGCATCCTCGACCTTTACGGGCGGATGGTCGCGGCCGGTCACTGGCGCGACTATGCGCTGCGGTTCGATCCCGACGTGGCGGTTTTCGCGGCCTTCCGCCGGCATTCCGAGCGCCCCGAGGTGCGGATCGAGAAACGCCCCTCGCTTCGTTTGAAGCAGGGGGCGTTTGCATTGGTCGGCGAGCATGGAGCGGTGCTCAAGCGGGGCCACGAACTCGCATGGCGTGCTGGCCCCGCTCGAGCGCCGGCTCATGCGGCTGGTTGGCTGACCGCACCGCGCCCGATCGAGGATCGGCAGGCGCTCGCGCAAGCGCCTCGGGCAGCGGCTGACCACCGCCGACCGCGCCTGGTGCCAGAAGGCCGACAGCAGCAGCAGCGCCGAGCCGATCACCAGCGCCGTCAGCGCGATGTTGAGCTCGACCGCGCCGAACTCGCTGGAACAGCTCCTGCAGCGCGAACAGCACATAGGCGAGCGCCGAGACGAGCAGCGCGCGGCGGTCGATCGCCAGCGCGGTCAGGCCGAGCGCGACGTAGAGCAGCGATCACGACCAGGCCTTCGCCGATCGTCGCATTGCCGTCGTTGAGGCCGAGCAGGGTGAACACCGGGTGGACGATCATCGGCGCCGCCAGCAGGTGCAGCCAGAAGGCGACGTCCGTGCGGCGGGTGAGCGCGCGCGCGGATCCGACCAGTCCCAGCACATCGCGAACAGGAACACGCCGATGCCGAGCAGCAGCACGAAGCCGAGGATGACGTTCCTGGCTTGCTCGGCATTCTGGCCGAGCACGGCGAGCAACAGGCCGACGGCGATCGCCGGCGACCGACGGCGGCGCCCGCGGCGACGGTGATCGGGACCCGGAAGCGCCTCCAGTGGAGCCAGGCGGCAGCACGCGGCGACGGCGGCCGAGATCGCGCGGCGAGCACGCCGCCCAGCTGCGGATTGTCGTTGAGCGCGTCCGGGCCGACGCCGAGCGCCACGCGAAGCCGGCGGTCGCCAGCACGCCGCCGACGAAGGCGAGCAGCAGCAGGATCGAGGGCAGCGCCATGCGCCGCCTGGCGGTGAAGAACAGCGCGAGCCCCCAGGCGTCGCCGCGACGAGCAGCGGCGCGACGAAGCTCGGGCCCGTCGTGCCGTCGATGATCGAGAGGCCGATCGATTGGCCGATCGACTGGCCGATCCAGCCGACCGCGAACAGCAGGATCGCCGCGGCGATCGAGACGAAGATGTCGTTGAAGCCGGTGATGAGCCGGAACTGTTCTTCGTCGGGAATGGCGAACGAGCGTTGCCCTTCGACATGGCGCGCGAAGCGCGTCGGCGGCCTGCGCGGTGATCGCGCCCGGCGGCAACGGCGTCGTCGAGCTCTTGCTGGCTGTACATGATCTGTCTTCTCCCACTGTTGGGGAGCAGGATAGACCAGGTGTATTATCGTGTCAATACAGTCAGGAGGGCGGCGAACTTAGGCCGGCACCGCCAGTTGCTGCCGCGCTCCACGCTCACGCGCCGAGCAAGGCGCCGGCCGCGGCGCCGAGGATGGTCCCGGTGGCCCGCTCGCCGCGGGTGTCGATCGCCCGGCCGACCAGCGCCCCGCCGGCGGCGCCGACGATCAGGCCGGTCGTGCCGTTGGAGCGCTTGCAGCGCAGCCGGCCGTTCGAATCGCGCCAGACCTTGCCTTGATAATAACCGCGCGCCGCCGCCGGCGCCTCCATCGTCGGCGCCGCCAGCGAAGCCGCGGCGAGGACGAGGACCATCTTTTGCATGTCGTTCCCCTGAAGAATGTCGCGCCTCAACGCGAAGTCGGCACCATCGTTGCCGATCGGGCGCGGGGGCGCGAGGCCCGTTAACCCGATTAACGACGAACGGTTCGTTTGACAGGCGACACGAACCATGCCGCCGTGGTTGAACGAGGGCAGCTATTTCAACTGGCCGCATTCCGCTACGGAGCCGCGATGTTCGAAGGATGGGGCGAATTCTACCTGCTGGCTGGATCGGCCGCCGCGGTCCTGATCGGGCTGATCTTCGTCGTCGTCACCCTGATGCAGGACCGGCCGCGCTCGACCATCATGGCCGGCTCCCGGCTGTACATGGGCCCGGTCGTCCTTCACGTGACCTTCGTCCTGATCCTCAGCGCCGCCGCTTTGGTGCCGCGCATCACCGCCCGGCAGTTTGCCGCCGTCGCCGCTGCGATTTCACTCTGGGGCTTGGTCCGCGGCGTCAATTCGCTCGTCGGCATCAGCCGCGTCCCGGGCCCGGACAGGCCGCACTGGTCCGACGCCTGGTGCTACGGCGCCATTCCTGTCGCGCTGTTTGCGGCGCTCGCGTTCGTCGCTTGGTCGTTCTGGACCGGATCGGCCGCGGCGGTCCATTACGTCGCGGCGGTGATCACCGCGCTGCTCTTGATCACCATCCGCAACGAATGGGATCTCGTCACCTGGCTGGCGCCGCGCCGCGAGCCGCGCGATTCGGAGTAGTTGCGCGAACGCATCACATTGGTGCTTGCATGTTGCCGCCAAGACGCCAGGCCCTTGCGGTGGATTCCCGGATAAGTCAGTTGCATAGTCGATCAGAGGGTTGCTTGCCGCTGCTGCAGCCGCGATCGCTGTTGCCGCAATGGGCTCGGCGCGCGCCGAGGCGCGATCCAATTCTCCTCCGCCGCTCTACGATCCGGTGTTCCTCAATATCGGCTTCGTGTGCCGCTGGGAGGCGCGCTGCATGGACCGCCAGGACGATGCCATGCGGCGCTCGCTCAAATTTGTCCGGACGAAGAACCCGCCCGCCTGGCGGGTCCAGCTGTGCAACAAGAATGCCGGCCGTCGGGGCCAGCGGGTCGACTGGGTGGGCTTCGAGCATTGCATCCGCAACGAGATCCTGCAGCCGCAACCCTCCGGATCCGGCGTCGCCTGCGCTCGGCCGGCTGTAGCCTCGCCTGTCGCGGCGCGGCAACAGCCGCGGTGGATATCCTAGCTGGAAGGTAGAGATTACTGGACGGTCGCGATTTACAGCCGTAGGGACGCCCCGTGCCACTCCAAATTAACCCACGGCACTTGTAAATTTAGGGGAACTTCATTGACTCGCATGACTTATTTCGCGGCCGCTGCCGCCGCGTTCGCTTTCGCTACTCCGGCGATGGCGCAGGACACCGCTCCGGCGGCTCCGGCTGCTCCGACCGGCTTCCGCGTCGAGGCGCTCGTCGGCTGGGATCGTCCGAGCATCGACGGCTTCCATGACAACGGCATCCTGTTCGGCGTCGGCGCCGGTTACGACGTCGCCGTCGGCAACGCCGTTTCGCTCGGCGTCGATGTCGAGGCGAGCGATTCCACCGCCAAGAAGGACGGCGTCAGCACCCGCCGCGACCTTTACGCCGGTGGCCGCGTCAACTTCGCCGTTTCGCCGAACGCCAACGTCTACGTTCGCGGCGGCTATACCAATGCCCGCTTCAAGATCGAGGATCTCGGCAGCGGCAACGCTGACGGCTTCCGCGTCGCGGGCGGCGGCCAGTTCGGCATCGGCGGCAAGGCCTATGTCGGCGGCGAATATCGCTACTCGAACTATGAGGCCGGGATCGAGCGTCACCAGGTCGCGCTGACCGTCGGCACCCGCTTCTAATCAAGCGGATGCGGAAAAGCGAAGGGCGGCTCGAAAGGGCCGCCCTTTTTGCTGGTTTCATTTCTTTTTCAGAAGGTTGGTGGAGCCGAGGGGGATCGAACCCCTGACCTTCGCAATGCCATTGCGACGCTCTCCCAGCTGAGCTACGGCCCCACGTCTTTCACGCGCCTTAGGCGAACTTTCCCCCGCTGGAAAAGGGGAAATCGCGCGGCGCATTTCCGAGATGCGTACTTAGCTTTCGTCGTCCTCGCCGGCGGTCTCGACACCAAGGTCGTTGTCGCCGGTGTCGAGATCGACTTCCTCGTCGGCGCTGACCTCGGCATCCTCGTCGACCGCGAGATCCTCGGCCGCGAGCTCGTCGTCCGCGGCCGGCTCCTTTGCGCCACCGGCGCCGCCGCTTCGAACGCCATCGGCTGCTTGGATTTCAGCACCGGATCGGGCACGAAATCGGTGCCGCAATCGATGCAATGGACCGGATCGTCCTTGCCGAGATCGTAAAAGCGGGTCGAGCACTTGGGGCAAGTGCGCTTGGTGCCCCATTCGGGCTTCACCATTAGGTTCAACTCCAGTAATTCGGTGTGTCGCGGACCGTCGCCCGGCGGCGTTCGGCGGCGCGCCTTGCCATAGGCATATGGCCCTGTCAAAGCGCGCGCCTTAGCCGAGGATATGGATCGACGACCGGCAACGCAGAAGGCGGCTCGGTCATCGCCGTCGACGGGCCCGCCGCGAGCGGCAAGGGGACGATTGCGCGCGCGCTCGCCGACGCATTTCGGCCTGCCGCACATGGATACCGGCCTGCTTTACCGCGCGGTCGCGCTCAATCTGTGGCGCTGGGGCGGCGATCCCGGCGAGCGAGTTCGAAGCGTTGCGCGCCGTGCGACGAGCTCGAGCCTCGACCCGTCCGACGACCGGAGCTGCGCAGCGAGCCGGTGTCGCGGATCGCGTCGATCGATTTCGGCCTATCCGTCGGTCCGGACGCGCTGCTCGAGCGGCAGCAGCGAATTTGCCGCGCAGCCCGGCGGCGCGGTCCTCGACGGCCGCGACATCGGCACGGTGATTGCGCCCGATGCCGACGTGAAACTGTTCGTCACCGCCTCGCCCGAGATCCGCGCGCAGCGCCGGGTGCGCGAGCTGCTCGAGCGCGGCATGCCGGCCCATTACGAAGATGTGCTCGCCGATATTCGGGCGCGTGACGAGCGCGATTCCGGCCGCGACCGTCGCGCCGCTGCAAGCCAGGCCGTCCGACGCGATCCTGCTCGACACCAGCGACCTCGATCGGGAGCGAGGCGATCGCGGAGGCCATCCGCGCTGGTCGAGCAGCGCCTGCGAAAGCTCGATCCAGGCTAGAGGCTGTAGGATAATATTCACTTCTTGTGCGACAAGTACGCCCGGCCGGTGGGGATCAGAGAAGTGGATCAACCGAGTGCGCGAGCAAGAACAGCTGTGCGCATCGCGAGCAGCCATGTGATCACGACCTGTGCGACGATGCGCGGCAATGCTGCTGTTCGTCGCGCCTGGGCAGCCAGGTGCTGCCGGCGCGCGATCGCCGGCACGCCGCTGCCGATCCGGCCAGCACGCTGAAGGTCGCGTTCCTGCTCAATATTGCGATCATCCTGTTCGGCTGGCGGCGCTCGAAGGATCTGCAGCGAGGCGCTGGACGCATATGAAGACGCCGAGCGGCTCGCGCAGCGCAACGCCAACACCGATCCCGACCACCGGCCTCGCCAATCGCCGCGAGCTGATGCGCTCGCTCGACGGAGCGCTGGCGGCGCAAGCGGCCGGCGTGCTGCTGCTCCTCGACCTCGACCATTTCAAGCGCGTCAACGACCTCCACGGCCATCTCGCCGGCGACAAGGTGCTCGCTGCACGTCGCCGAGGCGATGACACAAGGCGGCGCCGACGGAAGCCTGCTGCGCGCGCATCGGCGGCGACGAGTTCGCCATGTCTGCTGCCCGGCGCCGAGCGCAGCAGAGCGCGGAAGACGTCGCCAACGCGATCCTCGCGCCGATTGCACGCGCCGGTCTTCGTCGAGCGGCGCGCAGATCCAGGTCTCCGCATCGATCGGCCTGGCCCGAGCTCGCCGAGCTGCACAGACGACGAAGACTGCGCTGCGCCAGAGCGACGTCGCGCTCTACGCCGCCAAGCGCGCCGGCCGGAACGGCTTCGCCTGGTTCGACGAGGAGCTGGAGCGCGAGCTGCACCGACCGCCTGAAGCTCGAAGAGGATATCCGCAGCGGCATCAAGGCCGGCGAGTTCGTGCCCTTCTTCCAGCCGCTGATCGATCTCGACTCGCCGCGAGATCATCGGCTTCGAGGCGCTCGCACGGTGGCGTTCGCCGACCCGCGGCTTGCTCGAAGCCGAGAGCTTCATCGAGGCCGCGGAGCGGACCGGGCTGATCGGCCCGCTGACCATGAGCGTCATCGAGCAGGCGCTGAAGGAAGCGCGCGACTGGCCCGCGCACCTGCAAGATCGCCGTCAACGTCTCGCCGGTCCAGTTCCGCGACGCGACGCTCGCCGAGCAGATCCTGAAGCTGCTCGCCGAAACCGGCTTCCCGGCGAGCCGGCTGGAAGTCGAGATCACCGAAGGCTCGCTGCTCGAGGATCGCGACCAGGTGCTGACCATCATCCACAGCCTGAAGAATGTCGGGGTCAGCATTTCGCTCGACGATTTCGGCACCGGCTATGCGTCGCTGGCGCAGGTCAATCGCCTGCCGATCGACCGGATCAAGATCGACAAGAGCTTCATCACGACGATGGTGAAGAGCGAGCAGACCGCCGCGATCGTCAGCACCATCGCCAGCCTCGGCCACACGCTCAACGTGCCGATCACCGCCGAGGGCGTCGAATCCGAGCAGATCCGCACCGCGCTCGACGAAGTTCGGCTGTTCGGAAGCGCAGGGCTGGCTGTTCGGTCGCGCGGTTTCGGCCGACACGGTCCGCGCCGTTCCTCGAGATGAAGCAGTCCGGAAAGCCCGGCGCAGCCCCGAGCGAAACGCCGACCGAGCCGCCGGCCAGCCCCGAGACGCGGCGCGCTTCACGCCCCGCGTCAACCGCCGCCGGTAGCTAGTTCGGTACATGAACGTCAGTGGCCGGTGCGGGCGCTCGCTGCGCCAGCTGCACCGGCGCCGAAGCGAACACCGGCTTGCCGTCGATGTTGCCGGGCGGCGAATAGCGGCAGATCAGATAGTCCCAGTCGGCCGCGAAGATCGCGCAGCCGACCCGGGTCGTCGTCGGCCACACCATCTGCGTGTAGTGCGCGACGTCTTCCCATCGGCCGGTGCTGCTCACTGCGGGGAACAGGCCAGGCTGGAGCATGAGTTTCTCGCGCGACCACAAGTCGACGAGCTGTTCCGGAGTCAAAGTCCCGTGCCACGCCTTGGCGAGGTTCTCGCGCTGTCCCGGCCGGGTCTCGCGCGGCGAGTGAACCAGCCGGCCGAGGCTGGCGAGAGTCGGTCCGTAGGAGGCCGCGGAGGCCGCGAGATCCGGGTCCCAGGCGAGCGGCGGGTGGCCGACCAGCGCCCGCTCGCGGTTGTGCGCGGCCAGCAGGCGGGCGGCAAGTTCGCCGGTCGCGCCGGGGAACTGGGCGGTGAGCGCATGCATTCGCGCATTGCTCTGCGGAGTGGCCGGCAGCGGTGCGAGCGGATCGCCCGCGCTCGCGGGAGTCGCGAGCGCCAGCGTGACGAGCGCGGCGGCCATGCTCAACCTCAACATGGCCGCCAGTGTCCGGCATCGCGGCTAACAGCCGCTCACCGGCCGTGGTTAACGCGAAGGAGCGAGCGGCGCGGGACTGGAAAACTCTCATTAACGCAATCGCTTAACTCGCGAGCCCAGCGGGTGAACGTTGCTCCGCGGGGCTTTTCGCCTTCCTGCTCGGGGCTACAAAAAGCGCGCGTTGGCGTGCTTTAACGGGGAGTTTTGCACATGAACGTCTTGCGTCGAGTCGCGCTTGTTGCGGGTGTCGCTGTTCTCGCACTGACACCGGCAAGCGCCAATCACAGCTGGAATGGATATCATTGGGCCGGAAACGGCTCCAACCTCTCGCTCAAAGTGAACACCGCCATCGCGTCCAAATGGAGTTCCTCCGTTGGAGGCTCGATTTCCGACTGGAATGCATCGAACGAGCTGACGCTGACCAGCCAGACCGCGGCGGTCGATCCCAAGAAATGCAGCCCGATCGCCGGGCAGATTCTCGTCTGCGACGCCGCTTACGGCCGGCGCGGCTGGCTCGGAATCGCGTCGATCTGGCTGTCGAGCGGCCATATCAGCCAGGCGACGACCAAGCTCAACGACAGCTACCATGACAACGCACCCTACAATACGGCGCCGTGGCGTGAGCTCGTCGCCTGCCAGGAGATCGGCCACGACTTCGGGCTCGACCACCAGGACGAGACTTTCAACAACGTCAATCTCGGCACGTGCATGGACTACACCAACGCCCCGGACGGCGGGGTGGTCAACGGCTTCAACTATGGGCCGGCCAACCGGCATCCAAACGCTCATGACTATCAAGAGCTGAACATCATCTACAACCATGACGACGGCTTCACGACCGCGACGGCCAGCACCAATTTCGGCATTCGCCAGGTCGGACAGCGGCCGCTTGCGACGGAGCCGTCCGGTCTGAAGCATGGCCGAGTGGGGCCGAGCAATCCACAGCGACGCTCAGGGACGGCCCAACGTGTTCGTCAAGGATCTGGGCGGAAGGCAGCAGGTCATAACCCACGTCTTCTGGGCGCCGGGCGAACGAGCTCGGTAAACGGAACCGCCCCGATATTGCAGCCGTTGCAATGGCATGGCTGCAGCTGGGCGAAGAATGATGGCAATTCTGGGCGGCGCGCTTCTTGCGGGGTGCGCCGCTCAATCATCCGGCACCGCCGATGCCACGGCGCGGCAGTTGCCGGCCTCGATCCTCAAAGCCTCCAAACCGACCGCCGGTTCGACGGTGTCCGGCTCGCTCAACTCGCTGGAACTGCACTTCGACCCGCCGGCCCGGCTCGATGAAGTAACGCTCGACGGGGCGAGCGGAACGATGCCGATGATGATCCACTCTGCCGGCGAGACCGCCGACTATTCGCTTCCGCTGCCCGGCCTCGACGCAGGCCAATATACCGTCAACTGGCGAGCGACCGTACGCGGCCGGCAACATCGCGGGGCGTTCGCGTTCACGGTTCGGTGAGCGCCGAGCGCCACAAAAGAAAACGACGGCGCGTTTCCGCACCGCCGCTTCCTTGATTTCGGTCGTCTTAGAGGACGGCCGAAACGTTATTGAAGGTCGTACCCAGCTTCGAACCGATGCTGGTCATCGCGCCGATAGCGGCGACGGCGATGAGGGCCGCGATCAGACCATATTCGATGGCGGTCGCGCCCTTTTCGTTCTTAATCAGCTTGAGAAACTTGGCCATCTCTGGTCTCCTTAATTGCAAACGAGGAGCAAATCCTCACCTGCGCAGACCCCTTTCCCGCGTAGGATGGCCGGAATTTAGGAGGAGGCTGGTTGAGAAAGGCTTAAAATCGCAGGTTCCCGGATATTAACTTTTCGCGCGCGATCAGAATATCCGCGCGATCAGTTCTCGATCAGCTTGCCGAGCTCGCGCAGCTCCTTGGTGCCGTCGCTCCAGTCCTCGGGCAGCGGGCTCTTCGTTGGCCGGCTCGGGCGGCGCTGGGGCAGCCGGAATTCGGGCGGCAGCGGCGGGCCGCGGCGGCGGTCGATCTGCTAGCGCCGCGCCATGAAATTGTGCCAGATCTGCGCCGGCACGGTGCCGCCGCTGACCCTGCCGAGCGAGCTGTTGTCGTCGCGGCCGACCCACACGCCGACCACCAGGTCGCCGGCGAAGCCGACGAACAGGGCGTCGCGATTCTCCTGGGTCGTGCCGGTCTTGCCGAAGGTCGGAACGCGCAGCGCGGCGCGCGGCCGGTGCCGTTGTTGGCGGCGGCGTAGAGCAGGTCGAGCATCGGCGCCTGGTCGCGCCGCCGGTCGAGCGCTCCGCCGCGCGCGGAAAACGCCGCGAATCCCTGCCTCGCTCGGCGCCTCGGGCAGGCCGTGCGGCGACGACCGGAAAGCGGCCGCTCGCGACCGCGGCATAGGCCGAGGTCAGCTCGAGCAGGCTCACTCCGGCGGTGCCGAGCGCGAGGCTCGGCTTGTCCGGCAGCGGTGAGGTGATGCCGAGATCGCGCGCCGCGCGGATCACGTTGCCGCGGCCGACCGCTTCGCGACAGCCGCACGGTCGCGGCATTGCTCGACCGGGCGAACGCCTCGCGCAGGGTGATCTCGCCGCGATAGATGCCGTCGCTGTTGACCGGGGTCCAGCCGCCGATGGTGATCGGCTGTCCTCGATCATGCTGTCGGGGGTCCAGCCGGCGCGCAGCGCGGCGAGATAGACGAACAGCTTGAACGCCGAGCCGGGCTGGCGCCGCGCTTGGGTGGCGCGGTTGAACGGCGAATCCTTGTAACTCTTGCCGCCGACCATCGCGACGACCGCGCCGTCGGGCCGCATCGCGACCAGCGCGGCCTGGGCGTCGCCGATTGCGCGCGCGGCCGATCGCCCGCGCGGCGAGGCGCTGGAGGTCGGAATCGAGCGTCGTCGCGCACCTGGACCTCGCCGAAGTCGGCGTCGAACGCCTGCTGGGCGGCTGGCGCGACCCAATCGGCGAAATAGGTGCCGGTCGGGACTCTTGGACTGCGGCCGACCGGCCGCGCCGAGCGCCGTCGCGCGCGCGCGCGGCGGGCTGATGGCGCCGGTGTCGGCCATCGTCTGCGAGCACCAGCCGGCTGCGCTCCTGCGCGCGCCGTGAGGTTGTGCGTCGGCGCGAGGCGCGACGGCGCCTGGACCAGGCCGGCGAGCATCGCCGACTGGGCGAGCGTCAGTTTCTCCGGGTCGCGGTTGAAATAATGGTGGGCGGCGGCGCGCAGCCCATAGACGCCGTCGCCGAAATAGACGCTCGAAAGGTAGCGCGACAGGATCTCGTCCTTGGTCAGCCAGGCCTCGAGCCAGAAAGCGATGATCACCTCCTGCGCCTTGCGCTTGAAGCTCCGGTCGGACGACAGGAAGTTGGTCTTGGCGAGCTGCTGGGTGATCGTGCTGCCGCCCTGGCGGACGCCGCCGGCGCGCATGTTGGCGAGCATCGCCCGGCCGATCCCGCGCGGGTCGATGCCCCAGTGGCGATAGAAGCGCCGGTCCTCGATGGCGACGAAGGCCGCCGGGGTCAGCGGATCGAGCTTGGCGACGTCGACCGGCGCTTCCTTGATCGCGCCGCGGCGGGCGATCGCGTGGCCGTCGTCGGTGAGCAGCAGCAGCGCCGGGTCGTCGAGCGGCTCGAGCGCGCGCGACAGGGGCGCGGTGACGATCAGCCAGGCAAGCGTGATCGAGCAGCACGGCCGAGATCGCGTAGAGCCACGAGGCGCCAGCGCCGGCGCGTCGGCTTCGGTTGCTCCGTCGGTCTCGTCCGGCGGCGCGACCTCGACCGGCGGCGGCGCGAACGGATCCGGCAGCTCCTCGATCGGCGTTCCGCCGCGGCTCCAGATCCCGTCTCTTTCGGCCACCCTCATCTTTCCGCGGACTCGTCCCGACTGCCTTACCCCAGTAAGACAGTTCGAGCCGATTTATCCAGACGCTTGCTGAACCAGGCCTTGCGGCTAAACGAGCCGCCATGCCGGCGCCGCTTGCGCAGCCTGCTGCTCGCTCGCCGCGCTGGCGCTCGGTCCCGGCGCTGCCGCGACCACCACGAGGGCGCGGTCAAGGTCGTCGTGATCGGCGCGCGGCCCCGGCTGCGCGACCCGGCGCCGGCGCCGCTGTCCGCCGCCCGACGCGGTGCTGCTCGGCAGAATGTCGCGCAGGGGCTGGTGCGGTTCGACGCCAGCGGGCAACATCGTAGCCCGGGCTGGCCGAGAGCTGGAACGTCAGCGACGACGGCCTGAGCTACATCTTCCGCCTGGCGGCCGGCGAATGGCCGAACGGGCGCAAGATCACCGCCGAGCAGGTCGCGCGGATGCTCAAGCGGCGACTCGCCGGCTCCAGCGGCAATCCGCTCAAGGACACGCTGGGCGCGGTCGACGACATCGTCGCGATGACCGACCGGGTGATCGAAATCCGCCTGCGCGCGCCGCGCCCGAACCTGCTGCAGCTGCTCGCCCAGCCCGAGTTCGCCTTCGTCCGCAACGGCGCCGGCAGCGGGCCGTTCTCGATCGCGGCGAAAGCGAGCCAGGCGGCGAGCTGCGCGCTGACGCGCGAGATCGTCATCGGCCGACGACGAGGAAGCCGCGAGCGCGAGGAGGTGCTGCTCGCGGCGGCAACGGCCGCGCGAGGCGGTCCGCAGCTTTCGCCGCCGGCAAGGCCGACCTGGTGCTCGGCGGGACGTTCGCCGACCTGCCGCTTCGCCCGCGCCTCAAGCTGCCGCGGGGCAGCGCTGCACTTCGATCCGGCGTCCGGGCCTGTTCGGCCTGGCCCCGGCGCGCACGGGCGGCCCGATTGACGACGCCGGAGGTCCGCCGGCTGTTGAGCGCAGGCGATCGACCGCGACGCGCTGATCGACGCGCCTCAACGTGCCGGGGCTGGCGCCGCGCGCGACCGTGCTCGAGCCGGGGCTCGACGGCATGCCCGAGCCGGCCGCGCCGGCCTGGTTCGGCGACCCCGATCGCCGACCGCGCCGCGGCGCTGGCAGCCGAGGCCGACGCGCGCTGTTCGGGGGCAGGACGAAGCCGACCATCACGCTGTTGCCTGCCCGACGGTCCGGGCGCCGACCTGCTGTTCAACCGGCTGGCCACCGACTGGGGCGCGCTCGGGATCACGGTCGAGCGCGCCGAACGGGCCGAGCCGGCCGATCTCAGGCTGGTCGACGAGGTCGCGCCGTCGACCTCGCCCGCCTGGTTCCTGCGCCAGTTCCGCTGCGAGGTCGCGCCGATCTGCGACGCCGAGGCCGACGAGCTGCTGACGCGGCGCGCGCAGACGCCGATCGCCGCCCAGCGCGGCGCTTTGCTCGGCCAGGCGGCGGCGCAAGATGGACGAGCGCAGCTGTTCATTCCGATCGCCGCGCCGATCCGCTGGTCGCTCGTGTCCGGCGAATCCAGGGCTTCGCCGGGAACCGCTACGCCCGCCATACGCTGACCGACCTGGACCAGAGGCCGGACCGGAGACGAAGATGGCGAGCCCGGACCAACGACGCTCGCCCTTCCCGGCCTCGGCACCGATCCCGCAGTCGGTGCGCGCAGCGGGTCGAGGCGATGGAGACAATGCTCGAACGGCTGTTCGTCATCCCGGGCATCAACCGGCCGGTCGGGCTCGACGTGATCCTCGATCTCGTGCCGGTGGTCGGCGACGTCGCCGCGGCCGCGCTCGGCGCCTACATCGTGTGGGAAGCGCGCAACCTCGGCATGTCGAAATGGCAGATCAGCGCGGATGGCCGGCAACGTCGGGGTCGACTGGCTGCTCGGCCTGATTCCGTGGGTCGGCGCGATCCCCGACTTCTTCTTCCGCTCGAACACCCGCAATCTGAAAATCATCAAGCGCCACCTCGACAAGCATCACGCCGGAACGGCGACCGTTGAAGCCGAGGCCCTGCCGCCCCGCTAGCTTTCGTATTTGCTCTCGCGGCGGCGGCCGACCATCAGCCCGGCCTCGAGCCGGGCGCACAGCGCGGCATAATAGTCCGACAGGAAGCCGTAATCGTCGCCGTCGTCGGGCAGGCCGCCCTTGGCGCGGATGGTGCGCGCGACGGTCATGATCGCGTCGGGCTGCTCGTTGCGCAGCACCTCCTCGAGCGTCTGCAGCTCGTAGATCCCGTATAGGTTGAGCGCGGCTTCGCGGGAAGGTCCGCCGCTGGCGCTGGGTCGCGCCGACCAGGTCCTCGGATAGCTTGGACTTGCCGGCGTCGACCACCCAGGTGCCGGCGACGAGGTCGCCGACGCGCAGCCGGTCGCGGTTGAACAGCGGAAAGAACAGGAAAATCCCGCTCCAGGTCAGGGCGAACAGCACCAGGAACGTGTCGGCCGTGCCCGCCGCCGTCTGCTGCCCGAGGAAGCCGAGCGGCAAGAAGACTTCGATCTCGCGCATCGCGTTGCGCGCGATCACCGCGGCGCCGGTCAGTCGCGAGCCGTCGCGGGCCACCACGCGAAGCCCCATCAGGCGCTTGCCCGGGGTCGCTCCGCGGCTGCCCATCTCGAACAGCGAGAACCAGCCGTTCCGCAGCAGGAAGAAGCCGATCAGCCACAGGACGATCAGGAACTCTCCGGTGCCGCTGCTTTTCCCGGCGACGAGCAGCAGCACGATCGTCACCACGACCAGCAGCACGATCATGATCAGCGCATCGATCAGGAACGCCTCCGGCGCGGCTTCCGGCGGAGCCGAGCTCGAGCTTCAGGTCGACGCCCTCCGGGGTGACGAAGGAGCGCTTGAGGCTGCGCGGTTGGGGGATCGCGCTAGTAGCCACGAGCGGCGCTTTCCCGGCCGCCAGACGTAGAAATAGAGCAGCCATCCGGCGAGCGCCGTCAGGCCGATCAGGAGGCGGGTGCCGTCGTTGACGATGGTCTGCCGGCCGACGCCCTCGAGCAGGCCGGCGACGGCCAGCATGATCACGGTGCCGACCATCGCCGTGGCCGCGATCCGGCCGGCGCGGACCGCCGAGTCCATCCGCGGCGAGCCGGCCCGGGAAGGCGATCGCCATGCCGATCCGCACCCCGGCGGCGCCGGAAATGCAGATCGCGAAGATCTCGGTCGTGCCGTGGATGGTCAGCCAGGCGACGACATTGGGACCGAGGCCCTTGGCCGCGAACACGGCGACGAACGCGCCCAGCATCAGGCCGTTATAGAGGATCAGCAGGATCGTCGGCACGGCGAACGCGAAGCCGAGCGCGAAGGCGAAAATCGCGATCTGGGCGTTGTGGGTGAACAGGAAGGTGGCGAAGGCCATCAGCCAGTCCTTCTGCTTCTCGTACAGCGTCGAGCGCAGGAACTCGGCCGAAGCCGACGGGTCGCGGCCGCCCGCCAGCCCTTCCGGGATCATCGCGTAGAACCAGCTCGGGTCGCTCCGGATCAGCAAATAGGCGAGAAGCGCGGCGCCGAAGGTCAGGACGGCGCAGAACAGGGTCTCGCGCCACAGCGACCGGACCGCGTCCGGCCAGCTCTTGGCGAAGAAGCGCGCGATCTGCCGGTGGGGCGGAGTTTGCACGCCGTAGATCTGGAAATAAGCGCGGGTCGACAGCTGCTCGAGATAGGTGATGAGCGAGCGGTCGAGCGATGTGTCGCGGGCCACCGACAGCGATGACAGGGTCGTCCGGTAGAGGCTCGGCAGGGCGAGCAAGTCGTCGTCGTCGAGCACCCGGATCGAGCGTTTCTCCATGCGCGTGACGATGGCGTCGAGCCGCTCCCAGTCGGCTTCGTGCGCCTGGCGGAAGCGGGTTGCATTGACCAGCGGAGCGCCCGCTCCGGTGACCAGCGGCGCATTCACAAGAGGTTCCTCCGCTTGAGCTCGAGATAGGTCTGCACCAGCCGCTCGGACACGCGGTCATATTCGCTTTCGACAACGTGGACGCCGAGGTGCTGGAGGCTGGTGATCACCACCCGCCGTTCCTTGAGCAGGGCGGCGGCGGTGACCGCCCGGGTCACGTCGTCGGCGGCCTCCGGCTCGCGCTCGACGATGCCCTCCAGCTCCTCGTCGCGCAGCACGACGATCAGCAGCAAATGGGTTTGGACCAGCCGCCGCGCCGCGCGGATCAGGAAATCGGCCGAGACCGCGTCGGTGAACTCGGTGAACAGGATGATCATCGAGCGGCGGGTCAGTTTCGCCGCGAGGGTAGTCAGCGCGAATGTGTAATTGGTTTCCTCGCCGCTGTAGTCGATCTCGGCGGCAATGCGCTGGAGCTCGGCAAAGGCGCCGGCTCCCGACGCCAGGCCGCTGGCGAGGCGCGGCCGTGAATCGAACGCGTTGATCGCCACCCGGTCGCCGAGCTTGAGCGCGATCCACGCCGTCAGCAGCATGGCCGAGACGCAGCGGTCGACCCGCGGCAGGCCGGCGACCGGCTCGCACATCGGCGGCCGCTATCGATCGCGAACACGATCTGGTTGTTGCGCTCACTCTTATATTGCTTGGCGAGCAGCTTCGAATGGCGCGCCGACTGCTTCCACGCGATCGAGCGGCGATCCATGCCGGGCCGGAACTCGACCAGGGCGTCGAAATCGGAGCCCTCGCCCCGGATCAGCTGGGCGATCAGGCCTTCGAACGCGTTGCGCTGGAAGATCGCAGCGCCGCGCTCGTGGACCGGCCGGCAGGTCGGGCAGGACCGGAAAGGCGGCCTCGAGCGCGACCGTGCCCTGCTGCCAGACGAGCCCGAGCGGACCGGTCCAGCGCAGCCACAGGCGCTCGAACCGCGCGAGCCCGCGGCGCAGCATCTCGAGCTGCATCAGCACCGCGCCGCGACCAGCCTCGAGCGGAACGCCGATCCGCCCGTCGTCCTCGAACCCGATCAGCGGCGACGGCTGGAGCGCGACCTCGGCGCTGCGCGGGCGGCTGTCGACCAGCACGGTCACCGTGCAGTCGCGCATCTCGCCGACATAGGCGTGGCCGGGAAAGTCGACCCGGGCCGTCGATCGCCCAGCGCCGCGCACGCGCGTCGATCACGCACAGCAGCAGCACCGCCAGCGGCCACGCCAGCGCCAGGAACCAGCGCCCCGGCGCGACCGCCGCGACGGCCAGCGCCACCGGTGCCCCGGCGGCGGTCGCAACCACGGCGGATCGGGTCGGATAGATCAACGCGGCGCCTCGATCGCCTCGATGATCATGCGTCACGATCTCCTCGACCTTGCGGCCGTTGATCTCGGCCGCGGGCGAGAGGATGACGCGGTGGCGCAGCAGCGCCGGGGCGAGCGCCTTGACGTCGTCGGGGATGACGAAGTCGCGGCCGTCGATCGCGGCCCGGGCGCGCGCCGCCCCGGCGAGCATCGCTCCAGCCCGCGGCGATGCGCCCGGATTCGAGCTCGGCCGTCTCGCGCGTGCCGCGGACCAGCGCCGCGATATAGTCGATCACCTCGTCGACCAGGCCGATGTCGTTCACGGCGGCGAGCGCTTCGGCGATGGTCTTCGCGTCCGCCTTGCGCTCGACGCCCCACGCCGTCGGCTCCATCGCCTGCTTCTTCGCCCCGTGGGTGGCGATGATCTTCCGCTCTTCCTCGAGCGAGGGATAGTCGACCGACTGTTTGAACAGGAAACGGTCGAGCTGGGCCTCGGGCAGCGGGTAGACGCCCTGCTGCTCGATCGGGTTCTGGGTGGCCACGACCATGAAGCGGTCGCCGAGCTCATGGGTCTGGCCGTCGATCGTCACCTGCCGCTCCTGCATCGCCTCGAGCAGCGCGGCCTGCGTCTTGGGCGGCGTGCGGTTGATCTCGTCGGCGAGCAGCAGCTCGGTGAAGATCGGGCCGCGGGTCAGGGTGAAGCTCGACGTCTGGAAGTTGAACAGGTTCGCGCCGAGGATGTCGCCGGGCATCAGGTCGGGGGTGAACTGGATGCGCCCGAACTCGAGCCCGATGGCGTGCGCGAAGCTGTGCGCGAGCAGGGTCTTGGCGGTCCCCGGCGGGCCTTCGAGCAGGATGTGGCCGCCGGCGAACAAAGCGACGAGCATCAGCTCGACGGTCGCGTCCTGGCCGACCACGGCCTTGCGCGACCTCGCTCCTGATCGAACCGGCAAGCGACTGGACTTCAATGACTTTCACTCCTGGACCTCCTTGACCCAATGATGCAGCGATCGCGCCGCGCCGAGCAGCTCGTCGCGACGGTGCGCGTTGCCCGCCGCGGCCGCCAGCGCAGTGAAGCTGGTGCGCGAATTCAAGGCCTCGAGCCGCGCATCGATCAGCTCCCGGCTGGTCGACGGGCCGAGCCGGAACAGCGCCGCGGCGCGCTCGCGAATGACTTCGGCGTAGCGCGCGCCGAGCCGCGGCTCGCGCCCGGCCTTGCGGATCAGCGCGGCGCTGTTGTCGACCAGCGCCGCCTTGCCGAACGCGATCGCGCGCTCGGGCCGGCGCGGCGCGCCGAACCGGAACAGGGCCTGGGCGCCGGCGAGCAGCATCGCCGCGAAGATCGTCAGGGTCACGGCAAGGAACGGCGGGTCGAACGCCAGCTTGAGCGGACTGCGGCTATGGCCGAGGCCGTTGGCGGTGACGTCGAACAAAATCAACTCCGCGTCCGTGCTGTTGAGATAATCGAGCAGCGCCAGCGCCGACCGCGCCTGGCGCTCGTTGGCCATCCCGTGGTTGTTCAAGAGGTCGGCGTCGGCGAGGACGTAGAGGGGCCGGTCGCTCTGCTTGCCGAGCAGGATCCGGCCCTGCGCGTCGGTGATGATCGGCTCGAGCCGGTCGCCGGCGATGGTCTGCTCAATTCGCGGCGCGACGAACGCGACGTCTTGCGGCAAACCGTCGACCGCATTGCGCAGCGGCTCTTGCCCCGTCCGGCGGCGCGTGACCTTGAGCTTCCAGGCCGGCGCGAACACCCCTTCCGGCTGGTACGGAGAGATCAGCCCGCCGACCCGCACCCAGGCCGGCTTCAGCGGATCGCGTTGCGTGTCCCACTTGGGCAGGACGACGAGCGTGATGCTTCCGCCCCGCTGCTCGAGCATGTCGCCGATGTTGGTCTGCGCGTCCTCCGGCGTGATGATCGCCAGGTCCTCGCTGTCGAGCTGGCCCATCGAGCGAACGATGACCGGGTTCCGGCCGGTTTTCTCGGCGAGCCGGACGAGGCCGCTGAAGCCGGTCGCCGCGTTCGACAAAGCGTGCGCTCCGCCGTTCTTGCCCGAGCGCAGGTCCGGCGCATAAGCACCGAGCACCAGGGTGGCGATGAAGGCGAGCGTGCCGATCGCGACGATCAGCAGTATCGTCGCGCGCCGGAACGCGCCGTCGCCCTCGCGGCTCGCGCCGATCGCGACCTCGCTCATCGCCACGCTCCCGCGAGCGCGAACTCGGTGTAGGGATCGCGCGCCTCGACCCAGTCCTTCTCACCGACCGGCCGGCCGCCGAACAGGCTGCGCTCGACCAGCCGGGCGATCCCGGCGAACAGCGCCCGCGCCCGCGCCGGAAGGGCGGGCGAAGCGGCCAGCTCCCGGCTGGTCAGTGCCGGCCGAACGACGTTCGGGCGGCGCCGCGCGATATCCTCGACCGAGCGGAACAGCAGGTGGTGGATCGCCTCGGCATAGCGGCCCTCGCGCGCCAGCGCCTCGGCCTCCTCGAGCCACGACCGGACCGGGGCGTCGTCCGGCGCCCATTCCTCTTCGAGCTCGATGTTGGCCGGAACGCGCCGCGGCAGGCGCAGCCGCCACTCGCCGTGAACCGCGCGATTGTACAGCGCCCACGCGACGACCCCGACGGCGATGGCGATCACCGTCCACATCAGGATCCGGGCGTAGGGCGCGTCGGGGATGAAGCTGCCGAGCCAGCTCAGGAACCGGCCGACCGGCTCGAGCACGTGACCGAGCCATTCGAAGAAGTCGCGCAGCCATTGCGGGCTCTGCGGTTGAGGGCTGGCCGGGGTCAGGTTGAACTGAACGATCGGGTCGGCGCGCAGCGCCTTGTACGCGCCCGCGAACTGATCGGGCCCGCCGGCCGCCGCTGAACCAACCTCCATGATCACCGTTCCCGCTACCGGCCAAGGGATAACCGACCGCTACGCGGGCGCAAGGCGCGAAATCGCTGGACAGTCGAAATTCGCTCGCGCAGCAATGGGCTTTCCATTCCAACAGGGGGAGATTGAAATGGCCAGTACTGCACCCGCTGCCGGCGGCCGCACCATGTCCGCCGGCCGCGTGTTCGAACGGGCGTTCGCGGCGGTCCGCACCAATCCGACGGTCATCCTTGGCCTGGCGCTACTCGTCGGCGCATTGCCGTCGCTGATCATCACCTACCTTTTCGTCCAGCTGGGCATGGGCTCGCGCGCCGTCCTCCAACCCGGGGCGCTTCCGACGGGCGGCATCATTGCCATGGCGCTGGTCTCGTCGGTGATCAGCATGGTGATCTCGGCCATCGTCCAGGGCGCGATCACGCGGGCCGCGATTGCGGCTACGGAAGGCAAGCAGGTGAGTTTCGGCGACAGCCTCGGCACCGGGCTTCGGGTCTTCCTTCCGCTGATCGGCCTTGCGATCGTGTCCTCGCTCGGGATCATGCTCGGCTTCATCCTGCTGATCGTCCCCGGGGTCATCCTGCTCCTGATGTGGACGGTCGCGGTCCCGGCCTTGGTCGTCGAGCGCCGCGGGGTGTTCGGATCGCTGTCGCGCAGCAGCGAGCTGACCAAGGGGGCCAAGGGCACGGTGTTCGGCATCCTCATCGTCATCGTCATCGCCTACTGGCTGCTGTCGCTGATCTTCGGGGTGATCGGCCTCGCGGCCTACAATCCCGCTTCGATCACCGGCCTGACCGCCTTCAATGTCATCGGCAGCGCGATCCTCGGGACCGTGTTCAACGCCGCCTGGGGCACGGTCCAGCCGGCGCTCTACGTCGAGCTTCGCCAATGGAAGGAAGGCACCAGCGTCGAAGCGCTCGAGGACGTCTTCGCTTAAGGGAGTGGCGGGCGGTCGGCCGCCGGTCGACCGCCCGCGCAATGGCGCGGACCAACGCGGATCGGGCATGGTGCTGTGGTGAGTTCCTATGGTTATGAGCGCCTCGAGATCGGGCGCGTCCTGTCCCGCGCCTTCTCGGCTATCGGACAAAATTTCGCGGTCATGTTCGGACTGGCGCTGCTGCTTGGGGTCATTCCGCTCGGGGCCGCCATACTCGGGCTCGGCGCGCTCGGCGCCGCGACCGAGGGCGCCGAACCGCTCGAAATGTTCAACTATTTCGGGCTCACGGCAATCGCGCTGATCGCGGTGTCGGTGACCGTCCTGGTGCTTACGCATGCGGCGCTGACTCCGGTCGTGATCGCCCACGCCGAACATCGCAAGGCGCGGTTTGGCGAAGCCTTGCGCGACAGCCTTTCGATGCTTCTTCCGCTGGTCGGGCTGGCCCTGGTGATGGGCACGCTGGTCGGGATCGGGCTTATGGTCCTCACCGGACCGGGCCTGTTCCTCTACGTCAGCTGGACCGTCGCCACTCCGGCGATGGTCAAAGAGCGCCTCGGGATCCGGGCAGCGCTCGCCCGCAGCTGGGAGTTGGTCGACGAGGAGCGGTGGAAGATCCTGGCAATCGTTCTGCTGCTGTGCGCCGGCTATCTGGTCATCGTCTTCGGGTCGACCTTCCTGGCGGTGCTCGTCATGGCGGCCAGCGGAAACGCGGCGACGACCGCAGCGGTCGTCGTCCAATCGGCGTTGAGCCTGGTCAGCTATGCGCTGATCGAGGTGATCTGGGCGAGCACGCTCACCGCCCTTTACGTCGAGCTCGTGGAGACCAAGGAGGGCGGCACCACGAATGCCCTGGAAGAGGTGTTCGCCTGACAATCGGCACGGTTCGGTTTGTTCAGCGTAAAAACAGCTTTGCTAACCTAGATTTTCCTGCTGTAAGCCCGCGTTCCCCGCCGATCCTGAGGAGTGAATGAATGCGTAAGTCTTTGATCGTGCTTGCAATTCTTGGCACGATGAGTGCTCCGGCCCTGGCTCAGGCCACGACCACCGCCGCGGATTCGGCGCAGCCGGCCAAGCCGCAGACCGTCAAAAAGCGGGTTTGCTACCAGGAGGAAGAGGACAGCTACTCGCGGCTCGGCGGTCGCAAGGTCTGCAAGACGGTCGAGGTTCCGGTGAAGCCGGGCGGCGGCGCGACCGGTCAGCAGGCCCCGACCCAGACCAACAGCGGCGGCAAGTAAGCGACCCCTTCAGCGCGCGAATGTGCTAGATCGCACCCTTCCAAAGCGGGGGGCTGCGGATGACCAGGGATCAGAAAATCGTCGCGACCGGCGCTGCCAGCGGCATCGTCGGCATGGCGCTCGCGGTGTGGGGCCTGTCGAGCGCGATCGAGCCGCCGGCGCTGGCCGACACGGCCGCCGACCGGATCGCTTACGCCCTGCGCTGGGCGGTGGTCGCGATCCTGCCCTATTTCGCGATGGTCGCCGCGGTCGGCAATGCGCGCTTCCTCAGCGAAGCGATCGACCCGACGCTCGGCAAGGAAAGCCAGGCGATGATCGTCAACGGCCGCGTCGCCGACAACACGCTCCAGCAATATCGTGCTGTTCCTGGTCGGCATGCTCGGGCTGGCGGTGACTCTGCCGATCGACCGCCTGAGCATCGTCGCGGCAGTCGCGATCACCTTCGTGGTGTTCCGGATCGTCTTCTGGATCGGCTATCGCATCAAGCCGCTCTATCGCGCTCCGGGCTTCTCCTCGATCGCCTACATGAACCTCGGCATGCTGCTCGCGACTCTCTGGCTGTGGCTGCGGGGGCTGACCGGCCCGCCCGAACCGGTCGGGCTGTACGAGCCGTTCACCCGAGCATTGTCGCCGATGGCTGTGCAGCCCTGCCCAACAACACTGCCGGGACCCTGGAGGCGATCGCCCGGATCGCGACCTAGTCGCCGTCGATCCTCGGGTCGATCTTCGCCGGATGGTCGATGATCGGCGTGCCGACGTCGCCCTGCCCGACCGTCCGCCCGGCCATTTCGAGCATGCGCTCGAGCGGCACCCGCGCGCGGGCCATGATCTCGTCGGACAGCTCGATCCGCGGCTCGAGGTCGCGCAGCGCGACGTACAGCTTCTCGAGCGTGTTCAGCGCCATGTACGGGCACATGTTGCAGTTGCAGGCGCCATCGCCGCCGGGCACGCCGATGAAGGTCTTGTCCGGCGCGGCCTTCTGCATCTGGTGGATGATGTGCGGCTCGGTCGCGACGAGGATCGTCTCGGCCGGCGAGGTCAGCGCGAAATCGAGGATCGACTTGGTCGAGCCGACATGGTCGGCATGATCGATGATGTGCGGCGGGCATTCGGGGTGCGCCGCGACCGGTGCGCCGGGATGCTCGGCCTTGAGCTTAAGCAGCTCGGTCTCGCTGAACGCCTGGTGGACGATGCAGATGCCGGGCCACAGCAGCATCTCGCGCCCGGTCTTGCGCGCGAGATAGCCGCCCAGATGCCGGTCGGGCCCGAAGATGATCTTCTGGTCCGGCGGGATCTGGTCGAGGATGACCTTGGCGCTGCATGCTGGTGACGATGATGTCGCTGAGCGCTTTCACCGCCGCCGAGCAGTTGATGTAGGTCAGCGCGATATGGTCGGGGTGCGCCGCGCGGAACGCCGCGAACTGGTCGGGCGGGCAGCTGTCCTCGAGGCTGCAGCCGGCGTCCATGTCGGGCAGGACGACGATCTTCTCCGGCGACAGGATCTTCGCCGTCTCGGCCATGAAGCGGACGCCGCAGAAGGCGATCACCTCGGCGTCGGTGGCCGCCGCCTTGCGCGACAGATCGAGGCTGTCGCCGACGAAATCGGCGAGGTCCTGGATTGCCGGCTTCTGGTAATAATGGGCGAGGATCACCGCGTTGCGCTCGCGCTTCAGCCGCTCGATCTCGGCGAGCAGGTCGAGCCCTTCAGGCTCTGCGGTGTGCGGTCATTTCTGCCCTTCGGCGCGCGCGGCCGCTCCGCTTCCTTGATCGCCTGCTCATATGGGGTCGAAAGGTCGAGATAGGAAGCTTCGTCGGTGCCTTCGGTCGGGAAGCGCGCGACCACCTTCGCGTCCTTGAAGCCGCCGCGACCAGCGGCATCGCAAAGCTGCGCTCGACCGCCTGCGCGCGCCGCCTGGCGGGCGAGGCGCATCGGCACCGGGCCGTGGCCTGTTTGCGCAGATCGGCGACGGCGCTGGCGCGGTTGGCCTGGTCGAGCGTCTGGTCGGCGTTGGTCAGCGCCGACAGCACCCCGCCCGCGCCATATTCCTGGGCCGCGGTCAGATCGACGTCGGGCCCGGCGATCTCGACCTCGGGCAGCCGGACGCTGAAGCGTGTGGGTCGAAGCGTCCCAGCGTCACGTCCTTCGGCTGGAGCTTCGCCAGGTCGAGCTCGTAGCGAACGTCGCCGGGCAGGATCAGGGTGCGCTCTGGCCGACAGCCCGAAGCGGCTGGTGGTCGAGCGTGGTCACCGAAACATAGCGCGCGACGAAGGCGATCAGCCGGTTCTGCGCGCGCATCGATTCGAGGCTGGCGCTGGCGATCGTCGTCGGGTTGGGCCCGCCGAAGATCCGGTCGGCGATGCCGGTGGTCAGCCCGACGGCGACGCCGAGCACCAGCGCGACGACGATCGCGAGCGAGCGCGATAGATTTGCTGTCAGGCGGCTGTCCATATGCTCTCCGTCGCCGTTCAACGAGCCCGCGCCGCTCAAGGTCCAGCAGATGCGCGAGAACCGACGCCGCCGGCGGCGGTGACCAGCCGCGGGTCGAGCCCGGGATAGGCGTTGGCGACGATGGCGGGAATGTCGCGCGCCCGCTCGCCGACCAGCTTCAGGATCTGCTTCTCGCGCTGCATCCGGTGGCCGATCAGGTGCCGCGACATATTGCTGCGGATTGGTCACCGGCGGGCCGTGCGCCGGATAATAGATCCGGTCGTCGCGCTGCCGCAGCTTGTCGAGGCTCGCCATGTAGGCGGCCATGTCGCCGTCGGGCGGGACGACCACGGTCGTCGACCAGCCCATCACATGGTCGCCGCGTGAACAGCGCGCCCTCGATAAGCGAAGCACAGATGGTTCGACGTGTGGCCCGGGGTGGCGACGGCGACGATCGTGCGTGCCCGTCGACGTCGATCGCCTCGCCGTCCTGCGAGCACCCGGTCGGGCGAATAATCGCCATCGAACCCCGCGTCGGCGCGCGGCCCGCCGTCTCCAGCGCCAGCGGGGCGCAGCCGATGATCGGCGCTCCGGTCCGCTCGGCCAGAGGCCGCGCCGCCGGGCTGTGGTCGCGGTGGGTGTGGGTGCAGAGGATCGCGACGACCGGCCGCCCGCCGATCGCCGCGTCCAGCGCATCGAGATGCTCGGGCAGGTCGGGCCCCGGATCGATCACCGCGACCTCGTCGGTCCCGAGCAAATAGGTCTGGGTGCCGTAATAAGTGAAGGCCGAGGGATTGTGCGCGAGAACCCGCGCGATCCCCGCCTCCACCGGCTCGAGCTTGGCGTAAGGCGCGTCCACGGTCGCGCCTGTGCCACGCGCCGGGCCCGCTTGCTAGCAGCGCAGCTCGAACGGGCCGCGGGTATCGACCACCTGGGGCCCGGAGTTCGCCGTGCGCACGACCTGGATCTCGACCCGGCTGCCGCTGACGCCCTGGCACACCCTGGCCGGCAGTGGGAAGCGCTGCGACTGGCCGCGCCGCAGCGTCACCAGCGCGACCTCGGCCCGGTCGTCGCCGCGACGCAGGAAGCGGAGGCTGGTTCCGGCCGGGATGTTCTCGTCGGCCCGAACCGTCAGCAGCATTTCGCGCTCGAGCTGGTCGCACGGCCCCTCCGCACCGATCGCATTGGTGGCCATGCAGCGGAAGGTCAGCCGCAGCGCGGGCAGCGGCGGCGGCCCGGGCGTTGCTCCCACGATTGCGGTCGCCGCCGGCTTGGGTGCGGGCAGCGGTGTGTAGGTCGAATATTGCGGCACCCGCTCGGTTTCCGGCCGAGCCGCCAGCGCCGCCGGCGGAGCGAGCGCGGGCGCCGCGAGGATCGGCGCGCGTGCCGCTTCCGGCTTCGGCGCCTGGGCCGGTGTGAGCCGCGCAATTTCGGCGTTAAGCGCGGCGACAAGCTGCGACTTGACGCTCGGCCGACATTTTCAAATCGCCGGTCACTTTGTCGAGCGCGTCCTTCAGCGTTCCGACCCAGTCGGAGTCGCTTTGTCCGGGCTTGCCGCAGATCTTGACCTTGGATCCTCGCGGCTTGCCGTCGGGTCCGGTCATGTGGACCGTCGTCTCGAACTTGTGGTCGAGGCAGCTGGCCGCGAGCGTCTCGGTCGCCTTGGTGGCGAACTCGGCGCCCGGCGCCGCCGCCAGCAGCAACAACCACGCGATCATCGGCAAAATCTCCCCAAGCCTGCGCCAGTGCTAGCCTTTTGGGAGCGCGAGGTGAATGCGCCTTGAACTCGTCAGGCGCGGACCAGCGGCACCGAGGTCGCCGCCGCGGCCGAGGCGAGCTGATCGCCGCGCCGGGCGAAGGCGGCCGGATAGACGCGCGCCGAACAGCGTTTCCATGCTGCGCTCCCAGCTGAACTGCAGTGCCTGGGCGCGCGCCTCTTCCGCGATCGCGGCCCGGTCCGCGGCCCACAGCTCGACGATGTTGCGCGCCATCGCCGCCGAATCGCCGACCGGCCCGAGCCGGCCGGTCGCGGCGGTGACGCGGTCGATCATCGCGCCCGCGGCGACCCCGACCACCGGCAGTCCGGACGCCTGGGCTTCGACGATCGACACCCCGAACGTCTCGTCGGCCATCCCCGAGACATAAATATCCGCGCTCGCCAGCCAGCGCGCGAGCTCCGGCCGGCTACGGACATAGCCGGGCAGCACGATCCGCTCGTCCCGCAGCGCCGCGATCTCGTCTTTCAGCGGTCCCTCGCCGAGCAGCGCCAGCCTGGCCCCAAGCGAGCCGGGCAGGCTGCGAAAGGCTTCGACGACGACGTCCGGTTTCTTCTCGCCGTCGAGCCGCCCGACATAGATCAGCAGCGGCTGGTCGTCGGCGAGGCCGAGCTGGCGGCGCAAGCGCGGCGCGGCGCCCGGCGGCCGAACTCGCCGACCTCGACTCCGAGCGGGGCGACCTCGACCCTGGTCACGCCCTGCGCCTTAGCTTGGCGACCCCGCCATTCTCGCTCAGCGCGAACGCGCGTCGAAGCGCCGATAGAGCGCTCCGCAATAGGCATAGCAGATGCGCGCTGCGCGAGGCCGGCCAGCGACTTGCCGATGACCCTGGCGAAGGGCCGCTCGACATAGACCGTCGGGAAATCGGTCATGTAGGCCGCGACCAGCGCCCTGTCGGGGAAGCGCTTGCGATGGCCG
>CAVXYS010000032.1:0-18293 GCA_963765945.1 uncultured Alphaproteobacteria bacterium
TCGCCGGTACTGGATCGACTGATCGAGCCCGAGGTGGAGAGCCTCGGCTATCGAGCTCGTGCGCGTGGCGATGATCGGCGGCACGTCGGACCCGACGCTGCAGGTGATGGCCGAGCGGCCCGACACCCGCCAGCTCGAGCTCGGCGATTGCGAGCCGATCTCGCGCCGCGTTTCGCGACCTCGACGCTCGAGCCGACGGCGCGATCCGATCGAGGGCAGCCTACCGGCTCGAAGTCAGCTCGCCCGGCATCGACCGGCCGCTGACCCGCCTCAAGGACTATCGCCGACTGGGCCGGGCACGAGGCGCGCATCAAGCTCGCGAGCCGCGTCGAGGGCGCGCAAGCAGGTCTCGGGCACGCTCGAGGGCGTCGAAGGCGAACACGGTCCGCATCTCGACCGACAAGGCCGGCCGCGCGACATTGCCGTTCACCGACATCGCGTCGGCCAAGCTGGTCCTGACCGACAAGCTGATCGCCGCCACCGCGCCGCTCGACACCGAGGGCGCCGACTCATCAAGACGGAGAGGAATAAGACACATGGCCACTGCCTCCCGCACTGCCGTCCACCGCCAACAGGGCCGAACTGCTCGCGATCGCCAACGCGGTCGCGCGCGAGAAGATGATCGACAAGGGCATCGTCATCGAGGCGATGGAGGACGCGATCCAGCGCGCCGCCCGCGCCCGCTACGGCGCCGAGAACGACATCCGCGCCAAGCTCGACCCGGTCACCGGCGACCTGCGCCTGTGGCGCGTCGTCGAGGTGGTCGAGGAGGTCGAGGATTATTTCAAGCAGGTCGACCTGAAGGGCGCGCAGAAGCTCCAGAAGGGCGCCGCGGTCGGCGACTTCATCGTCGATCCGCTGCCGCCGATCGAGTTCGGCCGCATCGCCGCCCAGGCCGCCAAGCAGGTGATCTTCCAGAAGGTCCGCGACGCCGAGCGCGAGCGCCAGTATCGAGGAGTTCAAGGACCGCGCCGGCGAGATCATCACCGGCGTCGTCAAGCGGGTCGAGTTCGGCCACGTCGTCGTCGACCTCGGCCGCGCCGAGGGCGTCATCCGCCGCGACCAGCAGATCCCGCGCGAAATGGTCCGCGTCGGCGACCGCATCCGCTCGCTGATCATGTCGGTCCGCCGCGAAGCCCGCGGCCCGCAGATCTTCCTGTCGCGCGCCCACCCCGACTTCATGAAGAAGCTGTTCGCGCAGGAAGTGCCGGAGATTTACGACGGCATCATCGAGATCAAGGCCGCTGCCCGCGACCCGGGCAGCCGCGCCAAGATCGGCGTCATCAGCCACGACAGCTCGATCGATCCGGTCGGCGCCTGCGTCGGCATGAAGGGCAGCCGCGTCCAGGCGGTCGTCCAGGAGCTGCAGGGCGAGAAGATCGACATCATCCCGTGGAGCGAGGACCTCGCGACCTTCGTCGTCAACGCGCCTCCAGCCGGCGACCGTCAGCCGCGTCGTCATCGACGAGGAGGAGAGCCGCATCGAGGTCGTCGTACCCGACGACCAGCTGAGCCTGGCGATCGGCCGCCGCGGCCAGAACGTCCGCCTCGCCAGCCAGCTGACCACTTCGCAGATCGACATCCTGACCGAAGCCGACGCCAGCGAGAAGCGCCAGCGCGAGTTCGTCGAGCGCTCCGAGATGTTCCAGACCGAGCTCGACGTCGACGAAACGCTTGTCGCAGCTGCTCGTCGCCGAAGGCTTCACCAGCCTCGAGGAAGTCGCCTACGTCCGGTCGACGAAATCGCCTCGATCGAGGGCCTCGACGAGGATATCGCGGCCGAGCTGCAGAGCCGCGCCGCCGAAGCGCTCGAGCGGCGCGAGGCCGCGTCGCGCGAGGAGCGCCGCAAGCTCGGCGTCGAGGATGAGCTCGCCGAGATGCCGCACCTCACCGAGCAGATGCTGGTCACGCTCGGCAAGGCCAGGATCCGGACCCTCGACGACCTTGCCGACCTCGCCACCGACGAGCTGATCCAGAAGAAGCGCGTCGAGCCGCGCCGCCGCGAGCCGAGCAACCGGCCCGAGGACAAGGGCGGGATTCTCGCCGAATATGGCCTGACCGAAGAGCAGGGCAACGAGATCATCATGGCCGCCCGCGCGCACTGGTTCGAGGACGAAGCCGCCGCCGCCGAGGACGCCGGCCAAGCCCGAGGAGGCCGCCAATGCGGAATCCGCGCAATGAGACCGGCTCCGACGATCCGGCGAAGGCGCGCGTCCCGAGCGGACCTGCGTGCTCACCCGCCGCAAGGCGCGCGCGGGACGAGCTGATCCGGCTCGCGCTTGTCGCCGGACGGCGAGGTCGCGCCCGACGTCCGCGCCCGCGCGCCCGGCCGCGGCGCGTGGATCGGCGTGACCCGGGCCGAGCTCGATGCGGCCAACGCCAAGGGCAAGCTCAAGGGCGCGCTCCAGCGCGCGTTCAAGACGGCCGACGTCCGCGTGCCCGCCGATCTCGGCGAACGGACCCAGGCCGCGCTGCGCCAGGCCGCGCTCGACCGCCTGGGCATGGAAGCGCGCGCCGGCAATTTGATCAATGGCGCCGAGCGGGTCGAGGCCGCCGCGCGCTCCGGCAAGGTGCACCTGCTCGTCCACGCCGCCGATGCCGGCGACGACGGGCGGCGCAAGCTCGACCAGGCCTGGCGCGTCGGGGGCGGCGGCGCCGAGCAAGGGCTGATATTCCCCGAACCGCGCACTATCTTGTCGTTGGCGCTCGGCCGCGAAAATGTGGTACACGTCGCCCTGACGGATCCCGCTGCCGCTTCGCGTGTCTCTCACGCGCTTGCCCGGTGGCGGGCTTTTAATGGCCCCGATCGAGGTCTTGAAGGCGGAGAACCCGCCTCGGGGACCGACTCGGCTGAAGATATTTGACGAAGGATTAGGATGGCAGACCAGACCGAAAAGCCGAAGCTTGGCACCCGGCCCCCGCTGGGGATCAAGCGCACGGTCGAGACCGGAAAGGTGAAGCAGAGCTTCAGCCACGGCCGCTCGAACACGGTGGTGGTCGAAGCAAGCAGCGGCGCGTGTTCAGCAAGCCGGGCGAAGCTCCGCCCGCGCCCGCGCCCGAACCGGTCGCCGAAGCGCCCAGGCCGGCGCCGAAGGCCGCCCCGGCCGCGCCGCAGCCGCGCAAGCCGTCGGCCGCCGAGGAGACCGCCGCCCGCAAGGAGATGCAGGCGAAGCTGCTGCGCGAGGCCGAGGAATCGCGCCTCACGGCACTCGAAGAAGCCCGCCGCCGCGAGGATCGCTCCAAGGTCGAGGCGAGCGAGGAAGAGCGCCGCCGCGCCGAAGAGAATCGCAAGGCCGAGGAAGCCGCGGCCGAGCAGGCCAGCCTGCAGGCGGAAGAGGAAGCCCGCGCCACCGAGGCGCCCGTTCCAGCCGAAACCGCCGAACCGGTCGTCGAGCAGCAGGAAGACCGCGGCCATCGCCGGCCGGGCGGCCATGCCCCGGCGCCCAAGCGCCCCGAGCCGGCGCGCCCCAGCCGCGGCCGCGACGACCATCGCCAGCGCGGCAAGCTTACCGTCACCCGCGCGCTGTCGGACGAAGACGACAGCCGCGCCCGCTCGCTCGCCGCGCTGCGCCGCGCCCGCGAGA
This sequence comes from uncultured Alphaproteobacteria bacterium, assembly GCA_963765945.1. Taxonomy (GTDB): domain Bacteria; phylum Pseudomonadota; class Alphaproteobacteria; order Sphingomonadales; family Sphingomonadaceae; genus Sphingomicrobium. The sequence continues at coordinate 3,585 of CAVXYS010000032.1, forward strand.
AGGAAAAGCGCCACCACATGGAGGCGGGGCCGACCCAGAAGCAAGTCCGCGACGTCGTCGTGCCCGAGGCGATCACGGTCCAGGACCTCGCCAACCGCATGGCCGAGCGCGGCGCCGACCTGGTCAAGGCGCTGTTCAAGATGGGCATGCCGGTGACGCTCACCCAGACCATCGACCAGGACACGGCCGAGCTGCTGGTCACCGAGTTCGGCCATCGCATCAAGCGGGTCAGCGAGGCCGACGTCGATATCGACACGTCGGCCGACGTCGACGCCGAGGGGACGCTCCAGTCGCGTCCGCCGGTGGTCACGATCATGGGTCACGTCGACCACGGCAAGACCTCGCTGCTCGACGCCATCCGCGGCGCCGACGTCGTCTCCGGCGAGGCCGGTGGCATCACCCAGCATATCGGCGCTTATCAGGTCAGCCTGCCCGACAAGTCGAAGGTCACCTTCCTCGACACGCCGGGCCACGAGGCTTTCTCCGAGATGCGCGCCCGCGGCGCCAACGTCACCGATATCGTGATCCTGGTGGTGGCAGCCGACGACGGCCTCCGGCCGCAGACGATCGAGGCGATCAACCACACCAAGGCGGCCGGCGTGCCGATGATCGTCGCGATCAACAAGATCGACAAGCCCGACGCCAAGCCGCAGAAGGTCCGTGAGGAGCTGCTGCAACATGAGGTGATCGTCGAGGACATGGGCGGCGACGTCCAGGACGTCGAAGTCTCGGCGACCAAGAAGACCAACCTCGACAAGCTCCTGGAAGCGATCCAGCTGCAGGCCGAAATCCTCGAGATCAAGGCCAATCCCGACCGCGCCGCGGAAGGGACGGTGATCGAGGCCAAGCTCGACAAGGGCCGCGGCCCGCTCGCGACCGTGCTCGTCCAGCGCGGCACGCTGCGCGTCGGCGATGTGTTCGTCGCCGGCGCGTCGTCAGGCAAGGTCCGCGCGTTGGTCGACGATCACGGCCGCCAGGTGAAGGAAGCCGGGCCCTCGGTCCCGGTCGAGGTGCTCGGCCTGTCCATGGTTCCGTCCGCCGGCGATCCCTTCACCGTGGTCGAAAACGAAGCCCGCGCCCGCGAAGTCGCCGACTACCGCCAGGGCGTGCTCGACAAGCGGCGCACGACCTCGGCGCCGGTCACGCTCGAAAACATGTTCGCGAATCACGCCTCGACCACCAAGGAATTGCCGCTGGTGATCAAGGCCGACGTCCACGGCTCGGTCGAGGCGATCGTCCATTCGTTGAACCGCCTGTCGACCGACGAGATCAAGGTCCGCGTGCTCCACTCGGGCGTCGGCGCGATCACCGAGAGCGACGTGACCCTGGCCAGCGCCAGCGGGGCGCCGATCATCGGCTTCAACGTCCGCCCCAACGCCAAGGCGCGCGAGGTCGCCGAGCGCAGCAAGGTCGAGTTCCGTTACTATGACGTCATCTATCACCTGACCGACTGGGTGAAGGGCGCGATGGCTGGCGAGCTCGGGCCGGAGATCATCGAGACCGTGGTCGGCCGTGCCGAGGTCAAGGAAGTCTTCCCGGCGGGCAAGAAGGACAAGGCCGCCGGCCTGCTGGTCCTCGAAGGCGTCATCCGCAAGGGCCTCAACGCCCGCCTCACCCGCGAGGACGTGATCGTGTCGAAGACCACGATCAGCTCGCTGCGGCGATTCAAGGACGACGTCGCCGAGGTGCGCGCCGGCCTCGAGTGCGGCGTGCTGCTGGCCGACACCAACGACATCAAGCCGGGCGACAGCCTCGAGGTGTTCGAGGTCGAGGAGCGCGCGCGGACGCTTTGACTTTAAGCCTCTCTCCCCTCTGCGGGAGAGAGGTTTGGAGAGAGGGGCCTGCTGTAATCGCCCCCTCTCCCTTCGCAGCTTCGCTGCTCTTCCCTCTCCCGCGGAGGGGAGAGGGACAAGGAAACTGATGCGCAAGGTCGAAACCCCCGAAGGCCGCTCGGTCCGCTTGCTCCGCGTCGGCGAGCAGGTGCGCCACGTGCTGAGCGAATTGCTCCAGCGCGGCGAGGTCCATGACGACACGCTGGAGCGACACCTGGTCAGCATCACCGAAGTGCGCATGTCCCCCGACCTGCGCCACGCGACCGTGTTCGTGAAGCCTTTGCTCGGCCAGGACGAGGAGGACGTGCTCAAGGCGCTCCGGCAGAACACCGCCTACCTCCAGCGCGAGGTCGCCCGCCGCGTGCGCACCAAATATGCCGCGAAACTGAAGTTCCTCGCCGACGAGAGCTTCGACGAGAGCAGCCACATCGACCAGCTGCTGCGCGCGCCCAAGGTCGCCCAGGATCTCGACGGCGAATGATCGAGCGCCTCGCCGAACCGATGGCCGGCGACGGCTGCCGGGCCGAGCCGCTGAGCCGAGGTGCACCGCGATGCTCTGCGTGACGCCTGCGCCGAGGATCTCGACATCTGGGCGATCTATTACATCAGCTATGCGCCCGAGGACTTCGACGCGAGCTTCGATGCCTTGCTCAAGCGCCCGTGGGTCCCGTTCGCTTTGTTCGACGGCGACGCGTTCGTCGGCATGAGCTGCTACATCAACATGGACGACGGCCGCCAGGCGCTCGAGATCGGCAGCACTTACTACCGCCCCGCGTTCCGCGGCATGGGCTTCAACGCGCGGTGCAAGGACATGATGATGCGCCACGCGTTCGACCGCGGCTATCGCCGGATCGAATTCCGCGTCGACAGCCGCAACGCGCGCAGCCAGGCGGCGATGAAAAAGCTCGGCGCCGTCCGCGAAGGCGTGCTCCGCGCCGACCGCATCACCTGGACCGGCCACGTCCGCGACACCGTGCTGTTCGCGATCCTCAAGGAGGAGTGGCCGGCCTAGCCCTGCTTCAGGATGAGACCGGCATAAGCTCCCAGCGCGGCGTCGCGGCTGAACGCTTCGGCGCGCGCGCCCGGGCGGATCGCCGAGGCGCTGCTTTGCCGGACCAGGGCGTCGGCCATGGCCCGCACGTCGGTCGGGTTGACGAGCAGGCCGAAGCGGCCCTCGTCGAGCACTTCGGCGGCGCTGCCCGCGGTGTCGGACGCGACGATCGGGGTCTCGCAGGCCAGCGCTTCGAGAAGGACGTTCGACGAGCCCTCCCACCACGACGGAAGCGCGAGCACCGAGCTGCGATCGATATAGGGAATCGGATTGGCCACGGGCGGCAAAATCTCGACCGCGCCGCCGATGCCCAGCGCCTCGGCCTCGCGCAGCAGCGAGGCGCGGAGCGGCCCCGACCCGAGCAGCAGCAGGCGCAGCGGCCGCGAGTTTCGAGCCAGCGCCACGGCGCGAATGAGATTGTGGAAATTCTTCTGCCGGACGAGCCGGCCGACCGCGAGCACCACCGGATCCGATTGGCTCAGCCAGTCGTGCCGAGCAATGCTCCTGCGCGCGCCGATGAATGGCCGTGAGGTCGACCCCGTTGGGGATCACGACGCCCTTTTCGGCGAGGTCGACCGAGGCCGCCGCCTGGCGCCGCAAATGGTCGGACACGAACACCAGTCGGTCGGCGCGCTCGGCGATCAGGCGGAAGCTCGTCTCGCGCAGCCAGCGCGGGACAGGATTGCGCCGCCGGCGTCCAGCGACCGCGTGACGCAGGTCGTTGCTGATCCGCACGACCGTCCGGCACTTTGGCGCCGCGCCGGCCGCGAACAGGCTGGCGAGGTGGGCGTGGTTGCCGGACGAGAACAGCACGTCCGGGGCAAAATCCCCGACAAATCCGCGATAGGCGCGCAGGGTCCGAACCAGCCGTCGGGGCCGGGACGAGGGGACTTGCCCCGGCGGCAACAGGCCGACCACGGGGACCTCTTCGGGCACGGTCGGCTTCAGCGTTCCCTCGGCGCGCGCCGCGACCAACCGGACATCGCAACCGCGGGCATGGAGGTCGCTGGCAACGGCAATGGCATTGTTCACCACGCCCGTGGCGCTCAGCTCATCGACGAACACGGCAACTTTCATCGCGGGGCTGTGGTAAGCGCCCCACTTTGACAGTGAGATGTCGAGTTAATGAATTATCGTCTAAATCTAGAATGTTACAAAAATTTAATGCGCGGCTGCCGAATGATCCGGGCGAACGCTCCCAGCGGATTCCCGCCGCGCAGCGCGGCGAGACACGCGCGGCGCCAGACGAATCCCACCGCATAGTCGAGGCCGCGATCGTCATAGACCCGCCGCGACTGGTTGGCGCGCAGGATTCCCTGCAGCCAGTCGTCGCTCCAGTCGAGGAATTCCAGACCGAGCGGCGCCCCCCGAGTCCGGCCGAGGAGGATGTGCCGGTTGAGATCCTCGGGGTCGGGATCGATGCCGAGCCTGCGCAGCTGCTCTCCCAGGAGCAGCCGCTTCCGCTCGACGATCATCGCCGCCTTGCAGTTGACCGCCTGATCCGCGTGCATCCGACGATCCACCAGGGTCGGGGACAGGTTGGCGACCCGATGATCGCGGGCCAGGCGGATGAACACGTCCAGATCCTCGCAGACCGGAAATTCCGGCCGATACGGGTATCGCTTCAGAATCTCGGATCGGCCCATGATCGAGGATTGCAGCAGCGCCGAGCGAAACAGGAGCATCGCCGCGATCTGCTCATGGGACGTGGGTCGCGAGCGCGGCAGCCAGCGGCGTCGGCCGTCGGCCCTAAGGGTCCCCGCGGCGGATCCGATCATCGCGATTGCAGGGTTCGCGTCGAGATAGTCGGCCTCGATCTCGAGCCGTTTCGGCCGCGCCAGGTCATCGCTGTCGAGCCATGCGATGTACTTGCCGGAGGCCGCCTCCAGCCCCGTGTTGCGCGCCAATGGGATGCCGCAATTCTGTCCATGGACGATCAGCCGAATCCGCGGGTCGTCGATCGCCTCGACGATCTCGACGGTCCGGTCGGCGGAACCGTCATCGACGACGATCAGCTCGAAGTCCGGCATGGACTGCCCGAGCACGCTGGCGATCGCGTCGCCGACCACCGTCTCGCGGTTGTAGGCAGTGACGATGACCGAAACTCGCGGCCCGTGGTTCATGCGCTGCGCACTCTCATGTCGCTTGCCCTTGGAGCTCGGACTGGACCCCCGCCTCCGCAGGGGTACAAGAACAGCCGTGGCCAAGCTCTATTTCTATTACGCCGCGATGAACGCGGGCAAATCGACCACCCTGCTCCAGGCCGACTTCAACTATCGCGAGCGCGGCATGCAGACGATGCTGTGGACCGCCGCGTTCGACGACCGCGCCGGCGCGGGGACGATCGGTTCGCGCATCGCCTTGTCTGCCCCCGCCCACCTCTACGACGAAAGCGTCGACCTGTTCACCGCCGTCGCCGACGAGCTGAGGAAGCGCAAGCTCGACTGCATCCTGGTCGACGAGGCGCAGTTCCTGACCCAGCGCCACGTGCTCCAGCTGTGCGAGGTCGCCGACACGCTCGGCATCCCGGTGCTGTGCTACGGCCTCCGCACCGATTTCCAGGCCAAGCTCTTCCCCGGCTCGGCCGCCCTGCTCGCGCTCGCCGACACGCTGGTCGAGCTGAAGGCGGTGTGCGAATGCGGGCGAAAGGCGACGATGAACCTGCGCGTCGACGCCGAGGGGCGTGCGGTGGCGTCCGGGGCCCAGACCGAGATCGGCGGCAACGACCGCTATGTCGCACTGTGCCGTCGTCACTTCTTCAAGCGGCTGCGCGAGGGCGAGGCGCGCCAACTCTCGCTCGGCCTTGCACGGCGGTGAAAGCATCATGCGCGAGTCGATGATCTACCAAATTGCGATCTGGCTGGTCCCGCTGGTGATCGCGATCGTGTTCCACGAGGTCGCCCATGGGCTGGTCGCCCGGCGGCTCGGCGATCCGACCGCGGCCGAGCGCGGGCGGTTGAGCCTCAACCCGATCCGCCATGTCGATCCACTGGGGACGATCATCCTGCCGTTGATCCTCGCGGTCAGCAACGCCGGCGCGATCTTCGGCTGGGCCAAGCCGGTGCCGATCAACTATCGCCGGCTGAAGCATCCGCGCCGCGACATGATCCTGGTCTCGCTCGCCGGGCCGGGCATGAACCTGCTGCTCGCCATCGCCGGAGTGTTGCTGCTGGCGGCGACCATTGCGCTGTCCGGCGGAGCAGAAAGCGGCCTTGCGCGGTTCGTCGCGTTCAACGCGCTCAACTTCATTTACATCAACATCTTCCTCGGCATCTTCAACCTGCTGCCGATCCCACCCTTCGATGGCGGGCACGTCGTCGAAGGGCTGTTGCCGCGTCGCGCGGCCCGGAGCTTTCGCAAGATCGGCCGTTATTCGCTGCTGGTCCTGGTCGTCCTGCTGCTCGGGCTTCCGGCGGTCGGCATCGACGTCGCCGGCCGCGTCGTTTCGCCGCTGGTCGACTGGCTTGCGGCGGCCCTGCTCGGGCTGGTCGGCCTCAACCCTTAGGGCGCCACGGTGGTGGTAGTCAGCACGCGATGGCGGCGCTAGGCCTGCTTGCATGCTGATCGACCTGCGTCAGGACCCGGCGGCGGCAAGCGCTGCCAAGAGCGACATTTGCATCATCGGCTCCGGCGCCGCGGGGCTGACTCTGGCTCGCCGGCTGGCCGAGCGGGGGCATAGCGTCACGCTCCTCGAGAGCGGCGGCCTCGACTTCGAGCAGAAGACGCAGGACCTATACCGCGGCGCCAATGTCGGAATGCCTTATTACGACCTCGACCAGAGCCGCCTGCGCTTCTTCGGCGGGACGGTCGCGATCTGGGGCGGGCGCTGCGCGCTGCTCGACGAGATCGATTTCCGCCGCCGCGAGTGGGTGCCGCACTCGGGCTGGCCGCTGACCCGCGACGACCTCCTCCCCTTCTACCGCCAGGCCCACGCGATGCTCGACCTCGGCGAGTTCAACTATGATGAGCACGTCTGGGCGGCGCTCGGGGTCGGCGATCCGGGGTTCGATCCCGCCCGGATCGACGTGGCCCTGTGGCGCTTCGACGAAGTCGCGGAGCGCTTCGCCGCGGGCCGCGCCCGCGACCTGTTCAATTCGCCCAAGCTGCGCATCCTGCTCCACGCCAACGCCGTTAAGCTGCAAGCCGACGCGGACGGGCGGAGGATCGAGCATGTCGAAGTGCGCTCGCTCGATGGTCCGCTTCTGCAGGTCCGCGCGCGCCGCTATGTCGTCGCCTGCGGCACGATCGAGAATAGCCGGCTGCTGCTCGCGTCGAACGACGTCGAACCGCACGGGATCGGCAATTCCCGCGATCAGGTCGGCCGCTTCTTCATGGAGCATCCCGCCGGGCGCATCGCTCGGATCGACACCCCGCAACCGTTCGAGCTGTGGGCGACCTTCAAGAAACGCTTCATGCGCGACGGGCCGCCGCTCGCGCCGGCGCTGCGGCTCGGCGACGAGACGCAGGAGCGCGAGCGGGCGCTCAACGGCATCGTCACGCTGAAGCTGCAGCGCGACCCGAAGCACGGCGTGACGCTCGGCAACAAGCTCTACCAGGGAATCAAGCACTCGCTGAACCCGACGCGGAGCGGCCGCGCGCTCGATCATTTGTATCGCGGCGTGCGGGCCTGGCTTCAGGCCAACATCAAAGAGACGGTCGCGCGAGCGAAGGCGCGGGCGGGCAAGACCAGCCTCTATCTGATGACGCGCGGGGAGCAGGCCCCCAACCCGGACAGCCGCGTGCTGCTGTCGGCTAAGCGCAACTCGCTCGGCAACCCCCGCGCCGACCTCGATTGGCGGCTCGGCGAACTCGACAAGCACAGCCAGCGCGTGCTGGTCCGCACCTTCGATGCCGAGCTCCGACGGTTGGGACGCGGATCGGCCACGCCGAGCGACTGGCTGGCCGACCCCGATCCGCAATGGCCGATCGACCCGACGGTCGGCAACCATCCGCTCGCCAACTACCATCAGATGGGCGGCACGCGGATGAGCGCGGATCCCGGCGCCGGCGTGGTCGACGCCGATTGCCGAAGTCCACGGCTATGCCAATCTGTACGTCGCCGGCAGCTCGGTCTTCCCGACGGGCGGTTGGGCCAATCCGACAATGACCATCATCGCCCTTGCGCTAAGGCTGGCCGAGCACCTGGATTCGACCGACAGCTAGGCGGTTGGCGATCAGGCCGCATTCGACTGCGGCACGTCCGTCCGCTGTTGCCACCAGCAGCTGAACATCGCGATGGCGTACAGGATGCGGCCGTGATCGGCGAGCCCGGCGCGGTGCTCCTTGAACAATTGCTCCACCGCTTGCGGCTCGAGGTAGCCGCTGGCCACCGCTCCGCTGTCATTCCAGGCCTCTTGCGCGAAGTCGCTGAACTCGCCCCGGAACCAGTCCCGGAAGGGCAGCTGGAGGCCAAACTTGCGCTTATCCAGCGCGGCGCTGGGCACCCACGGCTCCAGCGCCTTTCTCAGCACATATTTGCCGATCTTGCCACGGAGCTTCATCTCCCGTGGCATGGTCAGGGCCCAGTCGACCAAATGATGCGACAGGAAGGGGACCCGCGCCTCGAGCGAATGCGCCATGCTGCAGCGATCGAGGCGGTTGAGGTACGTCCCCGGCATGTGGATCATGATGTCGGCAAGCATGAATTGCTCGAGCGGGTCGAGCGAGCGGGCGCCGGGAAAATCGAAATATTCCTGCTCCAGGCGCACGAAGCGATCCTCGCCATCCTGCCGGGAGTAAAAGGCAGCGTCGTAGAGCCGCTCGCGCACCGCGGGGGTTGAAATCTGGGTGCCGGCGAAGAACCGCTGATAATTGTTCTCCAGCGTTGCCGCCGCCCGGCGGCGGCGGATCTTCTGCCAGCGATAATTCGAGTTCCGGCGAGGTTCCGGGCAGCCAATCCATGGCCGCGGCCACCGGGCCCAAAGCGCGCAGCAGCGGCCGCAATCGCGCGGCCCTCAGGGCTGTGCGCTGGCGCTTGTAGCCGGCGAAAATCTCGTCCGAGCCTTCGCCGCACAGCACGACCTTGACCTGCTGCACGGCCAGGCGCGAGATGCCAGATCGGCACCGCGGCGGTTGATGCGCACGGCTCGTCGAAGGCCGCCTGCACCGCCGGCAGGAGGTCGCCCGCATAGGCGGGCTCCAGCGGCAGCACGATATGCTCGGCGCCGAGGTGCTCGGCGACCCGCCGCGCCGCCGCCGTCTCGTCGATCGCGGTGCCAGGGAACCCGACCGTGAACGCCTTGACCGGGGCCGAGGCAACGTGGGTCATCGCCGCGGTGACGGCGCTGGAATCGACGCCGCCGGACAGGAACGCGCCGACGGTGACGTCGGCGAGCATGTGACGCTCGACGGTCGCCTGCACGCGCGCGCGCGTCTCCTCGACCCATTGCGCCTCGCTCAGGTCGTGGCGCACGCGGAAGCGCGGTCGCCAGAACTCGCGCACGTCGGCCTCCCCGGTGGGCCCGATGCGAAGGATATGCCCGGGCTCCAGAATTCCGCACCTGGCGATAGATCGAGCGCGGCCGCTGGACGTGCCCGAACATGAAGAAGTCGTGGACGCCGCGTTCGTCGACGTCGAACTCATGGTTCGGCAGCACCCGCAGGGCCCGGATTTCCGACGCGAAGGCGAGGCCGCCGTGCTGCTCCGTAACGTAGAGCGGCTTGATCCCCACTGGGTCGCGGGCCAGAATCAGCTGCCGTTCGGACCGGTCCCAGATCGCCGCGGCATACATGCCATCGAGCTTGAGCCACGCCGCATCGCCCCAATGCAGCCAGCTCGCCAGCAATGTCTCGGTGTCGCTGTGCGTCCGGAACGTGACTCCGGCCGCCTCGAGCTCGCGGCGCAGCTCGGGGTGATTGTAGATTTCGCCGTTGAACACGATCGCGTGGCGGCCGTCGGCCGAGAAGATCGGCTGATGCCCGCCGGCGAGATCGATGATGCTCAGCCGCCGCATGCCGAAGCCGAAATCGCCGTCGGTGAAGTAGCCGGCGTCGTCGGGGCCGCGGTGGACGATGCGGTCGCATTGGCGAACGATCACCTCCCGTTCGACCGGACGCCCGCCCCGACGATACCACCCCGCGATGCCGCACATGCGAAGCCGTTCCTCTCCATGGATATCAGGATGGCCGCAAATTGCAGATTGCGGTTGCTAAGTCGAGCGCGCCGGGCGCGGGCTAATAGAGCCAGGACGTGACCGGCTGCGTTCGCCGCGCGGCGAACGCCTGGGCGAGCCGGACGCCCTGGATGACGGTCGAGGCGACCGACCAGGCGGCGCACAGCAGGAAGGCGTCCGCGATCGCGCCGGCGAGCAGGCCGAGGCTGACGATCAGCAGGATGACGTTGCGGCGGGAGACGACCAGCCGGAAGCGGCTGTCGAACGGCCGCCAGATGTACGGATTGAACCCGAACGACTTGTGGAACGCGACTTCGATCGCTCGGCCCGCCACATAGCAGGCGAGGATGATCCACAGGCTCCGCCAGACGAGGCCGGACATGGCCGGGCTGGCGATCGCGATGCCGTGGGCCAGGCAATACCACCAGACCGGCGGATGCAGCACGTCGGTGCCATGATCGAGCAGATTGCCGAAGGCGCTCGAGGTGCCCGTCACCCGGGCCAGCTTGCCGTCGACCGTGTCGAGGAAGGTCATGAGCCACGCCGCCGCCAGGCCCGCGGCGAATGCGCCCTGGTAGAACAGCACGCCGGCGACGAGCACGAGCAGCACGCCGAGCCAGGTCACCATGTTGGGGGTGATGCCGAGGCTCGCGCAGGCCCGAGTCACCCAGAAGGCCGGCGCCGGCCAGACCCATTTGGTGACGAGGTCGGTGACCCCCTTGTAGACATTGTCGAACAGCCGCCGCTCAATCGCGCGCGCGGCGTCTTCGCGGAGCGAACAGGCGATGAGCGGGACTCGCCGCCGCAGCTTGCGCACGAACATCTCGCCGTGCGGGTTGACCAGGGCCAGGCCCGTGTCCGCTCCGCCAAGCACCGCGACCGCGCGCTCGCGTTCGGCCGGCTCGATCGCGACCGCGAGCGGCCGGCCCCCGGACGAGGCAATGACGCTGCCCGCATGGTCGGCGAGCCAGGCGACGGCGGCATCGTCGAGCACCGCCGCGGCGTCGGCCACGATCATCAAGTCACCAATTCCGCTGCTTTGGCGTTCGAGGCGCTCAGCCGGCGTGCGACCGAAGATGCGCGCGTCGCATTCGCCGACTATGTGGAGCAATCCATCGACCTCTAGCTGACCGAATTTGCGGTGCGCCCGCGCTATGGAGAAGGCCAAGCTGTTAGTCCATCCGAGCCCGCGCCTCCACGGCTGGATCGTGCTCGACAAGCCGGTCGGGCTCGGCTCGACGACCGCGGTCAGCGCGGTCAAGCGCATCCTGCGCGAGGCGGGCGAGCCAAAGACCAAGGTCGGTCATGGCGGAACGCTCGATCCGCTCGCGAGCGGGGTACTGCCGATCGCGCTCGGCGAAGCGACCAAGCTCGCCGGCCGAATGCTCGACGCGACCAAGGCCTACGACTTCACCATCACGTTCGGGGAGGAGACCGACACGCTCGATGCGGAAGGAACGGTTGCCGCAACCAGCGCTGCGCGCCCGACCCTCGACCAGGTCGAAGCGATCCTCGCCCGCTTCACCGGCGCGATCGAGCAAATCCCGCCGGCCTATTCCGCGCTCAAGGTCGGCGGCAAGGCCGCCTATGCCCGGGCACGGGCCGGCGAAACGCCGGAGATGAAGCCGAGACGGGTCACCGTTCATTCTCTCCGCGTCTCCGCGTCTCCGCGCGAACCAGATCTCACGCGGAGCCGCGAAGGCGCGGAGGAATTGAACGAGGTGACGCTCGAAGCAGCGGTTTCGAAGGGCACCTACATCCGCAGCCTCGCCCGCGACCTCGCCCGCGCCCTTGGAACCGTCGGCCACGTCTCCTATCTCAGACGCACCCGCGCCGGGCCCTTCTCCCTCGAACAGGCCATTTCACTGGACTTTCTGGAGGAAGCCGCTAAGGCGCGCCAACTGACGCGGGCGGTACTGCCGCTGCAAGCGGCGCTGGACGACATCCCGGCCCTCCCCGTCACTAGCCGTCAAGCCGAGTTGCTCCGTCATGGGCAGAGGCTCGCCGGCATCCCCGCACCGCCGGGGCTTCAGCTCGCGACCGAGGAGGGAACTCCGGTGGCGCTGGTCGAAGCTTCGGCCGACGGCCTTCGGGTCGTCCGGGGGTTCAACCTTTAGACAAGACAGGAGTGCTGACGATGTCGATTACCGCCGAGCGCAAGGGTGCGCTGATCAAGGAGCATGCCCGCGGCAAGGGCGACACCGGTTCGCCCGAGGTGCAGGTTGCGATCCTCACCGAACGAATCCAGAACCTCACCCAGCATTTCAAGAGCCACGCGAAGGACAATCACTCGCGTCGCGGCCTGCTGATGCTGGTCAACCAGCGCCGCTCGCTCCTCGACTATCTGCGTCGCAAGGATGAGACGCGGTACACCGATCTGATCGCTAGGCTCGGACTTCGGAAATAACTTTTGGGGCGGCCCCGTGCGGGCCGCTTCGCATATGTTCAGTCCCGCAATTCGGCGGGGCGCACGGGATCCCAGAAAAAGTACTACTTTTTTGGGACCCGCCATGGGGCCAACAGCGCCCCGAACCGCTGACGGACCGGAACGTCCGTCCAATGCTGAACCGGCCGGCATCCGGCCGCCGGGACTGAAGGAACGAAAATGTTCAACATCAAAACTGTAGAAATCGATCTTGGCGGCAAGACGCTCAAGCTCGAAACGGGCCGCGTTGCCCGCCAGGCCGACGGCGCGGTGCTCGCGACCCTCGGCGAAACCGTCGTCCTCTGTGCGGTCACCGCCGCCAAGTCGGTCAAGCCGGGCCAGGACTTCTTCCCGCTGACCGTCCACTATCAGGAAAAATTCTCGGCCGCGGGGCGCATCCCCGGCGGCTTCTTCAAGCGCGAGCGCGGAGCGACCGAAAAGGAAACGCTCACCTCGCGCCTGATCGACCGGCCGATACGGCCGTTGTTTCCGGAGGGGTTCTACAACGAGGTCCTGGTCATTGCGCAGGTGCTTAGCTACGACGGCGAGAACGAGCCCGACATCCTGGCGATGATCGCCGCCTCGGCCGCGCTGACCATCAGCGGCGTGCCGTTCATGGGCCCGATCGGCGCCGCCCGGGTCGGCTATCTGGACGGCGACTATATCCTCAACCCGACCCAGCAGCAGGTCGCCGACGGCCAGCTCGACCTGGTCGTCGCCGGCACCCCCAATGCGGTGATGATGGTCGAATCCGAAGCCAAGGAGCTGTCCGAAGAGGTCATGCTCGGCGCCGTCATGTTCGCCCACGAGGCGAGCAAGCAGGTGTGCAACGCGATCATCGCGCTCGCCGAGAAGGCCGCCAAGGAGCCGTGGGAGCTCGCCACCGGCGACGCCAAGACCGCGGCCAAGGACAAGCTCAAGACGCTGGTCGGCAAGGACATCGCGGCGGCCTACAAGCTGACCGACAAGTCCGAGCGTTCGGCCAAGCTCAACGACATCCGCGAAAAGGCCAAGGAGGCCTTCGCCGACGCCGACCCGCAGGAGCAGATGGCGGCGTCGAAGGCGGTCAAGAGCCTCGAGGCCGACATCGTCCGCACCGCGATCCTCAAGGAAGGCCGCCGCATCGACGGCCGCGACACCAGGACCGTGCGGCCGATCGAGATCACCGCCGGCTTCCTGCCGCGGACCCACGGCTCGGCGCTGTTCACCCGCGGCGAGACCCAGGCGATCGTCACCACCACGCTCGGCACCAAGGAAGCCGAGCAGATGATCGACGGGCTGGAAGGGCTCTCCTACCAGCGCTTCATGCTCCACTATAACTTCCCGCCCTACTCGGTCGGCGAAGTCGGCCGCTTCGGCGCCCCGTCGCGGCGCGAGACCGGCCACGGCAAGCTCGCCTGGCGCGCGCTGCGCCCGATGCTGCCGGGCGTCGAGGAGTTCCCCTATACGATCCGCGTCCTGTCCGACATCACCAAGTCCAACGGCTCGAGCTCGATGGCCACGGTGTGCGGCGGCAGCCTCGCGCTGATGGACGCCGGCGTGCCCCTGAAGCGCCCGGTCGCCGGCATCGCCATGGGCCTGATCCTCGAAGGCAAGGATTTTGCCGTGATCAGCGACATCCTCGGCGACGAGGACCATCTCGGCGACATGGACTTCAAGGTCGCCGGCACGTCCGAGGGCGTGACCTCGCTGCAGATGGACATCAAGGTCGCCGGGATCACCGAGGAGATCATGAGCCAAGCCCTCGCCCAGGCCAAGGAGGGCCGCGCCCATATCCTCGGCGAGATGGCCAAGGCGCTCGACCACAGCCGGACCGAGCTTAGCGCCCACGCGCCGCGCATCGAGACGATGCAGATCCCCAAGGACAAGATCCGCGAAGTGATCGGCACCGGCGGCAAGGTGATCCGCGAGATCGTCGCCGAGACCGGCGCCAAGGTCGACATCGACGACGACGGCACGATCAAGATCGCGTCGGCCGACCTGTCGCAGATCGAGGCCGCGCGCAACTGGATCAAGGGCATCGTCGCCGAGCCCGAGCCCGGCACCATCTACACCGGCAAGGTGGCGAGCATCGTCGACTTCGGCGCGTTCGTGACCTTCATGCCCGGCAAGGACGGGCTGGTCCACGTCAGCGAGATCAAGAACGAGCGGGTCGAGAACGTCCGCGACGTGCTTGAGCGAAGGCCAGGAGGTCAAGGTCAAGCTGGTCGAGGTCGACCAGCGCGGCAAGGTCCGCCTGTCGATGCGCCTGGTCGACCAGGAAACCGGCGAGGAGCTGCCCGACACCCG
>CAVXYS010000033.1:0-52974 GCA_963765945.1 uncultured Alphaproteobacteria bacterium
GCAGGACCAGCTGATCGATGAGCCGGACTACCAGCCGATCGAAATGCCGATCAACACGCCGACCGGGATCATCTGCGCCTTCTTCACGTCGCTCTGCGGCTTCGCCGTCATCTGGTACATCTGGTGGCTGGCGATCCTCGGCCTGATCGGCGCGTTCGCGGTTTTCGTCTGGTACGCGTGGCGCGACGAGCATGAGCACATCATCCCGGTCGAGGAAGTGCGCAAGAATGCCCGCGAGCGCCGCCGGATCCGCATGGAGCACCTCCACGAATTGAGCCAATCGACATGACCGCCGCGACCGAAGCCCCCGCGATCGGCCTGACCCACGGCGGATCGGAAGACACCGGCCTCGGCCACCGCGGGCCGGAATCCAAGAGCATCGTCGTCCCCTACGGCTTCTGGCTGTTCGTGCTGTCCGACATGGTGCTGTTCTCGGCGCTGTTCGCGACCTATGCGTCGCTCGTCCGCGCCACCGATGGCGGCCCCACCACCAACCAGCTGTTCGACCGCAACCTGGTCGCGATCGAGACCCTCGCGCTGCTCGTGTCGAGCTTCGTCTGCGGCCTCGCGATGATCGCGGCCAAGCGCAAGAACATGCTGGCGACCCAGGCATGGCTCGTCCTGACCGGCCTCCTCGGGCTCGTCTTCCTGTCGATCGAGCTGCACGAGTTCGCGTCGATGGTCGCCGAAGGCGCGCCGCCGCAGCGCAGCGCCTTCCTGTCGGCCTTCTTCACCCTGGTCGGCTGTCACGGCGCGCACGTCACCGCCGGCCTGATGTGGCTCGGGACGATGATGGCGCAGATCTGGGCCAAGGGCTTCCGCCAGGACATCATGCGCCGGCTGCTCTGCTTCAGCGTCTTCTGGCACGCCCTCGACATCATCTGGGTGGCCATCTTCACCATCGTCTATCTGATCGGGACATTGCCATGACCGAGCACGACCCCGAATTGCTCAACGTCGCTCCGGGCCAGC
Organism: uncultured Alphaproteobacteria bacterium; assembly: GCA_963765945.1. Taxonomy (GTDB): domain Bacteria; phylum Pseudomonadota; class Alphaproteobacteria; order Sphingomonadales; family Sphingomonadaceae; genus Sphingomicrobium. The sequence goes on from CAVXYS010000033.1 coordinate 973, forward strand.
CGCACGACAGCATGGTGAGCGAGACCGTGGCCTATGTCATCGGCCTCGCCTTGGCGCTGGTCCTGACCGGCGTGTCCTTCTGGGTGGCGTCGACCTCGGCCCTGTGGGGCCCCGGCGTGGCGGTCGGGCTGGTCGTGCTCGCCATCGCCCAGATGGGCGTCCACCTCGTCTTCTTCCTCCACATCACGAGCGGCCCCGACAACACCAACAACGTGCTCGCGCTCGCGTTCGGCGTGCTGATCGTCTTCCTGGTGATGGTCGGCACGATCTGGATCATGGCGCACATGAACGCCAACATGGCGCCCGACCCGGCGATGATGAACCTGCAGATGCAGCACTGACTCCGGCGGGCCGTGCCCCGCCGGCGATCAGGCTGGCGGCATGACGTCGGGGTGGATCAGCGCGATCGCGATCCCGGCATGGTCGAGCGCAGCATCATACATCAGCCCCGCGGCAAAGGTCAGCGCGTCGCCATGGGCGTCGGCCGCCGCCAGCGGCAGGTGGAGGCTCTCCGAGTGCCCCGGCAGCGAGCTCAGCAGCGCGTCGATCTCCGTCGCGCCCTCGCCTCCCCCGTGCAGCGCCTCGGCGAGCACCTGGCCGACCACCTGATTGTGCTGCGCACCATCATGCGCCGCGGCGGCGGCGGCCAGCGCCCCAAGCTGCTCGGCCGACGGCACTGCGATCGACGGTGCTGCGAACGGGGTCGCGCTGACGATCGAGTCGTGGACCACCGGCATCGCGGTCGATGCAAGCAGTGCCTCGACGCCGCCATGTCCCGCCGCGTTGTCGAGCTGCGCCTGGAACGGCTGCGCGTCGGCGCTGCCGCGGAAGCTGTCGCTGACCGCCAGCGCCGAATGGTCGCTCGGCAGCGCCAGTTGCTCGGCGACCTGGAGCTTGGCGACGGCGCTCGCCGCGATCGCGCTGAGCTCGAGCCCGCCGCTCAGCGAGCTGGGCGTCGAGGTCGTGGCCGCCGGGGCGAAGTCGCCGTGCGTCGCAGCCGCCGCTGCGGGAGCGTTCGCGGCGAGGCCGGCGGCCGCGGCCGCGGCGGCGAGGATCAGCGTGTTGGCCGCAGCGGAAGCCTTGCTCTGCTGCTGGCTCGCCGCAACTGCGCCGGTCGCGAACACCGCATCGGCCAGCACACCGGTCGAGCCATCGGCGCGCGTGTAGCTGCCGGTGCCGACGACCTGGACGTCGCCGCCCGCGGCCGCATAGCCGATGCCGTCGCTCGACAGCGAAATGCCGGCGATGCCGAGCGCGGTCAGGCCGCGCATCTCGCCCGCGTCGACCACGCCGTCGCTGTCGGCGTCCTGCCACACCGCGAAGTCGGCGAAGCCGGCGTCGGCCGAGCTAGCTGCCCGTCATGGTTGCTGTCGTAGGCGGCGAGCCCCTGAAGGTCGCTGCCCGAGGTCGCGAACACGATCTCATTGGCGCTCGCCTGCCCGTCATGATTGACGTCGCGCACGAGGATCCCGTCGTTGCCGGCGACCCAGGCGGTGGCGACGCTGCCGTCGCCATAGTCGAAATGCGCGCCGGCGTTGGCGGCGAGGAAGCTGATCTGCCCGTCGCCGTCCATGTCGAGCGCGACCGGCGGGCGCGGACGGACGTGACGTTCACCGTCGTCAGGACGCCGCCCGAATAATATTGAATATCGTACGAAGCCGGACCGACATTGACGTTGGATACCGTCACCCACGTGCCGCCGCCATCAGCGTCGATCTGCACGAGCCCGGTGGTGGTCACGCGGATGTACTGGCCGCCGATGACGTCCGTGCCGGCGGCGACACTCACATGTTCCGACACGTCGATACTCATCGGAGTTGCCGACAAAGTTGCTGTAATCGGTGATCGTATCGACGCCCGTGGGGCCGAGCACAAACGTGTCGTTCCCGGTGCCACCGGTCATCGTGTCGTTGCCGGCGTCGCCCTTGAGGATATCGTTTCCGCCGAGCCCGCTGATGGTGTCGTTGCCGCCACCGCCGCGGATCTCATTGTCGTCGGCGTTGCCGGTCAGGCGTGTCGTTCGAAGTGCGGAACCGATCACGCCTTCCATGCCAGTGTACGTGTCGGTGCCGAGGCCGGCAGCTGCGCTACTGTATAGGAACCGCTGCCACCTGACACCAAGGGTGAAGGTGTAGGCCCGCAATAGCTGCCAATGCGTCGGAGAGATCGATGAGGTCAAACTGGCCCGGATCGCCCTGTCCGTCGAGCGTATCGTTGCCAGCGCCGCCCCGAAGAATGTCGCCGCCGTGCCGCCGATAAGCGTATCGTCGCCCGATCCGCCGACCAGGGTATCGGGCGCAGCGCCACCGGTTCAGGCCATCATTGCCGCCGCCGAACGTCGAGGTAAGAGCCTTGGTAAGAGCCGGCAGCGGTAAATACCGCCATTTTCAGACGACAGATGAACGTATCCGGGATTGGCATTGACGACGTCGAATGTCGACCGTCGCCGTCGATCCATTGCTGAGCGTGTAGGTGAACGACAGCGCGCCGCGCCCGACGCCGGTCGTGGAAGTCATAGATGAACGTCTGGGTTGCAGCGTTGAACGTCAAGCCCGCGCCGTGACCGCGGCACCGCCAACCGAGACAACCTGCAGTTGCGCGCGTGTCGTTGGCCGTCAGCACGCTCGTCGAGAAGGTGCCGAGCGTGCCGGTCGAAATGACCAGCTTGTCAGTGACCGCCGTGGCCGCCGCCTGGACCGTCACGCTGACCGTCGCCGTCTCGGTCACTCCGCCCGACGTCACCGTGTAGGTGAAGCTGTCGGGGCCGCTGTAGCCGGCCGTCGGCGTATAGACCGCGAAGTCGTCGGCGGTGTTGAGCGGCGTGCCGTTGTTGTTGATCGTGACCGTGCCGTGCGCCGCCGCGCCGACCGCGCTGATGAACCGCGTCGGATCCTCGAAATTGTCGTTGCCGAGCAGGTTGAGATTGTTGGCGCCGCTGTTCTGGTTGACCGTGACGCTGTCGGCGACGATGTCCGCGACCGCGCCGATGGTGACGTTGACCGTCGCCGTCTCGGTCACTCCGCCCGACGTGACGGTGTAGGTGTAGCTGTCGCTGCCGTTATAGTCGGCCACCGGGGTGAAGGTGATCGTCCCGTCCCCGTTGTTGACCACGGTGCCGTGGGCGCCCTGGGTGACGGCCGTGATCGACGGCGAGCCCTCGAAGCTGTCGTTGGCGAGCACGCTGGTGGTGACCGCATTGTCCTCGTTGGTCGACGCGCTGTCGTTGGCGATGTCGGCGACCGGGTTGATCGTGACGCTGACCGTGGCCGTCTCGGTGACGCCGCCCGACGTCACGGTGTAGGTATATGAATCCGACCCGTTGTAGTCGGCGTTGGGCGTGTAGGTGATGGTGCCGTTGCCGTTGTTGACCACGCTGCCGTGCGCGCCCTGGGTGACGGCCGTGATCGACGGCGAGCCCTCGAAATTGTCGTTCGCGAGGACGTTGGTGGTGGCCGCCGTATCCTCGTTGGTGGTGACCGTGTCGGCGACGATGTCCGCGACCGGGTTGACCGTCACCGAGACCGTGGTCGTCTCGGTGACGCCGCCCGAGGTCACCGTATAGGTGTAGCTGTCGGGACCGTTGTAATCGGCATTCGGGGTGTAGGTGATCGTCCCATTGTTGTTGTTGACCACCGTGCCATGCGCGCCCTGGGTGACGCCCGTGACGCTCGGCGAGCCTTCAAACGTGTCGTTGGCGAGCACGTTCGTGGTGACCGCGGTATCTTCGTTGGTTGTCACCGTATCCGCGACGATGTCGGCGATCGGATTGACCGTTACGCTGACCGTCGTCGTCTCGGTCACGCCGCCCGACGTCACCGTATAGGTGTAGCTGTCGGAGCCATTATAGTCCGCGTTGGGCGTGTAGGTGACGGTCCCGTCGTTGTTGTTGACGACCGTGCCGTGCGCGCCCTGAGTGACCCCCGTCACCGACGGCGAGCCTTCGAACGTGTCGTTCGCAAGGACGTTGGTGGTGACCGCGGTGTCTTCATTGGTCGTTGCACTGTCGGCGACGATGTCGGCGACCGCGCTGATCGTGACGTTCACGGTGGCCGTTTCGGTCACGCCGCCTGAGGTCACGGTATAGGTGTAGCTGTCGCTGCCGTTGTAGTCGGCGTTGGGCGTGTAGGTGACGGTCCCGTCGCCATTGTTGACGACCGACCCGTGCGCGCCCTGAGTGACGCCCGTCACCGACGGCGAGCCCTCGAAATTGTCGTTCGCGAGGACGTTGGTGGTGACCCCAGTATCTTCGTTGGTCGTCACCGTATCCGCGACGATGTCCGCGACCGGATCGACGGTCACGGAGACCGTGGTCGTCTCGGTCACGCCGCCCGAGGTCACCGTGTAGGTGTAGCTGTCCGACCCGTTGTAATCGGCGTTCGGCGTGTAGGTGACGGTGCCGTCGCCATTGTTCACGACCGACCCGTGCGCGCCCTGCGTCACCGCCGTCACGCTTGGCGAGCCCTCGAACGTGTCGTTCGCCAGTACGTTGGTGGTGACCGCTGTGTCCTCGTTCGTCGACGCGCTGTCCGCCACGATGTCCGCGACGGCATTGATCGTGACGTTGACCGTGGCCGTCTCGGTCACTCCGCCGGACGTCACGGTGTAGGTGTAAGAGTCCGTGCCGTTGTAATCCGCGTTCGGCGTGTAGGTGACGGTGCCGTCGCCGTTGTTAACGACCGAGCCATGCGCGCCCTGGGTCACTCCGGTGACGCTCGGCGTCCCCTCGAACGATCGTTGGCAAGCACGTTGGTGGTAACCGCGGTATCTTCGTTGGTTGTGGCGCGTATCGTTCGCGATATCCGGCACAGCATTGATCGTGACGTTGACCGTGGCCGTCTCGGTCACTCCGCCCGACGTCACCGTGTAGGTGTAGCTGTCGGGGCCGTTGTAATCGGCATTCGGCGTATAGGTGACGGTGCCGTCATTGTTGTTGACGACCGATCCGTGCGTACCCTGGGTGACTCCGGTGACGACTGGCGATCCTTCGAAGCTGTCGTTGGCAAGGACGTTCGTGGTGACGGCGGTGTCTTCGTTTGTGCTGTCGTTGTCGTCCGCGATATCGGCAACGGGATTGATGGTCACATTGACCGTCGCCGTCTCCGTGACTTCACCCGAGGTGACGGTGTAGGTATATGAATCACTGCCGTTGTAGTCGGCGTTGGGCGTATAGGTGACCGTGCCGTCGCCATTGTTGACCACGGACCCGTGTGCGCCCTGCGTTACGCCCGTGACGCTCGGCGAGCCTTCGAAGGTGTCGTTGGCCAGCACGTTGGTGGTGACCGCGGTATCTTCGTCCGTCGAGTCGCTGTCGCCCACGATGTCGGCTACCGCATTGATGGTGACGTTGACCGTGGCTGTCTCCGTAACGCCGCCCGAGGTGACGGTGTACGTGTAGGAATCCGTTCCGTTGTAATCGGCGTTCGGCGTGTAGGTGACGGTGCCGTCACCATTGTTGACGACCGAGCCGTGCGCGCCCTGGGTGACTCCGGTGACGACTCGGAGCGCCCTCGAAGCTGTCGTTGGCAAGTACGTTCGTGGTGACGACGTGTCTTCGTTGGTTGAGTCGTTGTCGTCAGCGATGTCGGCTGACCGGCATTGATCGTCACATTGACGGTAGCCGTCTCGGTCACGCCGCCCGACGTCACCGTGTAGGTATAGCTGTCCGGGCCATTGTAATCGGCATTCGGCGTATAGGTAACGGTGCCGTCATTGTTGTTAACCACTGAGCCATGCGCGCCCTGGGTAACCCCGTCACCGACGGCAATCCCTCGAACGTATCGTTGGCGAGCACGTTGGTGGTGACCGCATTGTCCTCGTCGGTCGATGTCGCTGTCGTCAGCGATATCGGCGACCGGCATTGATCGTCACATTGACCGTGGCGGTCTCTGTCACGCCGCCCGAGGTCACCGTATAGGTATAACTGTCTGAGCCGTTGTAATCGGCATTCGGGGTGTAGGTGACGGTGCCGTCGGCGTTGTTGACCACGCTGCCGTGCGCACCTTGGGTGACGCCGGTAACGCTCGGAGTGCCCTCAAACGTATCGTTCGCCAGCACGTTCGTCGTGACGCTCATGTCTTCGTTCGTGCTGTCGCTGTCGTCAACGATGTCGGCGACGGCGTTGATCGTGACGTTGACCGTCGCAGTCTCGGTGACGCCGCCCGAGGTCACCGTGTAGGTGTAGCTGTCGGACCGTTGTAATCGGCGTTCGGCGTGTAGGTGACGGTGCCGTCGTTATTGTTGACGACGGTCCCGTGGGCACCCTGCGTCACGGCCGTGACCGCAGCGCCAGCGTCCTCGAATGTATCGTTCGCCAGCACGTTGGTCGTGACCGAATTGTCCTCGTTTGTCGCTGTCGCTGTCGTCAGCGATGTCAGCGACGGCGTTGATCGTGACGTTGACCGTGGCCGTCTCGGTCACTCCACCGGAGGTGACGGTGTAGGTGTAACTGTCGCTGCCGTTGTAATCGGCGTCCGGCGTATAGGTGACCGTGCCGTCGTTGTTGTTCGCGACCGAGCCATGCGCACCTTGAGTCACGCTGGTGACGGCTGCGCCCGCATCTTCGAAGCTGTCGTTGGCGAGCACGTTCGTGGTGACGGCAGTATCTTCGTCGGTCGTGTCGCTGTCGTCAGCGATGTCGGCGACCGGGTCGATGGTGACGTTGACGGTCGCGGTTTCGGTCACGCCGCCGGAGGTCACCGTGTAGGTGTAGCTGTCGGAGCCGTTGTAATCGGCGTTCGGCGTGTAGGTCACCGTTCCGTCATTATTGTTCACGACGGTGCCGTGCGCGCCCTGGGTGACGCCGGTCACCGAGGGCGAGCCCTCGAACGTATCGTTCGCCAGCACGTTCGTGGTGACGGCCGTATCTTCGTCGGTCGTGTCGCTGTCGTCGGCGATGTCGGCGACCGGGTCGATCGTCACGTTGACGGTCGCCGTCTCCGTCACGCCGCCGGATGTGACGGTGTAGGTGTATGAATCCGCGCCGTTGTAATCGGCGTCCGGCGTGTAGGTGACGGTGCCGTCATTATTGTTGACCACGTGCCGTGCGCGCCCTGGGTCACGGCCGTGACGGCCGCGCCGGCGTCCTCGAAGCTGTCGTTGGCCAGCACGTTGGTGGTGACGGCCGTGTCTTCGTTGGTGCTGTCGCTGTCGTCGGCGATATCGGCGACCGGGTCGATCGTGACGTTGACGGTGGCCGTCTCGTCACGCCGCCGGATGTGACGGTGTAGGTGTATGAATCGGTGCCGTTGTAATCGGCGTCCGGCGTGTAGGTGACGGTGCCGTCGTTATTGTTGACCACGCTGCCGTGCGCGCCCTGGGTCACGGACGTGACCGCCGCGCCCGCATCCTCGAACGTGTCGTTGGCGAGGACGTTGGTGGTGACCGCCGTATCCTCGTCGGTCGTGTCGCTGTCGTTGACGATGTCCGCCACCGCGTTGATGGTGACATTGACGGTCGCGGTCTCGGTCACGCCGCCCGAGGTCACCGTGTAGGTGTAGCTGTCCGATGCCGTTGTAATCGGCGTTCGGGGTGTAAGTGACCGTGCCGTCATTATTGTTGACTGACGGACGCCGTGTGCGCCGTGCGTCACGGATGTGACGGCCGCCCCGGCATCCTTCGAAGCTGTCGTTGAGCCAGCACGTTGGTGGTGACCGCGACATCTTCGTTCGTGCGTGGCACTGTCGTCAGCGATGTCGACGACCGGCGTCGATCGTGACATTGACGGTCGCCGTTTCGGTCACGCCGCCCGACGTGACGGTGTAGGTGTATAGATGTCCGTCCCGTTGTAATCGGCGTTCGGCGTATAGGTGAGGGTGCCGTCATTATTGTTGACCACTGTGCCGTGCGCACCCTGGGTCACGCCCGTGACCGAAGGCGTGCCCTCGAACGTGTCGTTGGCCAGAACGTTGGTCGTAACGGCGGAATCTTCGTTCGTCGTCGCGCTGTCGTCCACGATGTCGGTGACGGCATTGATCGTCACATTGACGGTCGCGGTCTCGGTCACGCCGCCGGAGGTGACGGTGTACGTGTAGGAATCCGTTCCGTTGTAGTCGGCATTCGGCGTGTAGGTGACCGTCCCATCACCATTGTTGACGACCGAACCGTGCGCACCCTGGGTCACGCCTGTGACGCTCGGCGAGTCTTCGAAGGTGTCGTTGGCCAGGACATTGGTGGTGACGCTGGTGTCCTCGTTGGTCGACGCGCTGTCGCCCACGATGTCGGCGACGGCGTTGACCGTGACGTTGACCGTCGCCGTTTCGGTCACCCCGCCGGAAGTCACCGTGTAGGTATAGCTGTCGGGGCCGTTGTAGTCGGCATTGGGCGTGTAGGTGACTGTGCCGTCACCGTTGTTGACGACCGAGCCATGCGCGCCCTGGGTGACTCCTGTCACCACCGGTGAGCCCTCGAACGTATCGTTGGCCAGCACGTCGGTGGTGACCGCGGTGTCCTCATTGGTGGACGCGCTGTCGTTGGCGATGTCGGCGACGGCGTTGATGGTGACGTTGACCGTTGCGGTCTCGGTCACGCCGCCGGACGTAACCGTATAGGTGTAGGAGTCCGCGCCGTTATAGTCGGCGTTGGGCGTGTACGTGACCGTGCCGTCGTTGTTGTTGACGACGGTCCCGTGCGCGCCCTGGGTGACGCCCGTAACCACCGGCGTGCCTTCGAACGTATCGTTCGCCAGGACGTTGGTGGTGACCGAAGTGTCCTCGTTGGTCGTGGCGCTGTCGTTGGCGATGTCGGCGACGGCGTTGACCGTGACGTTGACCGTCGCGGTTTCGGTCACGCCGCCGGAAGTCACCGTGTAGGTGTAGCTGTCGCTGCCGTTGTAGTCGGCGTTCGGCGTATAGGTGACGGTCCCGTCGTAGTTGTTGGTGACGGTGCCATGCGCACCTTGCGTCACGCCAGTAACCGACGGCGTCCCCTCGAACGTGTCGTTCGCCAGCACGTTGGTGGTGACCGCGGTGTCCTCGTTGGTCGACGCGCTGTCGTTGGCGATATCGGCCACAGCATTGATTGTTACGTTGACCGTGGCCGTCTCGGTCACCCCGCCCGACGTCACCGTATAGGTATAACTGTCGGAGCCGTTGTAGTCGGCATTCGGCGTATAGGTGACGGTGCCGTCATTATTGTTGACGACCGACCCGTGGGCACCTTGGGTGACCCCCGTAACCACCGGCGTGCCTTCGAACGTATCGTTCGCGAGGACGTTGGTGGTGACCGAATTGTCCTCGTTGGTGGTCGCGCTGTCGTTGGCGATGTCGGCGACGGCGTTGATCGTGACGTTGACCGTCGCTGTCTCCGTCACTCCGCCCGAGCTGACGGTGTACGTGTAGCTGTCTGTCCCGTTGTAGTCGGCGTTGGGCGTGTAGGTGACGGTGCCGTCGCCATTGTTCACAACCGTCCCGTGGGCGCCCTGCGTCACGCCGGTGACCGCCGCGCCCGAATTCTCGAAGCTGTCGTTGGCCAGGACATTGGTGGTGACGCTGGTGTCCTCGTTGGTCGTCGCGCTGTCGCCGACGATGTCGGCGATCGCATTGACCGTGACGTTGACCGTCGCCGTATCGGTCAGCCCGCCGTCCGAGACCGTGTAGGTGAAGGACGTCGAGCCATTGAAATCGGCGGTCGGCGTGAAGGTGAGCTTGCCGTCCGCGCCCAGCGTCACGCTGCCGCCGGTGACCGCGACCGAACCGCCGACGCTGATGTTCTGGCCGTTGACCTTGGTGATCGTCAGCGCGTCGCCGTTACCGTCGGTGTCGTTGGCGAGGACGTTGATGACGACGGCACTGTCCTCATTGGTCGTCGCGCTATCGTTGTTGGCATCGGGGGAATTCGGATCCAGCCCGTAGCTCGCGTTCTCGACCGCCGAGACTTTGAGGTTGATGGTTTGGAAGGTGAATTCGGTCTGGTCCGCTTGGCCCGTGTTGCGGTTGAGGTGCAACGCGATGAAGGCCTGGTACTGCGCCCATTCCGCCGTGAACGCGGCCATGAACGCGGCGTTGTTCATCTGGTCGTTGCTCAGATAGACGACCAGCGTATCGAGCTCGGTGCCGGTGGTTCCGGCCTTCACCGCGCCGTTGCCGCCGTCGTAGCGGTCGTAGGCGATGTAGGTCCCGGAGGCGCTCCCCCACAGATTCTCCCACGCGCGATAGATCAGCCGGTCGGCGCCGGAGCCGCCGAGCACCGTGTCGGCGCCCGATCCGCCATCGAGCGTGTCGCTGCCCGATCCGCCGTTGAGGAAGTCGCTGCCGCCCCCGCCACTGAGCGTGTCGTTACCCGATCCGCCGATGAGATTGTCGCTGCCCGACGTCCCCGAGGACGTCGTGTCTCCACTTGCGCCTGCCATCTACCATTCCCCCCGAATACGCAAAACCCGGACAACTCGCCTTCCCGGGTCGAGTCGTTAACCAACCGTTTACCTAAACTGGATTTATGCTCGGAGACAATGAGTTAGTTACGCAACCGTCCCAAATCGGGACTCGCGGAGTTAATGAGCGAGCGCGGCGGCCGCGCGGGCGCGGGCGGCGATGGCCGCAAGATCGGTCTCGCCCGGCGGAACCAGCCAGCTGCCGCCGACGCACAAGACCGACGGGTGGTCGAGCCAGCCGGCCGCCGACTCCGGGGCAATCCCGCCGGTCGGGCAGAAGCGAACGGTCGCGAACGGCAGGCTCAGGGCGTTCAGCGCCGCCACCCCGCCGGCGGCCTCGGCCGGGAAGAATTTGAACCGGTCGAGCCCCAGCGCCAGCCCGCGCATGATGTCGCTCGCCGTCGCGACCCCGGGGAGATAGGCGACATCCCGGTCGATCGCCCGCTTGGCCAAGGCCTGCGTGAGGCCGGGCGAGACGAGGAATTGCGCGCCCGCCTCGATCGCCTGGTCCAAAGCGATCGCATTCAGCACCGTCCCTGCCCCGACGATTGCGCCCGGGACCGCGGCCATCGCGCGGATCGCCTCGAGCGCCTGCGGCGTGCGCAGGGTCACCTCGAGCACGGGCAGGCCGGCATCGACCAGCGTTTCGGCCAAAGCGGCGGGGTCGAGCGTTCCGTCAAGGACCAGGACCGGGATCACCGGCGCGGCGCGCATGATCTGGTCGATGGTCACAACTGCTCGGAGTCCATGGCCGCCAGCATCGCCGAGGCGCCGGCTTCCGCCTCGTTGACCTGCATCCGCAACAGCGCGAACAGCTCGCGGCCGGTTCCGGTGGGCGGCGGTGGCGAATTGGCGGGCGGGCGCGACGCCAGGTCGATTCCGACGGCTTCGAGCGTACCGTTGCGCGCGTCGACCCGGATCGGGTCGCCGTCGCGCAGGCGCGCCAGCGGCCCGTCGGGCAGCGCCTCGGGCGAGACGTGGATCGCGGCCGGCACCTTGCCGCTGGCCCCGGACATGCGGCCGTCGGTCACCAGCACGACCTTGTGGCCGCGGTCCTGGAGCACGCCGAGCGTCGGCGTCAGCTTATGCAGCTCGGGCATGCCGTTGGCGCGCGGCCCCTGGAAGCGGACGACGACGGCGACGTCGCGGTCGAGCTCGCCGGCCTTGAACGCCGCGAGCACCTCATTCTGATCGGCAAAGCAGCGCGCCGGGGCCTCGACCAGCCACCGCTCCTCGTCCACCGCGCTGGTCTTGAACACGGCGCGGCCGAGATTGCCGTGAACCAGCTTCATTCCGCCGTCGGGCCGGAAGGGCGCGCCGACCGGGCGAAGCATGTCGACGTCGGCGCTCTCTTCGACCGGCTTCCACACCAGCTCGTCGCCATGAAGCTCGGGATTGCCGGCCCATGCGTCCATGAGTGTCGGCGCCGGCCGTCCGATGGTCGGCGTGGATCAGCCCGGCCTCACTTAGCGTGCGGGTCACGAACGCCATCCCGCCGGCCTGGTGGAAGTCGTTTACGTCCTTCGCGCCGTTGGGATAGATCCGCGCCAGCAGCGGGACCGCGCCCGACAGCTGCTCGAAGTCCTGCCAGTCGATCCTGATCCCGGCCGCCCGCGCGATCGCCGGCAGGTGGATCATATGGTTGGTCGACCCGCCGGTCGCGAGCAGCCCGACCATCGCGTTGACAATTCCCTGCTCGTCGACCACCTGCGCCAAGGGCCGTTCGCCGCTCCCTGCCAGCCCGGCCAGCCGGTGCACCGCCGCGCGGATCAGCGCCTGCCGCAGCGGCGTCCCCGGGTTGACGAAGGCCGAGTTGGGGATGTGCAGCCCGATCAGCTCCATCATCATCTGGTTCGAGTTCGCCGTGCCGTAGAAGGTGCACGTCCCGGGCGCGTGGTAGGAAGCGGATTCGGCTTTCAAGAGCTCGTCCTTGCCGACCTTGCCTTCGGCATAGAGCTGGCGGATGCGCTGCTTCTCCCTGTTCGGGAGGCCCGACGGCATCGGCCCGCCGGGGACCAGCAGCGCCGGCAGGTGGCCGAAGCGCAGCGCTCCGATCAGCAGCCCGGGCACGATCTTGTCGCAGATCCCGAGCAACGCCACCGCGTCGAACATGCCGTGGCTGAGCGCGACCGCGGTCGCCAAGGCGATCACGTCGCGGCTGAACAACGACAGGTCCATCCCCGGCTGGCCCTGGGTTACGCCGTCGCACATCGCGGGCACCCCGCCGGCGACCTGCGCCGTCGCCCCGACCTCGCGCGCGAACAGCTTCATCTGCTCGGGGTAGCGGCCGTAGGGCTGATGCGCCGACAGCATATCGTTGTAGGCGGTGACGATGCCGATGTTCGGTCCGGCGAGGCTGCTGATCGCCGCCTTGTCCTCGCCCGACGCGGCGAAGCCGTGGGCGAAATTGCCGCAGCTGAGCCGCGGGCGGCAATTCCCCGCTCCGCCTGCTCGGCCATCAGTTCAAGGTAGCGGCGGCGGGTCGGCTTCGACCGCTCGATGATCCGGTCGGTGACGGCGGCGATGGTCGGATGGAGCGCCATGCCTGGTCCTACTCGTGCCAGCTGATGCCGTCGCGCTCGGTCAGCGCGATCGCCGCCGACGGCCCCCAGGTCCCGGCAGCATAGGGCCGCGGAGTGACGCCTCGTTCTGTCCAGGCGGTGCGGATGCGGTCGATCCACGCCCATTGCGCCTCGACCTCGTCGCGGCGGACGAACAGCGTCGGGTCGCCCTCGATGAGGTCGAGCAGCAGCCGCTCGTAGGCGATCCGGCGGCGGTATTCGCTGAACGCATTGGCAAGGCCGATGTCGAGCGGGATTTCGCGCAGCCGCACCCCCTGCCGGTCCAGCCCCGGGGTCTTGGCCATCAAATGCAGGCTGATCGTCTCTTCGGGCTGGACGCCGATCACCAGCCGGTTCGGCTTGGTCGTCGCGCCGCGCGACGCGAAGATCGAATACGGCACGTCCTTGAACTGGATGAAGATTTCGGTGTCGCGCTTGGGCATGCGCTTGCCGGTGCGAAGGTAGAAAGGCACGCCCTTCCACCGCCAGTTGTCGATGTGCGCCTTCACCGCGACGAAGGTCTCGGTCTGGCTGTCATGGCCGACGTCGTCGGCATAGCCGGGCACCGGCTCGCCGTCGATCGCGCCTCGCGTATACTGTCCGGTGACGGTCAGCGCCTCGACGTCGGCGGCGGTGATCGGGCGCAGCGCGCGCAGCACCTTGACCTTCTCGTCCCGCACCGCGGTCGCGTTGAAGTCGGTCGGCGGCTCCATCGCGACCAGGGTGAGCAGCTGCAGCATATGGTTCTGGACCATGTCGCGCAGCGCTCCGGCGGCTTCGTAGAACTCGGCGCGACCCTCGATCCCGATCGTCTCGGCGACGGTGATCTGGACGTGGTCGATATGCGCCGCGTTCCACAGCGGCTCGAACATCGCGTTGGCGAAGCGCAGCGCGAGCAGGTTCTGGACGGTCTCCTTGCCGAGATAGTGGTCGATGCGGAAGATGCGCTCCTCGGGAAAGGCGCCGCCCACCGCGTCGTTGATCTCGCGGCTCGAATTCGAGGTTCGTCCCGAGCGGCTTTTCGAGCGCCATGCGCACGGTCGGGCACGCCAGCCCGGCGTCCTGCAGCCCGTCGATGGTCGGTTTGAACAGCGACGGCGCGGTCGACAGGAAGATCGCCACCCCCTGGCACGGATCGCCGATCGTGTCCGCCAGCCGGGCGAAGCTGCGCTCGTCGGTGATGTCGACCGGGACGTAATGGAGCCGCTTCAGGAAGCGGTCTGCGGCCTCACGCTCGAAAAATCCATCGGTCAGGAATTGCTGCAGGGCATCGCCGGCGCGCTGCCGGTAGGCATCGTCGTCGAGCACCGTCCGTGCCGTGCCGATGATCCTAAGGTCGGGCGGCAAAAGGCCGTCGGAATCGAGCCCGTAGAGCGACGGAAGCAGCATGCGCCGGGCGAGATCCCCGGTCGCCCCGAACAGCACCAGCGTCGACGCCTTCACAGACACGCCAGCGTCGTTAGCCGTTCCATGGCGGTTTCGGCAGCCCCTTTGTTGCGCCGCGGGAATGACCGGCGCGACATTTCACGCTCGTCGAGCGAGTCGACCCCGTTCGTCGAAAGCCGCCGCTTCGACTGTCTTCATGCTTTCACGCTCCGGTTGCAAATCCCCGTGAAATGCTCAAATGCCCCTCCCGGCCGGTGGGGGCGAGCCACGGACTGCACCACAACACGGAGCCGACGCCTCTTTTGCGCCACGCCTGGACATCCTTGGCTATCGCCGTTGCCGCCGCTGCGCTTGTCGCATGCGGCAGCGGCGACGCGCAAAACAGCGCGGGCGGCGGCCGCGGCGGGCGCGGCGGCACTCCGACCGTCGGCTATGTCGTCGTTCAGCAGGGCAGCGCGCCGATCGAGCAGGAGCTGCCCGGCCGCGTCGCCGCCTACCAGGTGTCCGAAGTCCGGCCGCAGGTCTCCGGGGTCATCCAGCGCCGCCTGTTCCGCGAAGGCTCGCTCGTCAGCCAGGGCCAGACACTCTACCAGATCGACCCGAGCATCTATTCGGCCCAGGCCGCCCAGGCGGCCGCCAACGTGCAGAGCGCCCGGGCCAGCGCCCAGGCCGCGCGCGCCCGCGCCACGCGCTACAAGCCGCTGGCCGAGATGGAGGCGGTGTCCAAGCAGGATTACACCGACGCGCTGGCCCAGGCGCGCCAGGCCGACGCTGCGGTCGCGCAAAACGCCGCCGCGCTGCGGGCCGCCCAGGTCAATGTCCGCTTCACCCGGGTGCCGGCGCCGATCAGCGGCCGGATCGGATTGTCGAGCTTCACCGAAGGCGCGCTCGTCACCGCCAACCAGGCCGAGCCGCTGGCCACCATCACCCGGCTCGACCCGGTCTACGTCGACATCCAGGAGGCCGCCGCCGACCTGCTCGCCTTGCGCAAGGCGCTGAGCCAGGGCGGCGCCGTCCCGACCTCAGCCCAGGTCCGCCTCAAGCTCCCGGACGCGAGCGAATATGGCTTCACCGGGGTCGTCGAGTTCAGCGAGGTGCTGGTCGATCAGGCGACGGGCACCGTGACGCTGCGCGCTCGCTTCCCCAATCCGCAAGCGGTGCTGCTCCCGGGGATGTTCGTCACGGCGCGCTTCGCCCAGGCGGTCGATACCAGCGCCTTCCTCGTGCCGCAGGCGGCGATCACGCGCGATCCCAAGGGCAATGCGACCCTGTTCATCGTCGGGCCCGGGAACCGCGCGGTCCAGCGAGTGGTCGTCGCTGACCGTACGCAGGGGCAATATTGGGTCGTGACCCAAGGCCTCGCCGCCGGGGAAAAGGTCATCACCCAAGGCACCGCCAATCTCAAGGACGGCGCGCCGATCAAGCCGGTTCCGGCGGGCTCGCCGCAGCGCGTCAAGGCGCCGTCGCCCGAGCAGCTCAAGAAAATGAACGCCCAGCGGCGGGGCGGCTAAGCCCTCGATGTCGCGGATTTTCATCGACCGCCCGATCTTCGCCTGGGTGATCGCGATCATCATCATGCTGATGGGCATCGGCGCGATCACTGCCCTGCCCGTCGCCCAATATCCCGACGTCGCGCCGACCCAGATCAACATCCGGGCGACCTTCCCCGGGGCGTCGGCGGCGACGCTCGAGGGCAGCGTTACCCAGATCCTCGAGCAGCAGCTCACCGGGATCGACGGGCTGCTTATATTTCCAATCGTCCTCGACCGCGCGCGGCCAGGTCAACATCAGCGTCATCCTCGAAAAAGGCGTCGATCCCGACATCGCCCAGGTCCAGGTCCAGAACGCCATCCAGGCCGCCATCTCGAGGCTCCCGCAGCAGGTCCAGCAGCAGGGCGTCCGAGTCACCAAATCGTCGCCGGACCTGCTGCTCATCGTCGGCATCTACGACGAGACCGACCGCAGCACGAACTTCGACGTTTCCGACTGGCTGACGACCAACATGCAGGACGAGCTGTCGCGAATCCCCGGCGTCGGCGACGTCAACGTGTTCGGCTCGTCCTACGCGATGCGCATCTGGCTCGACCCGCACAAGCTGGCCAGCTTCAACCTGATGCCGAGCGACGTCATCACCGCCATCCAGAACCAGAATACGGAGGTCGCGGCGGGCGAGGTCGGCGGCCTGCCGCAGCCCGAAGGCCAGATGCTCAACGCGACCGTGACCGCCCAGTCGCGGCTGCAGACGCCCGAGCAGTTCCGCGAGATCATCGTCAAGGCCGATCCCAGCGGGGCGCAGAGTCCTGCTCAGCGACGTCGCCCGCGTCGAATTGGGAGCGGACAATTACTCGGCCAGGATCCGCGCCAACGGCCACCCGGGCGCGGGCATCGGCATCAACCTCGAGCCGGGGGCGAACGCCCTGCGCACGGCCGACCTGGTCAAGGCCAAGGTTGCGCAAATGGCCCCCCGAATGCCGGCCGGCTATCAATATGCCTTCGCCAACGACACGACCGACTTCATCAAGCTGTCCGTCACCGAGGTGGTGAAGACGCTGATGGAGGCGATCGTCCTCGTCGTGCTCGTCATTTTCGTGTTCCTGCAGAGCTGGCGCGCGACCCTGATCCCGTTCATCGCCGTCCCGGTCGTCCTGCTCGGCACCTTCGCGATCCTCTACGCGCTCGGCTTCTCGATCAACACCATGACCCTGTTCGGGCTGGTCCTCGCGACCGGGCTGCTGGTCGACGACGCGATCGTGGTGGTCGAGAACGTCGAGCGGCTGATGCACGAGCATCCCGGAATGACTCCGCGCGAAGCGACGATCGAATCGATGGGCCAGATCCAGATGGCGCTGATCGGCATCGCCATGGTCCTGTCGGCGGTGTTCCTGCCGATGGTTTTCTTCGGCGGCTCGACGGGCGTCATCTACCGCCAATTCTCGGCGACCATCGTCTCGGCGATGGGGCTGTCGATCTTCATCGCGCTGACCCTCAGCCCGGCGATCGCCGCCAACCTGCTGCGGCGGACCCATGCGACGGTCGAAGAGACCTGGCTTGGCCGCACGGCGCCGCGCGTTGCACACGTTCTTGAACGCGGCCGGATCAAGTTCAACGAGAGTTTCGATCGCCTCGTCCACTGGTACGTCGGGACCGTGAACCGGGTAGTCGATCGCAAATGGCTGTTCCTCGCGATCTACGCCGGCGTCTGCATCTTGCTCGCCATCCTGTTCCTGCGCCTGCCGACGGGCTTCCTTCCGACCGAGGACCAGGGCGCGGCGCTGATCCAGTTCCGCCTTCCGGCGGGCGCGACCATGACCCGCACCATCGAAGTCCAGCACCAGGTCGAGGACTATTTCCTGAAAGGGCCGGAAAAGCAGAACGTCAAAACCTATTTCACGGTCGCCGGCGGCGGCCAGGGCGCGGCCGGTCAGAACACCGGCCAGGCGTTCATCAATCTTGCCGACTACGACCAGCGCGGGAGCAGCAAGGATTCGGCGGACTCGATCGTCCAGCGCGCGTCCGGCGCCTTCCGCGGCTTGCGCGATGCCCAGGTGTTCGCGCTCGTCCCCGGCGCCATCCGCGGCCTTGGCCAGTCGAGCGGCTTCACCATGGAGATCGCAGAACGCCGGCGGCATGACGCCCGAGGCGTTCGCCGCCGCGCGCGACCGGTTGCTTGCCGCGGCCGCGTCCGAACCGTCGCTGAGCTCCGTCCGGTTGAGCGAGCTGCCCGACGTCGCCAGCCTCAAGGTGGACATCAACCAGCAGCGGCTTGCCGCGCTCGGCCTCAATGCCGGCGACGTCAACAGCACGCATCTCGGCGGCGTGGGGCGGCCGCTACGTCAACGACTTCATCGACCGCGGCCGGGTGAAGCGCGTCTATGTCCAGGGCGACGCGCCCTATCGCGCAGCGCCGGACGACATCGGCCAATGGCAGGTCCGCAACAATCAGAACCAAATGGTGCCTTTCTCCTCATTCTCGCAGACCGAATGGATGACCACCCCGACCAGCCTGTCGCGCTTCAACGGGCTGCCCTCCTATGAGCTGCAGGGCCAGGGCGCGCCCGGGGTCAGCTCGGGCGCGGCGATGAACGAGATCGAGGCGCTCGCCGCTCAAGTCCCGGGCCTCGGCGTCGCCTGGGCCGGCCAGTCCTATCAGGAACGGCTGTCGTCGGGCCAGGCGCCGATCCTCTACGGCGTCGCGCTGATCGTCGTCTTCCTGTGCCTCGCGGCGCTGTACGAAAGCTGGTCGATCCCGGTTGCGGTCCTGCTCGTCATTCCGCTCGGCCTGGTCGGGTCGATCCTGTTCGTGACCCTGCGCGGGATGCAGAACGACGTCTATCTCCAGGTCGGCCTGATCACGACCATGGGCCTTAGCGCGAAGAACGCGATCCTCATGGTCGAATTCGCCGAACGCGCCGAGCGCGAAGGCAAGCGAGTGATCGATGCGGCGATCGAAGCCGCGCGCATCCGGCTCCGGCCGATCCTGATGACCAGCTTCGCCTTCATCTTCGGCGTCCTGCCGCTGGCGCTCGCCACCGGGGCCGGCGCCAACAGCCGCGCCGCGATCGGCACGGCGGTGGTCGGCGGGATGCTGACCGCGACGATCCTCGCCGTCTTCTACATCCCGCTGTTCTTCGTTTTGGTCCGGCGCGGCGTCCGCGACGGCGTCGCCTATGTCCGCGAGCGCATCCGCCGGCGCAAGGAAGCGCAGGCGTGAGGCGCGCCGCCGCCCTTCTCGCGCTGGTCGCAACCGGCTGCGCGACGATGGAACCGCACTATGTCCGGCCCGACGCGGCGATCCCGGCGTCCTGGCCGACCGGCGACGCTTATCTGCGGCAGAGCGAAGCGACGCTGCCCGCCGTCACCTATCGCGACATCTTCCGCGATGCCCGGCTCCAGGCGCTGATCGGCCAGGCGCTCGCCAACAACCGCGACCTGATGGTCGCTGCGGCGAACATCGCCGCGGCCCGCGAGCAGTACCGCATCCAGCGCGCTCAGCAGTTTCCTCAACTCGACGCGGCAACGCCGGGGTCACGGTCACCGGCGATCGCGACAATACGGTAAGCGCGAACTATCAGGCCGGGATCGGCGTGCCGAGCTTCGAGCTCGACCTGTTCGGCCGGCTGCGCTCGCTTAGCCATGCCCAGCTCGAACGCTATTTCGCGACCGAGGCGGCGGCCCGGTCGACCCGGCTGACCCTCGTCGCCGACATCGCCGACGCCTGGCTCAACTACGCCGCGGACTCGAGCCTGCTGCTGATCGCCCGGCAGACTGCGGCGAACGCCGAGAAAAGCGTGCGCCTGACCCGCGCCCGGCTCGAGGGCGGAATCGCGCCGCGCACCGACCTGCGGCAGGCCGAGCAGGTTCTCACCGCTGCCCAGGCGGACCTCGCGCGGCAACGCACCGCCGTGGCGCAGGACGTCAACCTGCTGCAGCTGCTGGTCGGCGCGCCGATCGACGCGACGCTGCTGCCGGGATCGATCGACGACGCAGCCCCGACCATATCCGAGCTGCCGGCGGGTCTCAATTCCTACGTCCTCCTGCGTCGGCCCGACGTGGTCCAGGCGGAGTACCAACTGCGGGCGGCGAATGCCGAGATCGGCGCGGCGCGCGCGGCGCTGTTCCCGCGCATTTCCCTGACCGGCCTCCTCGGCTTTGCGAGCAGCGCCTTGACCAAGCTGTTCACCGGTGGCGCGTTCGGCTGGCAGGCGTCGGCCGACGCCAGCTACACGATCTTCAACGCCGGTGCCGGCCGCGCCAATGTGCGGCTGAGCGAGGCACAAAAGGCGGCCGCGCTGGCGAGCTACCAGAAAGCGATCCAGACCGCGTTCCGCGAGGTTTCGGACGCCCTCGCCCGGCGCGGCACGATCGCGGATGAGCTGTCCGCGCGGCAGCGGCAGCAAGCTGCGGCGGCCGACGTCTATCTGCTCACCGAAGCGCGCTACCAGAATGGCATCGACAGCTTCTTGAACAGCCTCGACGCCCAGCGGTCTTATTATTCGGCGCAGCAGACCCTGGTCCTGGCGAAGCTGACGGCGGCCCAGAACCGGGTCGATCTCTATCGGTCGCTCGGCGGCGACTTCCTGCTCGGTCCGCCGGCCGGCTAGGTCGGCGGCCGGATCACCAGCGCCTGGTTGCGCTCGGGCTTAGCTTTGAGCAGGCCCATCTGCCCGACGAAGACGAGCGAGGCCCCGGCGACGATCGCCAGGCCATAAGGGATCTGGCGGCTCTTGATGCTCTCGCGCGGGCGCGACGAGGGCAGCAAGCGCGACGCGAGGTAGATGAGCGCGATGATGCCGCCGGCGACCAGCGTCGTCACGAGCAGCGTGATGCCGTCGCTGATGTTCACCCACAGGCCGAGGCAGGCGATCAGCTTGACGTCGCCCCCGCCCATCTTCCCGGTCGCGAACAGCAGGAAGCCGGCGCCAAGCAGCACCAGGAACACCACGGCGTTTTGCCATAAGGCGAGCGGGAAACCGTGGAGGCCCATAGCGATCAGCGCCGTCACCAGCACGGCGAGGCAGGTGACGTTCGAAATCCGCAGTCGAACGAAATCCTCGACGGCTGCCGCCGCAAGCGCGACGAACAGAATCGCCACCAGCCAGGTGGGTGAGCCGGCAACCAGGTTCATTGCGTCTTGGTCGCCTGCAAATTGTTGGCGGCGCGCTCGTACCAGCTGCCGCTGGCCTCGAGCGCCTGGGTAAAGGCGGCGATCGCGCGCTGCCGGTCGCCGAGCAGCTTGGCGGCAATTCCCGCATCGTTGAGCCGGGCGGCCCAGGCGCGGTCGTCTTCGTCGGGATGGCGCTTCGGGAGCTCGGTGGCGAGCGCCGCGCGGGCGAGCTCGAGATTGTTGGCGATCCGTGCCGAGTCGGGATCGCGCGCCGCGGCCTGCTCGAACAGGTCCAGGGCCGCGCTCCAGTCCCCGCGCAGCAAATTCGACCAGCCGCGATTGTTGAGCACCTCCCCTTCGCCCGGCGCCAGCGCCGCGGCCCTGGCGTAGGCCTCGTCCGCCGCGGGCCAGTCCTGCTTCAGGTCCGCCAGCACGCCGCGCGCATTCCAGGCGCGCCACGTCGCCGCCGGCGCGCTCGTTGCCCGCACGGCAAGCAATTCCGCCACCGCTACATTGTTCAGCCGCAGCGCCGTGATCGCCGCTCGTTCGGCAAGCAGCGAATCCTCGGGCTCGGCGGCCGACAGCTGGAGATAGCGCGGAAGCGCGTCCGCATTCTTGCCCGCGGCGAAGGCGAGATCGGCGAGCAGCCGCTCGACCTGCGGCCCGCTCGCTCCGCCGGCGACGGCGCGGCCGATCATGAGCCGCGCCTGTTCGATGCGCCCGGCGGCAAGGGCATGCTCGATCTCTGACAGTGCCGGAGGCGGTGCTGCCGCGGGCGGGCTCGCCGCCGCGACGCTTGCCGCGATCAGGAGCGCCGCGATCATCCCCGCAGCGGAACCGGCCTCAGGCGCGAGTCTCGACCAAGGAGCACGAGGAACACGCCGCCCTGCACCGGGCGAGAACGGCAGCCGAACTGGGCCGCGAGCCGGCGGCCGATCACGGCGTGCGCGGCCGGATACAGCACGAGGGTCTCGTCGCGCGCCTGGCTGGCATCGCCGATTTCGATCCGTCGCCAGCCGCGATCGAACAGGTACGACCGGTTCCGCGCGGCCAGGCCCTGCCAGCGCGCCGCATTGAGCAGGCGGATGGTGGGCCGGGCCGCCGCGGTGGTCAGCGGCACCCAGCGCACCGTCAGCTTCTGCGGGGTCCGGGCGACCACCTGGCCGCGCCACACCGGTCCGCTGCCAGTCAGCAGCGCGACCTCGCCGAGCGACAGGCGCTCGAGGCGCGGAGCGCGATCGGCGGGCAAGTTCACCGCCGTCCGCTCACCCATCCGCGGCGTCGGAATGTCGCTCGTCAGATCGACATCCACCCGCGCGTGCCGGTCGAGGGTTCCGCTGCGGAGCGGCAACGGCAACGTGCGCAGGCTGACGCTCGCCCGATCGCCGAGCCGCGGCCCCGGAATGTCGCGGGACAGGTCGACCGTCATCCGGATCTGCTGGTCGAGGTCGCTGCGCCGCATCGACAACGGGACTGCACCCAATTTGACCCCCGCCGAGTTGCCGAGCCGCGGCGCCGGAATGTTCGGCGACAGGTCGACGGTCATCCCGGCCTGCTGGTCGAGGCTGCCGCCCCGCACCGGCAGGGAAACCGACCGCAGGCTCACGCCCGCCCGGTCGGCGAGCCGCGGCGCGGGGAGTTTCACCGTGACCTGCTCGGTCGCCGCCGGAGGATCGGAGCGGACCGCGACTTCGCTTGCAGCGAGGTCGGGCGCGCGCAGCCGCTCGGCCCGGCGTCCGTCGTGAACCGCAACCGCCGCGGGCGCGGCCAGCTGCGGTGCCGGCAGCGCGACGACGATGGTCTGCGCGGGCTGGCGGCTTGCCGGCGCCGGCTCGTCGCTCGCCGAAGTCTGATCGAGCGCGACCGCGGCGGAATTGAGCTGCGCGACCTCGGCGCGAACCCCGGCCGAGTCGTCGCGCCGCCCAAGCCGGTCGAGGACCGCGGCCAGCGAGCTCAGCAGCGTCGCGTTGCGCGGGGCGAGCGCCAGCGCCGCCTCATATTTGGCCTCGGCGAGGTCGTCGCGCCCCATCGTCTCGTAGCAGGCGGCCATCCCGGCGAGCGCCTCGGCGCTGTTCGGGTTTTCGCGGGCCGCCTTGCGGAACCCTTCGAGCGCGAGCCCGACATTGCCGATCGCAAATTGCCCCTTGGCTGCGGCCAGGGGGTCGTCCGCCGCCCTAAGCTTGGTCCCGGGCCCGCCGATCGGCCGGACCTCGACCTGGTCGGGCGCGGCAGCGCAGCCGGCGGCTGCGAAGCTGGCCATCACCAGAAGCTGCTTGACCCCCCCATTCATCGTCTATCCCCCAAGTGCCGGCAGGACTGCCCGGATAACGCGGATCATGGCCGGCAGCATGAGCACTCCGATCATCGTCGGAAGCATGCAGGCGACCAGCGGAATCGAAATCAGGACCGGCAGCCGGTGGGCTTTTTCCTCCGCCCGCATGCGCCGCCGGTCGCGCATCTCCGAGGCGTAGACGCGCAGCGTCTGCGCGATCGAGGAGCCGAGCTTGGTCGATTGGATCAGCAGCGTGCCGAAGGCGCGGATCTCGTCCGAGCCGGCGCGGTCGGACATCCGGCGCAGCGCATCCTCGTGGCTGCGGCCGGCGCGAAGCTCGAGCACGACGGCGCCGAACTGCTCGGCGAGCCGCGGGTGCGAAGTCGTCATTTCCATGCCGACGCGGGCGAAGGCCGCCTCGAGGCCGAGGCCGGCCTCGACGCACACCAGCATCAGGTCGAGCGCGTCGGGAAAGCCGTTGACGAGGTCGCGCTGGCGCCGGTCGGCCTTGGCCTGGACGAACAGGCTTGGCAGGTAGAGGCCCGCCGCGGCCGCGACGATCAGGGAGATGTAGAGCTTGAGCACGCTCGGGCTGGAGCCGCCGACCCAATAGAGCAGGAACACGGTGATCGGCAGGCCGAGCACCAGCACCAGCCGCAGCAGCGTGTAGACGCGCGGCGCATAGCCGGCGGTGAAGCCCGCGGCGGCAAGCTTGCCGCGCAGCGCCTCGTCCTTCGAATCGACCAGGCTTAAACCCGACTTCTCGATCGAGTTGACGAGCTTCAGCCAGGCGCTCTCGACCCGGTCGGTGCGCAGCGAGCCCATGGTCTGCGTGCCGCCGCTGACGCGCGGGCCATCCTCGAGCAGCCGGCGGCGCGTGGCCTGGCGCGCGCCGATCATCTGCGCGGTGAAATAAGCGGCCGCGGCAACTGCCGCGAACAGCAGGCCGAGGAGGAGGATTCGCAGCAGGTTGTTCTGGGCGAGGAGTTCGAGCATCCCGCTATACCTTGAGGTCGACCATCTTCCGGATCGTGAAGAATCCGGTGAGATAGAGAAGCATCAGAAACACGAAGCCCGGCACGAAAACGGGGTCGTCCGCGACATCGAGGAAGAAGCCGGGGTTGGCGATGAACAGCAGGGTGAAGGTGAAGATCGGCAGGACCGTCAGCATCACCGCGGTCATCCGGCCCTCGCTCGACAGCGCCCGGACCTTCATGAACATGGCCTGCCGCTCACGGATCACCTTCGACAAATTCTCCAGAATTTCCGCGAGGTTGCCGCCGGTCTCATTCTGGACCGAAAGGGACACGACGAACATCCGCATGTCGTCGAGGTCCCACCGCTCGGCCATGGTCTGGAGCGCGTCGCGAAGCTCGGCGCCGTAGGTCACTTCGTCGACGACCAGTCCGAACTGGGTGCCGATCGGGTCCGGCATTTCGACCGTGAGCAGGTCGAGCGCCGCGGCGATCGGGTGCCCGGCGCGAAGGCCTCGGACGAACACGTCGAGCGCGACCGGGAACTGCTCCTGCATCTTCTTGCGCGTGCGTGTCGCGCGGAAGTTCAGGAACATCAGCGGCAGGGCGGCCCC
Source organism: uncultured Alphaproteobacteria bacterium (assembly GCA_963765945.1). Classification (GTDB taxonomy): domain Bacteria; phylum Pseudomonadota; class Alphaproteobacteria; order Sphingomonadales; family Sphingomonadaceae; genus Sphingomicrobium. Next base: position 25,750 of record CAVXYS010000033.1, read on the forward strand.
GAGCGCGCCGGCAAAGGCGGCGCTCATCACGATCCGGCCGAAGCTCACCCCCATGCTCGCAGCGACCATCAGCATCAGGATCAGGAAGAAGATCGCGACCGGGGCGATCAGGATCATCAGCATCAGCCGCGCGGTCGGGATCGTCAGCTGCGCCTGCATCAGCATCCGCTCGAACTTGTGGGCGAGGCCGTCGAGGAGCGGCGGCAGGCCCGGCGGCACGGCGGAGCCCGAGCGGCGCAGCAGGTTCATCGTCTCGCCGTGGCTGCGGCCCTTGCCGATCATCTTGAGGCGCAGGTTGATCGCCTTGCCCTCGGCGCGGCTGCTCGCCATCCAGCGGACGAGGACCTCGACCGCGAGCACGACGGCCCCGAAAATGCAGACCAGGGCGAGCGCTCGGAGCCAGACCGGATTCATCAGTCGAACTTCGCGTCGGGCCGGAACAGGTCGGCCGAAAGAGTAACTCCGTGCGCCATGACCTGGTCAAGGAAGCGCGGGCGGATGCCGGTCGCCTCGAACTTGCCGATGACCTGGCCTTCCGGGCTCATGCCGGTCTGGCGGAAGCGGAAGATCTCCTGCATCGTCACGACCTCGCCCTCCATGCCGGTCAGCTCGGACAGGCTGACGAGCTTGCGCCGGCCGTCGGACAGGCGGGCGACCTGGACGACGACATTGATCGCCGAGGCCATTTGCGCTCGGGCGGAGCGCGCCGGAATGTCGATCCCGCTCATCCCGATCATCTGCTCGACGCGCGACAAGGCGTCGCGCGGCGTGTTGGCGTGGACTGTCGTCATCGACCCGTCGTGGCCGGTGTTCATGGCCTGCAGCATGTCGAACGCCTCGCCGGCGCGGACCTCGCCGACGATGATCCGGTCGGGCCGCATGCGCAGCGCATTCTTGACCAGGTCGCGCTGGACGATCTCGCCCTTGCCCTCGATGTTCGCGGGCCTGGTCTCGAGCCGCACGACATGCTCCTGCTGGAGCTGGAGCTCGGCCGAATCCTCGATCGTCACGATCCGCTCGCGATTGTCGACGAAGGCCGACATGGCGTTGAGCAGGGTCGTCTTGCCCGAGCCCGTGCCGCCCGAGATCAGGACGTTGCGCCGCGAGCCGACCACGGCCTTGAGCACTTCGGAGACCTGGATCGGAACGCTGCCGATCTCGATCAGGCGCTCCATGCTGATCGGGACCTTGGCGAACTTGCGAATCGATAGCGTCGAGCCGTCGAGCGAGAGCGGCGGCACGACGGCGTTGACGCGGCTGCCGTCAGCCAGGCGGGCATCGACCAGCGGCGAGGATTCATCGATCCGGCGGCCGACCGCCGAGACGATCTTCTGGATGATCCGGATCAGGTGCTTCTCGTCCTTGAACCGGACCGGGCTCGGCTCGAGCACGCCGAAGCGCTCGACGAACACCCGCGAATAGCCGTTGACCAGGATGTCGGTGATGGTCGGGTCCTTGAGCAGCGGCTCGAGCGGTCCGAGGCCGAGCAATTCGTCGAGGACGTCGCCGACCAGCTGCTTGCGCTCGGCATGGTTGAGCGCGTGGTTCTGCTTGCCGAGCTCCTCGGCAACGATGTCGCCGACCTCTTCCTCGATCTGCTCGCGCGACATCTTGTCGAGCGCCTGCAGGTTGATGAGGTCGAGCAGGCGCTGGTGGAGCTCGACCTTGAGGTCGGTGTGCTTGTCGCGCTTGGTGAAGGCGCCGGCGTCGCCGATGGTGACCAGCCGGTGCTCTTCGAGCGAGCTGACCTTCTGCTCCTCCTTGGAAGCTGCTCCGCCCTTTGCGGGCTTACGAACCTGCCACATTTTCAACGCTCCAGACCCAGGACGGCGGCAATGCCTGCGTCTAGCACATCGAGGTCCTTTCCGATCGCGCTCTTGCGCTTGATGTCGCTAATCGGGACACCGCGATCGATCGCCGCCCGCATCAGCGCGAAGTCGTTGGTGACCGTATAGGCGATATCGCGGCCGAGCGCCTCGCGCACGTCGGCCGGCCGGATCGTCCGGGTCTGGGCCTTGTCGAAGCGATTGACGACCACCCGGACGTCGAGTCCGCCGAGATCCTGCGAATCGAGCAGCGCGAGCTGGCGCTTGGCGCGATTGAGCCCGGCGACGGTCAATTCGGTGACGAGCAGGACGAGATCGGACCGGGCGACCATCGACAGCGACCAGTTCGTCCAATTGGTCGGCAGGTCGACGAACACCGTGCCGAACTCGCGCGTGGCGAGGTCGACGATCGCCATCAGATGCTCGTTGGACACGCCTTCGAGCGGCATCATCTCGGGCGGAGAGGCAATGACCTTGAGCCCGCTGGCATGGTCGGTGGTGGTTGCCCGAAGCAGCGAGCCGTCGAGCCGGTTCCCGGCCTCGAGCAGGTCGTGCAGCGACAGCTTGGGCCGAAGGCCGAGCTGGAAGGCGATGTCGCCGAACTGGACGTCGAGGTCGATCAGGCAGGCCTCGCGCCCGCAGCCGACCTCATTGTGCGCGAAGCGCAGCGCGAGCTGGCTCGCCAAGGCCGTCGCCCCGACTCCGCCGACGCTCTTGATGACGCTGACCAGCTTCGCGCAACGGGCGTCGACGACGTTGCGCTTGTTGACGATGTCGTCGGCGACCGGAGCGAGCGACGTCTCGAGGTCCTCGATGTTCAGCGGCAACGGAACGACGTCGTGCGCCCCGCAGCGGACCAGCGACCGGACCAGGGCCAGCGGCGGATCATAGGCCGCGGCGATCAGCGGCGTCGACACGACCTGCGCCAGCTTCTGGAAACGCTTGACCGACGATGGCGTATCCGGATCGACCTGGACCACCGCGGCGGCGGCCGCAGAAATTTCTTCAGGGTCGATCCAGTCCGTCACCGGCATGATGTTGAGGCTCAGGGAAAGCCGGCGACGCGGGCTCCCGCCAGCTCCGCCGAATCGCCTTCGACTCCGGACAGATATAGCTGCACCGAGGCTTCGCGCTTGGCGGTCTGCCAGCTCCTCGCCGTCTCGTTGGGGTTAAGCACGCTCACGTTCGGCACCTCAATTCGATTGTGTCCCGATGCTGTCCTCGGCGGTCAGCGACGAGTGGAAGTCGGGCATGTTCATGACTTTGATCGACAGCAGGGTCAGTGGCCTGAACGTCATGCCGGTAAGCTGAACGGTCACGATCGGCACGATGTCCATGCCCGTCGGGTCGCCAGCAAAGCCAACCCCGGACCCGCGATATTCGACCTGGACGTTGGTGTCCTGGATGGCGGGATCGATCTGGCGCATGCGCGCGACCAGCTGGGTCCAGGAGCCCCCCACGGCGCCCACCCCGGCCGGGCACGGGTTCGTCTGGCATGTGCAGCCGGTCGACGCGCAGCGGAGCACGCCGAACGAAGCGGCCGGAATCGGATCGCCGGCATTCTGCCCGCCGCCGGTGAAGTCGTAGGTGGCAAGCGCCGGCGCGACCGGATTCGTGACCACCGCAAAGCGCGCGCCGATCTGGGTCGCTTTCTCGGCCTTGTTATATTCCCAGGCGAAGCGGCCGGCATCGATGATGCCGAACAGGAAGACGAGGAGTGCGGGCAGAGTCAGCGCGAACTCCGCCGCGCTGGACGCGGAGGTGCAGTCCCAAAGCCGGGAGAGGAGCCGCTTCATATGCCCATCACCGTGGCTTGCTGGCTCGCGTTGAGGCCGAGCGTGGCCGGCCGGAAACCGAGATTTCCGAGGACCGGAGAATAAGGCACCGTCGCGGTGACGGTGATCTTGGGCACCAGGCCGCCGGTGTTGAACGCATAGATGCCGCCCAGAGTCGTTGTGCCGGCCTGGGTGACGCAGCTCACGCTCATCGTGAACGTGGCCGAGCCCCAGTTGCGCAGCCGGTCCGTGCCGCCGCTCAGGCGCCGCTGCGAACGATGTTCTGGGTGTCGTTGACGACGGTCGCGTCGACCGTCCCGTTGGTGCAGTTGAACTTAGTGATGTCCTGGTGCGCGGCATAGGTCGCGCCGTCGCGAACGCCTTTGACGAGCATATGCTCGTCCAGGAAATAATTGCCGATCTCGAGCGGGCCCCAGATGAGGACCAGCAGCAACGGCAGCGCGAGCACCAGCTCGGCGGCAGCCGCGGCGCTTTCATCGCGGATCAATTGCCGGGCGAGGCGGGTCATTTCACCAGTCTCGGCCGCTGTTTCAGGTAATATTGGAACGGCCCGCCACCGTCGGGCTTGGTCGCCCCACCGATGATCTCGACATAGATCTGGTCGGCGCCGGTATGCGGCCGGTTGATCGAGGGCTCGACAAGAAACATGTCGATCCAACCGATAGGAGCGATCTGCGTCGACCCCTGGACGCTGCCAGAGATGCAATTGACTACGGCGGCGGTCAGGACGCGCCGGTCCTTGACCGTTGCGCTCGCCGCCTGCGGAGCGGCGCATCGGGCATTCTTGTAGGCGAACGAGCCGCCGGCCGCCTGCCGCTTCGCGTCCGTCGTTCCGTCTGCCCGTCGCAAGGTTCCGGCTGTGATGGCCGCGGCCTCCGCGCGATAGACGTTGTAACGGCTGATCGTCTGGACCTGGGTGGAGGTGAGGCCATTCGCGCTCGCCCAGCTGGTGAGCCAACCGAGGCTCTGCCAACCGGTGCCGGTCGTCCCATAATTGACCTTGAAATAGAGGTCGCGGTCCCAACTCCCATCGCCGAACCGGCTGGCGGTGCCGCCGCAATCGCCGCTTGTGCTCACCGCGTGACAGATGTCGCGGGGCGAACCCATATTGGTCGGATCGGTACCAGATTGCTGGCGCGTAGTCGGATCGGGCTGATACGGAGTCGCCGGCAAGTCCCACGGATCCTGGCCGTTGGCCAGCTTGCAATTGTCCGCGGGGTTGCTGGTCTTGGCAACCTCGTCGGGGGCCGTCCCCGCCGTGAATTGCGGGTGGATCACGTCCTTGATGACGTTGACCGCTGGGCTGCAATTGCCGTTACCCTGGGCGCAGTACGCGATGAGGCCGTTATCGTAGACGTCGAAGCGGGTGTTGATCCCGGTCGGCGCGGAGGCCGTGTTGCCCGGCTTCGTCTGGACGGTACTGGCGTCGACGCACGGATCGTTGTCGACATTCGAGCCCATCGCCTGTTCGACCGCCGGAGCGCCGTTGCCGAAATCGAGATAGCCGTAATTGCCCGGAGCCCAGGCGCCGCCCCCGCCCGCCTCCAGCTTCAAGCCCCGGCCGCGATAGCTGTTCGGATCGAACGTCTGGACCCCGCTCGGCCCCGTCGTTTCCGTCGGGTTGCAGATCATCAGCGGCGGAACCTTGCAGATCGCTCCGGAGCCGAGGGTCGCGACGGCGGTCGCCGCGACGTTGCCGCTATTGAACACGCCGACGATCGGGGTCAGCGCATATTTCGCCTGGCGGGCGTCGACCGTGACGACGACGAACTTGGCGTTCGAATCGTTCGTCGCCGCGGCGCCCGGAGTGTCGGTCGTCTGATCGTAGCTCTGGTAGAATTTGACGCTTCCGACCGCGTCGCACGCGGTCTCGCTGACCACCGTGACGGCGCGCCCGGAGCCGTAGTTGCCGAAATAGGTCTCGTTGTTGAGCAGCTGCGCGGCGGCGGCTCCGGCGCGGGCGCAGGCGCCCGCCTGCGTGTCGAGCTGGCTCGCGGCGGCGAGCGCCGCCTGGTCGGCCGCCTGCTGCAGCTCGGTGTGCATGGTCGCGAGGCGCGAATAATCGAACGCCACGCCGCCGACCGCGACCAGGGCGATCAGCGACAAGGCGATCGTCGGCGCAACCGCGCCGTCGTTATTGCGAAGGAGACTCCGGCCCGAGCGCCGCATTGTTGGCCATCCTCTTATCGTGGCGACCCGCCGCCGGACGTGGTCTGCATGGCCTCGACCTGCTTCACGGCGTCGGTGCGATAGCGTTTGACCGCCGCGGCGGCCTTGGCCCCGCTGTCGCCCGGCCTGGGCCGAGTCCGCGGGATAGACCGGATCCGGGTTCATGGTCTGGACGGCGGCATTGTATTTGACCGCCTCGCCGAGGCCCGGGTCCTCCGCCCCGATCGGCTTGTTCATCGTGCTGCACCCCGCAAGGACGAGCGCGCCGGCGGCAATCAACAGAGCCTTAGAGGACATGGCCGTAGTCCTTTTCAAATCCGATGGGCTTGTTCTGCGCGGTGCCGCCCGAACCGCCGCTCGGCGGGACGACGACCGCGCGGCGGCGGCGGCGGCGCGGCCGGCTGGACGAACGGCGCCGCCGACGGCGGCACGCCGGTGTCGGTGCGGCCGTTCAGCAGCAGGTCGGCCTCGTTGGGCGGCCCGACCCGGTCGGTCGGCGCCTTGAGCGAGCCGGCGCGCACCGGCCGCACGAGGCGCGGCGTGACGATGATCACCAGCTCGGTCTCTTCATGCTGGAAGCCGGTCGAGCGGAACAGAGCGCCGATGATCGGCAGCGAGCCGAGGAACGGCACCTGGCGGATGGTGTCCTGGAAGTCCTTGCGCAGCAGCCCGGCGAGCGCGAAGCTCTCGCCGTCGCGCATCTCGACCACGGTCTTGGCGCGCCGCGTCTGCAGCCCCGGGATGGTCAGGTTGTTGACGACGATCGACGCCGTCGGGTCGATCGAGCTGACTTCGGGCTGCACGACCATGTTGATGACGCCGTCGGCAAGCACGGTCGGAGTGAAGCCGAGGCTGACCCCGAACGGCTTCCACTCGACGGTGATGGCGTTGTTGCCGCCCTGCCCGCCGCCGCCGCTGCTCTGAATCGTCGGCACCGGGAACTCGCCCCCGGCGAGGAAGCTCGCGGTCTCGCCCGACAGCGCGACCAGGGTCGGCTCGGCGAGCGTGGTGATCGCGCCCTTGCGCTCGAGCGCGTCGAGCGTGACGTTGAAGTTCGTCCCGAACGCCCGGAACGCGCGGCTGACGATCGCGAAGCTGTCGGTGATCGCGCCGTGGGCGAGAATGCCCTCGCCCGGATGAGTCGTGGTCGTCGTCACCCCGCCGATCGTGGTGGTGGTCGTGGTCGGCCGCCCGACTGCAGCGAGGAGCCGCCGCCGGCGATGCCGCGGAGCTTCCGCCGTCGCTCAGCACGTCCCAGTTGAGCCCGATCTGCTTCAGCGCCGAGCGCTTGACCTCGGCGAAGCGGACTTCGAGCATGACCTGCTGGGCCGAGCCGATCGCGAGCAGGTTGACGACCTTGCCCGGGGCATAGGTCTCGGCCAGCTGGACCGCGCGGTCGGCGGCGACCGAGCTCGAGACGATGCCTTCGAGCACCACCGAATCGTTGGCGATGCGGCGCCGACACGTCGTCGCCCGGCATCAGCTTCGGACAGCTGGCGCTTCAGCGTCATCACGTCCGGCCCGACGACCACGTCGAGCACCGCGATCAGCCGGTTGTTGCGGTCGTACAAGCGTCAGGCTGGTCGTCCCGGCTTTCTTGCCGAGCACGTAGATCGAGCTCTCGGTCAGCGGCAGGACGTCGGCGATCTCGGGATTGCCGATCAGCGCCTTGGAATAGGGCCGGTCGGTGCGCAGCACCTGGCTCTTGTTGACCGGCACGTCGAGCTCGCCGCGTGGACGCCCTCGGCGACGCTGACCTGCGCCAGCGCCGGCTGGGCGAACGCCAGGCCGGCGAGGCTCGCGGCCGCGACCGCTGCGCTCCTGTATCGGTTAGCCCGCCATAACCCCCCACCTTATATTCGTTGCTCTTCGTGCCGCGGAACACTTCGACTTTCGGCTTTTCGGGAGCCGCTTGGCTTCTTCGGCGCGGCCGCCGCCCGGCGCGGCGCCGGCGGTCGGCTGTCGGCACGGTGATCCCTTCGGTCAGCGCCGCGCCCGTAATTGCCGACCGACGGCCGGCGCCGGATAGCGCGCCCCGCCGTACATGTTGTAGCGCAGGTCGTTCATGCTGACGGTCTCGACGACCGGGTTGTTCTGCTCGCCCGGCTTGCGCAGCACCAGGCTCAGATTGCCCGACCTGCTGGGCCAGCGCCAGCTTCTGGGCGTCGATCGGCGTGACCTCGAACGTCGCGGTCCGCGCGAGTTTCGGGGTGCCGTCGCGATTCTTGGCTTCCTGGTCGATGGCGATGACCCGGACGTTCTGCAGCAGGACGTCGGTCAGCTGCGTCGGTTGGCCGCCCGGCGGCGTGCGGGTGATCAGCACGTCGACGCTGTCGTTGGGCTGGACGAAGCCGGCGACGCCCGACACGTCGTTGATCCGGACGGTCGCGGCGCGCATGCCCTCGGGCAGCAAGGCGGCGATCGACGCGCCCTGCCCTTCGCCCGAAATCTTGCTGGCCAGCATCGGCTCGTTGATGCCGATCGGTCATCAGGGCGAAGCGCTTCTTGCCCTCGGGCAGCAGCTGGGCGGCGCTCATGAAGGCCCCCGGCGGCAGGCTCGCCTTGGGATAATCGACGAATTTGATCTTGTCCGGCGTGATGTCGGTGCCATAGGCCAGCGGCACCGCGGCGACGGCGACCTTGGTCGTTCCGCGTGAGGTCGGCCTTCTGCTCGCGACCGCTGATATAGGAATTGGCGATAAAGACCGCGAAGAGCCCCAAAACGACCGCTACTGCCAGTGCGATCATCGTTTGACGATTCATAGTCGGCACCCCCGCGGCGATACTAACCTACTTCGGAATCCGGCGTAAGCTCTTGTTTACAAACTCACCGCGAACGCGGCGTTGATCGACATCAGTACAAGAAGGGGCCGCCCCGAAGACGGCCCCTCCGATACGCATTACGGGCAGTCAGCAGTACGGCCGACGAACCCTTGCTGATGCAGTTCGAGGCCTTGCCCATGGCGTTGCCGATGGTCTTGCCCAGAGTGACCGCGGCGAGCGCAATGGCGCCACCGACGATCGCGAGGATCAGCGCATATTCGGCGGCCGAAGCGCCGGACTGGTCCTTCAGCATGTTGATGAACGTTTTCATTCCCCATTCCTTCCCTATTACCAACCCGCGCCCCTTCCCGGAGGCGCGGGCATCTTCGCAGCAATTACGGGCAATCAGCCGTAACCGCAGACGAACCCTTGCTGATGCAGTTCGAGGCCGAGCCCATCGCATTGCCGATGGTCTTGCCCAGAGTAACCGCGGCGAGCGCGATCGCACCGCCGACAATGGCCAGGATCAGCGCATATTCGGCGGCCGAAGCACCCGACTGGTCCTTCAGCATGTTGATGAAAGTCTTCATTGTACCATCCTTCCCTCAGCACCCGCGCCCTTCCCGGAGCACGGGTCCTCACACGCTTCGCGACGATCGGAGAAGGAACGCAAACTCCCCCCGCCACCTGCCGATGGAACCGAGTAAATGCGGCACGTGGCCGGCGCCCCCGAGCGCTCAGCTGACGATTGGCTGCGCCCGCGTTAACACATTGTCAACCTTGTCTGTTTGATCTTCGTTAACGATTGCTGTTTGGAATTGACCGGCGTAAGTCTTTGATTTTGCTGACCCTTATCTTTAGTTAGGGGTCAGGTGACAGCGCCATTAAATTTCGCCATCCGTCCCATTTTTGGACGCCCTGTCGTCCATCGGACACAATTATCCACAGCCCAAAAGCCCGATTTCGTTACGCTTTTGCGACGAAATCCAAATCGGTCGGCGCTTCGACGAACCGGACGGTTAGGAAGGTGAGCTCACGCGGAGCCGCGGAGATGACGTGCCCTTCATGAGGGAACACCTCACTTCCAGTCGTTGCTTTCGAAGATTCGAGCAGCCGAATGGCTGCTCCGTGGCCGCTCTAAATCCTCCGCGTCTCCGCGTCTCCGCGTGAACCGGTCTTCCCTTCCTAGGCGGGCACGCGGCGGCGGTAGGTGATGTTTACGCGCTTGGAGAGGAGCAGGTAGGGCAGCCACAGAGCGACGCTGATCAGGACCTTCTTGACGTTGCCGTCGAGCAGGCCGTGGAGCGCCCGCGCGACGTCCGGCGGGAGGTTGCCCGCCCCGGTCACCAGCTCGGCAGTGAACAGCTGCATCGCGACGTCGCAGATCCAGATCGCCAGCAGCAGCCGCGGGAACAGCGGCGCGCGGCGCAGCGCCGCGACGAAGGCGATCATGTACAGGCTGCCGAACAGGACGACGTCGAACGTCATCGCGAAGTGGAGCGCGGACAGCCAGGCCGGGGCGGTGGCCGCGATCGGCGGCATGGCCGCGAGATATTCGAGCGCGCGGACCGGCACGTTGAGCATCATCCCGACCAGCAGCGAGACCATGACCCCGCTCGTCCCGTAGAGCTCGTTGCGCTCGGCCTCATGGCGGCTGACCGAGGTCCAGCGGCCGACCTGGGCGAGCCGGAACACCGGCTGCGCCTGCAAATGGGCGTCGCGGAACCAGCGCAGCGCCAGCAGGGTCGAGGCGAAGGGCGCGACCACCAGCAGCATGTAGGAGGTCCAGGTCGAGAAGGCCGGCGTCGCCCACCGGCTGCGGGCTTAATGCGATCCGCGCCGCCGACAGCAGGCCCGCGATCAGCAGCCACGCCTGGAGGATCCGGTCGAGCCGCGTGTCGATCGTCAGCAGCAGGGCTGCCGATCGGGCTTTCAAATCGCGGCTCAACTGATCGAACATGGGCTACTCCAGGACCGTACTCATGCCCCTAGCCCGCTCACAGTTGTCATATGGTAAAGGTACGACGTTTTTGAAGGTTCCGCTCAGACTTGCGGTCGCCGGATCCTTTTCGTCCGAGGACGCTTGATCACATTGTCCCGTAATCGGATTTCTCGGTCTGGACGTATAGCCCGGCGAGCAGGATCGGCGGGCCAAACCAGGTGCCTTGCCCGATCAGCAGCGGCAGCAGGAATCCGAGAGCGGCTGCAAAGGTCTGCCACGCCGGCATCTCGCGCCATTTCAGATACAGCAACAACCCGAAACCGAGGCACACGACGGTCATGTCGTAGTGGAACCCATAGGGCGCGATCAGAAATGACCCGTCGCCGCCGTGAAGACGTCGAACCGTCGGAAAAGCAGGTAGATGCCGGCGGTCCCGAACAGGAACCAGCCGACCAGTCCGTAGCCGAGATACGGGCGTCGGCATTTTGAAGTACCAATTCTCGAACGGCTTGACGAAGAGGTCGCCCGCCTGATGGGAGGCCGCGCCGGTCAGCCATGCGCGCCAAGCGTCCACACCAAAGACGGCCGCGCTAAGGCCGAGGATCGCCAGCGCGATGCGCTGGTCAGAAGAATTTGCCGCCGGCGCGCGGCTTCGACTGCAACCAACACTCCGAGATGCGGCTTGAAGGTCAAGGCGGCGGCTGCAATCGCCGACCCGCTGAAGGCGAAAGCCAAAGCGCGCCGAAGAAGAGCCCGACCTGCCCAAACAGGACATTGATCAGTGCGGCCGGGGTGAGAACCGCCGAGCAGCCTCGGGAAGCCCGAAGGGAGGTACGGCCGCGCGGCGAGAAAGAAGAGCGCTCGCCGAAAACGCCTGCCAGCCCCAGAAAGCGATTGGCAGCGGCAAGTAGGACAGCGGCACCGCGACGAACAGCGCATGGGGCGGATAGGGATAAGCGATCTTGGCTCGGTGCCGACCAGTTGCTTCGCGGTCGCCAGCAGCGTGGCGTTGTCGAAAGCCTGGGCAGCGTGACCCGCCGCCGCCAGCTTGCCCGCCACCCAGACGGCCACGAAATCGCGGTCGGCGAGCACGCCCTCCCACGCTTCGCGCAGGAGAAACGAACGAGCCGACGATCCCAAAGGCCCAGAGGACATAGACCAGGGCGTTGCTGCGATCGGCGAGCGCATCGGCGTGCTCGGGCGGGTCCAGACCGGATTGCGGGTTTGGACGTAGAGGCCGGCGAGCAGGATCGGCGACGCCAGCCATGTCCCCGCCCGACCAGGAGCGGCGACAGGAACGCCAGTGCCGCAACGAACGTCTGCCACGACGGCATCGACCGCCATTTCATAAACAGCAGCAAGCCGAACCCAGGCAGACGACGGTCATGTCATAATGCAAGCCGTACGGCGTGATCCAGGAAGGTTGCCGTCACGGCCATGAACACGTCGACCCGGCGCATCAACAGGGCAGCGCCCGCGACGGCGAACGCCGGCCGCCGAACAAGGCCGTAGCCAAGGTACGGCATTGGTCATCTTGTTGAACCACTCGCCATCGTTCCTCGGCGCCAAGGTACGTACACGTGGAAAGGCCAGCGCCTCGTTAAGCCAGGCTTGCCACGGCGCTATGCCGAACACGGGACCGCGCTCAGCGCCGATCATCGCGAGCGCGATTCGCGCTCGCCGCCACGAACCGGCGCCGGCGCACGCGCTTCGACTCGCGGCAAGAAAAGCCCAAATGCGGTTTGAAGGTCAGCGGCGCGATTCGCCGGCGCCGAACCAGCTGAATGCCCACAGCCACAGCGCACCGAACAACAGTCCGAGACCTGCGCCAGAAGGCCAATGTTGATCGTGCCGCCGGAGTGACAACCGCGAGCAGCCTCGGAAATTTCGCCGGCAGGTCCGAGCGGACCACAGAAGTAGAACAACGCTGCCGTCGCCGCCTGCGAAGCCCGAGAACACCACGCTGAACAGCAGAAACGACGATCGACACCGCCATGAACAGGACATACGACGGATAGAGGAAAGAGCGGAGATACCACCACCGCCCATGGCCAGAACAATCCGGCTGATTGCCCGCGACGGTGTAAGCCGTGCGGCGACGATGACGTACCAGCAGACGGCGAGCTCCCGGCAATGGTGAATACGGGCGAAGTCACGATTGACGGAGATGGCTGTGCAGGCTGCTTGCGAAGACATCGCAGCCGATCCGGCGAATACCGAGCGTCCACAGCGCGTAGACGAGCGCAGTTCTCGCGCAGCTTCGCCCGCTCTGCGAACCGATGGAACACGCTCCCCCATGAGCCTGACCTGCAGTCGTAGCGGAGGTTGGTTCGATCTCAAGGCACGCTCGCCGCGCGTGCAAATTCGAGACAGCGGAATTTTGACCGGCCTTCCCGATTGCCGCTGTGCTAGGCTCGAGCAATGACGGGGGGTGAGGCGATCGGGCGACGCGACGCGCTGGCGCAGACGCTGTTGCCCTGCATCCTCGTCCTGCTGATCCCGTTCGGCCTCGCCTGCGCGCCCGGCATTTTCAACGACGGCGACATCAGCTGGCACGTCGCGGCGGGACGCTGGATGCTGGCGCACGGGACGAATTCCCACGACCGACCCCTTCTCCTTCACGGCGGCCGGGCGGCCGTGGGTGGCGATGGAATGGCCCGCCGACCTCGTCTTCGCCTGGGCCGACCGGCGTCGCGGGCCATGCCGGGCTGGCGGCGGTGTTCGCGGCGGCGCTGATGGCGCTCCATGCGGTGGTGTTTGCCCACCTGCGGCCGCGCGCGTCGCCGCTGCTGATCGTCGCCGTCGCTGCTGCTGATGGATCGTCGCGCTGGCGCCGTTCATGCTGGTCCGTCCGCACGTGCTCGTCTGGCCGCTGCTCGCGCTGTGGACCGCGCTGCTCGCGCGCGGCAGCGAGACCGGGCGGCCGCCGCCGCTGTGGGCCGCGCTGATCCCGTTCGCCTGGACCAACCTCCACGGCAGCTTCCCGCTCGCCGCGGCGATCGGCGCCGCACTTGCCCTCGACGCTCTGATCAAGGCGGAGTGGAAGACGCTCCGGGAATGGCTGGTCTTCGCCGGCGCGAGCCTCGTCGCGGTGTGCCTGAACGCGAACGGCGCCGCGGGGCTGCTGCAGCCCTTCCGGGTCGCGCACCTCGAGACCCTCCGCCTGATCGAGGAGTGGCAGCCGAGCACGCTGTCCGGGACGCCTCTGTTCTATCTGTTCCTGTGCGCCGGACTCGCCGCCCTCCTGTGGCGGGGGACGCGGGTGCCGCTGGGACGGCTGGCGCTGCTGCTGGCGATGCTCGTCCTCGCTTTCAGCCAGGTGCGGCACCAGAGCTGGTTCGCGATCGTCGCCGCGCTGCTGGTGCCGCCGCTGCTGGCTACGCGCGCGGAGCCGATGGGCCGCGGGCTGCCGATTGCGCTCGCCGCGCTGCCGCTGCTGGTCGGGCGCGCGCTGCTGCCCTTCACTCCGCCCGAGAATGCCGCCAACCCGCAGCATTTGCTCGCCGCCATCCCGCCGGCGCTCAAGGGCCAGCCGGTGTTCAACGGCTATACGTTCGGCGGGCCGCTGATCCTCGCCGGGGTCCGGCCCTATATCGACGGCCGCTCGGAGATGTACGGCGATACGTTCGTGCGCGACTATGTCGCGATCGCCGACGGCGACTTCGCCCGCTTCAACCGCGCCGTCGAGCGCTACGGGATCCGCTGGACGATCCTCGGCAACGGCAACCACCAGCTGATCGCGAAGCTCGACGGGTCGGGGCAATGGCGGCGGGTCTATGCCGACCGCGTCGGCGTGATCCACGTCCGCCGGGACTAGTGGGCGCCGCCCCCCGCGGCGGGCAGCACCATCAGCGAGCGCAGGGCGCCCTGGAAGGCGTGCAGTTTCTCGCCCTGCAGCTGGGCCGGAGCGGCGGCCAACTTGACCGAAGTCGGGTTCACCGCGCGGCCGTTCTTCAGCACTTCGTAGTGCAGGTGCGGCCCGGTCGACAGCCCGGTGGAGCCGACATAGCCGATCAGCTGGCCCTGGCGGACCATGGTCCCGGCGCGGGCGACGATCCGGCTCATATGGCCGTACATCGTCTGGATCCCGCCGGCATGGGCGATCCGCACCATGTTGCCGTAGCCGCCGGCCCAGCCGGAGCTGGTCACCCGCCCGTCGGCAGCGGCGACGATCGGCGAGCCGTAGCGCGCGGCGAGGTCGAGCCCGGCATGCATCCGGCGATAGCCGAGGATCGGATGGAAGCGGCTGCCGAAGCCCGACGTCACGCGGCCGTTGACCGGCATGCGCATGCCCTGGCTGGTCTCGCCGCCGACGCCGTCGCCGTTGACCCAGATCGTCTCCCGGCCGTCGGTCCATTTGAGCAATTCGACATCGGCGCGGGCGACCCGGTCGAGACCGACATAAAGCAGGCGGCCCCTCGGCCCCGGCTCAAAGACGAGGTCGAACCGGTCCGCGACGGAGAGGCCGTTGGCGAGCGGCAGCGCACGTTTCAGCACGCGCACATATTCGCGGCCGATCCGCTCCGGCACCGCGGCCCGCTGGAGCGCGGCCGTCAGGTCGGCGCCGATCGGGCCGCTCGCGCGGACGTAGGCGGATTCGTCCGCGGCGGGCGCCGGGGCCGGCCGCGCCGGGCTGGCCGCAGCGCGGACGACCGGCCGTGCCTGCGCGGTGCGCGAAATGGATGCCGGTGACGGGGAGAAGGCGGCCGCGAGCGCGACCACGGCGAAAGCCGAGGCTCCGCCGATCAGCGTCATGCGGTGAACTGTCCGTCTCGTCACAGCCGCTTGCCCCCCACAATAAGGCCCGGCTCGGTTCCGCTGCCCTTTTCGTCCCTCGGGCGCCGGTCCGTCAAGCCGTTGGAATCATTCCGTCCCGGAAAGGAGCGCGAGAAGCGCGAAGCTCGCCAGCCAATGTTCGCCCATATAGTCGCCGGCGAGGTGCGGCATGGCGGCGGCGAGGTGCGCGTCGGCGTGCTCGGGCTGGCCGAGCTCGCGCCAGCACCAGGCGCGGCTGAGATTGAGCCCGTCGAGATGGGCGATCTTGCCGTCGCTGCGGTCGCTGACGATCGCCGGGGTGAACAGGGTCGCGGGCTCGCGCGACTCGACCCGCGGCAGGAATTGCTCGAACCAGATCGGGAACAGGGCCGGATGCGCCCGCTTCATGCACAGCGCCTCGATCAGCGCCGGCGACAGGAACTCGTCGCCGCCGGGCTCCCACGCCTGGCAGTCGCGGTCGTCGCCGAACCAGTCTAAGCGGCTTTTCGCGGATGGGTTCGGCGAGCGCGGCGATCGAACGCGTGGGCCCATTCGAGAGAAAGGATCAGGGCGAAGTTGGTGTTGAAATGGGTCCCGACGCGGATCGGATAGGTCAGGACCGCGAGGTAGCGGCCAAGCCGCTCGGCGAAGGCGCGGGCGAGCGGCTCGAGCGCCCCGCCCCAGCCCTGCTCGTGTCGGCACGCCTCGAGGTGGAGATAGAGCAGCCACCCCCAGCCATAGGGCCGCTCGAAGCCCCGGCTCGAGGGCCGATCGAGATAGGCGAGCTCGGCTGCGACTTTGTCGGCCGTGAAGGTCGCGTTCGCGAGCTCGGCGATCGCGTCGCTCGGGTATAAGCGGTGGAGCGTGAGCAGTGTCCACCAGCCGTGGACGCAGCTGTGCCAGTCGAAGCTTCCGAAGAAGATCGGATGCAGGTCGCGCGGCGAACGCGCGTCCCCGGGCCCATCCATTACATGATCGAGCTTGTTGGGAAATTCCCGCGTCACATGCCCGAGCGCGATCCGCGCCATGCGCGACGCGAGATCGGAGTCGAGCCTCACAGCCGGAACCCCGCGACGTACAGGATCAGGATGTTGGCGATCAGCAGCGGCAGCGCCGTCGGCACCTGCGCCTTGATCACCCCATATTGATTCTTGAGCTCGAGCAGGGCCGCCGGGACGATGTTGAAGTTGGCCGCCATCGGCGTCATCAGCGTCCCGCAGAAGCCGGCGAGCATGCCGACCGCGCCGATCACCGCGGGATTGCCGCCGTCGGCCTGGATCAGGATCGGCACCCCGATCGCGGCCGCCATCACCGGGAAGGCGGCGAAGGCGTTGCCCATGATCATCGTGAACGCGACCATCCCGAGCGCGAACAGCACGACGGCGAGGAAGATGTTGCCGTGGGGGATGATCGCGCTCGCCATGGCGCCGATGGTCGTGCCGACTCCCGCCGCGGCGAAGATCACGCCCAGCGCCGCGAGCATCTGCGGCAGCACCAGCGCCCAGCCAATCGAATCCGCCAGGCGCCCGCCTTCGTCGATCGGCGCAAATGGGGGCGGGCGAAGCCACGCATAGCAGGTGGCAAGCGCGACGATCGCGCCGACGCCGAGCAGGATCAGCGTCACCGACTTCGGATCGATCAAGCCGCTATCCTTGAGCGGGGTGTAGTTGAAGGCCAGCGTCCCGACGAAGGCGGTGAACGGAATGATCAGCGCCGGCAGGAACAGCTTGTTGCCGAGCCGGTCGGAATGGATTTTGCGTTCCTGGCTCGTGGTCGACGGCCGGGCGCCTTTGCCGAGCAGATGCGCCCCGGCGATCGCGACCAGGGCCAGGACCAGCACCCCGTTACCGATGTCGCCGAGGAAATCGCCGAACCAGAAGCTCGTCGCCAGCAGGCCCCAGAAAGCGCCGTTGCCCCAGCGCTTGGAATTGGTGCGATCGCGCGCGCTCGACAGCGCGAAGCCGGCGAAGGCCGCGCCGGCGAGGGCATAGAGCCAGTGGAGGTTGATCATAGCTTGCTCCCCGGCGAAGGCCGGGGCCCAGGCGGCGCTACCGCGCCGTTTTCTTGTTCGGGACTGGACCCCGGCCTTCGCCGGGGAACGGAAGCCAGCGTCCGGTCCAGCCACAGCAGCCTGCCGCCATGAATCAGGAAGGCGCAGATGGCGGTCGGAATCGCCCACACCGACAGCTGGAACGGCGTCAGCTCGATCCCGAAACTCTTCAGCGAGCCCTGGATCAGCAGGATCGACGCGACGGCGAGGAAGATGTCCTCGCCGAAGAACACGCCGACATTGTCGGTGGCCGCCGACATCGCCTTGACCCGTTCCGTCGTGGCTTCGTCCAGCTCGCCATGCTGTTTCTCCGCGGCCGCCACCGCCATCGGCGCGACCAGCGGGCGAACCGTCTGCGCATGGCCCGCCACAGTGGTCAGGCCCAGCGCCGCGAGAATTTGCCGCAACCCGAGATAGACGATCAGCAGCCGCCCCGTCGTTGCGCGCTTCATGCCGCGGATCAGCGCCCTCGCCTGCTGCTGCAGCCCGTAGCGCTCGAGAATGCCGATGACCGGCAGGACGATATAGGTGATCGTGACATAGCGGTTCTCGTTGAAGCCGTGACCGAGCGTACCGAGCACCTTGAGGAACGGCATATGTCCAAGCAGGCCGGTGACGATCGCCGCGACCGCGACCACCAGCAGCGGATTGAAGCGCAGCGCGAAGCCGAGGACGACGAGCGCGATCCCGAGGAGCGGGGAGATAGTTCATTCCGCCTCTCCATAACCACCACCGCCCGGAGTCTCGATTACGAACCGGTCGCCCGGCTGAACGTCCGCCGATTCCGTCGCGCTCAGCATCTCGATCGTACCGTCGGTGCGCTCGACCCAGTTGCGGCCGGGCTAGCGTCGGCTCCGCCCTTGATTCCGCGCGGCGGCAATGCGGCGGCGGTTGGCGAGGATGTTGGCGCGCATCGGCTCGAGGAACGTGACCGCCCGGACCACGCCGTCACCGCCGGCGTGAGCCCCCGGGCCGCCCGAGCCGCGGCGGATCGCAAACTGGTCGAGGCGTACCGGCAGCCGCGTTTCGAGGATCTCAGGGTCGGTCAGCCGGCTGTTGGTCATATGCGTCTGAACCGCGCTCGTCCCGTCATGATCCGGCCCGGCGCCCGAGCCGCCGCAGATCGTCTCATAATATTGGTGCTGCGCGTTGCCGAAGGTGAAATTGTTCATCGTCCCCTGGCTCGGCGCAAGCCGGCCGGTCGCGGCGAACAAGGCATCGGTGACGACCTGGCTGGTCTCGACATTGCCGGCGACGACCGCCGCCGGATAGCTCGGATTGAGCATCGAGCCTTCGGGCACGACCAGGCGGATCGGCCGCAGGCAACCGTCGTTCATCGGGATCGCGTCGTCGACCAGGGTGCGCACGACGTACAGCGAGGCGGCGCGAACGATCGAGAACGGCGCGTTGAAATTGTCGGGCAGCTGGTCGCTCGTCCCGGAAAAATCGAAGGTCGCCGAGCGCGCGGCCTTGTCGATCGCGATGGTCACGCGGACGTGCGCGCCATTGTCCATCTCATAATCGAACTCCCCGTCGTCGAGGCGATCGAGCAGCCGGCGCACCGACTCCTCGGCGTTGGCGAGGACATGGTTCATGTAGGCCGCGACCACCTCGGTCCCGTAATCGCGCGCCGTCTGTGCCAGCACCTCGGCGCCGCGGGTGCAGGCGGCGAGCTGGGCCTTGAGGTCCGAGAGGTTGCGGTCCGGATTGCGCGCCGGCCAGTCGCCCGAGGCCAGCAGCACCCGCATCTCCGCCTCGCGGAAATGGCCCTCGTCGACCAGCAGCTCGTTGTCGATCAGCACCCCCTCGTCCGCGATCGAACGGCTGTCGGGCGGCATCGAGCCCGGCGCGATTCCGCCGATGTCGGCATGGTGACCGCGCGCGGCGACGAACGCGTCGGGCATATCCTCCCCGGGACGGGGAGGTGGCAGCTCCGAAGGAGCTGACGGAGGGGGGTCGGAGCCCTGCACGCCGCCCCCTCCACCACTTCGTGGTCCCCCTCCCCGTTCCGGGAGGAATAAAATACCGGGACGATCACCGTGATGTCGGGCAAATGCGTGCCGCCGCGATAGGGGTCGTTCAGCACATAGGCGTCGCCGCGGCGGATGCCGCGCCCGTCCCTGCCCTTCCCGCGCGTGTCGATGATCGTGCGGATGCTTTCGCCCATCGAGCCGAGGTGCACCGGGATGTGCGGCGCATTGGCGATCAGCGCCCCGTCGCGGTCGAAGATCGCGCAGCTGAAGTCGAGCCGTTCCTTGATGTTGACGCTGGTTGCGGTCGACTGCAGCGCGACGCCCATTTCCTCGGCGATGGCCATGAACAGGTTGTTGAAAATCTCGAGCCGGACGGGGTCGACGTCGGTGCCGATCGCTTTCTCGCGGTTGAGCGGCACGGCGCGGGTGAGGACGAGCGTGCCGTCGTTCGCGCGCTGCGCGGTCCAGCCGGGCTCGACGACGACGGTCGAGGTCGACTCGAAGATCAGGGCTGGGCCATGGATCCGTTCCGCCCCGGCCGAAGGCTGGGGAGGGGAACCATTTCCCGCAGAGGAAATGGTGGAGGGGTAACTGGCGCCAACGCCTCCTACCCCACCACCATGCTCCGCATGGTCCCCCGCCCATCGCCTTGCGATGGGGAGGAACCCGTGGCCTCGACCACCAGCGCGTCGACGATCACCTCGGCGCCTTCGTCCCAATAGCCGAAGCGGTGGCGATGAAGGTCGGAGAAGGTCGCGTGCATCTGCTCGGCCGGCGCGATCGCGATCTCGAGCGTGGTGTCGCTGCCCGCGGTGCGCAGGCGCGCGCGGCGGTCGAGGTCGATCCGCTCGGCGGTTACGCCTTGTTCCATCAGCGCCGCGCGGGCGCGCTCTTCGAGCTCGACCAAGGCGTGAGAAAAATCCTCGCCGAGCGGCTTCAGCCAGCTCGTCTCGCGGATCGCCTTCACGTCGGCGAGGCCGATGCCATAGGCCGAGAGCACGCCGGCGAGCGGGTGAACCAGGATCCGCTCCATGCCGAGCGCGTCGGCGACCGCGCAGGCATGCTGGCCGCCGGCGCCGCCGAAGCAGGCGAGCGTGTAGCGGGTGACGTCATGGCCCCGCGCGATCGAAATCTTGCGGATCGCCGCGGCCATGTTGTCGACCGCGATCTCGAGGAAGCCCGCGGCGATTTGCTCGAGGCTGCGCGGCGAATCGAGCTGCGCCGGCGACCTCTTGCAGGCGGGCCCGCGCGGCTTCGGGGTCGAGCGGCTGGTCGCCGCCAGGCCCGAACACGTTCGGGAACCGTGCCGGGTCGATCCGGCCGAGGACCAGGTTGCAGTCGGTGACCGTCAACGGGCCGCCATTGCGGTAGCAGGCCGGGCCCGGGCTCGCCCCGGCGCTTTCCGGGCCGACCCGGAAGCGCATCCCGTCGAAGCGGCAGATCGACCCGCCGCCCGCGGCAACGGTGTGGATCTGCATCATCGGCGCACGGATCCGGACCCCGGCGACGACGCTTTCGTCCGCCAGCTCGAACCGCCCGGCGTAATGCGAGACGTCGGTCGAGGTGCCGCCCATGTCGAAGCCGATCAGGCGCTCGCTGCCGTGTGGCTCGCTGGCAGCGACCATCCCGACCACGCCGCCGGCCGGACCGGACAGGATTGCGTCCTTGCCGCGAAAGGCGCTCGCTTGCGCGAGGCCGCCATTGGATTGCATGAAGTGGAGGTCGACGCTGGCCGGCAGCCCGCCCTCGACGCGGCCGACGTAGCGCCGCAACACCGGCGATAGATAAGCATCGACCACCGTCGTGTCGCCCCGACCGACCAGCTTGATCAGCGGCGCGACCTCATGGCTGACCGAAATTTGGGCAAAGCCGAGCTCGCGCGCGATCTCGGCGACCCGCGCTTCGTGAGCCGGCCACTTCCAGCCGTGCATCAGGACGATCGCCAATGCGTCGATGCCGCGCGCCTGAATCCTGCGCAAGCACGGCTCGCGCCTGATCTTCGTCGAGGGGCATCAGCACTTCGCCATCGACCCCGACCCGCTCGTCGATCTCGACGACGCGTTCGTACAGCATCGCGGGAAGGACGATGTGGCGGGCGAAAATCTCCGGCCGCGCCTGGTAGCCGATGCGCAAGGCATCGGCGAAGCCGCGGGTCGATCACCAGCGCGACGCCCTCGCCTTTGCGTTCCAGCAAGGCGTTGGTCGCGACGGTCGTCCCCATCCGGACCTCAGCGACCGAGCCGCCTTCCTCTCGCAGCACGCGGATGATCGCTTCGAGGGCCGCGTCGGCATAGCGGCCGGGATTCTCCGACAGCAGCTTCTCGACCCGAAGCCGCCCGTCGGACGAGCGGGCGACGACGTCGGTGAACGTCCCGCCACGGTCGATCGCGAAGGTCCAGCTGGGCTCCACGCGATACGCTCAAGCAGATCGCGGCAGGGTGCTCAATGCTGACCATCATTTCACTTTGACCGAGCAGATGCGATCCCTATGGACGCGCCCATGTCTGTACTGGTGACAGGGGCTGCGGGCTTCATCGGCGCCGCCACGGCCCGGGTGCTGCTCGAACGGGGCGACGAGGTCGTCGGAATCGACAATCTCAACGATTATTACGACCCGGCGCTGAAGCGTGCCCGGCTGGAGCGGCTGGCCAGCCGGTTCGACAACCGCTTCCGCTTCGAGCCGGTCGACTTCGCCGATGCCGACGCGCTGAACGACCTGGCGGACCGCTCCGACTTCGACCGCATCGTCCATCTCGGCGCCCAGGCGGGGGTCCGCTACAGCATCGAGAATCCGGCAGCCTATGTGCGTTCCAACCTGGTCGGCCATTGCAACATGCTCGAGCTGGCGCGGCAGCGGCGGTCGAGCCATTTCGTCTATGCCTCGTCGTCGTCGGTCTACGGCAGCAACAAGACCCTGCCGTTCCGGGTCGAGGACCGCGTCGACCAGCCGCTGTCGATGTACGCCGCGACCAAGAAGGCGGACGAATTGCTCAGCGAATCCTACGCCAGCCTCTACAAATTGCCGGCGACCGGCCTGCGCTTCTTCACCGTCTACGGGCCGTGGGGGCGGCCGGACATGGCGATGTGGGTGTTCACCAAGGCGCTCTACGCCGGGGAGCCGCTGCCGCTGTTCAACCGCGGCGAGATGCGCCGCGACTTCACCTACATCGACGATATCGTGCGCGGCGTCGTCGCCTGCCTCGACGGCCCGCCGGCCGACGACGGAGCGGAGAAGGCCGGCGGCAGCACCAGCCCGCACGCGGTCTACAATATCGGCAACCACCGCAGCGAGGACCTGATGCGGGTCGTCGAGCTGCTCGAGCAGGCGACCGGCAAGACCGCGGTGGTCTCGCGCCAGCCAATGCAGCCGGGCGACGTCAAGGAGACGTTCGCCGACATCAGCGCGATCGAGCGCGACCACGGCTTCCAGCCGACCACCACGATCGACGAGGGCGTGCCGTTGTTCGTGCGCTGGTATCGGGACTATCATCAGCTATAGCGACCGGCCGATGAGCCTGCCGCCGATCCTCCAGCACCTGCGCATTCCGGTGGTCGGCGCGCCGCTGTTCATCGTTTCCAATCCGAAGCTGGTGATCGCCCAGTGCACCGCCGGGATCGTCGGCAGCTTCCCGGCGCTGAACGCCCGGCCGGCCGAGCTGCTCGACGAATGGCTGCACGAGATCACCGAGGCGCTCGCGGCATGGGACCGCGACCATCCCGACCGGCCCGCCGCGCCGTTCGCGGTCAACCAGATCGTCCACCGCTCCAACGACCGCTTCGAGCACGACATGGCGGTGTGCGCCAAATGGAAGGTGCCGATCGTCATCACGTCGCTGGGCGCGCGGGTCGAGCTCAACGAGGCGGTTCATGGCTGGGGCGGGATCACGCTGCACGACGTGATCGACGACCGCTTCGCCCGCAAGGCGGTCGAAAAAGGCGCGGACGGGGTCATTGCCGTCGCGGCCGGAGCCGGCGGCCATGCCGGTCGCTGGTCGCCGTTCGCGCTGATCCAGGAGATCCGGGCCTGGTTCGACGGGCCTTTGATCCTGTCGGGCGCGATCGCCAACGGCGGCTCGGTGCTCGCCGCCGTCAGGCCGCCGGCGCCGACCTCGCTTATGTCGGCTCGCCATTCATCGCCACCGATGAGGCCAATGCGCCGGACGCCTACAAGCAGGCGATCGTCGACAGCGGCGCGGCGGACATCGTCTATTCCGACCTGTTCACCGGAGTTCACGGCAATTATTTGCGCGCGTCGATCGTCAATGCCGGACTCGACCCCGACAATCTCGCCGCGGGCAACCTCGACACGATGAAGTTCGGCTCGCGAGGGCTCGGCCAAGGCCAAGGCGTGGCGCGACATCTGGGGCTCGGGTCAGGGGATCGGCGTGATCGACCGGGTCCAGCCGGCCGGCGATTATGTCGGCCGAGCTGGCCGCGCAATATGACGCCGCGAAGGCGCGGCTCTGGCGTCGGTTAGCCTAGGCCTGCCCGCCGAGCCCCCGCTCGAGCCGGCCCATCAGCGCGCGCGCGGGGCTTTGCGGAATCTCGGTCTCGAGCTGGCCCTCGTCGATGCGCCTGATGCGCGCATAGAGGTCGGCGCTGGCGTTGATCAGCCGCTGCGCGGATTCGGGCAGCTGCCCGACCACCGCCGGATCGCTGTCCTGCGGCATGGCCGAGCCGCCGCTCCGGGCGGCGGCCCGTCGGCCGTCGGGATCTCGCCCGATTCGATCGCCCGCTGGGTCAGCAGCCAGGCGACGATGTGCATGATCCGAGTCGTGACCTTGAGCGACTCGCAGGCGAAACCGACCCGAGCGAAGGGATCGAGCGACGTGCGATCGTCGCGGCCGACGTCGTCGAAATAGGACCGCGCCTCGTCGGCGAGCAGCATCGCCTCGGTGTACAGCGAGTTCGATCAGCCGCGAGGTGATGCGCACTTGCGGCTGCAGGAAGGTCCGATTCGTCCATCGTCGTTCAACGTGCCATTGTTGAGGCGCGGCTGAAAACGCCCAAGTTCGGCGCCCGGGCGCCGGAGCGTCGCCGAAATGTCCCCGGGCGGGACAGCATTCAGGCGATGATGTCGGGGATGTTCGAAGTTGGCGATCATCTGGATCTGATCCTTGAGCCGGAGCTTGCGCCGCTTGAGGCGGGCCAGCTCGAGCTGGTCGGAGCTGGGATCGGCGGCGAGCGCCGCGATCTCGCTCGTCGAGGCGCCGGTGCTCCGCCTTCAGGCCGTCAGAGGTCGGGCGGCCGGCTGGTCATCGTTCATCGCCTCGGATTATACAGCCAAAGTCGCCGGCCGCCGGAACGCGCCGGCGGACGACGATCTGCAGCGCCGGCCCGGCGAGCCGTGACGATGGGTCAAGACAAAGCCGACGATTCGTGATTTATTGCGCGGTGGTGACATGCTTGCCGAAAGGAATGGCACCGATGGACAAGGCAGTGGTCGAGGAATTGGAATCAAAGCACGCCGCGCTTCACGCGCTGATCGAAGAAGAAGAGCATCGAGCCGCACCCCGACGAAGACCTTCTCCACCGCCTCAAGAAAGAGAAGCTGAGGATCAAGGACGAGCTCGCCGGCCACTCATACCGCATTAGGCGAGCCGCGCCGCCGCGGGACGGCATCAGTCGTCGCGCGAAACTTTCTCGATCCGCTCGTGGCGCTCCTGCGCCTCGAGGGTCATCGTCGCGATCGGCCGCGCTTCGAGCCGCGCCAGCGAGATCGGCTCGCCGGTCACTTCGCAATAGCCGTATTCGCCTTCGTAGAGGCGGCGGATCGCGCAATCGATCTTGGCGATCAGCTTGCGCTGGCGGTCGCGGGTGCGAAGCTCGATCGACCAGTCGGTCTCGCTCGACGCGCGGTCGGCGATATCGGGCTCGCGCAGCGAATCGACCTGGAGCTGGGCCATGGTCGCCCGCGACTCCTCGATGATCGCTTCCTTCCAGTCCTTGAGCTTGCGCAGGAAATAGGCCCGATGCTTCGGCGCACATGAACTCTTCGCCGTCCGAGGGCCGGTAGCCCTCCGGCAGAATGATCCGGTCAAATCGTTCGAAGTCGTCGCCGCCGTACAGGTCGACAAGTGCAGTCGCCATCAATCCCCTCCCCGCAGGACCTCCGCGAAACTGCGGAAAGCCCCGATACGCCGCCCCTGCTGCGGCCGGGCCCACCGGTGCAGCCGGAGGCGATTACTGCTGACTTTCCCGGGACTTAGAACCGGGTAAGTCGGTCATCCCCAACCGGGGCCTATAGATAGGCGCCCAAGGCTTAACAAGCACTGACGCGCGGCCGGTGAAGAAATCGCCAACATGTTGCGAATATGGCGCAATCCGCGCCGCGCATTGCCCGCGAGCGGCGCCCGCCATAGCCCCGGCCATGCGAATCTTGCTGACCAACGACGATGGCGTGAACGCCCGCGGCCTCAGGCTGCTCGAGGCCGTCGCGCGACGCTTGAGCGACGACATCTGGATCGTCGCCCCGACCGAGGAGCAGTCCGGCGCCGGCCATTCGCTGACCCTGACCGAGCCGGTCCGGCTGCGCCGGCACGACGACCGGCGCTTCTCGGTCACCGGCACGCCGACCGACGCGGTCATGCTCGCGCTCGCGCACGTGATGAAGGATATG
Organism: uncultured Alphaproteobacteria bacterium; assembly: GCA_963765945.1. GTDB lineage: Bacteria > Pseudomonadota > Alphaproteobacteria > Sphingomonadales > Sphingomonadaceae > Sphingomicrobium. Next base: position 51,643 of record CAVXYS010000033.1, read on the forward strand.
CCGCCCGACGTCATCCTGTCGGGCATCAACCGCGGCGCCAATCTCGCGGAAGACGTGACTTATTCGGGCACCGTGTCGGCGGCGATGGAAGGTGCGCTTGCCGGCGTGCGCTCGATCGCGCTCAGCCAGGCCTATTCGCGCGAGGGCATGGGCGACACCGTCCCGTTCGCCGCCGCCGAGGCCTGGGCCGAACGCGTGCTGGCGCCGCTGCTCGGGTTCCAAACCGAGCCGCGCACGCTGATCAACGTCAATTTCCCGGCGCATCCCGCCCGACGAGGTCAAGGGATCCGCGTGTGCCGCCAGGGCCTGCGCGATTATGGCCGGCTGCGCATCGTCCAGCGCACCGACCCGCGCGGTTATGATTATTACTGGTTCGGGCTTGGCCCGATGGTCGAGACGCCGGGCCACTCGACCGACCTCGAAGCGGTGGCCGACGGCTATGTCTCGGTCACGCCGCTGCACCTCGACCTGACCCACGATCCGTCGATCGACGCCCTCCACAAACGATTCGCGGCCACGCCCGAAGGACGCAGCCGCGAAATGAAACCGGAATTGGAAGCGGCTTAGCGGCCGCGTTCGCCGCGCTTGCCCGGCGGCGGCGGCGTGATTGGTCGACGAGGCAAGCCAGGTCGAAGTCGACATTGCAGCTGCTGGTCAGCGTCACCGGCTGGCCGGCCTGGAACGGCGCCGCATAGGGCCAGCACTCCTGCGCCGTGCCATTGCTAAGGCACAGCTGACCGTTGGCCGCAGTCCACGTGCCGGGCACGGTATTGCCGCCCGGCGTAATGATGCGCGCGGCTGCCGCCGGCGATCGAGATAGACCGTGTTGGTGACGCCGTTGGTGGTCACCTGGACCGACTGGCCGACAATCTCCGAACCGGGGGTCCAAGCTTGGCAAGCGCTGCGGCGGGAAGTGGCCGAGCGCGGCGATTCCCAGGGAGATAGAGAGCAAAGTCCTCATCACGCCTATCCTCTTTTTTATCTCGTGCAACGAAACCGGACCCCGGCGCGGATCAGTCGGGGCTGCTGCTGGTGGTGGTTCCTCACCAGGAAGTAGGCCCTCAACGCCCGATGGCGATCGCGCCGAGCGCGAGCCACAGCGGCGAGATGCCGAGACCGCCGCCACCAGCTGCTTCAACCGGCGGGACCGGGGTCGGCGGGGGCGGGACCGGCGGCGACCGGCGGAGCATCGACCGCGGGCAGGACGCAGCCGGCGGCAGGCGCCTGGCCAACCGTCGCAACACCGCTGCACAGCGCCGCGGCGGGAGCACCCGCTTGGCACTGTCAAGGCTGCCCAGGGATCAATATGTTGAGCAGAAATTGCTGCGGGCG
>CAVXYS010000034.1:0-51078 GCA_963765945.1 uncultured Alphaproteobacteria bacterium
AGCGGCGACGGCATGCAGCTGACCGGCGGCCAGTTCACTCTGTCGACCGCGCTGGCCGGCAACGACCTCGCGACCTTCCCCGATTTCCCCGCGGAAATCCGCGCGCCGCAGGGGACGACGTTCGGCGTCTCGGCCTTCCAGATCAATTTCGGCTCGACCGCGATCGACACCGCCGGCGACCAGCCCGACGTGCTGATCGCGATGAACCCGGCGGCGCTGAAGGTGAATGTCGAGCGAGCTGCGCGAGGGCGGGCTGATCATCGCCGACGAGGGCGAGTTCACCGCCCGCAACCTCGCCAAGGCCGGCTACGAGCAGAACCCGCTCGAGGACGGCAGCCTCGCCAAATGGCAGGTCGTCCACTTCAACATCTCGCAACTGACCCTCGACGCGGTGAAGCCGTTCGGCCTCGGCAACAAGGAGGCGCTGCGCTGCAAGAACATGTGGACGCTCGGCCTCGCGCTGTGGATGTTCGACCGCGACCGCCAGCCGATCGTCGACTGGCTCAAGGCCAAGTTCGCCAAGGCGCCCGAGCTCGCCGAAGCCAATATCGCCGCGTTGAACGCCGGCCACGCTTATGGCGAGACGGCCGAAATGGGCGCGCCGTTCAAGCAGCACCATATCGCCGCCGGCGCCGGCCGAGCCCGGCCTCTACCGCACCGTCACCGGCGCCGAAGCGCTGGCGCTCGGGCCTGGTCGCCGGCTGCCAGCTCGCCGGCGTCAACATGTTCTTCGGCTCCTATCCGATCACCCCGGCGAGCCCGCTGCTGCACCATCTGGCGCGGCTCAAGGAATTCGGGATCACGACCTTCCAGGCGGAGGACGAGATCGCCGCGATCTGCGCGGCGATCGGCGCCAGCTACGCCGGCCAGCTCGGCATCACCTCGTCGTCCGGGCCCGGGGATCGCGCTCAAGACCGAGGCGATGGGGCTCGCGGTGATGACCGAGCTTCCGCTGGTCGTCGTCAATTCGCAGCGCGGCGGACCGTCGACCGGCCTGCCGACCAAGACCGAGCAGTCGGACCTCTACCAGGCGGTCTATGGCCGCAACGCGCGACAGGCCGGTGCCGGTAATCGCCGCGCGCTCGCCCGCCGACGCGTTCGACTGCGCGATCGAGGCGTGCCGCATCGCCACCCGCTACATGACGCCGGTGATGCTGCTGACCGACGGCTATATCGCCAATGCCGCCGAGCCGTGGCGAGTGCCCGACATGAGCGGTTACGCGCCGTTCCCGGTGAAGTTCTTCGACACGGCGCCGGCGGAAGGGCGAGGGCGTCATGCCCTACGCCCGCAACGACGAGCTCGCGCGGCCGTGGATCAAGCCGGGCACGCCCGGCCTCGAGCACCGCATCGGCGGGATCGAGAAGCAGCCGGGCACCGGCAACATCGACTATCGGCCCGAGGTCCACCAGGAGATGACCGACACCCGCGCCGCCAAGGTGCTCGGCGTCGCCAATTCGATTCCCGACCAGGAGGTCTGCCTCGGCCGCGAAGGCGCGGCGCTGGCGGTGGTCGGCTGGGGCTCGACCTTCGGCCCGATCCACCAGGCGGTGCGCCGCGCGCTCGCCAAGGGGCAGGACGTCGCCCACATCCACATCCGCCACATCTGGCCGATGCCCAAGAATATGGCTGTCCTACTCAAGGGCTTCGAGCATATCCTCGTGCCGGAGATGAACATGGGCCAGCTCAAGACGGTGCTTCGCGACCAGTTTCTGGTCGATGCCAAGTCGCTGACGAAGGTCTCGCGGCCACCCGTTCCGCATCGCCGAGATCGAGGCCGCGATCGACGCGGGCGCTCGGCGCGAGCGAGCGCGCGTGAGTGCGAACATTGGCGAACGATTCGCATGAAACAGATCAATGTCTGGCCGCTGCTGATCCTGCTGATCGCGTCATGTTCCTGGTCGTCTGGCTGAGGCCTCACCGATGAACGACATGACCCGATCCGTCACCACCGCCAAGGACTGGGCGAGCGACCAGGAAGTGCGCTGGTGCCCGGGCTGCGGCGATTATGCGGTGCTGAAAGCGGTGCAGCGGACCATGCCCGACCTCGGCGTCGCGCGCGAAAAGACCGTGTTCGTCAGCGGCATCGGCTGCTCGAGCCGCTTTCCTTATTACATGGCGACCTACGGCTTCCACACCATCCACGGCCGCGCGCCGGCGTTCGCGACCGGGGTCAAGCTCGCCAATCCCGACCTCGACGTGTGGATCATCACCGGCGACGGCGACGCGCTGTCGATCGGCGGCAACCACACGATGCACGTGCTGCGCCGCAACCTCGATTGCCAGATCCTGCTGTTCAACAACGAGATCTACGGCCTGACCAAGGGCCAATATTCGCCGACCAGCCGCGTCGGCACGCGCAGCCCTCGACCCCGTTCGGCTCGGTCGACCGGCCGGTGACGCCCTGCGCGTTCGCGCTCGGCTCGGGCGCGCGGTTCATCGCGCGCGGCATCGACGTCCACAAGAACCTGCCCGACGTGCTCAAGGCCGCCCACGCCCACAAGGGCGCGAGCTTCGTCGAAATCTTCCAGAATTGCATCGTCTACAACGACGACGTGTTCGGCGAGCTTCACCGAGCGCGAGGTCGCCGCCGAGAAGCAATTGTGGCTGCAGGCGGGCGAGAAGATGCTGTTCGCCGGCGGCACCAAGGGCATCGCGCTCGACACCGAGCGGCTGCGCTCAAGATCGTCGAGGGCGACGATCCCGGCGTGCTGGTCCACGATCCCGAACAACCGCGGCGTCGCGGCGATGCTGATCCTGATGCCCGACGAGGCTTCCCGGTCGCGCTCGGCGTCATTTACGAAGATCCCGCGCCGACCTTCGAAAGCGCGGTGATCGAGCAGAACCGCGCCGCCGCCCGGGCAAGACCCCCGACCTCCAGGCGCTCGTCTCCAAGGGCCAGACCTGGCAGGTCGAAAAGGAGCCGCACAAGCTTGAGTGACTCCGCGCGTGGGCCGCGAAGCTGGTGGACAATATCACGCCACACGCTGGCCGGCTGCGCTGCTGGGCCAGATGCCGGCCTGCAAGCGCCGACGATCGCGCAAGGGCCTGCGCGGCGCTGATCCTGCGGCGCCAACGCTGCCCGACATCGACGTCTTCGTCGCCAATGCCTGCCGTGCGATCCGCTGGCCACCCACCGCGGCTTCACGCCACGGCCGATCGGCGGTGCTGGTCACTGCCGCCGGTGCTCGTCGCGGCCTGTCTGTGGCTGCTCGACCGCTGGCAAGTTGCGGCCGCGGCCAGTTCAAGAGCGGCCTGCGATGCAAGCTTCGGCTGGCTGCTCCTCGCTCTGCTTTCTCGGCGCGCTCACCCACCCCTTGCTCGACTTGCTGACGACCTACGGCATCCGGCTGCTCTCGCCGTTCTCGCACCGCTGGTTCTACGGCGACACCTTGTTCATCATGGACCCGTGGATCTGGCTGATGCTGATCCTCGGCCTCGAAATGTCGTGGCGCGCCGAGCGGCTCGGCAGGGACTGGACGCGGCCGGCGATGTGGGCGTTCGGGGCGATGCTCGGCTACATCGGGTTCAACCTCGATGATCAGCTGCGCGCGGTCGACGGTCACGCGGCCGCTGGTCGAGCGCGGTCGCGAGCCGCGCCTGATCGTCGCCGGTCCGCCGTGCCGCTGACCTTCTGGAAGCGGCGACATGGTGTGGCGCAGCGACGCGATCGGCGGCGCCGGCGACTACGATCCGCTCGACGGCCTGAACCACGCACCGCTCGACCCGGAGATCGTGCCGCTGCGACCTCGACGACCCGCGCCTCGCCGCCGCCGCGAAGCGCGACAAGCATGTCCGCGCCTTCCTGTTCTGGTCGCGCATGCCGATGGTCGTCGAGCAGGACGGCCGCGCCTTTCTGACCGACCAGCGCTTCGTCGACCCGTCGCGCAAGCAGCGCGGCGCGGCGCGTTCGCTCATCCCGCTCGACAATCGGCGACCGAGTTCATAACTCGGCCGTCATGAGCACGCGCGGCGAGCATCTGGTTCGCGCGGACCGCGCGTTTCGCGACCGGCGGCGGGCATGGTGCGCGCCTGATCGCGCCGGCGTTCGACCGAGTCCTCGACGAGATCGACGCCCGGCTCGAACACGGCGGGATCGACGCGACGCCTGCCCGACGGCACGCGGCGCGGCCTCGGCTTTCGCGCGCCGGGGCCGACGGCGGTGGTCCGAGATCCGCAGCTGGATGGCGCTGGTGCGGCTGGCGACCTCCGGCTCGGTCGGCTGGTACAAGGCGTGGACGCTGGGCGAATGGTCGAGCCCCGACCCGGTCGCCTTGTTCGAACTGTTCTCCGCCAACGCGGTGCCGCTCGGCGACGTCGGCCGCGCCAAGGGGCCGTTCCGCTGGATCAACGCGCTTGCCCATCGCCTGCGCGACAACGCGCCGCGCAAGGCGCGCGAGAACATCGCCGCCCACTACGACCTCGGCAATGATTTCTATTCGCGCCTGGCTCGACCCGACGATGACCTATTCGTCGGCGCGCTTCGCGTCGCCGGACGAGGTCTGGAGGATGCGCAGCGCCGCAAGGTCGCGCATGCTGCTCGACCGGCTCGACTTGAAGCCGGGCCAGCGCCTGCTCGAGATCGGCTGCGGCTGGGGCAGCCTGGCGATCGACGCGGCGAGGCGCGGGGTCGAGGTCGTCGGCCTGACCTTGTCGACGCGAGCAGAAAGCCTGGGCCGAAGCAGAAGATCGCCGAGGCCGGCCTCTCCGACCGGATCGAAATCCGCCTCCAGGATTATCGCGAGACCGCCGAGCAGTTCGACGCCGTCGCCTCGGTCGAGATGGTCGAGGCGGTCGGCGAGCGCTGGTGGGGCGCCTATCTCGATTCCATCGCGCGCAACCTGAAGCCCGGCGGCCGCGCGGCGCTGCAGTTCATCAGCATCGATCACCGGCTGTTCGATCGCTACGCCCGCAACGCCGACTTCATCCAGACCTATATTTTCCCCGGCGGGATGCTGCTCGACGAGCCGCGGTTCGCGGCGCTGGCCGCGAGCGCGGCCTGTCGTGGCAGGAGCGCGAGGGCTTTCGGCTGCGATTATGCCGAAACCCTGAAGCGCTGGCGCGAGCGCTACGACGAAGCGGTCGCGCGCGGCGCGCTCGCCGGATTCGGCGAGCCTTTCCACGACCTCTGGCGCTATTACCTGATGTATTGCGAGGGCGGGTTCCGCGGCGGCGCGATCGACGTCGCGCAGGTGACGATGGTGAAGGAGTGAGCGGCGTGCAGGGTGAAGTCGCCCGGGCTTCGTCATGAAGGCGCTCTACGACCGCCCGGGCGCTTGAGCGACGGTCTCGCCGCGATCCGCACGCAATTCCAGCTTCCGGCCGAATTCTCGCCCGCGGCGATCGAGGCGGCCACGGCGGCCGCGCGCAACGCCGCTGCGCCGACCATGCCGACCGCACCGCGTCTGCCCTTCGTCACGCTCGATCCCTCAAGCTCGACCGACCTCGACCAGGCCTTCGCGATCGAGGCCGCGGGCGGCGACCTCATCCTCCGCTACGCGATCGCCGACGTCGGCTGGTTCGTCGGCGACGGCGACGCGATCGACATCGAAGCGTGGGCGCGCGGCGAGACGATCTACCTCCCCGATGGCAAGGTCAGCCTGTATCCGCCCGTGCTGAGCGAAGGCGCGGCGAGCCTGCTGCCCGATGGCGACGCGGCCCGCGGTGCTGTTCTCGGTCCGGGTCGCGCCGGACGGCGCGGTCGACTCGATGGCGTCGAGCGCGCGATCATCCGCAGCCGCGCCAAGCTCGGCTATGCGACGGTCCGTCCGGAAGAGCTGCCGGCAGGGTTCGACGAGCTTGCGCGGCGGATCGCCGCCGCCGAGCAGGCGCGCGGCGCGGCGCGCGTCGATCCGCCGCAGCAGCAGGTCGTCGAGCGGCCGGACGGCGGCTTCGAGCTTGGCGTTCCGGCCGATGAGCGCGATCGGAGCAAGCCAATGCGGCGCTGTCGCTCGCCGCCAACCTCGCCATCGCCGATGCGCTCTATCACGCACGGCACCGGCCTGTTCCGGATCATGCCCGAGCCCGAGCAAGCGTGCGATCCGCGCGGCTGCGCCACAGCGCCAAGGCGCTCGGGGTCGACTGGCCGCCGGCGATGAGCCTCGAGAGCGCGAGCGCGAGCTCGACCCCAACGATCCGAGCAAGCGGCCTTCATGCTCGCCATCCGCCGCGCCGGCGCAACATGCGAGCTATGCGCCCGTTCCGGCCCGGCGAGCGGCCGTGGCATTCGGCGATGCGCGCGACCTATGTCCATGCCACCGCGCCGCTGCGCGGCTCGCCGACCGCTATGTCAGCGAGGCGGCGCTGGCGGTCGCCAACGGCCGAGCGGTCCCGGACTGGCGTCACCGCGGCCTTCGAGCGCGCTGCCCGAGGTCATGAACCGCGCCGACGCCAAGGCCGCGCAGGTCGGACAGCGCGGTGCTGGAGCTTGCCGAGGCGATCGTGCTCGCCGGCCGGGTCGGCGAGATTTTCGAGGGCCGGGTGACCGACCTCGACGAGCGCGGCGCGCGGATCCAGCTCTGCCAATCCCGCCGTGATCACGCGGGTTGCCGGTCGAACGGACTCGAGATCGGCGACGCACGTCCGGCTTCGGCTCGACGAAGCCGATCCGGCGCGGCGCCTGACCCGTTTCGCGCTGGCCTAGCCTTCGACCCGCAGCTGCTTCGCCGCTCGGCGCGTCGGACTGAAGCAGGCGCTCGAGGATCGCTTGCGGCGACCGCTTCCGGCGGCTTGAGGCTGTCCGGCTCCTCGCCCGGGAAGGCGAGCGCGCGCATCCGGGTGCGGGTCGCGCCGGGATCGACGATGTGGACCCGGATGCGGCCGGTGAACTGCGGTCTCGTCGGCATAGGCGCCGAGCAGGGTCTCGAGCGCGGCCTTGGACGAGCCGTAGGCGCCCCAGAAGGCGCGCGGCTCGCGCGCCGACCGAGGAGGTCAGGGCGACGACGTCGGCCTGTTCGGCTCGCGCAGCAGCGGATCGAAGGCGGCGATCAGCGCCTGGTTGGCGAGCAGGTTGAGGCTGAGCAGCCGCGCAAATTCCTTGGGGTCGATGTCCTGCGACCGGCGTCAGCGAGCCGAGCATCGCGGCGTTGAGGACGAGGATGTCGAGCTGCTCCCAGCGCTCGGCGACCGCGGCCGCCAGCTTGCCGATCGATGTCGCCGTCGGTGAGGTCGAGCGGCGCGATGGTCGCGCTGCCGCCGGCGTCGTGGATGCGCTCCTCGACCTCTTCGAGCGCGCTCGCGGTGCGGGCGACCAGGATGACGTGGGCGCCGGCGGCGGCGAGCGCTTCGGCGGTCGCGGCGCCGATGCCGCGGCTGGCGCCGGTGACGAGCGCGAGCTTGCCCGCGAATGGTCTTCGAATCAGTCATGCGGTCGCCTCTAGCGGCTTAGCGGCTGGCGACCAAGCGACAGCGGCGCGCCGCGCTTCCTTCTCCGGTCGACGTCGGTCAGGCGTGGTCGGATAGTCGCCGGTGAAGCAGGCGTCGCAGCGCTGCGGCTGCGCGTCGTCGCGCTCCTCGCCGAGCGCGCGGTAGAGGCCCTCGATCGAGATGAAGGCGAGGCTGTCGGCGTTGATGTAGTCGCGCATCTGCTCGACGCTCATCTGCGCCGCGAGCAGCTTCGCGCGCTCGGGCGTGTCGACGCCGTAGAAGCAGCTGTGGCGGGTCGGCGGCGAGGCGATCCGCATGTGGACTTCGCGCGCGCCGGCGTCGCGCATCATCTGGACGATCTTCACCAGGTCGTGCCGCGGACGATCGAATCGTCGATCAGCACGATGCGCTTGCCGTCGACCAGCGCGCTGAATTGGCGTTGTGCTTCAGCTTGACGCCGAGGTGGCGGACTTCCTGGCTCGGCTGGATGAAGGTGCGGCCGACATAGTGCGAGCGGATGATGCCGAGCTCGAACGGAATGCCGCGACGCCTGGCTGAAGCCGATCGCGGCGGGAACGCCGCTGTCGGGCACCGGCACGACATAGTCGGCCTCGACCGGCGCTTCGCGCGACAGCTCGGCGCCGATGTTCTTGCGCACTTCGTAGACCGACTTGCCCTCGGCGATCGCAGTCGGGCCGCGAGAAATAGACATGCTCGAAGATGCACGGGCGCGGCGCGGCCTTGGCGAACGGGCGGAAGGAGCGGATGCCGCTGTCGTTGACGAGGACCAGCTCGCCCGGCTCGACGTCGCGCAGGAAGCTCGCGCCGATGACGTCGAGCGCGACCGTCTCCGAGGCGAAGATGGTCGCTTCGCCGAGCTTGCCCATGACCAGCGGCCGGATGCCGAGCGGGTCGCGGCAGGCGATCAGGCCGTCCTCGGTCAGCACGACGCAGCGAATAGGCGCCCTCGACCTGCTTCAGCGCGTCGGTCAGCCGGTCGAGCGTGGTCGTGCAGTCGCGACGTCGCGACGAGGTGGATGATGACCTCGGTGTCGCTGGTCGACTGGAAGATCGAGCCGCGGCGGTTGAGCGTCCGGCGCAGCTTCATCGCGTTGGAGAGATTGCCGTTATGCGCGACCGCGAAGCCGCCCTCGGCGAGCTCGGCGAACAGCGGCTGGACGTTGCGCAGCGCGGTCTCGCCGGTCGTCGAATAGCGGACATGGCCGATCGCGGTGCGGCCCGGCGAGCTTGCGCATGATGTCGTCGCGGTCGAAATTGCCGGCGACATGGCCCATCGCGCGGTGCGAATGGAAATGCTTGCCGTCGAAGCTGGTGATGCCCGCCGCTTCCTGGCCGCGGTGCTGCAGCGCGTGCAGGCCGAGCGCGACGAAGCTCGCGGCATTGTCGGCGCCCCAGATGCCGAACATGCCGCACTCCTCGCGCAGCTTGTCGTCATCGAACGGATTGGTCGTCAGCATCGTCGCGCGAATCCCCGTGCCAGCGCGCGCTGTCGCGCGGCCATATAGTGTGGGCCGCGCGCTTTGTCGCCCCCGCGCTGAAGAAAGCGTGAAATCTTAACGCTTAGCGCTTACGCCTTGTAAAGCGCGGGTAACGCGCTTCAGCGCGGCGACCTTCGGCCGATCGTTGATGACGATGTAGGGATAGTACGGGTGCTTCCGGGCGAAATCCTGGTGATAGGCCTCGGCCGGATAGAAGCCGCCGCTCTCGATCCTGGTCGCGATCGGCGCCTTGAAGACGTGCGCGGCGTTAGCCGGGCGATGAACGCCGGCGCGGCCGCGCCTGGCCGCGTTCTGCGGGAAGATCGCCGAGCGGTAGCTCGGGCCGCTGTCCGGGCCCTGGCGGTTCACCTGGGTCGGATCGTGCGCGACGGTGAAGAAGATCTGGAGCAGCTGGCGCATAGCTGATCTGCGCGGATCGTAGGTGATCCGGACCGCCTCGGCATGGCCGGTGCGCTCCGTGCTGACCGTGTCGTAGTTGGCGTCGCGCGCCGCAGCCGCCGGCATAGCCCGAGACGACGTCGCTGACGCCCTTCACATGCTCGAACACGCTTCCATGCCCCAGAAGCAGCCGCCGGCGAGCACCGCGGTATCGGCTGCGCGGGCGACGGCGCGGCGGCAGCCGGCGCGAGCGCCGACGGCGACAGTTTCGCATTCATCGATCTCCTGCATCGCCGATATACGCAGCGTGCTGAACCGCGGATGCATGCCGCTGGACGGCATTGCGGTCGCACAATAGGACGTACTGACACGGAGGTAAGCGCATGCCGATCTATACCGCGCCGGTGAAGCGACACGCGCTTCGTCCTCGACGATGTGCTCGACATCGGCCGCTATTCGAACCTGCCCGGGCTTCGCCAACGCGACGCCCGACCTGGTCGAGGCGATCCTCGAGGAGGCCGGGCAGTTCTGCGCGGAAGTGCTGCAGCCGCTGAACCGGGTCGGCGACGAGGTCGGCTGCAAGCGCAACGACGACGGCTCGGTCACCGACCCCGCCGGCTTCAAGGAGGCCTATGAGCAATTCTGCGAGGCCGGCTGGCCGACGCTGACCGCGCCGGAGGAATATGGCGGGCAGGGCCTGCCGCAGGTGGTCGGCACCGCGGTCAGCGAATATGTCCTGTCCGCCAACCACAGCTTCGAAATGTACCAGGGGCTGACCTCGGGCGCGATCGCCTCGCTGCTGGTCAAGGGCATCGGACGAGCTCAAGCAGACCTACGTCCCCAACATGGTCACCGGCACGCTGGACCGGCACGATGAACCTGACCGAGCCGCATTGCGGCACCGATCTCGGCCTGCTCAAGACCCGGGCCGAGCCCAATCGGCGACGGCAGCTATGCGATCACCGGCACCAAGATCTTCATCTCGTCGGGCGAGCACGACCTAGCGAGAACATCATCCACCTGGTGCTCGCCAAGATCGCCGGCGCGCCCGACAATGTGAAAGGCATTTCGCTGTTCGTGGTGCCCAAGTTCCTCGTCAACGACGACGGCTCGCTCGGCGAGCGCAATCGCCGTCAGCTGCGGCGCGATCGAAAAGAAGATGGGCATCCACGGCAACGCGACCTGCGTGATGAACTATGACGGCGCCAAGGGCTGGCTGGTCGGCGAGCCGGAGAAGGGCCTGCGGCGATGTTCATCATGATGAACGCCGCGCGGCTCGGCGTCGGCCTGCAGGGCCTGGCGCAGGGCGAGGTCGCCTATCAGAACGCCGTCGCCTACGCCAAGGACCGCCGCCAGGGCCGGGCGCTCAAGGCCGAGGAGCGCGAGCCGGGCGCCAAGGCCGATCCGATCATCGTCCATCCCGACGTCCGCCGCATGCTGATGGAGGCGCGGGCGTGCAACGAGGCCGGCCGCGCGCTGGTGCTGTGGGGCGCGCTGCAGGTCGACCTGATCCGCCGCTCGCCAGACGAGGCGGAGCGCCAGAGGCCGACGACCTGCTCGGCCTGCTGACGCCGGTCATCAAGGGCTATCTGACCGACAAGGGCTTCGAGGCCGCGGTCAACGCGCAGCAGGTGTTCGGCGGCCACGGCTATATCCGCGAGCAGGGCATGGAGCAGTTCGTCCGCGACGCCCGCATCGCCCAGATCTACGAAGGCACCAACGGCATCCAGGCGATGGACCTGGTCGGCCGCAAGCTGCCGCAAGGACGGCGGCCGCGCGGTCCGCGCCTTCTTCGAGCTGGTCGGCGGCGACATCGCCGAGGCCAAGGCGGCGGGCGATCCGGCCGGCGTCGCGGCCGCGCTCGAGCCGGCGCTCGGCGACCTGCAGGCGGCGACGATGTGGCTGGCGCAGAACGGCATGGCCGACCCCGACAATGCCGGCGCCGGGGCCTATGCCTATATGGAGCTGATGGGCCTCGTCAGCCTCGGCTGGATGTGGCTGAAGATGGCCGCGCGCCGCCGACGCGCGCTTTGGCCGAGGGCGCGCGACGACCGCGCTTTCCACGAAGCCAAGCTCGTCACCGCGCCGCTTCTACGCGCAGCGCGAACTGCCCGTGTCGAGCGCGCTTGCGGCGCAAGATCGAAGCCGGCGCCGAAACGGTCATGACGATCCCGGCCGAGGCCTTTTAGGGGCGGGGGCAGGCGCTGCGCCTTGCCCCGAACCGCGCCAACTGGGGAGTGGGAATGCGCGCGCTGGGTCAGATCCCTATACTCTAGTGATTAACTAGACAATATGTCGAGACGCTTCTCGCCGCTACATGACAGCGCTTTGCGCCGCCTATACCGTTTAAGGCCGTTCACTTGCCGCGACAACTCGAATGTGGTCGCGATGAACGTCGCTCCATTGTCGGTCACGGCGCGTTGTAGCGCCAAAGGCTCTTTCATATTGAAAGGAGTTCGAGCCATGAGCTATGATCAAGACCATGCTTGCCGGCGCTGCCGGCATTGCCGCCTCTTGCGGCTAGCCGCGCCTGCTTCGGCGCAATATTACCCGTATCGCGCTCATTCGAAGCGGCTATTCGAAGCCCGTACAGCTACGAGCAGACCCGTAACACGCGCTCCAGGCTTACGCGCTGCCTACGGGCAAATGCACTACGGTCGAATACGGCGCTACGCAGCGCAGTGCACCGCCGCGGTCCAGAGTCCGCCTTCGATAACCGCACCATCGCCTTGGGCAGCATCCTCGGATCGCTGGTTGGCCTGTCCACCAACAGCTACGGCCGCGTTGTCAGCATCACGCGGCAATATCCGCGCAGCAATGGCCATGTCCGCGTGCGCGGCGTCGCCAGCAGCGGCCGCTATGCCTATAACGGCTACGGCCCATACGGCGTCGGCGCTTATGGCGCGCTCGGCTACAACTATGCCGCAGCGGCCGACCTGTCGTTCAAGTGCGACGTCGACTATCGCGGCTATGTCCGCGACGTCGACATCAACCGCCGTACTAACGGCGGTTGCATAACTGAACAAAGGGGAGCGCCGGGCCTTCGCCCGGCGCTCTTTTTTCGCGGGCATGCAGAGTCAGTCGCGGTTCAGTCGGCGCCGTATTGCGTGCTAACACGCCGTCGCGAACTTGCGCGTTAGGGGCGCGAGACTGCGCTTTGCGCGAGACGACAGAATCCGAATGGACAATTTCGATGAAAATTTTGACCGGCGCCGCCGTGCGCGGCCGCCTGGCCATTGCCGCAGTCCCGCTTGGCCTCGCGCCGGCGCCGGCTTCCGCAGCGCGCCGGCATACCGAGCCAAGCGCCGGCGCGATCGCCGATTCTATCGCGCGCGCGGCGGCGCCCGCTTGTGGTTCGCGCCCGGCTCGGGCGACGCGGCCCAGCAACTGGTGCATGCTGCTCAGCGACCGCCCAGGCCGACGGGCTCAACCCCAAGCGCTATAATGTGAAGGGGCTGATCGCGCGCGTCGCCGCCGCGCAACGCGGCGATCCCGGCGGCCGTCCAGCGCGCGGAGCTGATGCTCAGCCCGGCGCTTCGTCGCCTATGCTCGCGACCTGCGGCACGATCCGGGCGTCGGCATCATCTATGTCGATCCGGAGCTCAAGCCCGACGCCGCCTTCGGCGCGCGAGTTGCTCGCGCCAGGCGCGCCGCCGCGCCGTCGCTGTCGCGACTATGTCCAGCAGATGGGCTGGATGAACCCGATCTACGGCCAGCTTCGCGCAGGCGCTCGCCAGCCGCATGTACCGCACGACGCCGAGCGGCGAGCTGCTCGCGCTCAACCTCGAGCGGGCGCGCGCGCTGCCGGCGGGAATGGCCGCTACGTCATCGTCAATCCGCCCGCGGCGCGGCTCTACATGTACGAGAATGGCCAAGTGGTGGACTCGATGCGGGTCGTCGCCGGCCGGCCCGGACCCGATCGCCCAGACGCCGATGATGAACGCCTTCATCCGCTACATCGCGCTCAACCCTTATTGGAACTCGCCGCCCGACATCACCTCGCGGAAGCTGGCGCCGACCATCCTCAAGGAGGGCCGCGCCTATTTCAACGAAGCGGGGCTACGAGGTCTGTCGACGACTGGTCCGATCATGCCCACGTCATCGACCCGATGTCGATCAACTGGCACGCCGTCGCCGCCGGCCGGTGAAGGTCCGAATTGCGGCAGAGGCCGGGGCCGGCGAATTCGATGGGCAAGATGAAGTTCATGTTCCCCAACCCGCAGGGGATCTGGCTCCACGACACGCCGGAGAAGGAGAAGATCGAGGAGGCGGCGCGGCTGCAGAGCAACGGCTGCGTCCGGCTCGAGGATGCGCCGCGCTTCGCCCGCTGGCTGTTCAACGGCCGCCCGCCCGAGCCCCAAGGGCGCGCGGCCGGAGCAGAAGGTCAACCTGCCGACGCCGGTGCCGCTCTACATCACCTATCTGACGGCGGTGCCGAGCGGGACGTCGATCGTCTATTTCGACGATTTCTACGGCAAGGACCGAGCGGCGGCGCGGCAGGTCGCGAGCCGTCTAGCCGGCGCTCGCGCTGCTGGTCGATGTACCACGGCCGCAGCATCGTCACGTCGTTGCGGCTTCTCCTTCTTGGGCGCGAGGCGGGCGAGGTCGAACTGCTCGCCGAACTGGACGCCGAACTTGCCCGCCTGGGCCCAGCGGACGATGCCGCGCACCGGTCCGACGCCGACGATGTCGATCGTCAGCTCGGTGCCCGGGCGCGACCGGCAGCGTCGCATTCGACCAGCGCGCCCATCGACGAGATGTTGCGCAGCTTCACCTCGATCGTCTCGCCGTCGATCGCGGTGATCGCGCGGCGCATCAGCCGGTGGCGCGGCTCGCGGATGCAGTGGAAGCCGTCGGCTTCGACCGTCGACGCTGTTGGCGAGCTCGCGCGCCGTCTCGGCGGCGCTCGGGCGGCCGAAGATGTAGCCCTGGACCATGCTGACCCCGAGCTCGCGGATCAGCTGAAGATCGTCGTGGGTCTCGACGCCCTCGGCGCAGGTGTCCATGCCGAGCGTCTCGGCGAGCGTGACGATGGCGCGGATGATCGCGGCGTTGCGGTTGGTCGCGTCGAGGCCGCGCCGCGGACGAAGCTCTGGTCGATCTTGATCTTGTCGAACGGCGCCTTCTTCAAATAGCCGAGCGAGCGAGTAGCCGGTGCCGAAATCGTCGAGCGCGAGCCGCACGCCGAGCGCCTTCAGCTTGGCGAAGGTCTCGTCGGTGGTGTCGCCCTCGGCGAGGAACACGCCTTCGGTGATCTCGAGCTCGAGCCGCTCGGCGCGGACGCCGGTCTCGCTTGAGATGGCTGCGCGACCATGTCGACGACGTCCGGGTCGTTGAACTGGAGCGGCGACAGGTTGACCGCGATGCGGACGTGGTCGGGCCAGTTGCGCGGCTTCCTCGAGCGCGGTTCGAAGCACCCATTCGCCGATCTTGCCGATCAGGCCCGCATTCTTCGGCGAGCGGGATGAACTTGTCGGGCGAAATCGGCGCCGCGCGTCGGGTGGTTCCAGCGGACCAGCGCCTCGAAGCCGGAGATTTCCTCGCCCGCGGCGCGGACGATCGGCTGGTAGGCGACCGCACAGCTCGCCGCGCTCGATCGCCTGGCGGAGGTCGTTCTCGAGCAGCTGGCGCTCGGCCGCCTCGCTGTGCATCGAGGGCTCGTAGAAGCAATGCTTGCCGCGGCCGGCGGCCTTGGCGGCGTAGAGCGCGAGGTCGGCGTTGCGGACCAGCGCGTCGGCGCTGGCGCGGCCCGGGTCGCCGATCGCGATCCCGACCGAGGCGCCGATCGTCACCTTGTGGCCCTCGATCGATGTAGGGCCGCGAAACTTGCTCGATCAGGGTCCGGGCGAGCGATTCGAGCAGGCCGATGTCGACCGTGCCGGGAAGCACCGCCTGGAACTCGTCGCCGCCCAGGCGGCCGACCTGGCCGTGGTTGCCCATCACCGACTTCAGCCGCTCGGCGACCTGGCGCAGCAGCGCGTCGCCGATCGGGTGGCCGAGCGTGTCGTTGACGTTCTTGAACCGGTCGAGATCGATCAGGAACAGCGCGCAGCCCTTCTGCCGATGGGCGGCGTTGCGCAGCGCTTCGTCGAGCGTCTGGCGCATCATCGCGCGGTTGGGCAGGCCGGTCAGCGAATTGAAGCGCGCGAGGCGGGAGATTTCCTGCTCGGAGCGGCGCTGCTCGGTGAGGTCGGTGCCGATGCCGCGGAAGCCGAGGAAGCGGCCGCGCTCGTCGAAGATCGGGTTGCCCGACAGCGACCAGTGGACGTCCTGCGTCGCTCGCCGGGCGGACGACCACGTCGGAGAACGGGAAGCGGGCGGACAGATGGAAGCCGAGCGTCTTGCGCTCCTCCGACGGCGTCGGCGCGCTGGTGTCGACCGACAGCAGGTCGGTGAACTGGCGGCCGAGCAGCGCCTCGGGCTCGCACTGGAAATCGTCGGCGAGCTGCTGCGAGACATAGGACAGGGTGCCGAGCGAGTTGGTTTCCCAGAACCAGCCGCGGCCCGCTGTTTTCGAACTCGTCGACGAAGTTGAGCGCCTTGCGCGCCTGCGCATTCGAGCGCTGAGCCGCTGCGCGGCCGGTGGCGATGAAGTTGCGCGCGCCGGCGACGCTGTAGGCGACCAGCAGCCAGCGACAGCGATCGTCGATCGCCGACGGGACCAGCGGGTCGATTGGCGAGCAAGATCGCGCGCGAATGCGCGACGACGCGCATTGACGATCGCCAGCGGCGGCGACGGCGATCGACGACGATCGGCCGCATCGAAGAATGCCGGCGCCGATCGCGAGCGGCGGCGAAGCCGCGATCGGCGACGTGCGAGCGTCCGCGAGGCGACGCTGGCCGAACCAGGTCCACAGCACGCCGGTCAGCGCCGATATAGCTGCACAGCAGCCGCACGACGCTGTGCGGCGCCAGAGTCGCAGCCGGTCGCCGGTAGCAGCAGCACCGCGCCGGCCAGCGCATCGAGCGCGAGCGACGAGGCCGCAGCGGGATCGAGCGGATCGTCGCCAGCGACGTGCGCGAGCTGCCGGCGACGGCGATCATGCAGCAGCAGCGACGGCGATCAGCGAGATGCGTCGCGCCAGCAGGAGCCAGGGCGCGAGCTCCAGCTGCCGACGCGCCGCTCGGTGAGCGACTGCGTCGGCGCTCGATCTCGAGCGTCGCGGACGTCGAACAGCAGCGCCTCGCTCACCGACGCGTCGCCGGCGTCAGGCGTTCGACTTCCGCGATTTGCCGAACACGGTTCGACGCATAACGGCTCATCCACGCACGTCGGGCACACTCCGTGCGCGGTAGAGCGCGAGTGTTAACCGGCGCGGAGTTAACGCGCTCGGCAAACGAACGCGGTTAGCGGGGCTTTAAGCCTTTCTCGGGAAGGAAGTCGGGCACCGACAGATAGCGCTCGCCGGTGTCGTAGTTGAAGCCGAGCACGCGCGGCGTTCGCCCAGCTCGGGCAGCTTCTGCTCGATCGCGGCGAGCGTCGCGCCCGACGAGATGCCGACCAGCATGCCTTCCTCGCGCGCCGCGCGGCGCGCCATTTCCTTGGCGTCGTCGGGATCGACCTGGATCACGCCGTCGAGCAGGCCGACGTCCATGATCGCCGGGATGAAACCGGCGCCGATGCCCTGGATCGGGTGCGGGCCGGGCTCGCCGCCGCTGAAAGGACCGGCGACAGCGTCGGCTCGACCGCGAACACCTTGAGCTCCGGCCATTCCTTCTTGAGCACCTCGGCGCAGGCCGGTGATGTGGCCGCCGGTGCCGACGCCGGTGATCAGCGCGTCGAGCGGAGCGTCGCGCGAAATCGCGCAGGATTTCCTGCGCGGTCGTGCGGCGATGGACCTCGAGGTTGGCCGGGTTCTCGAACTGCTGCGGCATCCAGCGCCCGGCGTCTCGGCGATGATCTCCTGGGCGCGGGCGATCGCGCCCTTCATGCCCTTTTCCTTGGGCGTCAGGTCGAACGTCGCGCCATAGGCGAGCATCAGCCGCCGCCGCTCGATGCTCATGCTGTCGGGCATGACCAGGATCAGCTTGTAGCCCTTGACCGCGGCGACCATCGCAAGGCCGATGCCGGTGTTGCCGGAGGTCGGCTCGACGATCGTCCCGCCGGGCTTGAGCTTGCCCGAGCGCTCCGCATCCTCGACCATCGGCGAGCGCGATGCGGTCCTTGATCGACGCGCCGGGGTTGGCCCGCTCCTGCTTGATCCACACCTCGGCGTCGGTCCCGAACAGGCGGTTGACGCGCACGTGCGGGGTGTTGCCGATCGTCTCGAGGATGTTGGCGGCTTTCATGCCACGCTCTCCTCGATTGGGGTGGCGCTCAAGTCGGGTGCGCCGAAGCGTTTTGCAAGGTGGATTCAAACCCCGCCCGGACAACGTCCGCTTCCTCGGGCGCGGCTCGGGAAGCTCGAAGGTCCGGGCGCTGCGCAGCTCCGGGAACAGCCCGCCCACAGCAGCGTCACGGCGATCGCCGCGATGCCGCCGGCGACGGTCGCGGCGACCGGGCCGAGCAGCGCGGCGGTGAATCCGCTGCGGGTCTCGCCGAGCTCGTTCGAGGCGGAAATCGAACAGCGTCGAGACCGCCGCGACCCGCCCGCGCATCTCGTCAGGCGTGTGGAGCTGGATCAGCGACTGGCGGACATAGACCGAGAACATGTCGGCCGCGCCGAGCAGGGCGAGCATGGCCAAGCGACAGCGGGAACCAGCTCGAGATGCCGAAGATGAGCGGTCGCGGCGCCGAAAATGACGACCGCGCCCAGCATCTTGATCCCGACGTCGGTCTTGAGCGGCCGGATCGAGAAGCAGGATCGCGGTCAGGGTCGCGCCGACTGCGGGCGCGGCGCGCAGCGGGCCGAGGCCCTTCGGCCCGACGTGGAGGATGTCGCGCGCATAGACTGGCAGCATCGCCGTCGACTCCGCCCAGCAGCACCGCGAACAGGTCGAGCGTGATCGCGCCGAGAACCAGGCGGTTGCGGCGGACGTAAGCGAGGCCGTCGACCATCTGGCTGAACGGGCTGCCGGGCTTCAGCGGCGTCCGTCGCAACGGCCCGATCGTGAACAGGCCGACGACGCGAGACGGCGAACAGGATTGCGCTGAGCGCGTAGGGAGAGAAGGGCCTGACGTCGTAGAGGATACCGCCGAGGGCGGGGCCGGCGATCGCGCCCGTCTGCCAGGCGGCCGAGCGACAAGGCGATGGCCTGGGGAAGGATTTCGCGCGGGACGAGGTTGGGCGCGAGGGCGCCCAGCGCGGGGCCGGCGAAGGCTCGCGCGACGCCGAGCAGCGGCGGCGACCCCGAACAGGATCGGCAGGCTGATGAAGCCGTCCCAGGTCGCGCCGGACAAAGCCAGCGCGCACAGCAGCTCCAGCGAAATGACCGCCGCGGGCGATGTAGCGGCGGTCGAGGCGGTCGGCGGTCCAGCCGCTGATCGGGGTCAGCACGAACAGGGGCACGAACTGGACGAGGCCGATCAGCCCGAGGCGGAACGCGGCTTCGCGGATGCCCATGCGTCTGGCGGGCGATGTCGTAGACCTGCCAGCCGATGACGATGACCATCGCCATCTGCGCAATGGTCGACGCCAGCCGCGCCAGCCAGAAAGCGCGGAAGCCGGGGATCTTGAAGCGGTTCGGGGAGCAGCTCACCGCGGCGCGACTAGCCGCGAGCGGCGGGAGCGGCAACCGGCTCGTCGGACGCCGAATTGCCGAGCCCGAAGCGGTGGATCAGCCATGGCATGGTCAGGCCCTGGACGAGGATCGAGAAGGCGACGACGACGAAGGCGGTGACGATGATCGCGTTGCGCTCGGGCACGGACGCCGGGACCGCGAGCGCCAAGCGCCAGCGCCAGAGCGCCGCGCAGCCCGCCCCAGAACAGGGTGTGCTGGTAGGACGCGGGAAGGCGCCAGCGCGACCGCTGGAACAGGGCCGCGAGCGGATAGATCGACAGGCCGCGCCCGGCGAGCACGAGCAGGATCGCGACTGCCGACGCCGTGGAACCGAGCTGCGCGCAGCGGCTGGTTGGCGACGTTCATCCCGATCAGGATGAAGACGAGGCTGTTGGCGAGGAACGCGAAATATTCCCATGCCCAGCGGACACGAGGTCGCGCCCGTCGTCCGAGATGACGCCGGCCCAGCCGATGTTCCCGACCATCAGTCCGGCGGCGAGGGCGCTGATGATCCCGGACGCGTGGAAATGCTCGGCGAAAAGGAAGGACGCGTAAGCGGCGATGGTGGTCAGAGTGATCTCGACCAGGGGATCGTCGGTGCGGCCGACGACCAGCAGGATGGCGCCGCTGACCGCGAGGCCGATGACGACGCCGCCGCCGAGCGTCCACAGGAACGCCGGGACGACGCTGGCGGCAGTCGGAGAAGCGCCGGCCGCGATCGCCGACAGAACCGCGAAACCGACCGCGGCGACGCCGTCGTTGAGCAGGCTTTCGCACTCGACCACCATCGACACGCGCGGCTCGCAGCGCAGTTCGCGGAAGGCGGCGATGACCGAGACCGGGTCGGTGGCCGCAATCAGCACCCCGAACAGCGCCGCTCCGATCCAGCTCCAGCCGACGAGCCAGTGCATCCCGGCGGCGACCACCGCCGCGGCGATGGCAACGCCGAGGAACGCGAGGGTCAGGGTCAATGGAAGCTCGTCGCGGAACCGCCGCCAGTCGAGCTGCAGCGCCGCCTCGAACACCAAAGGCGGGAGCAGGAAGTTGAAGATGAGATCGCGCGACAGCGGCAGCTCGGGCGCATTGGGGAGGAGCGCGATGAGCAAGCCGGCGACGACCAGCCCGACGATATACGGGAGCCCGAGCCGCCGCGACAGCATCGCGATCAGGCAGGCGACGAGAAGCAGGATGCCGATCGGGGCGAGGGAAACTCCATCCATGGCCCCGGCCATAACAAGCGAAATCGCGGCGGTCTGCACCGGCCGCCGTTCGTCCGTTCGCCGACGTTTGCTTGCCGAGCCGCCGGCCGGCCTTAGCAGCCGTGCCGAGAGGAGAGAGGGATGCGAGGATTTCTGAGTCGCGTCGGCCATGGCGGCCGCGTTGGCGTTTCGGGCTGCAGGGTTTCGAACGCGCCGGACAACGGTTCGGCCGACGCTCGGCGGCCAAGCCCGCACGCCGACTGGCCGGCTTCGTCAACAGTTCATCGAGGCGAGCTTCAGGCGCCAATCCCGGCTTCGCGGTCCAGCAGGGCCGGCACGAATATGACGGCCAGATCGCCGACCTGTCGCACGCCGGCGATCGACGGCGAGGTCGACCGGCTGAAGAAGGCGATCGCCGACGCGCAGGCCTTCAGCGACGACAAGCTGACCCCCGAGCAGCGCTTCCAGCGCGACTATCTGGTCGCCGTCGCCAAGGGGCAATTGTTCTGGATCGACCCGACCGGCGCCGACCAGCTGCACCACAATCCGGCGGCTTATCTCGGCTTCGTCGACCCGTCGGTCTACATCACCGTGCCCTACGCGCCGAAGGAACAGCGGCTGAAGGCGTACATCAAGTTCCTTCAGAACGTGCCGCGCGCGGCCGAGCAGATGCGCGCCAACATCCAGACGCCGATGGCGACCAGCTTCGTCGATTATGCCAAGAAGGCGTTCGGCGGCTTCGTCGATTATTATCCGGGCGACGGCATGGCGGCGTGGAAGGGCGTCGGCACGCCCGAGGACCAGCAGGCGCTCAAGGCCGCGACCGACAATGCGGTGAAGGCGATGCAGGAAACGGTCGCCTGGGTCGAAAGCCAGCGCGCCTCCGCCAAGCCCAATTTCGCGCTGGGCAAGGCCAAGTTCCAGCGGATGCTCGCCGACACCGAGATGGTGACGACTCCGGTCGACGAGCTCGAGCGGATCGGCCGGGCGGACCTGGCGGCGAACCAGAAGCTGCTCGGCGAAGCCTGCGCCCGCTACGCGCCGGGCGCAGACGATCGCAGGCCTGCATGCTCAAGATGAACGCCAACAAGCCGGAGGGCGGCCCGGTCGCCGGCGCGCGGGCGCCAGCTCGCGGGGCTGAAGCAGTTCATCATCGACCATGACATCGTCACGATCCCGGGACCGGAGGAGGCCAAGGTCGAGGAAGCGCCGCCCTACAACCGGCAGAATGCGCCTACATCAACATCCCCGGGCCGTACGAAAAGGGCCTGCCGTCGGTCTATTATATCGCGCCGCCCGACCCGACCTGGCCCAAGGCCGAGCAGGACGCGTTCATCCCCGGCAAGGCCGACCTGCTGTTCACCTCGGTCCACGAGGTGTGGCCCGGCCACTTCCTCAATTTCCTCCACGCCAACCGCTCGAAGGACATCTTCGGCCGGGTGTTCGTCGGCTACGCCTTCGCCGAAGGCTGGGCGCATTACGCCGAGGAGATGATGCGCGTGGCGGGCGTCGGCGGCGGCGACGACGAGATGCTGATCGGCCAGCTGTCGAACGCCTTGCTGCGCGACTGCCGCTTCCTGTCGGCGATCGGCATGCACACCGGGTCGATGACCCAGCAGCAGAGCTTCGACCTGTTCCGCAACCAATGCTACCAGGACGCGGGCAACGCCAAGCAGCAGGCGGCGCGCGGCACCTACGACCCGGCCTATCTCAACTACACGATGGGCAAGCTGATGATCCGCAAGCTGCGCGACGACTGGGCGGCGAGCCGCGGCGGGCAGAAGGCGTGGAAGGCGTTCCACGACCAGTTCCTGAGCTACGGCGGCCCGCCGATCCCGCTGGTCCGCCAGCAGATGATGGGCGGCAAGGCCGAAGGCGGTGTTTTAGGGCTTCTCGTTCGCTGCTTTGTTCCGGTAAGCTGCGAGCCGATGGCGAAGCTCGAAGGCGCGCTACGTCTGCCAGGCCTGCGGGTCGGTGTCGCACCGCTGGCAGGGGCAGTGCGCCGACTGCGCCGAGTGGAACACGCTCGTCCAGGAAGCGGCCGAGGTGTCGAGCATCTTCGCCGCCAAGCATAACCTCCAGGGCGGCGGGCGGGTGATCCAGCTGGTCGGGCTCGACACGCCCGGCGGCGCTGCCCGAGCGGCTGCCGAGCGGGAATCGCCGAGTTCGACCGGGCGATCGGCGGCGGGATCGTCGCCGGGTCGGCGATGCTGGTCGGCGGCGATCCCGGGCATCGGCAAGTCGACCCTGCTGCTCCAGGTCGCGGCGCGGCTGGCGAGCGACGGGCACGAGGTCGTCTACGTCTCGGGCGAGGAATCGGCCGAGCAGGTGCGGCTGCGCGCGGTCCGGCTCGGGCTCGGCGCAGCGCCGGTGCGGCTCGCGGCGGCGACCTCGGTGCGCGACATCCTGACGACGGTCGGCGACGAGCGCGCCCGCGTTGCTCGTCATCGATTCGATCCAGACCATGCACTCGCGACCTGATCGAGGGCGCGCCCGGCACCGTCAGCCAGGTCCGCGCCTCGGCGCAGGAGCTGGTGCGCTTCGCCAAGGAGCACGGGACCGCGGTCGTGCTCGTCGGCCACGTCACCAAGGACGGCACCATCGCCGGCCCGCGCGTGCTCGAGCATATGGTCGACACGGTGCTGAGCTTCGAGGGCGAGCGCAGCCACCAGTATCGCATCCTCCGCGCGATGAAGAACCGCTTCGGCGGCACCGACGAGATCGGCGTGTTCGCGATGGAGGGGCGAGGGGCTGACCGAGGTGCCCAACCCGTCGGCGCTGTTCCTGACCCATCGCGGCGAGCCGGTCAGCGGGACCAGCGTGTTCCCGGCGATCGAGGGCTCGCGGCCGGTGCTGGTCGAGATCCAGGCGCTGACCGTGCGGCTGGCGAGCGGCGCAACGCCGCGGCGCGCGGCGGTCGGCTGGGACAGCGGGCGGCTGGCGATGATCCTCGCGGTGCTGGAGGCGCGCTGCGGGCTCGAGCTTCGCGACGGCCGAAGTCTATCTCAACGTCGCCGGCGGCTATCGGCTGCAGCGACCCGGCGGCCGACCTCGCGGTCGCGGCGGCGCTGGTCTCGGCGCTGTCCGAGCGGCCGGTGCCGAGCGAAGCGCGTGGTGCTCGGCGAAATCGCGCTGTCCGGCGAAATCCGCCCGGTCGCGCATGCCGGGCTGCGGCTCAAGGAATCGGCCAAGCTCGGCTTCGAAACCGCCTGGGTGCCCAAGGGCGTCAAAGGCGGCGAGGGCCTGCGCCTCGCCGAATTCGCCAACCTGCGCGAGCTGGTCGATCAGATCTTGGGGCGGTAACTTATTCATCTCGCACAGAGCGCCTAATCAGCCTGGTACTCGCAATAGCGCGGTAACCACATTCATCCCGTACACCCAGCCAAGCACCAGCGCTGCGAACCCCAGCCCCTGCATGATGTTGCCGCCCAGCGAACCGAATACGAAGAATGTCGCGGCACCGACGAAGCAAAAGACGAAAGCATGCAGGCTTCGAAAGTCATACCGGAGCCTCCTATGGCTGTCGCGCTCATCGATCCAAAGTCGTCCCTGATCGTAAATCACTGTCGCCCGCCAATTTGGTCCCCAGAAGTTACTCCACAACGGCTCTTCGAACATGATCGAAGTTGAGCCCCGCTCAATCGTCGGTTTGCGCTGTTGCTCCAGCATCTGCTCGATGCGATCGAGAGCTGCGGCATCGGTTAAACTGGAATCAAGCGGAACCGAGCCGCGGAGGTGCCGACATTAGCTCGACCATTTTGGGCATGTCACACCGCATCGCACACGATCCGCCGCAGCGCCCAGCGCAGGTGGGGGCGGCCGTCGATCACGTCGAAGCCGAGCTGGCGGAACATGGCGTCGGCGACCGCGGCGGCGTCGAGCTCGGGCATCCAGAATAACTGCCGGCAGAAGGCGCCCGCTTCCTGGATGCTGTCGAACGCCCAGGGCATGTCGACGACATGGTCGTCGACGACCCGGAAGCCGGCCGCCTCGATTTTGCCGGCCGTCTGCTCGTCGAGGAAGATGCCGACATGGCCCATCGGGTTATGCTCGTCGACGAAGCCGTTGAGGAAGGCCGCGACCGGAGTGCCGAACTCGACGTCGCAGATCACCGCCCGCCCGCCGGACTTCAGCAGCCGCCGCATCTCGCCGAACACGGCCGGCAGGTCCGGCTCGTGGTGCAGAGCGGCGAGGCTGACCACCGCGTCGACCGCGCCGTCGGCGAGCGGCACCGCGGTGATCGGCGCCTTGATGCACACCGTGCCGACCGGGCAGGCGCTGACGAAATCGTCGGACGGATCGATCCCGACGTAGCGCATGCCCGCCGGCAGATGCGCGGCGAGATAGCCGCCGCCCGAGGGCATGTCGCACAGCAGCCGGACCGGTTTGTGGTTGAGCGGCTCGAGCACCGCCTGGAACTCGGCATCGCGCGCACCCGGGCACTCGGCCATCGCCTGCTGGTAGGCGGCGCCGCGCTCGGCGAAGATCTTCGGAATAGGTGTCGAACATCAGGCCGACTCGAGCTGGATCCGGGCCATCGGCGCGACCTCGGGCGGGAGGCCGAGCAGCTCGCGGAAAGCGTCCCGGGCGGGCGCGAAGCAGCGCTTCAGATAGTCGAACTGCGGGTCGTCGGAGAAGGGAAAGAAGCTCATCGTCGCGTTGGCCTCGAACAGCACGACCGAGCCGTCCGCTGTTACGCCGAAATCCATGCCGAAGAAATCCAGCGGCATGCGGTCGCGCACCGCCTCCAGCACCTGGCGGACGTTGGGTGCGAACGGGTCGGCGCTTTCCAGCAGGGCGCGCTCCGCGGCGACCGCCTCCGGGTGCCCGGCCATGAAGCGCGAGCGATCGTTGGCATGGACGTTCCAGTGATCGGAGACGAGCATGTGGCGCAGCACGATGCGCTCGCCGATCAGGAAGGCGCGGTATTTGCGGTAGAGCCCGTCGGCGCCGGCGAAATCGACGAACTGGGTCGCGATATGCTCGCCCGGCGTCAGCGCCGCGACCGCCGCGTCGATGGTGTCGAAGCGGCCGACGATGTTGCCGCCGTGCGTCCCGGTCCGGCGCAGGATGACCGGCGGGACGATCCCCGCCTTGTCGAGCGTCCGCGCGGCGATCGGCGGCTTGCGGCCGTCGAGGCGCACGGCCCTGGGTACGATCAGCCCGGCGATGCCAGCGAGCCGCCGCGCGACCTGGTCGCGGGTCGAACGCAGCACCGCCTCGGGCGGGTTGACCACCCGCCCCGGGACTCCGCGCAGCAGCTTTTTCAGATTGTCGAGGATCTTGAGGTTGCCTTCGGCCTCGGTGATCAGATTGACCAGTACGCGATAGCCCGTGAGATCGGGCGCGCGGTTCTGGCGGAAATAGTTGCGCGAGATGTGCAGCCGATGATGGGGCTTCGCGGCCTTGCAGCAGCTTGGTCAGGTCGCTGGTGCCCTGGACGATGATCCGCGTGCCGCGCTGCGCGATCTGGTCGGACTCGTCACCGCTGCCGATGATGAAGAGCAGGTCCGCGTCCCCCGACATGCGCCGTGAATGACTGATCCGCTGGTGGCTCGCAATGACCAAAAGAGCTTGCTAGCGCCGCTTTGATGACCGCGCTCGACGTCTTCGTCTTCCTGCTGCTGGTCGGCGGCGCCGCCGTCGGCTTCGTGCGCGGCTTCGTGCACGAGGTCATCTCTTTGCTCGCCTGGGTGGTCGCGATCGCGATGCTGAAGCTGTTCCACAGCCAATTGTGGAGCGGGCTGATCGGCACTTTCGGGACCAGCTCGGCGGCGGCCGCGGTGCTGGCGTTCGCGATCCTGTTCGTGCCCAGCTTCCTCCTCGTGAAGCTGGTCGCGCGCGCGCTCGGCGGCCGCACCCGGCGCCACGCCTTGCTCGGCCCGTTCGACCGGGTGCTCGGCGGCGGGTTCGGGATGCTCAAGGGCCTGCTCGCGGTGACCTTGTTCTTCCTCCTCGCCAACCTCGCCACCGACATGGTCTACGGGCCGAAGGCCGACCGGCCCGAATGGATGCGCAAGTCGCGCACCTATCCCCTGCTCATGGCCAGCGGCCGCGCGATCGTCGACTGGGTCGAGGCGCGGCGGCACCGAGGAGGCGCGATGACGCGTGCAGTTCCTCCCCGCGAGCGTGGGGAGGGGGACCATGCAGAGCATGGGTGGGGTAGAGACGCCGCCGCGTACCCTCCACCATCCTGGATCGCTGCGCAGGGAGGAACCATGATCCGCCTTCACGACACCATGACCCGCGAGAAGCGGGCGTTCGTCCCGCAGAACCCGCAGCGCATCACCATGTATGTGTGCGGCCCGACGGTCTACGGCCGGGCCCACATCGGCAACGCGCGGCCGGCGGTGGTGTTCGACACGCTGGCGCGCCTGATCCGCCACGAGTTCGGGCCGGACAGCCTGGTCTATGCCCGCAACGTCACCGACGTCGACGACAAGATCATCGTCGCGGCCGAGAAGGAGGGCGTCGACCCGTCGGTAATCACCGAGCGCTACGAGCGCTTCTACCTCGAGGACATGGGTGCGCTCGGCGTCCAGCCGCCGACCATTGCGCCCCACGCGACCCAGGAAATCGCGCGCGATGGTCGCGATGATCGAGCGGCTGATCGAGCGCGGCTGCGCCTATGAGGCGGAGGGCCATGTGCTGTTCAGCGTTGCGGCGTGGAGCGATTACGGCGAGCTGTCGCGGCGCGACCGCGAGGCGATGATCGCCGGGGCCCGGGTCGAGGTCGCGCCCTACAAGCGCGACCCCGCCGACTTCGTGCTGTGGAAGCCGAGCGATGAGGCGACAGTCGGCTGGGACTCGCCATGGGGCCGCGGCCGCCCGGGCTGGCACGTCGAATGCTCGGCGATGATCGAGCGCCATTTCGGCGAGACGATCGACATCCACGGCGGCGGGCTCGACCTCATCTTCCCGCACCACGAGAATGAGATCGCGCAGAGCCGCTGCGCCCACGCCGGCCTGCCGCTCGCGCGCTACTGGGTGCACAACGGCTTCGTCGACATGGGCTCGGAGAAGATGTCCAAGAGCCTCGGCAACATCATCACCCCCGCGGAGCTGCTGGAACAAGGCCATCGCGGCGAGACGCTGCGCCTGGCGCTGCTGAGCGCGCATTACCGCCAGCCGCTGAGCTGGACCGATGAAGTCGTGGCGCAGGCCAAGACCAACCTGGATCGGCTGTACCGGTCCGCCGGCGACGCGACGGCGGGCGAGGTCGACGCGGGCGTAGTCGAAGCTTTGCGGGACGACCTCAACACCCCGCTCGCCCTGACGCGCCTGATGGCGCTCGAGGATCCGGCCGCCGTGAAAGCCAGCGCTGCGTTGCTCGGCTTGCTCCCGGGCTCGGCGGACGAGTGGTTCCGCGGCGATGCCGACACCAGCGCGATCGAAGTACGCATCGCCGAGCGCGCCGCCGCCAAGCAGAGCCGCGACTTCGCTGCGGCCGACCGGATTCGCGATGAGCTCAAGGCGGAAGGGATCGTCTTGGAAGACGGGCCGGGCGGCACCACTTGGCGCAAGGAATGAACGCGCCGCTCTACACGACCGAAATCCTGCGGCTGGCCGCTTCGCTCGGCGAACCGCGCGAGCTGGAGCGCGAGGACGGCCGCGCCGAGCTGCGCTCGTCGACCTGCGGCAGCCGAGTGGCGACCGCGGTCCAGCTCGACGCGCAGGGCCGCGTTGCCAGGCTGTCGCAGCGAGGTCCACGCCTGCGCCTTCGGCCAGGCGTCGGCGGCATTGCTCGAACGCGGTGCGATCGGCCGCTCGCGCGCCGACGTCCAACAGGCGCTGGCCGAGCTGACCGACTGGCTCGGCGGCGGTGCGGCGGAGCCCGGCTGGGGCCTGGCGGCGCTCGCCCCGGCGCGGTCGCGCAAGTCGCGCCACGGCGCGATCCTGCTGCCGTTCCGAGCGCTCGCCGCGGCGATCGAGGACGCCGGGTGACGACCCCGGCCGAGACCGCCCAGGCGACCACCGCGATCCTCGAAAGCGGCGCCATCATGCTCGGCGCCGCGCTCGTCTTCGTCACGCTGTTCCGCCGCCTCAAGCTCGGCGCCACGCTCGGCTACATCGTCGCCGGCGCGCTGATCGGGCCGGAAGCGCTCCGGCTGATCCGCGACCCCGAGCAGCTGACCAGCGTGACCGAGATCGGCATCGCGCTGCTGCTGTTCATCGTCGGGCTCGAGCTTCAGCCGAGCCGGCTGTGGCGGTTGCGCAGGGACATTTTCGGCCTCGGCCTGGCTCAGGTCGTGCTGTGCGGGCTGGCGATCAGCCTGTTCATCAACCTCGTCGTCGGTTTCTCGCTCAAGGCCGCGCTGGCGATCGGCCTGCCGCTCGCGCTGTCGTCGACCGCGCAGGTCCTGCCGCAGCTGCGCTCGGACAATGAGCTCAACACGCCCCAGGGCGAGCGGGCCTTCTCGGTCCTGCTGTTTCAGGACCTGGCGATCGTCCCGTTGATCACGATCATCGCCGCACTGGCCCCGGTGACGCCCGATCCGAGCGCCCCGACCGGTTGGACGCTCGCGCTCTATACCTTGCTCGCCGTCATTGGCCTGGTGATCGCCGGGCGGCTCCTGGTCAATCCGCTGTTGCGCCTGGTCGGCCGCTTGCGGGAGCGCGAGCTGTTTGTGGTGGCCGGCCTGTTCACGGTGGTCGGCGCCGCCGCGGTTATGCATTTGCTTCACCTGTCGGTCCCGCTGGGCGCATTCGTGGCCGGGGTGATGCTCGCCGAATCGCCGTACCGCCACGAGCTCGAGAGCGACGTCGAACCGTTCCGCTCGATCCTCCTCGGGCTGTTCTTCCTATCGGTCGGCATGCTGCTCGACCTCAAGCTCATCGCCGAGCGCCCGCTGTTCGTGATTGGCATCGCGGCCGCCGTGATCGCCATCAAGGCAGGGCTGATCAGCCTGCTGGCCCGGATTTTCGGCTGCAAGTGGCAAATGAGCGTCCGGCTCGGCTTGTTGCTGAGCCAGGCCGGCGAGTTCGGCTTCGTCCTGTTCGCACTGGCCGCGTCGGGACGGCTGATTGCGCCCGAGGCGGCATCGCTGTTCGGCGCGGTCGTCACCCTGTCGATGGCCACCACGCCGTTCCTGATGCGCTTCATCGATTTCCTCGAGCGGCGCGACGAGCGCCACGGAGTTGACCTCGACGGCCCGGAGAAGTCGCCCGAAACCAGTGCGATCGTGGTTGGCTACGGCCGGTTCGGCCAGACCGTCGCGCAGATGATGATGGCCAAGGGGATCGGCGTCACCATCATCGACAAGAGCCCGCGCCAGATCGAGTTAGTCGGGGAGTTCGGCTATAAGGTCTATTACGGCGATGGGCTGCGGGTCGACCTGCTGCGGACCGCGGGCGCGGAAGCGGCGCGGGTCATCGCCTTTTGCAACGACAATCGCACCGGCGAGGTAACCCGCGACGGCCTTGCCGCGGTGCTCACCGCTTTTCCCCAGGCGGCGGTCATGGTCCGCGTCTACGACCGGCTCGACCTGATCAATTTCGACGACCTCGATCTCGCCTTTGCCGAGCGCGAGCTGTTCGAGAGCGCGGTGGCGATGGGCCGCGCGGCGCTCAAGGCGCACGGCATCGACCGGGAAGAAGTCGACCGGGTCGAGCGCGAGTATCGGATGCGCGATTGCGAGCGGCTGGAGCGGCAAAGCGCGACCGGCGACCTCCATGCCGGCCAGGAAACAACGTTCGCGCCCGACCGGGCGCTGCCCGAAACGGAGCCCTCGGGCCCGGCCTGACCTCCGTCACGTGCGGAGATGGCTCTCCAGCGCCTGAACGATCGCTTCAACCACGTCGCGATGGGCCCCGTTGCCGCTCTTAATGTGGATGTGTGCCTCGTGGTATCGCGGCCGCTCTTCCTCGGACAGCCGCTCGAGGGTGCTGCGCGGATCGGGGTTGCGCAGCAGCGGCCGTGTGTCGCGGCGCGCGGTGCGCTCGGTGAGGATATCGACCGGGGCGTCGAGCCAGACGGTGATCGCCCGCTCATTGAGGAGTTCGCGCGTGCGCGGGTCGACATAAGCGCCGCCGCCGGTCGCGATCACCCGGATTTCGCCGTCGATCAGGCGTGCGACCAGGCGCCGTTCGCCGTCGCGGAAGTCGTCCTCGCCGTAGCGCTCGAACACTTCGGCGCAGGATAGGCCAACCGCATCCTCGATCGCCGAATCGCTGTCGACGAACGGCAAGCCGAGCCGCCGCGCGAGGCGGCGCCCGACGGTCGACTTCCCAACTCCCATCAGCCCGACCAGCACTACCGGCCGATCCAGGCGCTTCGCCAAATCTGTCACCGGAGGGGCTATACAGCGCCTTTCCGGCTCGGCAAAAGCGCCAGCCATGCCCAGACTTGCCATCCTGATCGTCGTCGTCGTCCTGGTTCTCGGCGCGCTCGCCTTCCTGTCGACCGTGCCGAAGCCGCAACCGACCAAGACCATCGAAGTCGAGGTCCCGAACCCGGGCAATGCGCAGTAAGTCGCTGCTGGCTGCCGGAGCCGTGCTGGCGCTGGCGATCCCGGCGCTGGCGCAGCAGGCTGCCCAGCCGCCGCCGGCCCAGCCATCGCCCGGCGCCCGTATCCGCCAATGCCGCGTCGCCAGCCCAGCCGACACCGTTCACCGCGAGCCCGGCGGGGGGCGACACCAGCGTCGCCGAACTGACCCTCCAGCAGCTCGCCCCGCCGCCGCCGCCGGTCGAATACCCCGCACATGCGCGGCGCGACCCGTGGGTCGTCGGCCGCCTCGACCCGGTCGCCGTCGGCCTCGGGGAGAACCCGTGGGGGGCCGCGAGCGGGACGTTCCTGTCGAGCCTGATGCGGCGGATGG
The DNA here is from genome assembly GCA_963765945.1 of uncultured Alphaproteobacteria bacterium. Classification (GTDB taxonomy): domain Bacteria; phylum Pseudomonadota; class Alphaproteobacteria; order Sphingomonadales; family Sphingomonadaceae; genus Sphingomicrobium. The sequence continues at coordinate 30,939 of CAVXYS010000034.1, forward strand.
ACACGCCGATCGCCTCGCGCTGGGCGCATATCGCGCTGCGCAACGCGCTGCTCGCGAAGAGCCGGGCGCCGCGCGCCGTCAATCCGATCGACTGGGTCGCCGAACGCGCCTGGCTGCTGCTGCGGCTGGGCGAGGCCGACGCGGCGCGGATGCTCGTCGCCGACGTCGACACCGACCGCTTCACGCCGAAGCTGTTCCAGGTCGGCGTGCAGAGCGCGCTGGCGAACGGCGACCCGCCGGCGCTGTGCCCGCTCCAGGACGGCATCCGGAAATATGAGCCGGCCATCCGCGCGCTGGTCAGCGCGATGTGCGCGTCGCTCTCGGGCGAGCCGGAAAGCGCCTCCGCCCAGATCGACGATGCCCGCCGCCGTGGACGCATCGGCGGGATCGACCTGATGCTGGCGGAAAAGGTCGTCGGCGCCGGCGCCAATACCGGCGCGGTCGACGACGATCGAATGGGACCCGGTCGATCGCCTGACCGCGTGGCGCTTCGGGCTCGCCACCGCCACCGGCATGGTGCCGCCCGATCGGCTGGTCCGCGCCGCCTCGCCGCAGTTGCGGGCGTTCGAGGCGCGGGCGCCGCTGTTGACGGCCGACCAGCGGCTCGAATCGGCGCGCGTCGCGACCGGGCTCGGCGTGTTTTCGTCCCAGTCGATGATCGACCTCTATTCGACGATCTACGATTCGACCGACCCCAGCGACCTGCCCGGAACCGACGCCTGGCAAGTCCGGCAGGCCTTCGTCGGCAACGATCGCGACGCCAAGCTGGGCGCGATCCGCAAGTTGCTGGGCGGCGCCAAGGATCCCCTCCAGCATGAGGCGATGCGGGCGCTGCTCGGCCGCGCGGCAAGCCTGATCGCAGCCCGATCCCGAGCTCGAGAAGGATGCTCCGGAGCTGATCTCGGCGATGCTCGCCGCCGGTTACGATCGGGCGGCACAGCGGTGGATCGCGGCGACGCGGCGCATGGACGGCGAGCCTGCCGACCGCTGCTGGGCCATGCTCGTCCTCGCGTCGCCCGACCCGCGCGGCCTCGACTTGAGCACGTCGCGAATCAACGCCTTCATCGGCCGCGACAAAAGCCCCGACAAGGTCCGCAGCGCGCTGCTCGTCGCCGGGCTCGCCGGGCTTGGCCGGATTACTGCCGACGGAGCCGACAGCCTGAGCCGGCGCAACGAGCTTGGACTCGGCCGGCAGTCGGTCTGGACCCGGATGATCGACGCCGCCGCCGGCCGCGATCAACCCGCTTCGGTGCTGATCCTCGCCGGCACCGGCCTCCAGACAGCGGATTTCGATCGGCGTCCCCGGCGCCCATATGTATCACATCATCGGCGGCCTGATCCGCACCCGCCAGGACTATGCCGCGCGGATGATCGCGGCCGAGGCCCTGTCCCGGACGTGACCGCCGACGATCAGGCGCTGGTCGACCGCTTCCTCGACATGATGGCGGCGGAGGCCGGGGCTTCGCGCCACACGCTCGCTGCCTACCGCAACGACCTCGAGCGCTCGGCCGAGGCGCTGGGCGGGGCGGTCGGGACTGCCGACGCTGCGGCCGTCGGGCGGCTCGGCGAGCAGTGGGCGCGATCTCGCCGCCGCCACCGTCGCGCGGCGCTCGGCGGCGCTCCGGCGCTTCTACGGCTTCCTGGTCGACGAAGGGCTGCGCCGGGACGACCCGTCGGCGCGCCCTGCCGCGGCCGCGGTTTCGAGCGGCCGCTGCCGCGGATCCTCGAGACCGGGGAGGTGGCGCGCGATGTTCGAGCAGGCCGAGGACCGGGCCGCGAGCGGCGGCCGGTATCGGCGCTGCGCAACCTGGCGCTGCTGGAATTGCTCTACGGGTCGGGGCTTCGCGCCAGCGAGCTGGTCACGCTGCCGCGCGGCGCGCTGCGCAAGGGCCAGCCATTCCTGATCCTGCGCGGCAAGGGCGACAAGGAGCGGCTGGTGCCGATCTCGTCGCGCGCCGAAGCGGCGGTCGAGCGGTGGCTCGAGCAGGTGCCCGCCGACAGCCTGTGGCTGTTCCCGAGCGGAAAGTCGCACCTCAGCCGGGTGCGGCTGTTCCAGATCGTGCGCCAAATGGCGGCCGACGCCGGGATCTCGCCCGAGCGGGTCAGCCCGCACGTCCTCCGCCATGCGTTCGCGACGCACCTGCTTGTCGGGCGGAGCCGACCTGCGCGTGCTCCAGTCGCTGCTGGGCCATGCCGACATCGCCACCACCCAAATCTACACCCATGTCGACAGCGCGCGGCTGGTCGAGCTGGTCAATTCGCGCCACCCGCTCGCGACGCGTTCTCGTTGACGCGCTAGCCGCCTTCGTCCTACCCGCCCGCCCGGATGCTGACTTACCTCGACTTCGAAAAACCGATCGCCGAGCTCGAGACCCGCGTCGCCGAGCTGCGCGAGACGGCCAACAGCTCGGCCGACATCGACATCGACGCCGAAGTCTCGAAGCTCGAAACCAAGGCCAGCAAGCTGCTCCGCGACACCTATGCCAAGCTCACGCCATGGCAGAAAGCGCAGGTCGCCCGTCATCCGGAACGGCCGCACTTCAAGGATTATGTCGCCGGAATCGCCGAGGATTTCGTGCCGCTGGCCGGCGACCGGGCGTTCGCCGACGATCCGGCGATCATCGGCGGCCTGGCCCGGATCGACGGCCGCCGGGTGATGCTGATCGGGCACGAGAAGGGCGACGACACCGCGTCGCGCCTCAAGCACAATTTCGGCATGGCCAAGCCCGAAGGCTATCGCAAGGCGATCCGCCTGATGCAGCTCGCCGACCGGTTCGGGCTTCCGGTCGTAACCCTGGTCGACACGCCCGGGGCGTTCCCCGGAGTCGCAGGCCGAAGAGCGCGGCCAGGCCGAGGCCATCGCCCGCTCGACCGAGCAATGCCTCGCCTTGAAGGTGCCGATGGTCGCGGTGATCGTCGGCGAGGGCGGGTCGGGCGGCGCCGTCGCGATCGCTGCGGCCAATCGTGTGCTGATGTTCGAGCATGCGATCTATTCGGTGATCTCGCCCGAAGGCTGCGCCTCGATCCTGTGGCGGACGGGCGACAAGGCGGCCGAAGCGGCCGAGGCGATGAAGATCACGGCCGCCGATCTCCAGGCGCTCGGGGTGATCGACCGGATCATTGCCGGAGCCGCTGGGCGGCGCCCATCGCGATCCGGACGCCGCGATCGGGGCGCTGAAGGGTGCGATCATCGAGGAGCTGGACGGGTGCGGTGAACTCGGTCCGGACGAGCTGCTGGCCCAGCGCCGCGCCAAGTTCCTCGCCATCGGCTGAGCCCGGCCAAGGAACCCGACTTAGTCATCTCCCGTTCAAAAGCGTCGCCGATACTTAGGCGAAACGGGAGAGTGATCGATGCGTAAGGCCATGCTGATGCTCGCCGCCGCGGCTGCGGCGCTCAGCCCAGTCGCGGCCCAGGGACCGCGCTATCTCAATCCGCGGGACGTCGCCGAGGCGCAGCGCGATCACGCCGCAGCTGGTTCAGGAGTTCGGCGGGGCCGAAACGGGCTCGCGCGCGGCTTATGTCGAAGTTGATCGGCCGCCGCGTCGGCGCCATATCGGGGATCGCCAACCCCGGCCAGGCGCTGCACTTCACGACCCTCAATTCGGCGGTCGAGAACGCGTTCGCGGTGCCGGGCGGCTACGTCTACGTCACCCGCCAGCTGCTGACGCTCATGGACGATGAGTCGCAGCTCGGCTTCGCGCTCGGCCATGAGGTCGGCGCACATTGCCGCCAATCATGCCCACGCCCGCCAGGCCTATGCTCAGCGCAGCAATGTGTTCGGGGTGCTCGGCGCGATCCTCGGCGGCGATTTTCGGCGGCGGGCTCGGCAATGTCGTCTCCCAGATGGCGCAGCAGCGGTCGCAGCTTCGACGCTGAGTTTCTCGCGCGAGCAGGAATATCAGGCAGACACACTTGGCATCCGCTACCTCGTCGCCGCCGGCTACGACCCGGCCGGCGGGCCCGGGATCCTCGCCGCGCTGACGCGCGCGAACCGCGCTCCAGGCCCGGGTCCAGGGACGGACCAATCGCCAGACTCCCGAATGGGCGAGCACGCACCCGCTGAGCGAGAACCGCGCGCAACGCGCGCTGGCCGAGGCCCGGGCAACCGGCCGGCTCGGCTCCGGAATGCTCAATCGCGACCAGTTCCTCAGCCAGATGGAGGGCTCTACGTCGACGACGATCCCGCCCAGGGGGTGATCGAGGGCGCGACCTTCACCCATCCCGACCTGAGGATCCAGTTCACCGTCCCGCCGGGCTATCTGATGCAGAACGGGACCGACGCCGTCACCGTGTCCGGGATCGGCGGGGAAGGCGCAGTTCAGCGGCGGCCGCTACAACGGCAGCCTCGAGAATACGATCCTGCAGGTCTTTCGGCAGCTGACCGGCGGGCAGTCGCAGCTGGCGGTCCCGCCGCCGCAGCGGACCATGGTCAACGGCATGCCGGCGGCCTTCACCACGGCGCGCGCCAACACCGCTCGGGGGTCGTCGACGCGAGCGTCGTTCGCCTATCAATGGGATCCGGGCACGGTCTATCATTTCGTCATGCTAACGCCGGGCGGCTACGGCATCCGGCCGTTCGCGGCGATGGTCAATTCGCTGCGCCGGATCACGCCGGCGGAGGCGGCCGCGATCCGGCCGCGCATCATCCATGTCGTGACGGTGGGTCCGGGAGACACGGTACAGTCGCTGGCAAGCCGGATGGCCTACCGCGATTTCAGGCTCGAGCGGTTTGTTTCGCTCAACGGCCTGGCCGCGAACGCCAGGCTGATGCCCGGGCCAGAAAATCAAGCTCGTGGTGTACGGACCGCGCGGGCTGATACGCGCCCGCATGACTGCACCGCCGTATCTGGATCTTGGTCCACATGCCGCCGACCCCGCCGCCGAGGACTGGACAGGCCGGCCATCATCGCAATGACGATGAGCGCCGCAATCAGGCCATATTCAATGGCAGTAGCGCCGCGCTTGTCGGCGAGCAAGCCTGCGCAAATCTTCCGGATAGCGTTCACGCCACCCTCCTCTGGTCCACGTCCACGCGGCGGGATGACGCGTGCACGGGTTAACAACTCATACTCGCACATCGTTAATGGCGCTTCATCCTTGTCGCGTCGGCGGCGGTCCAGGCGGCGAAATGGAGGATTTCGAACGTCTCGACCGTACGGCCGTCCGTCGCCGGCGCTGGAGCGAAATGCGTCGGCCGCCGCCGGCAGCGCGGCCGGACAGCGGCGGGCGCGACCGCTGCGCGAGGATGTTGGTCGCACCCATGGCGCGAAGGTCGCGGACCAGCCGGCCGAGCATTCGTAGGAAACCTGGACGCGGTCGACGTCGACGACCGGGCATCGACGAAGCCCGCGGCGCCGAGCAGCGTAGCGAGCGCCGACGCCTCGATTCGCGGGTGGACATGCGGGGAGCCGCGTTCCGCGCAGCTGGTCGGCGGCGCGCATGGCAGGCGCAGTTGCGGCAGCGTGTCGCCACCGGACATCGCGCCGATGAACAGAGCGTCGCCGGCCAAAGCGGCGCGAATGCGCGCCAGGGCGCCGGGCAGGTCGTTGACCGTGTCGAGCGTGCCGACCGCGACGGCACAGATCGAAGGCGCTCGCCGCCGGCGCGCAATCGTCCTCGACGATTGTCGCGCTGCCGGCGGCTCGGGCGAAGCACGGCCCGGATCGCACGACCTCGACCCGGTCCGCCAACTCCCCCAGCCGCGCCGGCCAATCGGCGTCGGGACAGCCGATCAGCAGGGCCGACCGAAAGCGGCGCTGGATCAGCGCCGAGCCGGTCGAGGCAGTCGTCGAACGCCCGTTCGTAGAAGGAATAGCTCCGGCCCCTCCGCGGCAGGCGCGATCGCGGCGAAGCGCGCGCAGCTCCATGTCGAACAGGGCGGGCGGCACGGTGGCGCTTGTGCGACGGCGCGCGGCGAGCGACAAGCGCGGCGATGGTCGTCGGCGCTGCTCGCAATCTGCGCCCGCGGAGCACTCGATTTCGCGCTGCCGCCGCGCTGCGCCGGGTGCGGGATGATCGTCGCGGAAGTCCACAGCTTCTGCCCGGAATGCTGGCGGCGGATCGAGTTTCTCGGCGAGGGCGGGTGCGCGATTTGCGGGACGCCGCTCGCCGGGACCGACACCGACACCTGCGCCGCGTGCCTCGCCAGGCCGCCGCGAATCGCGCGGACCCGGGCCGCAGTCGCCTATGACGAATTGTCGCGAAGCCTCGCCATCCGCCTCAAATATGGGCGCAAGGTGGCGATCGCGAAGACCATGGCGCGCTACATGCTGCCGCTGGTCGGGCGCGACGGCGGCGAGCGGCTGATCGTCCCGGTCCCGCTCCATCGCGGCCGGCTGTGGTGGCGTGGCTTCAACCAGTCGGCGCTGGTCGCTCGCGAGCTGTCCAAAGGGCTCGGCATCCCGACCGATCCTACCGCCCTGCGCCGGGTCCGGCGGACTCCGCCGCTCAAGGGCATGACGCCGCTGCAGCGCCGCAAGACGGTCGCGGGCGCCTTCCGGGTCCGCGACAAAGCGCGGTCGCCGGCAAGACGGTCATCCTGGTCGACGACGTGCTGACGACCGGGAGCACGGCCAAGGCCTGCGCCCGGGCGCTGAAACGCGCCGGGGCCGCGCGGGTCGAGCTGGTGAGCTGGGCGCGCGTGGTGAGACCTTCGCAGTTGATGCGTTAGGGACATCGCCTAAGTATCGGCTGAAAGGATGGTCCGTGCCGCCGTCGAAATCTACAGCAAAACCTTTTGCCCTTATTGCTGGCGGGCGAAGCATCTGCTCGACAGCAAGGGGGTCGAGTACAAGGAGATTGCGGTCGATTTCGGCGGAGAGGCGCGGCGGCAGATGATTGAGCGGGCGAACGGGCGGACGACCGTGCCGCAGATCTTCATCGGCGGGCAGCATATCGGCGGGTGCGACGACCTCGTCGCGCTCGAGCGGGCGGGAAAGCTCGACGAGCTGATCGCAGCATGAATGACCCGGATCGCCCTCTTCCAGTCCAATACCGGCATCGACCCGGCGGCCAATGCGGCGGCGCTGGTCAAAGCGATCGGCGAGGCAGCCGGCGGCGGGGCGGCGATGCTGTTCACGCCCGAGATGTCGGGCCTGCTCGACCGCGATTCGCACCGCGCTTCGGCGAACCTTCGAACCGAGGAGGAGGATACGGTCCTCGCCGCCTGCCGCGAGGCTGCTCGCGAGCATGGCATCTGGGTCCACCTCGGCTCGCTGGCCGTCCTGGTCGAGGACGGGAAGATCGCCAATCGCGGCTTCCTCATCGACCGCACCGGCAAGATCCGCGCGCGCTACGACAAGATCCATCTGTTCGATGTCGACCTGCCGACGGGCGAGAGCTGGCGCGAGTCCGCGGTCTATCGCGCGGGCGAGAGAGCGGTGGGTGGTCAACGGCACGCCGATCGGCAAGCTCGGTCTCACCATCTGCTACGATTTGCGCTTCCCGCTGCTGTTCGCGCGCATCGCCGAGGCGGACGCGGACGTGATCGCGGTCCCTGCCGCGTTCACCGTGCCGACCGGCAAGGCGCATTGGCATATTCTGCTTCGGGCGCGCGCGATCGAGGCGGGATTGTTCGTGGTGGCGGCCGCCCAGGTCGGCCATCATGAGGACGGCCGCAACACCTTCGGCCACTCGCTGGTCATCGACCCGTGGGGCGAGGTGTTGCTCGACATGGGTGAGGAGCCGGGCGTTGGTTTTGCCGAGATCGACTTGGCGCGCATCTCGGAGGTGCGCTCGCGCATACCGGCGCTTAACCACCGCCGGCCTATCGCGGACGTGGTGAGCCAATGATCGTGTTCGATCTCCACTGCCGCGATGGCGGCGAAACGTTCGAAGCCTGGTTCCGCTCGAACGCCGACTTCGAGGAGCAACGGGCGGCCGGCCTCGTGCAGTGCCCGTTCTGCGAATCGACGCACGTCGCCAAGGCGCCGATGGCGCCGAGCGTGCCGCGCAAATCTGCCGACCGCGGCCTGGCGAAGGTCGCGGCGCTGCAGGCCGACCTGCTCAAGGATTCCCGGTGGGTCGGGGACGCATTCGCCGATACCGCCCGGGCCATGCACAGCGGCGAGATCGCGCAGGCCCAGGTCCATGGCAATGCCACCCTGGCGGAAGCGAAGGCGCTGGTCGACGAGGGCGTTCGGGTCGCTCCGCTACCGCTCCCCGTGGTCCCGCCGACCCAAGTGAATTGATCGGACGGCGCCGAATCCCTATTCCTTGCTTCGGGCCGACCCCGTAGCTCAGCAGGATAGAGCGACAGATTCCTAATCTGTAGGCCACAGGTTCGAATCCTGTCGGGGTCGCCAGACATTGGGTGGACAAGGATGATGGCGACCAATCAGCCGGACGTTCCGAACAACAAGGACGGGATCGTGGACCGCATATTCCTTGAACACCCGCGCTCGCTGGGCATGAGCTGGGCGGGTCACGGCGTCGGCGCGGTCAAGATCGGCGCCGAGCTGATCGGCGCTGGCGCCGCCTGCATCATCCATGCGGCGGTTCCGGCGTGGTTCACCCAGACCGCGGGCAAGACGGTCGAGCGGATGCACGATCACATGGTCAAGCGCAAAGCCGGCGCTGCAAATCCGGACGCATGGCCTGATTACGAAATCTGACCGGGTCGTTCCGGTCGCGATCGTCGGCGGGGGCGCGTCGGGGACGATCCTCGCCGCCCAGCTCGCGCGGCGGGGCGTCAGTTCGGTGCTGATCGACGGCAGCGGCCGGGCGGGGCATGGCGTCGCTTACTCGACCACCGAGCCGGCACACCTCCTCAACGTGCGCGCCGAGGGGATGAGCGCGCTGGCCGACGGGCCCGAGCATTTCGTCCGCCATTTCGAGGCGGAAGGCGGCGATCGCCGGGGATTTGCCGAGCGCCGCCTGTTCGGCCGTTACCTGCGCGGGATTCTCGAGCATGTGATCGGGGCTGGGCATTCGGACGTCGATCGCTCGTCCGCCTTCGGCGCACCGCGCCGCGGCGGATGGAACGTTGCCCTGGATGACGGTCGGGTGGTCGCGGGCCGGGCGCTCGCGCTCGCGGTCGGCAACCAGGAGCCGGAGCCCCTCGGCGCATTTGCCGAGCGCCGGCGAACGGTACGTCAACAACCCCTGGGGCTATGCAGGCGCGGGCCGCGGTGCGCGAGCTGGTCGAAACGCAGCGGCCGGTGCTGCTCATGGGCACCGGCCTGACCATGATCGACCTGGTCCTGTCGCTCGACGCGGCAGGGCATCGCGGGCGCATCGTCGCGCTGTCCCGGCGCGGCCAGATTCCGCGCGCTCACGCCGATTTCGACCCCGCGCCGGTCGAATTCGACGGTGCTTCCGCACGGCAACCTGCTGGCGCTTTGGCGCTGGCTTCGGCGGCGTTCTGCCGAGGTCGGCTGGCGCGCCGCGATCGACAGCCTGCGGCCGCATAGCCATGCGTTTTGGCAAAGCCTGGGTGCCGACCAGCAGCGGCGCTTCCTCCGCCACGCGCGGCCGTGGTGGGACGTCCATCGTCATCGCATCGCGCCGCGAGGTGCGCGAGACGATTCGCGCGATGGTCGCGCGAGGGTCGGCTGGAGATGGTCGCCGGGCGGATCGTGGCCGCGCGCGCGTCGGCGCGCGGGATCGACGTCGGGTATCGCCGGCGCGGCGCCGAGCGCGCGCAGGACGGAGCGGTTTGCCTTCGTGTTCAATTGCACCGGGCCGCTGCACGCGATCGAGCGGACGCGCGACCCGTTGCTGCGCAGCTTGCTCGACGCCGGCGCGGTCGCGGCCGGATCATCTGGGCATCGGGCTGGAGGTCGACGAGCGCTCGCGCGCCGGAGACGCGCGCTCTGGGCGTTGGGGCCGCTGACCAAGGGCCGATATTGGGAGATTGTCGCGGTGCCGGATATTCGCGGGCAGGCGGCGGCGGTGGCGGAGGATATTGCGCGGGAGCTTGACGAATGACCCACCCATGACCCGGCGATCCCGAGGACGGCGACCTGGTCGAGTCCGCCGCCGGCGTGCGCGGTGCCGAACGACGTCGCCGAAGCGGTTCGGACGCTGATCCGCTGGGCCGGGGACGATCCCGATCGCGAGGGCCTGCTCGACACGCCGCGGCGGGTCGCGCGCGCCTGGCGCGAATATGCCCGCGGCTATGAGGAGGATCCGGCGCATCCATCTTCAGCCGCACCTTCGAGGAGGTCGGCGGCTACGACGAGATCGTGCTGCTGAAGGACATCCCGTTCCAGTCGCACTGCGAGCATCACATGGCGCCGATCATCGGCAAGGCGTCGATCGCCTATTTGCCGCGCGACAGGGTGGTCGGGATCAGCAAGCTCGCCCGCGTGCTCCACGGCTTTCGCCCGCCGGCTGCAGGTGCAGGAACGGCTGACCGCCCAGGTCGCCGACTGCATCTGGGAGCATCTCCAGCCCAAGGGCGTCGCGGTGGTGATCGAGGCGAGCCACGCCTGCATGACCGCGCGCGGGGTCAACACGCCGGGCGTGGTGATGACGACCAGCCGGATGATGGGCACCTTCCGCGAGGACGAGCGCAGCCGCCGCGAGGTGCTCGCGCTGATGGGCTTCTGAGCTTCTGGAAACAGCGGGGCGGCTCCGCTGGCCTCGAGAACCGCCCCGCGCCCCACCCCGGACGGATCCGAGGGGGCATTCATTCGTCGGCCCTTAGTCCGCTTCCATCCCGTGCTTGAGCTGGCTCATTTGGTCGTGGCCCGCGCGGACCGACTGGAAGGCGCGCTCGACCACGGTCCGGCTTTCGCCGCTCAGGTTGCTCGCTGTTGAGCGCGGTCTCGAACTTTTCCTTGAGATAGTCCTCGCCGCGCTCGACCTCGTTGATAATGGCCTTCTCGTCGCGGCCGGTGAGCGCCGCCTTGAGGTCGAGAAAGCGCTGGTGGGTCTTGCCCATGAACGAGCCGTCGTCCTCGGGATTGCCGCCCAGGCGACGAACCTCGGCGCGCAAATCCTCCACGCAGCTCTGGCGCTCGGTGGCGCGCTCGCGAAACATCTCGCGGAACCGACCGGCATCGCTGTTCGCGGCCGCGTCCTCATAGCCGGTGATGCTGTCGATCAACGTCGCGGTCAGCGTGTTGAGCGTGGAAATCTCATCGTTGCGGTCGGTCACAATCTTACTCCTTGAACTCGGGATGCCCGGCGTATGAACGCTCGACCGTGATCAGCGATGCCGTCGGCGGTCGAAAAATTGTGGGATCGGGCCGCGAATTGCTGTCAGTCTGCCGCTCGGCGAACGGCTCCGCGCCAAGTCGCCGCGGGGGAAAAGCACATGGCACTCACTCGGCGGGCATTGCTCGAGCAGGTCGGGGCAGTCGGCGGCGTGGGCGCCGCCTATTTGGCGATGGAAGCGCTCGGGTTGGCGATTCCGACACCGGCGGGGGCCGAGAATTTCGCGCTTCCGGGCGCGAGCGGCAACGGCCGCTCGGTCGTGATCCTCGGCGCCGGGATCGCGGGGCTCGTCTCGGCCTACGAGCTTCGCCGCGCCGGTTACAGGGTGACCGTGCTTGAAGCGCGCGACCGGATCGGCGGGCGCGTGTGGACCATCCGCGGCGGCGACACCATCGTCCAGACCGGTCGGCCCGACCAGCGCGCGGCCTTCGATCCCGGCCTCTATTTCAATGCCGGCGCCGCGCGCATCCCGAGCACGCACCGCGCGATCCTCGGCTATGCCCGGCGCTTCGGCGTCCAGCTCGAGACGTTCGTCAACGTCAACCGCAACGCCGGCTGGGACTTCGGCGGCAAGGTCCAGCCGGAACGGCGCATGGTCAACGACCTGCGCGGCCATCTTGCCGAGTTGCTCGCCAAGGCGATCGACCAGCATGCGCTCGACCAGCAAGTGCCCAAGGGCGAGCTGGGGTTCATTCGGGAATTCCTGTCCTTCTACGGCCAGCTCGACGACAAGGGCCGCTACACGCCGGGCGGCTCGTCGGGCTATTCGGTCGAAGGCGGCGGCTACAACCAGGCGCCGGTGCCGCTGCCGCCGCTCGGCTTCAACGAGCTCGCGCCGTCGCGAGCGGTCGGCCTGCCTTATGCGTTCGAGCATATCTGGGACATGCAGTCGACCATGCTGCAACCGGTCGGCGGAATGGATCGCATCGCCCATGCCATCTACGAGCAGGTCAAGCCCGCCGTGCGGCTGCGGACCAAGGTCACCGCCATCCGCCGGATCGGCAACCGCGTCCGGATCGAGCACGGCGGCCAGGTGACCGAAGCGGACTATTGCGTGTGCACCGTGCCCCTGCCGGTGCTCGCCCGAATCCCCAGCGACTTTTCGGCCGCCAAGAAGGCGGCGATCGCCGGGGCCGCGCCTTACCTGCACAGCGTCAAGCTGGCCTATGAGGCGCCGCGTTTCTGGGAGCGCGACGATTTCATCTACGGCGGCCTGGCCTGGACCGACCGGCTCAACGAGAATGTGATCTACCCCTCGGACCGGTACGGCGCCGCCAAGGGCGTGCTGGTCGCGGCTTACGCCGCGGGCTGGACCAACCAGGACAATCCCGACCGCTTCGCCAATCTCAGCCACGAGGAACGTTTCCGGATCTGCCGCGAATCGATCGAGGCGCTGCATCCGGGGCGGTCGCGGCTGCTGAGCAAGGGCGTGACGGTGGCTTGGGGGCTCACCCCTTATTCGGAGGGGGTCGGCGCGCTGTGGCCCGACTTCGACCCGCGTCCCGGCGGCGGCGGGCCAGGCCGCGGCCCGATGTACGCCGAGCTGCTGAAGCCCGAAGGCCCGATCGTCTTCGCCGGCGAGCATCTGAGCTACCAGCCGACATGGCAGGAAGGCGCCGCGCTGTCGGCGCACGACGCGATGAAGCTGTTGGCCGCAATGACGGCGGAAAGGCCAGTCGCGAAGGTGCACCGCGGATGAGCCGCGAGGGCGGCTGCGCCTGCGGCGCCGTGCGTTACCAGCTCAACCGCGAGCCGATGTTCGTCAATTGCTGCCATTGCACCAGCTGCCAGACTCAGACCGGCTCGGCCTTTGTCATCAATGCGCTGATCGAGAGCGACCAGGTCGAGACACTGAAAGGCTCACCCGAGCCGGTGATGACGCCGTCGGAAAGCGGCCGCGGGCAGCAGATCTGGCGCTGCCCCGAGTGCAAGGTCGCGCTGTGGAGCAATTACGGTGGGTCGACCGACATCCTGCGCTTCGTCCGGGTCGGGACGCTCGATGCGCCCGGCGAGATGCCGCCCGACATCCACATCTACACCCGATCCAAGCTGCCGTGGGTCCGGCTGCCCGAGGATGCGCTGGCGGTCGAGGCCTATTACGACAGCAGCGAAGTCTGGCCGGCCGAAAGCCTCGCCCGGATGAAGGCCCTGTTCGGCTAGCCGGCGATTCCAGGCAGTTTCGCAGCGATGCCGGCCCAGCTCTCGGTGTAGAGCAGGGCCAGCGGAACGATCGCGGCCGCGAGGACGGCGGCGAGGCCGGTCCATGTCGCGGGATGGACCCTGCCCTCAGTGCGCCGATCCCACAGGAACAGCGGCGCGAACAGCACCAGCGTCCCGACCAGCAACTGGACCGTGAAACCGCCGAAGGTCGGCGGCGCAAGCGGCATTCGGGTAATCGACGGACCGGCGACCACCAGGATGGTCGCACTCAGCATCATGCGCTTGTGCCACTGCGCCTGCTTGCGGCGCCGCCACGCTTCGTAGATCAGGAAGGCGAAGGATGGGATCACGGCGAGTGGAATCGCGGTCCAGTTGAGCGAATCGGTGAACGGCGGGTGGCTCTCACGAGGCACCGCCCACACCGCCGTAAGATACATCACCGGGATCAGCGCGACGGCGACCAGCATCGCCGCCTTGCCGAGCTTCATGTGCGTCTCGGTGCGGCGCGTCGAGACGAGCTGGGTCTGGATGATCAGCAGCGCCATCCACAACGTGAACATGAGGCCGTGGAAGATGACCGCCGGCGGCAACGTCGGGTTCGGCCGCGGAAACGGCGGGACCACGTCCCTTAGGTAGAAACTCGGCGCGAAGCCGAGAAAGGTGACGACGACCAGAAAGATCGCCATCCGCGAATAGAATTTGCGCTCCGCCGCTTTGCGGTCGTGAGCGGGCGCGGCAACGGTCGCCATTGGGAATCCCCCTTAAGCTGCTCCCCAAGCGCCCCAGGTTTATCCAAAAATGAACGTTGATCAACATTCGCATGACCGCTGGCGCGGCAGCGGCTGGCGAAATAGAGAGGCTCTGCGTTTTTCCAAGGGGGGCCCCGCATGCGCCTGACCAATATCTTCACTATGTCGCTCGCGCTGACGGCCGTTCCGGTCATTGCGAAAGCGCCGGCCGTGCCGCCGGCGATTGCCGCGGCCGTCGCCTCTCCGGACCGCTCGCCGGACAATGTGAAGCTCGATGAATCGCGCAAGCCGGCGGAGGTGCTGCAGTTCCTCGGCCTCAAGCCGGGCATGCGGGTCGCCGATCCGTTCGGCGGCAATTTCTATTGGGCGGAGATCACCGGGCGCGCGGTCGGGCCGACCGGCCACGTGACGGTCTGGGGCCCGCAGCAATTCTACACGCAGAAGACCTACGACACCTACCAGGCGGTGCAGGCCAAGCTTCCCAACGTCTGGCTGCGCGTCAGCCCGTTCGAGGCGCCCGACATTCCGGCCGGCAAATATGACTTCATGCTGATCAACCTCGATTACCACGACGTCTATTGGGAGAGCGCCAAGCGCGGCATCCCCCGCATGGACCCCGACCAGTGGCTCAAGACGGTCTACGCGGCGATGAAGCCGGGCGCGATCGTCGGCATCATCGACCATGTCGCCAACCCCAACGACGATCCCCGGGCGACCGTCGAGAAGCTCCATCGGATCGATCCGAATGTCGTGAAGGCGGATTTCAAGCGCGCCGGCTTCCAGCTGGTCGCGACCAGCGACATGCTGCGCAACCCGGCCGACGATCACACGCTGCTGGTGTTCGACCCGAAGATCCGCGGCAAGACCGACCGCTTCGTGTTCAAGTTCCGGAAACCGCGTTGACCAAGCGCCAGCGCGGAGCGGGTTTCCGCGCCTATTGGGCGCTCGCCGCGCTACTCGTCGGCCTCGCGCTCGGGTCGGCCAGCGGCGGGCTTGCCGAGACCGTTCGCGGCGACCTGCTCGCCGGCGCCGCCTTCGTCGGCACCTTATGGCTCAACGCGCTCAAGATGACCGTCATCCCGCTGGTCGTGGCGCTGCTCGTCGTCGGCATCGCCAAAAGCGCCGAAGCCGCGCTCGGCGGCCGCATCGCGGCCAGGTCGGTCCTGTGGATCGTGATCGTCTGCACCCTATCCGCGGTCCTCGGCGCGTTGGCGATCGTGCTGCTGACCCACCTGTTCCCGCTGCCGCGAGGGACGGCCGCGGGGCTCCAGGCCGCGCTCGCCGGGGTCGAGCAGAAAAGCTCGGCCCCGCTCCCGGGGATCGTCGACTTCTTCAAGGGGATCGTCCCCGACAATGTCTTTGCCGCCGCGACCAACGGCGACATCCTGCCGCTGGTCGTGTTCTCCGTGCTGTTCGCGCTGGCGCTCGGGCGGATCGGCGCGGACGGGCGCCGTTCGGTCGTCAACCTGTTCGAGGCGATCGGCGACGCGCTGCTGGTGATCATCGGCTGGGTCCTGTGGATCGCCCCGCTGGGCGTGCTGGCGCTGGCCTTCAGCGTCGGCTCGGCGGCCGGCGGGGCGGCGTTCGCCGGGCTCGGCCATTATGTCGTGCTGATCTCGGCGATCGGGATCCTGGTCACCTTGCTCGGCTATCCGCTGGCGATGATCGCCAGCCGGGTCGCGCCGGGCAAGTTCGCGCGCGGGCTGATCGCGCCGCAGACGGTGGCGATCTCGACCCGGTCGTCACTGGCCTCGCTTCCAGCGATGCTGACCGCGGTGCGCGGCATGGGCGTCAGCAACCAGGTCGCCGACGTGACCCTGCCGATCGCCGTCGCCTTGTTCCGGGCGACCGGCCCGGCGATGAACACGGCGGTCGCTTTCTATGTCGCGCACTGGCTCGGCTACGAACCGACGCTGGCGCAGATGATCGCTGCGACCGCGGTCGGGGCGGTGATGAGCTACGGCGCGGTGAGCCTGCCCGGCGAGGTCAGCTTCATCAGTTCGATCGCTCCGATCGCGCTCGCGCTCGGCGTTCCGATCGCCCCGCTCGGGCTGCTGGTCGCGGTGGAAATGATCCCCGACATTTTCCGCACGGTCGGCAACGTCACCCTGGACGTCGCGCTGACCGCGGTCGTCGACCGATCGCCCAGGAACGAGCCCGGAACCTGAACGCCAGCTGACCACCGTTCGTCGATTGGCCCGCTGACGAACGGCCTTTGTCGGCGCGCCGACTCCGCCCCGATGCCTGTCGAGCGCGCCGCGACTTTCCGCGCCCGTAACGGCATCTGGACCCTGCGACGCGGGGCACTTCCCCTCAACTGATCCCCAGGCTGCCCCGCGTCGCACGAAAGGGAGACGAGAGATGTTGAAACCCATCCTGGCAGCCGCCGCGGTCATCGCTGCGTCGACGCTGGTTGGTCCGACGGTGAGCCAGGCCGCGACGACCAATTCGTACCGCATATCCTACGCCGACCTGAACCTCGCTTCGGATCATGGCCGGCAGAGCCTGCAGCGCCGCATCGCGTTCGGCGCGCGGGTCGTGTGCGAGATCGAGGACAGCCGCGAGCTCGCGCTCGCCGCCGCGACCAACGTCTGCCGCAGCGACGCGATCGAGAGCGCCCGGCCGGCCTACGAGGCCGCGGTCGCCTCCGCGCGCCGGGGCACGTGTCGAGGTGCTCGATTCGACCGCTCTCATCATCACGGCTCGGTGAGCGGTGATGCGTGACCGCCGCGCGCCTTCCCCGAGGTGTGCGGCGGTCTTTGCTTACCTGCCGGCGATGCTCCGGACCCGGTCCGAATAGAGCCGTCCGACCGGCTGCTCGCTGCGAGTCGGCGAGCCGCGCGATCCACCGCCCGGACGGATTGCGTGTGAACCCCGCAATGAAATCCTTGCGCACGATCGCCGAGCGATGGAGCCGGACGAACAGCTCCGGATCCAGCCCTTCCTCGAGCGCGGCCATGGAATGGTGGATCAGCCAGCTCCGGCGGCCGACGTGCAGCCGCATATAATCGCGCTCGGCCGACACGCGGTCGATGTCGCGGGCGGCGATGCGCACCAGGCCGGTCAGGTCCGAAGCCCAGAATTCCTGGAGGTGCGGCGACGGCGGCCGGCGCTGCGGATCGGCCGCTCTCGCGCCGCTCGAGATAGTCGCGGCCGCGGTCCAGCGCGCGCTGCAGGCGCGGCCGGCTCGACCGGCTTCATCAGATAGTCGACTGCCTCGACCTCGAACGCGGCGACGGCGAACTGGTCGAACGCGGTGATGAAGATGACGGCGGGCGAGGGGTGCCGCTCGGCCAGCGCCCGCGCGACGCCGATCCCGTCCTGGCCGGGCATGGCGATGTCGAGCAGCAGCAGGTCGGGCGTCCAGCGCTTCCGCCATCCGGACCGTGCTGTCGCCGTCGGTCGCGGTGCCGACCAGGTCGATGCCATCGCACTTGGCGAGCAGCAGCTGCAGCCGTTCGGCGGCGAGCGGCTCGTCGTCGGCGATCAGGACGCGAAGCGGAGAGTCAGCCATCCGATCGATCCAGCGGCAGGGTCAGAAGCACACTATAGCCGCCGTCGCCCCTCGGCCCATAAGCGCATTTGGCGAGCGAACCGAAGCGCGCCGCAGAGCCGCTGGCAGACATTGGCGATGCCGACGCCGGTGCCATGTAAGTCGCCGGTTCTTCGACCATGCCGCCGGACGGCCGCCGGTGTTGCTGATCTCGATCGTGAACGGCCGCGGGCCGTGCCTCGCGCGCGACGATCTGAGCATGACCTTGTCGCGCGTCTTCGACACCGCGTGCTTGATCACATTCTCGACGATCGGCTGGAGGATCAGCGCCGGCAGGCGGGCGTCTCGAGCTCGTCGGGAATGTCGAACTCGGCCTTGAGCCGTCGCGGAAAACGGACTTTCTCGATGTCGAGATAGAGCCGCTGCAGAGCGATCTCCTCGGCCAGGCTGATGTCCGCCGTGGCGTCGAGCGTCAGGCTCGAGCGGAAGAAGGTCGAGAGCTTGAGCACCATCAACTCGGCTTCTTCGGCGCGGCCGGCCATGATCAGCGACGACAGGGAATTGAGCGTGTTGAACAGGAAGTGCGGATTGACCTGGTAGCGCAGCGCCCGGACCTGGGCGGCCTGGGCCGCGCTTTCCGCCGCGCCGCGCGGCGCTCGGCGCCATGCGCTTCGGCCTGCGCCTGGTTGGCGAGATAGAAGGCGCTCCACGCGAGGAAGAAGAACAGCCAGGTGACCGAGAGGTCGAGCGCGTAGCGGAAGCGCTTCATCGGATCGAGCTCGTGGATCTTCGGGAAGGTCAGAACCACCGGCTCCTGCGCGGTGCGCTCGATCCGGATCTGGCTGGCCCTTCTCGACGACGGTGAAGCCTTCGCGCGCCTGGAAGCGGAACTCCTCCTTGCTCTCGCGCATGGTAGTCTTCGATCAAGATCAGCGGTGCCACCCATCGCGACAGCCCCGATCAGCGAGGCGAGCGCCGCGATGGTGGCCTTCCGGCGGATCGTGCCGCCAGCGCCGAACGCCGCGATCGCGAGGTAGATCAGGCCGGTGACGACGATTCCGATGCCGACCACGATCAGCTTGTTCAAAGCGTCGTCAGCGGATCCGTGCCGAGGAACGCGCGGGCGATGACCGTCAGCGCATAAAACAGCCAGAAGCCGAGGATCGATTTCAGCGCGAGCGGCCAGTCGCCGAAGCGGGTCCGCGGCGGATATTGCGGCATCATGAGCATCGGCACGGTGTTGTCCGAAAGCGGCGCTTTGCAAACCGCCCGCTGCCCATTCGCAGAAACATCCCGCCAGCCGGTCGAAACCGCTCGCGACGGCGCGGAACGGCCGCTCGCGCCGCTCGTTAAGGCTTGCAATGGCACGAGGAGGGAGACTCCGGTGAACGAAGACAAAAAGCAAGAACCCGCGCCGCCGCCGACCCTCTCCGGCGCGCCGGAACAAGAGCTCGAGCGCAAGCTCAAGCGCAATCCCGACGACCAGGACGCCAAGGCCGATGTCGGCAGCGATGAATCGATGGATGCGTCCGATCCGCCATGCAGCAACGCAGCCCGGGCAGAACGATGATCCCGTTCCGTCGTCGGGCTTTCCGGAGTAGTTACGCAAGCGTCACAAAAAAGGCGCAGCCGTTGCAATAAATCAACAATCCACAGTTTTGACATGCGTCGTCAATTTCTTGCCTAGACGCGGTGACTTCCCTCTGATTCAATCTGAACGAGGGGTGGGATTGTGGTTAACTATATCGCAAGCAGCCAAGTCGCATGATCCTGCCCGGGCAAAAGGAGTCGGGTAGATGATTACGCGGACCAGCCAGCCGGCAAGCGGCGCGATGCTGATCTCGGAGATGAAGGAGTTTGCGAGCTTTCCCAAGGCTACGCAGCGCTACATCCGCCGGTCGCTCGACGTTGCCTACGGCCGCCGCGACCCGATCGAATGCTGGGCCCGCGACGAGGGCGAAGCCGCGTCGATCCGCGCCCAGGCCCGTCTCTACAAGCAGCTCGATCATCTGCGCCTGCAGGTTCCGGACGACAGCGGCCTCGACATGATCGAGCCGTTCATCGGCATGCTGATCACCTGTCGGCCTTCGACCTCGGCCAGGACCGCCTGCCGAACTTCGCCGCCTATCGCTTCCTCTACGAGCGCCTGATCGGCGCCGCGGCGCGGCCGTGGCTTCCGGCCGCCTTCTGCGCGGCCGCCGCGCTTGCCGCACCTCCATCCCGATCGCCGGCGCATCCTGCTCCAGTCGATCAGCGAGAGCGCGGCGACCGCGCCCGGCTGGTCGAGCCGCGAGCCGGTGTTCTGGCCGGAGTGGGTCGAGAAGGTCGACAACAAGGCCGCGGCCTGAAGGCCCGGCAATCTTAAAAACCGCGCCGGCTCGAGCTCGATCGGGATCGGCGTCGCAAGCTTTTCCCAGCCGCGGTCGCGCAGCACGTCATTGCTCTCGATCGCTTCGCGGTTCGGCCCGAGCGACCAGGTGATGTGGTAGGTCGAGCCATCGGGCCGGTCGGTGGTCCCGTCGAGTTCGACGACTAGGCATTCGAGGCTGTCGCCATCGTCGGCGCGGCCGACGACCC
>CAVXYS010000035.1:0-12169 GCA_963765945.1 uncultured Alphaproteobacteria bacterium
GCCTTGCCGACGACGCTCTCGGGCAGGTCCTCGCCGAACACGCGCTGATAATATTCGGCGATCAGCGGCCGCTCGGTCTCGTCGCATTTGTTGAGGAACGAGACGCGGAACGCGTAGCCGACGTCGCCGAAGATGTGCGCGTTCTGCGCCCAGCTGATCACCGTGCGCGGGCTCATCACGGTCGAGATGTCGCCGTTCATGAAGCCCTGGCGCGACAGATCGGCGACCTTGATCATCTTGTCGACGATGTCCTTGCCGCCGGGCTCGTCATATTCGCCCGACTTGGCGAGCACGATCTGCGCCTCGACCGCGGCCGGCAGGTAATTGAGCGTGGTGACGATGTTCCAGCGGTCCATCTGCCCCTGATTGATCGCCTGGGTGCCGTGATAGAGGCCCGTGGTGTCGCCGAGGCCGACGGTGTTGGTGGTCGCGAACAGCCGGAACCAGGGGTTGGGGCGGATCACGCGGTTCTGGTCGAGCAGGGTGAGCTTGCCCTCGGCCTCGAGCACGCGCTGGATGACGAACATCACGTCGGGCCGGCCGGCGTCATATTCGTCGAACACCAGAGCGACCGGGTGCTGCAGCGCCCACGGCAGCAGGCCTTCGCGGAACTCGGTCACCTGCTGGCCGTCGCGCAGCACGATCGCGTCGCGGCCGACGAGGTCGATGCGGCTGATGTGGGCGTCGAGGTTGATGCGGATCATCGGCCAGTTCGAGCCGCGCCGCGACCTGCTCGATGTGGGTCGACTTGCCGGTGCCGTGATAGCCCTGGACCATCACCCGGCGGTTCTTCGAGAAGCCGGCGCAGATCGCGATCGTCGTGTCGGGATCGAACACATAGGTCGGGTCGAGGTCGGGGACGCGCTCGTCGGCCTCGCTGAAGGCCGGGCACCTCCATGTCGGAATCGACGCCGAACAGCTTCGCGGACCTTCACGATCTTGTCGGGCGAGGCCATCAGGGTCTCCGCGCGGATTTCGGGCTGCACATTGGGAAGATCGGTCATGGCAGGCGCCTTAGGGGAAGGCGCGCGCGCGCCTCAACCGACCGCGACTTTGTCGGGCAGCGGGAAGAGCGTTTGAAGCGCTTCGCCAGCTCGATGTCGCCTTCGACCCGGATCGTGTCGAACGGCGCGCCGCCGTGGATTACGCCGGCGATGTCGCTCGGCGAACCGATGAACGTCACGTCGCAACGTCGAGCTCGCCGCCGCTCGACGTCGAGCAGCCGTCATGGACCGTCGTCGACATAGTTCGCGTCGCCGAAGCGGAAGCCGATCCGGGCGTCGAGACCCTCGGCGCGCTCCGGCGAGATCAGGGTCTGCAGCGACATGATGACCGAAACATGGCTCATCCGCAGGGCGGGTCATGCAGCGGACTGCGCGCCGCCCACGGCCGAGCGACGCGATGACCGGAATCGCTTCCAGTCCCCATTCGGTCGCTTCGTAGACCTGAACCGAGGCCGGCGGCGGCAGCTTGGTCTTGCGCACCAGGCCGCGCGCTTCGAGCTCGGTCAGCCGCTGGGTCAGGACATTGGCGCTGATTCCCTGCAGATCGGCCTTGAGCTCGGAGAAGCGGCGCGGCCCGTAGGCCAGCTCGCGCAGCACCAGCATGGCCCACCGCTCGCCGAGCAATTCCATCGCGTGCGCCAGGCCGCAGGCGTCGTCGAAGCGCCGTTTCTCCTCGCTTTGCCGTTGTTTAGTTATTTTTTCTAACTGCATAGTTGCAATTTATGACTTCGAGCGTCAAAAAGCAAGCGAATCGAGTCGCAACAGGAGGAAACCAATGTCTCGGATGATTTTCGTCAACCTGCCGGTCGACCGACCTGGAGCGGTCCAAGGCCTTCTACGAAGCGATCGGCTTCCGCAACGAGCCCAAGTTCAGCAACGATGCGGCGGCGATGATGGTGCTTTCGGACACCATCTCCGTGATGCTGCTCACCCATCCCTTTTATGCCACGTTCACCCGCAAGCCGATTGCCGACTCGCACGCCAGCAGTCAGGTGCTGCTGTGCATTTCCTGTGAGAGTCCCGCGGAGGTCGATCGGATCACCGAGGCCGCGGGCGCCGCGGGCGGCAAGATCGACGTCTCGCCGGAGGACCAGACCAAGGGCGGGCCGATGTACGGTCGCGATTTCGAGGATCCCGACGGCCATCAATGGGCGCCGATGTGGATGGACCCGGACTTCGCCGAAAAAGGCGCACATCCCGTCGATGAGGCCACCGCGGCGTAACAAACCAAGCCTAGGAGGGAAGAATGCCAGTCAATCCGAACGCGGCGATCGAGATCACCGCTTTCCGTTGGGTCCCGGAATTCGCCCAGGGCCTGGTGCGCGACCTGCGGGTCCGCTGGGCGCTGGAGGAAGCGGGCCGCGATTACCGGGTCCGCCTGGTCGGCCAGGAACGGCCGCCTGAATATCTGCTCGAGCAGCCGTTCGACCAGGTGCCGTGCTTCAACGACGGCCAGGTCCGGATCTTCGAGACCGGGGCGATCCTCCAGTATATCGGCGAGACGAGCGAAGCGCTGCTGCCGCGCGATCCGCAGGGCAAATATCGCGCGATCCAATGGAGCTATGCCGCGCTCAACAGCGTCGAGCCGGCGATCCTCAACGTCCTGCTGATCGACATTTTCTACAAGGGCGAAGAGTGGGCGACGCTGCGCCGTGCCGGCGCCGCGGACTTCGCCAGGCAGAAGCTCAAGCGCGTCGCGGACTGGCTCGGCGACAAGCAGTGGCTCGAGGGCGACCGGTTCACCATCGGCGACCTGTTGATGGTCACCGACGCTCCGCTTCCTGCGCCACTCCGACCTGGTCGCGCAGTTCCCCAATCTCGTCGCCTACCAGCAGCGCGGCGAAGCGCGCCCGGCGTTCAGCAAGCGCTCGCCGACCAGCTCGCGGTCTATGCCGAGAACCAACCCCAACCCGAACCGGAAGGAGCAGCAGCATGACCTATTTCGAAGGATTCATCGTGCCCGTCCCCGAGGCCAACAAGGATGCCTACCTCAAATATAACGAGAGAGCTTTCGCCGCTATTGCAGGAGGTCGGAGTCGCGCGCTTCGTCGAGGCGTGGGACAGCGACGTTCCCGAGGGCAAGGTCACCGACTTCCGCAAGTCGGTCGACGCCAAGCCCGACGAGAAGGTCGTGTTCGCCTGGTTCGAATATCCGAGCAAGGCAGAGCGCGACGCGGCGAACGAAAAGATGCGCAACGACAAGCGCATGGAAGAGTTTGGCCCAAAGGCGCCGTTCGACGGCAAGCGGATGATCTACGGCGGCTTCGAAGCGATCGTCGAAGAAGGCTCGGGCCGGGGCGGCTACACCGACGGCTTCGTCGTCCCCGTCCCCGACGGGAAGCGCGACGCCTATCAGGCGCTCGCCGCCAAGATGGCCAAGGTGTTCCGCGAGCATGGCGCCGCCCGCGTGGTCGAGGCGTTCGGCACCGACGTCCCCAAGGGCGAGGTGACCGACTTCTACCGCTCGGTGAAGGCCGAAGACGGTGAAGGCATCGTCTTCTCGTTCATCGAGTGGCCCGACAAGGCCACCCGCGACGACGCCTGGGCCAAGATCATGGCCGACGACAGCATGAAGCCGGGCGACGACATGCCCTTCTCGGGCCAGCGCATGTTCTGGGGCGGGTTCGACAAGATCGTCGACACCGCCGACGCCAGGACGCCCGTCACGGCCTGACCGAGCGAGTTAAAACATTCAGGAACGAGGAGATCGAACCATGACTGACGTTCGGGACGCAGACGCGCCTGCGACAGCAAACGAGAATCAGGCAAATCCGAAAGGCGATTTCATCTGGTACGAGCTGATGACTCCGGATCCGGAAGCATCGAAAGCCTTTTACGACGCCGTGGTCGGCTGGAATATCGGTGAGGGCGTCGCCGAGTATAATGGCTATCGCATGATCGGCAGGTCCGACGGCGGCTTCGCCGGCGGCGTGCTGCCGCTGACCGACGAGATGCAGCAGCACGGCGCCCGGCCGACCTGGCTGGGCTACGTTTGTGTTCCCGATGCCGATCAAGCGGTCGCGTCGATCGAACAAGCCGGGGGTAAGGCGCTGATGCCCGCGTTCGACATTCCCAATGTCGGGCGGGTCGCGATGGTCGCCGATCCGCAGGGCGCCCCGTTCTACGTGATGAAGCCGATCCCGCCCGCGGGACAGGAGAAGCAGGCGAGCGACGTCTTTTCACCCGACCAGCAGCAGCGCGTTTCGTGGAATGAGCTGTCGACCAGCGATCCCGCCGCCGCCCGCCAATTCTACACGAACCAGTTTGGCTGGGGCACGGACGAGTTCATGGATATGGGCGAGATGGGCGAATATCGCTTCCTCGAGCAGGACGGAACTCGGATCGGCGCGCTGTGCGGCGTCATGCAGGGCCAGCAGCCCAAGTGGCGCTATTATTTCCGGCGTCCCGTCGGTCTCGGCTG
Organism: uncultured Alphaproteobacteria bacterium; assembly: GCA_963765945.1. Taxonomy (GTDB): domain Bacteria; phylum Pseudomonadota; class Alphaproteobacteria; order Sphingomonadales; family Sphingomonadaceae; genus Sphingomicrobium. The sequence goes on from CAVXYS010000035.1 coordinate 4,426, forward strand.
CCAAGGCGACCGCCGAGCAGAAGGGCGGCACGATCCACATGGGTCCGCACCAGGTCCCGACCGGCGATTACATCGTCATCGGCACCGACCCGCAGGGCGCCGAGTTCGCTCTCGTCGGCGGCCAATGACCAGCGACAATGAGGAGGAGACAATGGCCAACAAACTGACCACCTGCCTGTGGTTCGACAAGGGCGAGGCCCGCAAGGCAGCGGAATTTTATGCTTCCGTATTCCCCGATACCCGCGTCGGACCCGCCCATGCTGCCTCAACCGATTTTCCCGGAGGGCATGAGGGCGAGGAGCTGACGGTCGAGTTCACTGTCCTCGGCCAGTCCTTTGTGGGTCTCAATGGCGGCCCCAATTTCAAGCCCAATGAAGCCGTCAGCTTCATGGTCGTGACCGAAGACCAGGAAGAAACCGACCGCTATTGGAACGCGATCGTCGGCAATGGCGGCGAGGAGAGCGCCTGCGGCTGGTGCAAGGACAAATGGGGCTTTTCGTGGCAGATCACCCCGCGCGTCCTGCTCGAGGCGATGGACAATCCCGACAAGGCCGGCAGCCAAGCGGGCGTTCGAGGCGATGATGACGATGCAGCAAGATCGACATCGCCAAGATCGAAGCGGCGCTGAAGGGCGAGGCCGTCAATGCGTAAGCTGACCGGTGCCGTATTCCTGTCGATCGACGGAGTCATGCAAGCTCCCGGGGGTCCGGACGAGGACCCCACGAGCGGCTTCGCGCTCGGCGGCTGGACTCACCCCTTCTTCACCGGCGACATGGGCCCGTTCGAAGGCGTCATTTCCGGCGAGTACGACCTGCTGCTGGGCCGGCGCACCTACGAGATTTTCGCGGCTTACTGGCCCCACAACCGCGACAATCCGATCGGCGAGAAATTCCAGCGCATCAACAAATATGTTCTGACCCATTCGGACCGGCCGCTGGATTGGGACAACAGCAGCAAGCTTCGCGGCGATGCCGCCGCCGTCGTCGCCGAGCTCAAACAGGGCGAGGGCCGCGATCTGCTGATCCAGGGCAGCAGCACATTGTATCCGCCGCTGCTGTCCGCCGGCCTGATCGACCGGCTCCTGCTGATGACCTTCCCCGTCCTGCTGGGGAAAGGCAAGTCGATCTTCGATGCCAGCCAGCGGCCAAGCCGGATGAAGCTGACGGGCCATCATGTGTCCGAGACGGGCGTCATATTCACGACCTACGAGCCGGCCGGCGAAGTCGAGACCGGCAGCTTCGCGACCAAGGCGCCAAGCGCAGACGAGCTCGAGCTGCGCGAGAAGATCAAGGACGGCGCCTGGTGAGCCTCCAGCTCTTCGGGCACCCGTTCAGCAGTTATACGCAGAAGGTCCTGATCGCGCTGTGGGCGGACGAGACGCCGTTCGACTACCGCATGCTCGACCAGGATCATCCGGAGAATTTCGAGGAACTGAAGCGGCATTCGCCGTTCGCGCTGTTCCCGCTGCTGCTCGATGACGACGAGCCGGTGATCGAAAGCACCCCGATCATCGAGCATCTGCAGGCCCATCATCCCGGCCGGAACCGCTGGATCCCCGACGGCGCGCTGGGCCGGCGCGTGCGCCTGCTCGACCGCTTCTTCGACCTGCATGTGATGAGCAACATGCAGGCGCCGGTGTTCGACAAGCTCCGCCCCGAGGGGTGCGGCGATGCCTTCGGGGTCGCCCGCGCCCGTGAGAAGCTGCACGTCGCCTACGACTGGCTCGAAGGCCAGATCGGAGAGCCGTGGGCGGTGGGCGAGCAATTCACGCTCGCCGACTGCGCGGCGGCGCCGTCCCTGTTCTACGCCGACTGGGTCGAGGAGATCGGGCCGACTCGCCCCAAGCTCGCCGCCTATCGCGCGCGGCTGCTCGCCCACCCGGCCGTCGCCCGGGCGGTCGACGAAGGGCGGCCCTATCGGAGCTTCTTCCCGCTCGGAGCACCCGACCGCGACTAGGCGAAAGCCGCCGACCGTCGCAGCAGCTGATAGGCCTCGATCACCTCGCGAAGCTTGCGCCTCGTGGGAACGATCGCCGCCATTCTTGTCCGGGTGGAAGCGGCGGACGAGGTTCGAATAGCGCTTGCGCAGGCTGTGCATGTCCGCATCTTCGCCGAGGTCGAGCACGCCGAGCGCGCGCCGTTCCGCCTTGCTGAACCGTGCGGCCTTCGAGTTGCGCGCACGCCCGAACCGCGTGCCGATCGCGTCGAGCGGGTCGGCGAAGTCGCTCCACAGCGGCGGCGGGTCGGCGCCGTTGGCGGCGAACTTGCGGCTCGGCCGGTCCCAGCCCGCCAGCGGCGACTGGGCTTCGGTGATTTCCTCCGGGCTCATGCCCTCGAAGAAATTGTACTTCGCATTATGCTCGCGGACGTGGTCGAGACACAGGAAGCGCCACGCTCCCGGCCCGTCGAAGTTGGCGGGCTGGAGGGGCGCCTTGAACTCGCCGGGCGCCGGGCAACCGGGGACGGCGCAATGCGCCCGCGCCCCCTCGACCCGACCGTGCAGCTTGGCTTGTTTCGACGCCATGGAACCGCTCTATATAGTGGCAATGAACGCCCAAGGAACCGGACCGATCGCCGCCCAAATGCTCCGGCGGCTCGACTCGGCGCTCGCCCCGACGCACATCGAGCTGATCGACGAGAGCGAGCTTCACCGCGGGCACGGCGGCTACCATCCGGCCGGGGAAAGCCACTTCAGCCTGCGCATTGAAAGCCCGGCGTTCGCCGGCAAGGGCCGGGTCGAGCGGCAACGCCTGATCCATGCCGCGCTCGGCGACCTGCTGCGCGAGCGCGTCCACGCGCTGTCGATCCGGGCGACGGCACCGGGCGAGTGACTTGGGCGCGGCCGCGGCCGCCCCGGATGGGCGCGCTCAAACCGTTTCCGAAATGAATCCTACATGAACGAACCGTCAACTTTCGTTGCGCCGCCATTGGGTTTAGGGGGCCGCCATGACCGACGACCCCTTCCTGCTGACGATCGCGCCCGTCACCCACGACCTCGGCGACTTCAAGGTCAACCGCACCCTCCCGAGCCGGCGAGCGGACGATGGTCGGGCCGTTCATCTTCGTCGACGAGTTCGGGCCCGCCCGGCTGCCCGCCGGACGGGGCATGGACGTGCGGCCGCATCCGCACATCAACCTCGCCACAGTCACTTACCTGTTCGAAGGCGCGATCGAGCACCGCGACAGCATCGGCTCCATCGCCGTGATCGAGCCCGGCGCGATCAACCTGATGACCGCCGGCAGCGGCATCGTCCATTCGGAGCGCAGTCCGCAGGACATCCGGCCGGCCGGGCCGAGCCTCTACGGGATGCAGACCTGGCTCGCGCTGCCCGACGGCCAGGAAGAGGTCGACCCGGCGTTCGACCATGTCCCGGCCGAAATGCTCCCGCTGGTCGAGGACAATGGGGTGCGCGCGCGGGTGTTGATGGGCGACTTGTGGGGCGTGGTGGCAGCGACCCCGCAGCATTCGCCGACCATCTATGCCGACATTGCGCTCGAGGCGGGCGGCGCGATCCCGGTCGATGCGGAGGCGGACGAGCGCGCGGTGATGGCGGTCGGGGGCGAAGCCGAGCTCGACGGCCAGCCGCTCGATCTGTTCTCGCTCTACGTCCTCCGGCCCGGCCATGCCGCGCGGCTGTCGAGCGCAGGCGGCGGGCGGGTGATGCTGCTGGGCGGCGCGGCGTTCGCGACCCCGCGCCACGTGTTCTGGAACTTCGTCTCCTCGTCGCGCGACCGGATCAACCAGGCCAAGGCCGACTGGAAGGCGATGCGCTTCGCCACCATCCCCGGCGACGACCAGGAGTTCATCCCATTGCCCGAGGTGCCGTTGACGGTCAGCTATCCGTGATCAATCGAATGACCGAGTTCCGGCGCATCCAGGTCCGCAAGGACGTCTGTCTCAACGTCGCGCTGGCGGGCGACCCGCGCTCGCCGGCGGTGGTGCTGCTCCACGGCTTTCCCGAATCGCACCGCACCTGGCGCGCGCTCGCGCCGCGGCTCGCGGAGCGCTTCTACCTCGTCATGCCCGACCAGCTCGGCTTCGCCGGCTCCGACCGGCCGCAGGACGAGAAGGACTATGCAGAGCGACAAGCTGGTCGGCGACATGTTCGAGCTGGCCGACGCGCTCGGGCTCGAGACCTTCGCGCTCGTCGGGCATGACTGGGGCGGGGCGATCGCCTGGGCCGCGGCGCTCAAGCGGCCGGAGCGGCTGACCCGCCTCGCGATCATCAATTCGCCGCATCCGTGGGTCTTTCAGAAGAGCCTGATCGAGGACGCGGCGCAGCGCGAAGCGTCGCAATATATCACCGCCTTCCGCAAGCCCGGGTTCGAGCAGTCGGTCGCGGCGATGGGCTTTGACGCCTTCTTCGAGAAGACCTTCGCCCGCCACATCGATCTGCCGCGATTCCCGAGGACGAGAAGCAGCAATATCTTGCCGACTGGTCGCAGCCCGGCGGCTTGGCGGCGATGCTCAACTGGTACCGCGGCTCGACGGCTGGTCGTCCCGCCGCCCGGAGTCACCCTGCCGCTGCCCGACTGGCTGCTGCGCGCCTTCCCGAAGGTCGCGGTATCGACGCTGGTGATCTGGGGCATGAAGGACGCCGCCCTGCTGCCGATCCAGCTCGATGGGCTCGACGAGCTGGTCGAGGAGCTGCGCATCGTGCGGCTGCCGGGCGCCGGCCATTTCGCGCCGTGGGAAGCGCCGGACGAGGTCGCCGCCGCGCTCGAGCCCTTCCTTGCCGAGGACGCGCCCGCTATCGCCCCGGCGGCATGAGTCACGTCCGATCCCGTTCGCGTTCCGCCGCCCGTCTCGCGGCGGTCCAGGCGCTCTACCAGCAGGAGATGGAGGGCACGCCGCTGCCGCGCCTGCTCCACGAATTCCACGAGCATCGGCTCGGGGCGACCATCGAGGACGAGCAATATCACGACGCCGAGCGCGATTTCTTCGACGACCTCGTGGCCGGCGCCGACGCCCGGCGCGACGACATCGACGGACTGATCAGCGGGCGGCTGGCCGAAGGCTGGACGCTGGAGCGGCTCGACCGGCCGATGCGCGCCATCCTGCGCGCCGGCGCCTATGAGCTGATCGCGCGCCCCGACGTGCCCGTCGCCTCGGTCATTTCCGAATATGTCGACGTCGCCCACGCCTTCTACGACAAGCGCGAAAGCGGCTTCGTCAACGGGCTGCTCGACGCCATCGCGAAAGAGGCCCGGTCGAAAGCCGAGTGATGCGTGAAAGCGAAGTCATTGCGCGCCTGCGGAGCTTTGCGACCGACCCGGCGGCGCGCGGGCTGCTCGACGATGCGGCCGTCCTCGACGGCCTGGTCATCACCCACGACACCATCGCCGAGGGCGTCCACTTCCTGCCCTTCGATCCCCCGGCCAGCGTCGGCTGGAAGCTGGTGGCGGTGAACCTGTCCGACCTTGCCGCCAAGGGCGCCACGCCGGCCGGAGCGCTGCTGTCGCTGACCCTCAGCGGCGACGGCGAATGGGAAAGCGAGTTCCTGACCGGGGTCGAGGCGGCGTGCGAGAGCTACGCCCTGCCGCTGATCGGCGGCGACACCGTCGCCATTCCCACCGGTGCGCCACGCGTCCTTGGAATGACCGCGATCGGCCGAGCGTCGAGCCGCGTACCCGATCGGTCGGGCGCCGAAGCAAGCGATGCGCTGTGGCTGGTCGGAAGCATTGGCGATTCCGGCGCGGGGCTTGCCCAGTTGGTGGACGATGCGAACGCGGTCGGTCCGCTGGTCGACATCTACCGCCGCCCGGTGCCCCAGCTCGCTGCGGGGCAGGCGCTGGCGCCTCACGCGAAGGCGATGATGGACGTCTCCGACGGACTGCTGCTCGATGCCCTGCGACTCGCCCAGGCCAGCGGTTGCTCGGTCGAAATCGACGTGGATCGCTTGCCCCTGTCGGATGCATTCGTCCGGGATCGCGGAAACAGCGCCGACGCGCGGCTGTTCGCAGCGTCGGGCGGCGATGATTATGCGCTGCTGACTGCGCTCCCTGCCGGGCTCGACCCGTCAACCCTTTCTTTACCATCGAAGACCAGGATTGAGCGGATCGGAGCCCTCGCGGACGGCCCGCCGATGATTCGGCTGACCAGCGGCGGGCGACCGATCGCGCTGCCGGAGAGATTGGGCTATGAACATCGCAGCAGTTCCGCTTCGCCAATGGCTGATCGGCCTTAGCGGCCTGCTGTCGGGCGCCGTCGCCGCCCTCCTGCTCCACTAGCCGGCGCGGATTCCCCGCACAGTTGCAAGCTTCCGCCGCGCCTCATAAAGGGGCGCCACACTCCGGACGCGCACCCGCGCGCCCGGCTTTCTGTTTTGCCGCCAAACGGGGAAACCAATGAACTTGCTTCTGATCGCCATCGCTTGTGGCGTGATCGCCGTGCTCTACGGAATTCTGACCACCCTGCAGGTGCTGAAAGCGCCCGCGGGCAACGAGCGGATGCGGGATATCGCCAGCGCCGTGCAGGAAGGCGCGCGGGCTTATCTCGCCCGCCAGTATCGCACCATCGCCATTGTCGGCGTGGTCGTCGTGGCCCTGGTGTTCTATTTCCTCGGACCGGTTTCGGCGATCGGCTTCCTGATCGGCGCTTTGCTGTCGGGCGTGACCGGCTTCGTCGGCATGAACGTGTCGGTGAAGGCCAATGTCCGCACCGCCGAGGCGGCCCGGACGTCGCTGCAGGGCGGCCTGACCATGGCGTTTCGCTCGGGGGCGATCACCGGCCTGCTCGTCGCCGGTCTCGGCCTGCTCGCGATCTCGGTCTTCTTCTATTGCCTGACCACGCTTGCCGGCCACGCCCCCAATGACCGCATCGTGGTCGACGCGCTGGTCGCCCTCGCCTTCGGCGCCTCGCTGATTTCGATCTTTGCCCGTCTCGGCGGCGGCATCTTCACCAAGGCGGCCGACGTCGGCGCCGACCTGGTCGGCAAGGTCGAGGCCGGAATTCCCGAGGACGATCCCCGCAATCCCGCGACCATCGCCGACAACGTCGGCGACAATGTCGGCGACTGCGCCGGCATGGCCGCCGATTTGTTCGAGACCTATGTCGTGACGCTCGGCGTCACCATGGTGTCGATCGCGCTGACCATCACCGGCGGCGCCCCCGACATGCTGCTCAAGCTGATGAGCCTGCCGCTGCTGATCGGCGGCGTGTGCATCATCACCTCGGTGATCGGCACCTACATGGTCCGGCTCGGCAAGGGCTCGATCATGGGCGCCCTCTACAAGGGCTTCTGGACCTCGGCCGTGCTCGGCGCGATCCTCGCTTACCCGGTCACCCAGTACGTGCTCGGCGACATGAATGCCGTGGTCGCGACGATCCCGGGCGTCGGCGATGCCCAGATCCAGCTGACCGGCATGAAGCTCTTCTACTGCATGCTGATCGGCCTCGGCCTGACCGGGCTGCTGGTATGGATCACCGAATATTATACCGGCACCAACTACCGCCCGGTCCAGAGCATCGCGAAAGCGTCGCAGACCGGCCACGGCACCAACGTCATCCAGGGCCTCGCGATCAGCCTCGAATCGACGGCGCTGCCGACGGTCGCGATCGTGGTCGCGGTCATCGCCGCCTACCAGCTCGCGGGCGTGATCGGCGTCGCCTTCGGCGCGACCTCGATGCTCGCGAATGGCCGGCATGGTCGTCGCGCTCGATGCTTACGGCCCGGTCACCGACAACGCGGGCGGCATCGCCGAGATGGCCGGGCTCGAGGAAGACGTGCGCACGCGCACCGACG
>CAVXYS010000036.1:0-106157 GCA_963765945.1 uncultured Alphaproteobacteria bacterium
GAGCGGGCCGCCCTTGGGCAGCAGGGCCGAGGCTCCGGCCTCGGCGGCGCGGGCCAGCAACGCGTGGGTGACGTGGGCGGTGAGGACCACCACGCGCACCTGCGGGTGCGCATCGGTGACGCGGCGGGTCAGCTCGATGCCGTCACCGTCGTCGAGGTGCACGTCCATGACGATCGCGTCGGGGCGCGCACGGTCGATGATCGCGAGCGGCGCGACGACCTCGCTCACTCCGAGGAAGCCGGCGGCGGCGGGCAGGGCCGCGGTCGCGGCCTCCTTCATCAGGCCCCGGCCGCGCCAGGGCGAGCCAAGCCAGTAGCCGAGCCGTCCGCTCCGTTGTCCGGTCCGGATCAGGCCGATCCAGCCGAAGAGCGTCCCGCGGGCCCGGTCAAGGATCGCGAAATTGATCGCCTCGCGGCTGCGCTCGAGCCGCTTCGCTTCGAGGATGCGCTGAAGCGCCTGATCCTCCGTCATGGGGCTCGGCCAGGTCGAAAGATTGGCGGTGACATCGGGGGTGACGAGCGCTGCCGTGGAAGCAGCATCCACAGGCTCGACCGAACGCAGGCGCAGGCGCGCTGTGTGGAGCTCGGGCAGATCATGCCCCATGGTGCGGTGCCGTTGACATGCTGGTGCGATGCGTACCACATCTGACATTGGAACAGCAGGGCGGATGCGCGTGAAGAGCGATATGAAAATCACCGAGCACGAGGGCATGTTGCTCGCCTTGATGCTGCGCCAGCAGCCGGTCACCGCCTATCAGCTGTTCCGCTTCTTCGAGACGTCGCCGGTGACCTCGATCAACGCCAGCAAGGGGCAGCTGTACCCGGCCATCCGGCGATTGCGCGAGCGCGGCCTGATCGAGGGCGCGCAAGGTCGCTGGTGACGGCCGCGGCGCCGAAGCGCTGTCGGTGACGAAGGCAGGGGAGGGCGCGGTGCGCGCCTGGGTGCAGGAGATCGACGGCGCGCATATCGCGCTCGACGACCCGCTCCGCACCCGGATCCTGTCGTTCGACCTCCTGTCGCGCGAAGAGCGCCTGCAATGGATCGCCCGCGCCAAGGCGCTGGTGAAGCAGCGGCGAGCGATCGTCGACGATTATAACAAGAGCGTCACCGTGCCTTACCAGGACTTCGCCTACGCGAGCGTGGTCGAGGCGCTGCGCGTTCGGATGGAGTGGCTCGACGAGCTGCTCTACCACGTCGCCTCCACCGCAGACTGACTCACCCCGGCGACGCGCTCGCCGCCGCCGGCCGGCTGTTGCCGGCATAGCACAGTTTTCCGGATAAAGTACGAAAAGGACTAAAATTCGCTTGAGTCCTGGATTTTGCCCCGCCAATAAAGTGCGATTCGTACTAAATTGGTCGGAGGGGACGTATGGCGAAGCTCGGCAAACTGCTGACAGGAACGATCATCACCGGATTTCTCGCGGCGGGCGCGACCCCCGCGATGGCGCAGGACAGCGCGGCGCCGGCCAGTCCGCCCGACAGCAGCACAGTGCCGCCGCCCGGGGAGGGCGCAGCGCCAGCACCGGCGACTTCGTCCGGCTCGGGCGACATCGTCATCACCGGCTCGCGCATTCCGCAGCCGAACCTGACCTCGGCGAGCCCGGTGACGGTGCTCAACAGCCAGGACATCAAGCTCCAGGGCACGACCCGCACCGAGGATCTGATCAACTCGCTGCCGCAGTCGTTCGCGGCGCAAGGGTCGAACATTTCCAACGGCGCGACCGGCATTGCGACGATCAACCTGCGCGGCCTCGGCTCGCAGCGCACCATGGTGCTGATCAACGGCCGCCGGCTGATGTCCGGCGACCCGCGCCAGCTGGTCGCCGACGTCAATTTCGTGCCCGCAGCGCTGGTCAAGCGGGTCGACGTGCTGACCGGCGGCGCCTCGTCGGTGTACGGCGCGGACGCGGTCGCCGGCGTCGTCAACTTCATCATGGACACCAACTTCCGCGGCCTGCGCATCGATGCCCAGGCCTCGACGTTCATGCACTATAACGACACCAGCCGGTCGATCCTCAACGCCAATGCGGTCAAGGGCTTCCGCCCGCCGCACGGGATGAGCACCAACGGCGGGGCGCAGGACATTGCCGCGGCGTTCGGCGCCGGGTTCGACGACAACCGCGGCTCGATCACGGCCTATGCGACCTACCGGCGGCAGGATCCGGTGCTGCAGGCGACACGCGATTATTCGTTCTGCGCGCTCGCCGCCCGCGCCGCGCGGCATACCAAGGACGCGGCCGACCCGGCCGGGACCGAGCGCGACTACAATTGCGGCGGATCGGCCACCTCGGCGCCCGGGACCTTCTTCACCAACGTCGGCGTGTTCCACGTCGCCGGCAACCAGTTCGCCAACGGCCAGGTGCCCTTCAACTTCTCACCGTACAATTATTACCAGCGGCCCGACGAGCGCTACACGCTCGGCGCCTTTGCCGAATATCAAATCAGCTCGGGCGCCAGCCCGTACCTCGAAGCGATGTTCATGGACGATCATTCGGACGCGCAGATCGCACCGTCCGGCGACTTCGCCAACACGACGACCCTCAACTGCGACAATCCGCTGCTCTCGAACCAGCAGTTCAACACCATCTGCGTGCCGACCAATACGTTCGTCGATGCGCAGGGCGTGACCCGGGCGATCTCCTACACCGCGCGGCGCAACGTCGAAGGCGGCGGTCGCGACGACGATCTCGAGCACACCGCGTGGCGGTTGACTGCGGGCGTCAAGGGCGACCTGCTCAAGGGCCTGTCGTACGACGCTTATTATCAGTTCGGCACGTCGCGGCTGTCGGAGACCTACCTCAACGATTTTTCGATCACGCGCATGACCCGGGCGCTCGACGTCGTCGCCAACCCGGCGGTCGGCGGAGTCGCCGGTGTCGCGGCTGGAACCCCGGTGTGCCGGGCGGCCTTGCCCGGCAGCGGGCCGGGCGGCGCCCCGCTCGACGTCAATTGCGTGCCGTGGAACATCTTCGTCACCGGCGGCGTGACCCAGGCGGCGCTCGACTATCTCCAGACCCCGGGCTTTCAGCAGGGCTACATCAACGAGACCATCGCCAACGCCAACTTCACCGTCGACGGCGGCGAGTACGGCATCCAGACCCCGTGGTCGGATCGCGGCATCGGCCTCAACTTCGGCGGCGAGTATCGCAAGGAATTGCTGCACTACACGACCGACATCGAGTTCCAGACCGGCGACCTCGCCGGCCAGGGGACCTCGCTCAAACCGGTCGACGGCCACTTCGACGTGCGCGAAGCCTTCGCCGAGCTGCAGATCCCGATCGTCAGCCATTCGCTTCTTCGAGGAGCTGACGGTCGGCGCCGGCTACCGCTATTCGGACTACAAGGTCGCCGGGCACCATTTCAACACCGACACCTACAAGCTGTCGGTGGAGTTCGCCCCGATCCACGATATCCGGGCCCGGGCGAGCTACAACCGGGCGGTGCGCGCGCCGAACGTGGTCGAATTGTTCGGGCCGCAGGCGGTTGCCCTTGGCGGCACCACCGATCCGTGCGCCGGCGCGGCTCCGACGGCGACCCTCGCCCAGTGCCAGCTGACCGGGGTCACCGCAGCACAGTACGGCAGCATCCAGCCCAACCCGGCGAACCAGTACAACGCGCTGTTCGGCGGCAATCCGAACCTGTCGCCGGAGACCGCCGATACCTATACGGCGGGGGTGGTGCTGCAGCCGCGGTTCGTTCCGGGGCTCGCGGTCAGCGTCGACTGGTTCAAGATCGACGTCCGCGACCTTATCAGCCCCGGCATCGGGTTCCAGACGGTCATGGCGCAGTGCCTCAACGCCGGGCAGCTGTGCAACCTGATCCATCGCGTTCCGGGCAACGGGTCGCTGTGGCTCTCGCCCGCCGGTTACATCGAGAGCACGACCCTCAACGTCGGCGCGCTAGGACGTCGGGAATCGATGTCAACGCCTCCTATTCGCACCGCCTCGGCGGGCTCGGCAGCCTCTCCGCCAGCCTGGTCGGCACTTACGTGCAAAAGTTGATCTTCGAGCCGCTGCCCGACGGAGTCGGCGGCTTCGACTGCCGCGGCTTCTTCGGCGCAACCTGCACCACGCCGACGCCCAAATGGCGCCACAAGTTCCGGCTCGGCTTCACCATGCCGAACGGGCTCGGGATCTCGGGCCAGTGGCGCTATTTCAGCTCGGTCCGCAACGACACGCTGAGCGACGATCCGGACCTCAACGGCACCGGCACCCCGCATTCCAACCCGGGCAACGCCAAGTATCGGGCGAAGAGCTTCTTCGACCTCGCCCTGACCGCGCGCCTGGCCGATCGCTACAATTTCCGCCTCGGGGCCAACAACATCCTCGATACCGAGCCGCCGGTGTCCGGCCAGGAGGTCACGCCCTTGCCCTACGGCACCGGGAACACCTTTCCGCAGGTCTACGACGCGCTCGGCCGCTACCTGTTCGCCGGAGTCACGGTCGATTTCTGATGGGAAAATCCTCTCCGCCGGGCGGCAGACGCAACCATCGAACCGCTGGGACGATGCTGCCGCCGGGCCCGGCGCGGACCCCCGTTCGCGCCGGCTGGAGAGGTGGGGGCATGGAGCCGTGGAGATTCCCCTTCATTTCCATGCCCCCGACTTGCCCTGGCGGATCTCGGTTAGTTGCCGGCTGAGGCGACCGCGGCCGGCTTCGGCTTGTCGGTCCGGTATTTGTCGAACCAGGCGATGATCGCCGCCGCCTTGGCCGCCGACTGGCTCGGCCGGGCGGCGATCCCGCCGTGGCTCGCGTCGGGCACCTTGACCAGCGCAGTCGGCACGCGCCGCAGCTTCAGCGCCGCATAGAATTGCTCGGCCTCGCTGACCGGCGTGCGATAATCCTCGCTGCCGACGACGACCAAAGTCGGGGTCTTGACGTTGGCCATCTGGCTCAACGGCGAGCGCGCCCAATAGGATTGATAGTTCTCCCACGGTTGCGAGCCCATCCAATAGGGGCCGAAGAAGGTGATGCCGTCGCTGGTCAGGGCCATGCTGGTCCAGTTGATCACCGGCTTCTGCGCCGCGGCCGCCTTGAACCGGTCGGTCTTGCCGACGATCCAGGCGGTGAGGATCCCGCCGCCCGAGCCGCCGGTAACGAACAAATTGTTGGGGTCGGACATGCCGCTCGCAACCGCGGCGTCGACCGCCGCCATCAGGTCGGCATAGTCGCTGTCGGGATAGGTCTTCTCGATCCCGTCGGCGAAGCGCTGGCCGTAGCCGGTCGAGCCGCGCGGGTTGGTGAACAGCACCGCATAGCCGGCGGCCGCGTACAGCTGATAGTCGGTCGAGAAATGCGGGCCGTAAGCGGCGTAGGGACCGCCGTGGATTTCGAGGATCGTCGGCACGCGGTCGCCGGGCTTGTACGTCGCCGGCAGCAGCAGCCAGGCGGGGACCTTGCCGCCGTCGGGCGCCGTGACGTCGAGCGTCCGGATGGCGCCGAGGTTCTTGGCGGCGAGGGTCAGGTCGTTGAGCCTAGTCAGCCGCCGCGCGCCGCCGCCGCTCGACACCGCGACGTCGGTCGGGCGGTCGTAGGAGCTGACGGTGTAGGCCACGGTCCCGCCCTTCGAGACGCTGAATCCGCCGCCGGCATAGGGCCGGTCGTAACCCGCGCCGGCGACGTCGCGCGCGATCGGGCGGACGCTGCCGTCGAGCCCGATCCGCGACACGGTCACCGAGCCGCCCTCCTCGTAGGCGGCGTAAAGCGAGCGACCGTCCGGCGCCCATTCGATCTGCTGGACGTTGCGGTCGAGGTTCGGGCGCGATCTCGCGCGGCGCCCCGCCGTTGGCGCCCATCACATAGATGTTGCTCTGCTCGAACCCCTTCTTGTGGTCGTCGAAGCCGAGATAGGCGATGGTCCGCCCGTCGGGCGACGCTTCCGGTGCGGCGTCGGGGCCGTCGCGCGTGGTCAGCGCCGTCACCGCTCCGCTGGCGAGGTCGAGCCGATAGATTTCGCTGTCGACCACGACCATTTCCCAATCAGGCTTGCGCACCGCGCTGAACAGGATCGCGCGGCCGTCCGCGGTCCATTCGGGCGCGCCGTCGTGGTAGGCGCCGAAGGTCAGTTGGCGCGGCGCGCCGCCGTCGGCGTCGACCATGAAGATCTTGTCGAACCCGGGCTTAATGTAGCCGGCGCCGTCGAAGCGGTAGGTGACCTTGTCGATCACCTCGAGCGGCTTGGCCCAGGTCGCGCCCTCGGGCTTGTCGGGCGCCTTGCCCAGCTTCATCCCCTCGTCGGGCACATTCATGAGGTAGGCGATGCGCTTGCCGTCGGGCGACCAGGCGAGCGCCTGGGGGCTGTCGGGCAGCCCGGTGACCCGCACCGCCTGGCCACCGTCCATCCACCGCACGAACAGCTGCGGAGCCCCGCCTTCGGCGGTCGAGGCGTAGGCGAGGCGGCGGCCGTCGGGCGACCAGCGCGGGCTGAAGCTGTCGCCGGTCCCGGCCGCGATCGGGCGCTGCTCGCCCGTCGCGAGAGTGATCAGCCAGATCGACGAGCGGGCCTTGTCGGTCATGATGTCGGCCGAGCGGCGGACGTAGGCGACGAAGCGCCCGTCGGGGCTGATCTGCGGGTCGGACGCGGCCGACAGGTCGAACAGGTCGCGGCCGGTGAAGGCCGGGCTGGGGGCGTCGGCCGGCGCGGCCGACAGCGGGGTCGAAAGAATGGTTGCGGCGCCAAGCAGCGCGAGCGTGCAGATGCGAGTCACGAAGGTCCCCTCCGGATGAAGGGCCGCACGATTTAACTTTGAGCCGCACGCCGCAAGCGGCTTGTCGAAAAGTCGCCGACGAAGACCTCGCCGCCCTTATGGCCGGCCTTCCAAATTTAATTGGCCCGAGGAGCCAATGGTCTGCTTTTGTTCCGCCGAGTTTGGCGAGTCAGTTCTGGAAGCCCAGGCCATTGCCTGCGGCTAGGCGAAACTCAACAACCTTCTGGAGGGGGCCAGTGAAGTCGATTTCCGCTGCTCTGATCGCAATGCTCGCTTGTTCGGCGCCAGCGCTTGCCGCCGATCCGTCCGATGACGCGACGGCGGAGCGCTACCGGACGGCGATGAAGGACGCGCGCTGGACGGGGCCGCTGCTCGCTTCCAACGCCAACACCTTGCCCGAGGGCCACGTTTACACCGAGCCCTATTTCTTCGACGCGATTTCGGGCGGCGAGCATCATCCGGGATCGAGCGGCTTCTATCAGTATGGCGTGCATCGACAATTGGACGGTCGGGATGCAGCCCTTCTTCTCCTGGGGAACCCAGCCGCATAATCGCGAGATCGCGATCGGCGATTTCAAATTGTTGTCACAAGTGCGGGTGTCGAATTTCACGCCCGATCACCGCGTGCCGAGCGTCGCAATCGTGACGAACCTCGTGCTTCCGACTGGCAAGTACGACCGGCTCGGCGCGCTGAAGAGCGGGCACGGGTCGGGCGCGTTCGCGCCGGAGATCGGGGTCAACGTCCAGCAATATTTCCTGCTCGGCAACGGCCGGTTGCTGCGCGGCCGGATCAACGTGCTGCACCAGTTCCCGCTGCGCACCGACGTCCGCGACCGCAGCGTTTACGGGACCGAACTCGGCTTTCGCGGCCATGCGCGTCCGGGCGCCAAGTCGACGCTGATCCTGGGCGCCGAATACAGCCTGACCAAGGAGTGGGTGCTCGCCTTCGACGTCGAGGCCGATGCGTGGGCCAGGACGAAGGTGAGAGGCCGCGATGCTTCGGGAGCCTTGGTCAGCGAGACCTCGCCGAAGAGCTGGAACGTCGGCTTCGCGCCCGCGGTGGAATATAATTGGAGCGACCGGGCCGGCGCGATCCTCGGCGTGTGGATCATCCCCAAGGGCCACAACACGGCGAGCCACCGTCATCCCGGCGATCGCTATTCAGCGCTTCTGGTAGGTTTCGCGACCCCCGCGCCGAATGTGTACACCAGGCGTCCCCCGAGGAACCCGCCGAGCGCCAGGACGGCGGCGCTGGCGAGGCTGAGCACGACGCTGACCGTGCCCGGATCGGCACCGCCCTGGAGCACGTCACGCCGCAGGTAGAGCGCCACGGCATAGCCGAGCCAGGCGGTGCCGACCGCGGCCATGTGCCGCACGGCGTGCGGCACCACGGCCTGGTCGAGGCCGGCGAAGTCGACGAGGCCGGCGCCCATCGCCACCAGGCCCATGACGAGGCCGCCGGCCATCAGCACGGCTGCGAGGTGGACGTCGGAGCACAGGCCCGCGAGCCAGGCCACGTCGACCGCGCTGGCCGACAACAGCAAGCCGATCGGGAAATGGACCAGCGCCGGGTGGAGCGGGTGGCCGAAGACGCGCACGGCTGGGCGCTCTAGATGAGGCTGAACGCCGCCCCGGCCAGGCACAGGAAGCCGATCACCGCGACCCCGGCATGGACGAAGACGACGGCGCGCGGAGCGATCTGCTGCCGCAAATGGATCGAGGCGAGGTAGAAGCCGCCGAGCGCCGCGATGACCAGGATCAGCAAGGCGATCGGGACGACTCCGCCCGCGCCCGAGCCGCCGAAGGCGACGATCGCGGTCAGCACCAGGCCGGTCGCGCCGAGCGCGGCATGGAGCAGGGACAGCGCCCATGGCGCGAGCTGCCCGCGCAGGACCCGCATCGCCATGATCAGCCCGCCGACCGCTCCGATGGCGAAGATCAGCACCGCAATTTTCAGCATCGTTTCCCTCCTTTGACGGCGGCGTTTTGGGACCGATTCGGCCACTTTGTCAACTTGCACAATTACAAAGTTGCCAAAGAGTTGATTGATGTTAGATTCGAACGCGATGACGGCGATCGAACCGACGGAGCGGACCCGCGATCGGATCCTCGAGCTGTTGCTCAAGGGCGAGCAGCCGCTGTCGGCGCCGACGCTCGCCGGCGCGCTCGGGATTTCGCGCAACGCCGCGCATCAGCAGATCGTCGCGCTGGAACGCGCCGGGCTGGTCGAACGCGCCGCGGCGATCCGCACCCGGGGCCGCCCGTCGCAGGGATTTCGACTGAGCGCGGCGGGGAAGGGGACCTTCCGCCGCCAATATGCGCTGCTCGCCCGGCAATTGCTCGGGGAACTGGCGCGGCACCTGGGGCCGAGCGAGCTGCACGATGCGCTGAAGCGGATCGGGCGGTCGCTGGCCGACGGCCTGCGCTCGGAGAGCAGCGCCGATGAAGCCGTGATCGCCGGACTGATGCGCGAGCTCGGCTATGAGTTGCGGGTGATCGAGGGCGAGCGCGGGATCGAGATCGAGGCGCATAATTGCGTGTTCCACGACCTCGCCATGGCCGACCCGGCGATCTGCGAAGTGGACCTGGCGCTGATGCGCTCGCTGTCGGGCAAGGAGGTCGAGCACCGCCGCTGCATGGCGCGGGGCGAGCGCTCGTGCCGCTTCGCCTTCAAACCGACTGCCTAGCGGAGCGAAAAGCTGATAGGGGCGACGCCCGGCCACCGGCCGATCGACCGCCGTGGCCCTGTCGTGTCCAGGCATGAAAGGCGCGTCCCATGGCGAAGATCCTCTGCGTCCTCTACGACGACCCGGCCGGCGGCTATCCGACCAGCTACCCGCGCGACGATCTGCCGAGGATCGAGCGCTATCCCGACGGCCAGACGCTGCCGAGCCCGAGCGCGATCGACTTCCAGCCGGGGCAGCTGCTGGGCAGCGTGTCGGGCGAGCTCGGGCTGCGCAAATTCCTCGAGGCGGCGGGCCATGACTATGTCGTCACGTCGGACAAGGACGGGCCGGATTCGCGCTTCGAGCGCGAGCTGGTCGACGCCGACGTGGTCATCTCCCAGCCCTTCTGGCCCGCCTATATGACCGCCGAACGCTTCGCCAAGGCGAAGAACCTCAAGCTGGCGATCACCGCCGGCATCGGCTCGGACCACACCGACCTGCAGGCCGCGATCGAGCGCGGGATCACCGTCGCCGAAGTGACCTACTGCAACTCGATCAGCGTCGCCGAGCATGTCGTGATGATGATCCTGTCGCTGGTCCGCAATTACCTTCCGTCGTGGGAGGTGGTGAAGGCCGGCGGCTGGGACATCGCCGAGTGCGTCGCGCGGTCCTACGACGTCGAGGGCATGCACGTCGGCACGGTCGCCGCCGGCCGCATCGGCTCGGCGGTGCTGCGGCGGCTGAAGCCGTTCGACATGCATCTCCATTACACCGACCGCCACCGGCTGCCGCCGGAGGTCGAGCAGGAGCTCGGGGTGACGTTCCACGAATCCGCGGCGGACATGGTGCCGCATTGCGACGTGGTCACGATCAACGCGCCGCTCCATCCGGAGACCGAGAATCTGTTCGACGCGGCGATGATCGCGCGGATGAAGCGCGGCGCCTATCTGGTGAACACGGCGCGCGGCAAGATCGCCAACCGCGACGCGGTCGCCGCCGCGCTCAAGAGCGGCCAGCTGGCGGGCTATGCCGGCGACGTGTGGTTCCCGCAGCCGGCGCCGCGCGACCATGCGTGGCGGACAATGCCGCACCACGGCATGACTCCGCACATTTCGGGCAGCTCGCTGTCGGCCCAGGCGCGCTATGCCGCCGGCACGCGCGAGATCCTCGAATGCTTCTTCGAAGGACGGCCGATCCGCGACGAATATCTGATCGTCGAGGGCGGTCACCTCGCCGGCGCCGGAGCGCACAGCTACAGCGAGGGCGACGCGACCAAGGGGTCGGAGGAAGCGGCCGAGTTCACCGCGCAGCTGCCGCCGATTCCGGCGTGTGTAGGCGCGGTCATGCCGCAACCGGTTTGAGCGATGAAGCATTTTGATTTGTGCCGAATGCTGCATTGTAGTGTCGTCGCGGTGGCCGCCCTCGCTGGCTGTACCCAAACCATAGAGACGACCCCTGCAGCGCCAATCGGCGCGGTTGGGCAACCGCCTCCCGCTGCCCCCTATTCGTTTGGCTCGCCTTCCCGTCTGATCGCCTCGGACGGCACCGTGGTGGGTGAAGTCCGTGCGGCGCAACTGGACCGGGGTGTCGCGTTCGGGTTTGTCGCAGGCAATGTGCCGCCGGGCACTTATCGTTTGTATATCCACTCGGTCGGTCGCTGCGATCCACCGGACTTTGGCTCCGCGGGTCCGGCGTGGGCTCCCCCAGTGCCGGTTGGATATGGCATTCCCGACCTTGGCATCGTGCCGGTTGGATCGGACGGAAGGCTATACCGGACCCACGTTGCTCAAGGTGTGAAGCTCCGACCTCAAGACCCAGGCAATCTGGCGGTCTTGCTCGACGCCGACGGCGCCGCGCTGATCCTTCATTCCCCGGGCGGTGAACCCTACGCTCCGCCCACAGCGACACGCCGGATCGCCTGCGCAGTGGTAAGGTAGGCGTTACTCGGTCTCGGAGGCTCCGGCCTTCTTCTTGGCCGCGGCCTTGGCGTCGGCCTTGGGCTTGGCCGCCTTGGCCTTGCCTTTGCCGGCCTTGGGCGGCGCCGGGGTGATCTCGAACGCCGGGGCATTGTCCTTGATCCGGACCTTGACCTCGCCGCCGTTGACCAGCTTGCCGAACAGCAATTCCTCGGCGAGCGGCTGCTTGATCTTCTCCTGCACCAGCCGGCCCATCGGGCGCGCGCCGTAGAGCTTGTCGTAGCCGCGCTCGACCAGCCACGCGCGCGCCTCGTCGTCGAGGTCGATGTGGACGTTGCGGTCGGCCAGCTGGAGCTCGAGCTGGAGGATGAACTTGTCGACCACCCGGGCGACGACCGCCGGCGGCAGGTAGGAGAAGGGCACGATCGCATCGAGCCGGTTGCGGAACTCGGGCGTGAACATCTTCTTGACCGCGTCTTCCTGCGCGTCCTCGCGGCTGCTCGCGCCGAAGCCGATGCCCTCGCGCGCCATGTCGGACGCGCCGGCATTGGTGGTCATGATCAGGATGGCGTTGCGGAAATCGACCGTCTTGCCGTGGTGGTCGGTGAGCTTGCCGTGGTCCATCACCTGCAGCAGGATGTTGAACAGGTCCGGGTGCGCCTTCTCGATCTCGTCGAGCAGCAGCACGCTAATGCGGATGCTGGTCGACCGCGTCGGTCAGCAGGCCGCCCTGGTCGTAGCCGACATAGCCCGGAGGCGCGCCGATCAGCCGGCTGACCGCGTGGCGCTCCATATATTCGGACATGTCGAAGCGCTGCAGCGGGATGCCCATGATCGAGGCGAGCTGGCGCGCGACCTCGGTCTTGCCGACGCCGGTCGGGCCGGAGAACAGATAATTGCCGATCGGCTTGTCGGGATCGCGCAGGCCGGCGCGCGACAGCTTCATCGCCGAGGCGAGCTTCTCGATCGCCAGGTCCTGGCCGAACACGACGCGCTTCAGGTCGGCTTCGAGATGCTCGAGCACCTGCTTGTCGTCGGCGATGACCGACTTGGGCGGGATCCGCGCCATGGTCGCGACCACCGCCTCGATCTCCTTGGTGGTGATCACCTTCTTGCGGCGCGACGGCGGCACCAGCATCTGCATCGCGCCGACCTCGTCGATCACGTCGATCGCCTTGTCGGGCAGCTTGCGGTCGTGGATGTAGCGCGCCGACAGCTCGACCGCGCTCTTCATCGCGTCGGGCGTGTAGCGGACGTTGTGGTGCTGCTCGAACGACGAGCGCAGCCCGGCGATGATCTTGATCGTGTCCTCGACCGTCGGCTCGTTGACGTCGATCTTCTGGAACCGGCGCAGCAGCGCGCGGTCCTTCTCGAAATGGTTGCGGAATTCCTTGTAGGTGGTCGAGCCGATGCAGCGGATCGCGCCCGATGGACAGCGCCGGCTTGAGCAGGTTCGAGGCGTCCATCGCGCCGCCCGAGGTGGCGCCGGCGCCGATCACGGTGTGGATCTCGTCGATGAACAGGATCGCGTCGGGCAGCTTCTCGAGCTCGTTGACGACCGACTTCAGCCGCTCCTCGAAGTCGCCGCGGTAGCGCGTGCCGGCGAGCAGCGCGCCCATGTCGAGCGCGTAGATGACCGCGCCCTTGAGGACCTCGGGGACGTCGCCCTCGACGATCTTGCGCGCGAGGCCTTCGGCGATCGCGGTTTTGCCGACGCCGGGATCGCCGACGTAGAGCGGGTTGTTCTTCGAGCGGCGGCACAGGATCTGCACCGTGCGGTCGACCTCGGGCATGCGGCCGATCAGCGGGTCGACCTTGCCGGCCTTGGCCTTCTCGTTGAGGTCGACGGTGAACTGCTTGAGCGCGCTTTCCTTCTTGCCGCTCCTCCTTCTCGCTCTTCTCCTCGGTGCCTTCGGGCGCGCGCGGCTCGGCCGCGGTCTCGCCCTTGCCGACGCCGTGGCTGATGTAGGTCACCGCATCGAGGCGGCTCATGTCCTGCTGCTGGAGGAAATAGACGGCATAGCTCTCGCGCTCGGAGAACAGGGCGACCAGCACGTTGGCGCCGGTCACTTCGTCGCGGCCCGACGACTGGACGTGGAGGATCGCGCGCTGGACGACGCGCTGGAAGCCGCTGGTCGGGGTCGGGTCGGTGGCGCTGTCGGCGACCAGGGCGCCGAGCTCATTGTCGAGATATTGCTTGACCGACGGCGCGCAGCTCGTCGCGGTTGACGCCGCAGGCGGTCATCACCTTGGACGCATGCTCGTCGTCGATCAGCGCGATCAGCAGATGCTCGAGCGTCGCATATTCGTGCCGGCGGCGGCTGGCCTCGCCAAGCGCGTTGTGCAGGGTCTGTTCGAGCTCGCGGGCGAAACTGGGCATTTAGTCGGTACTCCTGCGCCCCGGAGGGCGCCGGGCTTGGTTAACAATGTCATACGCTCGGTCGCGCGCAATCAAGGGCGAGAGCGGCTTATCCCCAGTTTATCGCGCTCATGGCTGTTCGCGGCTGAACGGTCGGCTAGGCACTTCTTGAACAGCTCTTCGGCGGCGGAGCGGTGGGTCTGCGGCCCGCTGCATGTGCGCTTCGACCCGCGCGATCTCGGCCTTCAGCGCCTCGATCCGCTCCTCGAGCTCGTCGATCGACAGCGGGTCGAGGTCCTGCTTGCCGAGCGCGACCAGCGGGTCGTCGGGCTTGCTCGGGAAGAGATCTTCGGGGTCCATCGGCGGAATTGTTGACCCGTACGGCGCGCCAAGTCAATAAGCCGCGCGCTCGTGGCGCAGTCCATCCCCTCGTCGATGAAGGCGGTCGTCGCGCCGCAGCCGGACGGCGCCGAGGAGCTGGCGCTGGTCGAGCGGCCGGTGCCGCGGCCCGGGCCGGGCGAGGTGCTGATCAAGGTCGCGGCCGCCGGGGTCAACCGGCCCGACATCCTCCAGCGGCGCGGCCTCTATCCGCCGCCGCCGGGCGCGCCCGACATCCTCGGGCTCGAGATCGCCGGCGACGGTCGTCGAGGCGGGCGAGGGCGCCGAGGAGCTGATCGGCCAGCAGGTCTGCGCGCTGGTCGCCGGCGGCGGCTATGCCGAATATTGCGTCGGCGCCGGTCGGCACCTGCCTGCCCGTGCCCGAAGCGCTCTCGCATGATCGAGGCCGCGGCGATGCCCGAGACCCTGTTCACGGTGTGGGTCAATCTGTTCGAGCGCGGCTTCGCCGCCGACGGCGACTGGGTGCTGGTCCATGGCGGCACCAGCGGCATCGGCACGATGGCGATCGCGCTCGGCAAGTTGTTCGGGCTGCACGTCGATCGTCACCTGCGGCAGCGACGAGAAATGCGCCCGCGCGCTCGAGCTCGGGCGCGGCCGCGCGATCAACTACCGGACCCAGGACTTCGTCGAGGAGGTCGCAGCGGCTGACCGGCGGCAAGGGCGTCGCGGTGGTGCTCGACATGGTCGGCGGCGATTATGTGCCGCGCAACCTCAAGGCTGCTGGCCGACGACGGCCGCCACGTCTCGATCGCCTTCCAGCGCGGGGCGAGGGCCGAGATCTCGATCTTCGACATCATGCGGCGGCGGCTGACCCTGACCGGCTCGACGCTGCGCGCCGCGTCGGTCGAGTTCAAGACGATGGTCGCCGACGAGATCGCCAAGACCGTCTGGCCCTATGTCGAGGGCGGGCGGCTGAAGCCGGTGATCGACAGCGTCTTCCCGCTGACCGAGGCCGCCGACGCGCACGCGCGGATGGAAGCCGGCGAGCATGTCGGCAAGATCGTGCTGGAGGTGGGGGAATGAGCGAGCGGCTGATCCTCCACGAATATGCGGCGCTCGGGCAATTGCTACAAGGTGCGGCTGACGGCGGCGCATCGTCGGCAAGCATCTCGAGCGGCGCGAATATGACATCATGAAGGGCGAGACGCGGACGCCCGAGTTCCTGCTCGAGGTCAATGCCAACGGGCGGATCCCGGTGCTCCAGGTCGACCACCGCTTCATCCCGGAGAGCAACGCCGCCTGCTATTTCATCGCCGACGGCTCCAATCTCATCCCGACCGACGGGTTCGACCATGCCGACATGCTGCGCTGGATGTTCTGGGAGCAATATAATCACGAGCCCAACGTCGCGACCTTGCGCTTCTGGAAGGACTGGGTCGGCCACGACGAATCTGACCGAGGCGCAGAAGCATCAGATTCCGACCAAGCGCGAGGCGGGCGAGGCCGCGCTCAAGCTGATGGACAAGCACCTCGAGGCCCGCGACTGGTTCGTCGCCGGGCACATGACCCTCGCCGACATGGTCCTGTTCCCCTACACGCACGTAGCGCACGAGGCGGGGTTCGAGATGCATCTCTATCCGCGCATCGGCAATTGGCTGGAGCGGGTCAAAGGCCAGCCCAACTGGATTCCGCTGAGCCTAAGAACGCTTGCCCCGAAGACGCCGCGGGGCTACATCATCCGTCGACACCGGCCGCTCCGCGAGGGGCGGCCCTATTCATTTATAATTCCGGAGACATGCCGTGGCCCAGCCACCCCGATGCCCCACGCGACCGCCGCCTGGCTGGTCGACAACAGCTCGCTGACGTTCGAGCAGATCGCCGAATTCTGCGGCCTCCACATCCTCGAGGTCCAGGCGATCGCCGACGACACCGCGGCGACCAAGCTCACCGGCCGCGACCCGATCCGCGCCGGCGAGCTGACCCACGAGGAGATCGAGAAGGGCCAGCAGGACCCCGACTACCGGCTGCAGATGCACAGGCATGCCCGACCAGGTCCGCCGCACCCGCGGCCCGCGTTACACCCCGGTCAGCAAGCGCCAGGACAAGCCCGACGGGATCAACTGGATCATCCGCAACCATCCCGAGGTCACCGACGGGCAGATTTCGAAGCTGATCGGGACGACGCGGACGACCATCGCCGCGATCCGCGACCGGAGCTCACTGGAACATGGCCAACATCACCCCCAAGGACCCGGTGACCCTCGGCCTCACCACCCAGCGGGAGCTCGACGCGGCGGTCGCCAAGGCGGCCAAGGCGGCGGGCAAGGCCGCCTTCCAGGACACGCGCCTCGAAGGCGACCGCGAGGCGCTGATCGTGCAGCTCCGCGCCGAGCGCGAGCAGCACGCCCGCGACGCCGAGGCGGCGCTCGCCGCGGCCGGTGACGAGGACCTGCGCGACGAGGTCGTCCCGGGCATCCGCGACCCGTTCAAGAACACGCCGGTCGAATAAGCGGCCCTGCTTGATTCAGGGGCCGGTGAGGGTCACAAGCCGCCCATGGCCACCGCCGAGACCGACGTCAGCCAGCTAAGCTTCGAGGACGCACTGAAGCGGCTCGAGGAGATCGTGCGCACGCTCGAAAAGGGCGAGGCGCCGCTCGACCGGTCGATCGAGCTCTATCAGGAAGGCGACCGGCTGAAGCGCCATTGCGAGGCGCGGCTCAAGGCGGCGCAGGCGCGCATCGAGCAGATCGCGTTCGGCAGCGACGGCCAGCCGGCGGGCGTCAAGCCGTTCGATGCCGGTTGAGACCATCGACCGGCTCGCCGGACTGCTCGACGCGGAGGCCGCCCGGGTCACCGCCGAGGTCGACGACTTCTTCACCCGCCTGCTGCCGCCGACCAACGACAACCGCCAGCGGCTGTACCAGGCGATGCGCCATGCCGCGATCGGCGGCGGCAAAAGGTTGCGCCCGCTGCTCACGGTCGCCGCGTCGCAGCTGTTCGCGATCGGGCGCGACCGGGCGCTGCGCGTCGGCTGCGCGATCGAGGCGATCCACGTCTATTCGCTGATCCACGACGACCTGCCGTGCATGGACGACGCCGATCTGCGGCGCGGCAAGGCCGACCATCCACAAGGCGTATGGCGAGGCCGAGGCGGTCCTGGCCGGCGACAGCCTCCACGCCCTGGCGTTCGAGATCCTCGCGCATCCCGCGACTCACGAGGACCCGTGGGTCCGCTCGGACCTGGTGCTCGAGCTGGCGCGGGCGGCGGGGCCGGCGGGGATGGCCGGCGGGCAGATGATGGACCTGGTCGCGGAAGGCCAGCAGCTCGACCTGCCGTCGATCACCCGGCTCCAGCAGCTCAAGACCGGGGCGCTGATCGAATATGCGGTCGAGGTGGCGTGCATCATGGTCAAGCTGCCGCAGGAGGCGCGGACGCCGTACCGCGGCTATGCGCGCAACATCGGCCTCGCTTTCCAGATCGCCGACGACCTCATCGACCACAGCGGCGACGAGAGCGCCGCGGGCAAGCCGACCGGCAAGGACGCGCATGCCGGCAAGGCGACGTTCGTCTCGCTGCTCGGCGAGGAGCGGGCGCGGCAGCAGGCGAGCTTCCTCGTCAACCAGGCGGTCGAGCATCTCGCCAGTCATGGCGAAGAGGCCGACCTGCTGCGCGCGATCGCGCGCTTTGCTATCGAGCGGGATCACTAGGGGGTGCCAGTGCGAATCGGAGTTTATCCCGGGACCTTCGACCCGATCACGCTCGGGCACCTCGACATCATCCGGCGCGGCGCGCACCTCGTCGACAAGCTGGTCATCGGGGTCACCACCAACCCGTCCAAGACCCCGATGTTCTCGGTCGAGGAGCGGGTCGCGACGGTCCGGCGCGAGATCGCCGACATCCCGGGCGACATCGACGTCGTCGAGTTCGATTCGCTGCTGATGGACTTCGCCGAGGCGCAGGGCGCGTCGATGATCCTGCGCGGCCTGCGCGCCGTCGCCGACTTCGAATATGAGTTTCAGATGGCGGGGATGAACCAGCAACTGAACGACGACATCGAGACCGTCTTCCTGATGGCCGACGTGTCGCTGCAGCCGATCGCGTCGAACCTGGTCAAGGAGATCGCGCGCTACGGCGGGAAGATCGACAAGTTCGTCACTCCGGCGGTGGCCGCGGACGTCAAGCGCCACCTCGACGGACATTCACGCTAGCGTCAGCGCCGCGCCTGCACTAGGGCGGCGAGAGCTTGAAAATAGGGGATGAATATTGTCTAAAGCCTTGTTCGCGCTTCCGTTTCTGGCGTTCGCCCTGGTCGCCGCGAAGGCCCCGCCGGCGCCCGCCCCGGCGCCGCTGCCGAGCATCGCCGCGCCCGCGGAGGTGGCCGCGAACCCAGCCAACACGCTGACCCTCGAGCTGTCCAACGGCGGCAAGGTGGTGATCCAAATGCGCCCCGACCTCGCCCCGCACCATGTCGAGCGGATCCAGGGCCTGGTCCGCCAGGGCTTCTACAACGGGCTCAAATTCCATCGCGTGATCCCCGGCTTCATGGCCCAGGGCGGCGACCCGAAGGGCACCGGCGAGGGCGGCTCGACCCTGCCCGACCTCCAGGCGGAATTTTCGACCATGCCGTTCCTCCGCGGAACCGTCGCCGCCGCCCGCGCCGACGCCAAGGACAGCGCCAACAGCCAGTTCTTCATCATGTTCGCGCCGATGATCGCGCTCGAAGGCAATTATACTGCCTGGGGCCGCGTCGTGTCGGGCATGGACGGGGTCGACAAGATCGCGGTCGGCGAACCGCCGCCCGCGCCGACCACGATCGTGCGGGCCTATCTCGGCGACGCCAAGTAACGCTAAGGCGCGCGCATGCGCGTCGACCTGTTCGATTTCGAGCTTCCCGCCGAGCGGATCGCGCTGCGGCCGGCGCGGCCGCGCGACAGCGCGCGGTTGCTCGCCGTGCGCGGCGGCGAGATCGCCGACCGGGCGATGCTCGACCTGCCCGGGCTGCTGCGGCCGGGCGACGTGCTGGTGTTCAACGATACCAAGGTGATCCCGGCGCAGCTCGAGGGGCGGCGAGGAGAGGCGAGCATTGGCGCGACGCTGCACAAGCGCGAGGGGCCGCGCGAATGGCGCGCGTTCCTGCGCAACGCCAAACGGGCGCGGGCGGGCGATACGATCGCGTTCGGCGAAGGCGTCGCGCGTCGGTGATCGACAAGCAGCCCGACGGCTCGGCGCTGCTCCATTTCCACGGGGAGGAGCCGGTCGAGCTGCTGCTCGAGCGCGCCGGGCGGATGCCGCTGCCGCCCTATATCGCCGCGAAGCGGCCGGCCGACGACGACGACCGCGCCGACTATCAGACGATGTTCGCGCGGGCGGAAGGCGCAGTCGCGGCGCCGACCGCCGCGCTGCACTTCACGCCGCGCCTGCTCGATGCGCTCGAGGCGCGCGGAGTGGGGCGCGAGACGCTGACCCTGCATGTCGGCGCCGGCACCTTCCTGCCGGTCAAGTCGGAGAAGATCGAGGACCACAAGATGCACGCCGAATGGGGCCGGATCGATGCCGCCACGGCGGACCGCCTGAACGCCGCGCGGCGCTCGGGCGGGCGGCTGATCGCGGTCGGCACCACCAGCCTGCGCCTGCTCGAAAGCGCCGCCGACGCGGACGGCACGATCCGCCCGTTCGACGGCGACACGGCGATCTTCATCACCCCAGGCTATCGCTTTCGCGCGATCGACGGCCTCCTGACCAATTTCCATTTGCCGCGCTCGACCCTGTTCATGCTGGTCAGCGCACTGATGGGCCTCGACCTCATGAAGTCGGCCTACGATCACGCGGTGAAGGCAGGGTACCGGTTCTACAGCTACGGCGATGCGAGTTTGCTGATTCCGGCAACCGCCGAGCTGTCTCAGCAGGGGATCGCTTGCACGTGCCCGGCGGCCGAATAGTCGAGGATTTGCCGATCACGAGTGAGCAGCGGAACATTCATGGTCCGCGCCGTCGCAACAAGCAGCCGATCAGCCGGGTCGCTGTGAAAGGGGTTCGGGAGAAACGAAGAATTGATGGCGATCTTTGCCGTTAGGGGCGCTTCCTTGATGATCACCTGGGAAAGTAGCGTCGCAAACCAAGTCTGAGGATCCGGCTTGAAAAAAACGGCCGGCTGGCCGTTCGGACGCGGCCGGGCAAGCAATCCGATTTCCCATGCCGACACTGGCGACACGAAGACGCCGTCCAAGAGTCCGGCGGCGACCACTTGCGCGAAGACGGCGTCCGCAAGCCGACCCTCCGCAAGCCAGATTGCTGCATGTGTATCGAGCAGGAGGGCGCTCGAAGGTGTCATTACAGTCCTTCGGCCGCTTCGAGCAGCCCATCGAACACGGGCTCCGTAAGGTCGACGTCCCGCGCAACCAATGCCATGCCCTTCATGCACCCATGAACGGCTTGAGCCTCCGTCGCTGACGCTGCAGGAGGTTTCACGATTGCTACTACCTTTCCACGACGGGTTACCTCAATGCAGTCCAATGTTCCCTTGGTCAGCCGATCAAAAAGCTCAAGGCAATGGGCTTTGAAGGCGGTGACGCTGAGCGTTTGTGCATTCATGGTCATCTCCAATGACTGGTCATGTAGCATGACCAGTCAGTACTTGCAAGTTTCGGATGCGCTTCGGTGACCCGCTTCGCCCTCACCATTGCCGCGACGGATGGCGCCGCTCGGACTGGCGTCATCGCGATGGCGCGCGGCGAGATCCGGACTTCGGCGTTCATGCCGGTCGGGACGGCGGCGACGGTCAAGGCGATGCGGCCGGAGGAGGTGCGCGCGGCGGGCGCCGACATCATCCTCGGCAACACCTATCATCTGATGCTGCGCCCCGGCGCCGAGCGGGTGGCGACGCTCGGCGGGCTGCACGCCTTCATGGGGTGGGAGCGGCCGATCCTGACCGACAGCGGCGGCTACCAGGTGATGAGCCTTAGCCAGCTGACCAAGGTCAGCGAGGAGGGCGTCGCCTTCGCCAGCCACCTCGACGGGTCGCGGCACCTGCTCTCGCCCGAGCGGTCGATCGCGGTGCAGCGGCTGCTCGACAGCGACATCGTCATGCAGTTCGACCAGCTGGTGCCGACCACGGCGCCGGCGGCGGCGCAGCGCGAGGCAATGGAGCGCTCGATCCGCTGGGCAAGGCGCAGCCGCGAGGAGTTCGACCGCGGCGGGGAGCATGCCGCGCGCGCGGCGATCTTCGGCATCCAGCAGGGCGCGCTCGATCCGGGGTTGCGGCGGGCGTCGGCCGAGGCGCTGATCGCGATCGGCTTCGACGGCTATGCGGTCGGCGGGCTCGCAGTCGGGGAGGGGCAGGCGGCGATGCTCGGCTGCCTCGATTTTGCGGTGGCGATGCTCCCGCGAGAAAAGCCGCGCTACCTGATGGGCGTCGGCAAGCCCGACGATATCGTCGAGGCCGTAGGGCGCGGGATCGACATGTTCGATTGCGTGCTGCCGACCCGCTCGGGGCGGACCGGGCAGGCGTTCACCGCCGACGGGCCCTTGAACTTGCGCAACGCCCGCTTCGCCGAGGACCGCGAGCCGATCGAGCCGGGCTGCCCATGCCCGGCGTGCACGACCTTCAGCCGCGCCTATGTCCACCATCTGGTCAAATCGGGCGAGATCCTCGGGGCGATGCTGATGACCCAGCACAATCTGTGGTTCTACCAACGGCTGATGCAGGCTCTGCGCAGCGCCATCCTCGAGCAACGGCTGGTGGAATTTTCCGTGGGCTTTCTGCAACAGTATCGTGCCACCGCGAGGTCCGCGGCCTAGCTCGGCTTGACCCTCTTCGGCTGTCATCTACACGGCGGATATCGGGGGCTCACATGCGTAACTTCATAATTCTGCTGGCGATTCTGATCGCGCCGGTCGCCGCCGCGGCGCCAGTGGCCGCTCCAGCCGTTCCACCGCCGGTGATCCTTGCGCCGCCGCTGCCGCCTGCGCCTCCGGCGACTGCGAGCCTGTCGCTCCGAGGCGAGCCGATCTTCGTTTACTCCTTCCTCGACATTCGAAAGGCCGAGTTCGGCGACAAGGTCCTGGCGCAGTTCCACAGCCAGCTGATCGACGCCCTCAAGGCCAGCGAGGTCAATCCACAAGTCCTGTTGTTTGCGGATACGATGCAGGGCTCGCTGTTCGTCCCGTCCAGGAAGGCGTTCAACGGCCAGAAGACCTACGACGCGCCGCCGGTCCTTCAGACGATCCACGATAATGCGTCCCGGGAGCAGGCGGTAAAAGCACGGTACCGGCTCCTCGTACTTCCGGCGAACTTCGAGCTGCGCGGCGCCTGGCGCTATTATACGGTGCGCTGGATCGTGATGGACGCCGCGACCGACCGGATTCTGTGGCGCGGCGATTACAAGGGCAGCCACCTCGTCATGATGCGGACCAATGAGAATTCGGAAGGCCGCGGGCGCAAGCTGGTCGAAGGCGGCCTCGCGCTGATGCGGTCGGCCAACCTTCTTTAGCGCAGGGGCAGCTAGGCCGCGGCGGCCTGCAGCCTGTCCTGGGTGCGGAGCTCGAAGTCACTCGCGTCGTGGCGTTCCCACAATTGTTCGGCGGGGTTGCCCGAAGTCTTGTTGACGATCCGTCCGCGCTTCACGGCGGGACGCGCGTCGATCGCCTTCGCCCAGCGCTGGACATGCTCATAATCCTGCAGCGCGAGGAATTTGTCCGAGCCGGGGTAGTTCCGGCCGAGCGCCATGCCGCCGTACCATGGCCAGTTGGCGATGTCGGCGATGGTATAGTCGGGGCCGGCGAGATACTCGCTTTCCGCGAGGCGGCGGTTGAGCACGTCGAACAGCCTTTTGGCTTCCATCGAGTAACGGTTGATCGGATATTCGAACTTCTCCGGCGCGTAGGAGAAGAAATGGCCGAAGCCGCCGCCGAGGAAGGGTGCGCTGCCCATCTGCCAGAACAGCCAGGAAAGGGTTTCAGCGCGCGCCGCGGCCGGACTGCGGGAGGAACTCGCCGAACTTCTCGGCCAGATGGAGCAGGATCGCGCCGGATTCGAAGATCCGGACCGGCTCGGGGCCGCTGCGGTCGACCAACGCCGGGATCTTCGAGTTGGGATTGATCGCGGTGAAGCCGCTGCCGAACTGGTCGCCGTCCCCGATGCGGATCGGCCAGGCGTCATATTCCGCGTCCGCATGGCCGAGCGCGAGCAGCTCCTCGAACAGGATCGCGACCTTCTGCCCGTTGGGCGTGGCCAGCGAATAGAGCTGGAACGGGTGCTTGCCGACCGGCAGTTCGCGGTCGTGGGTCGGGCCGGCGATGGGCCGGTTGGTGCCGGCCCACTGGCCGCCGCTCGGCGCGTCCCAGGTCCACACCTCGGGCAGGACATACTCGCTGGTGTCGGTCATTCGGTTTCTCTTTCTTTGCCCAGCCCGCAGCTGAGCTAGGAACGCAGGCGCGGCCTTTCCACCCCCGGCCGGCTTTCCTGCCGCAAGCCGGTGAGTCATAAGGGTCTCGCCGGATCGCTGGGGAAGGAGCGAGGCCATGGGCCAATGGCCGTCGGCCGAGCTGAAGCCGCCCGGGCCGCGCCGGGCGCAAGTCATGGCCGTGCTGTGGTGGCTGCTGTTCGGAGTCGCCGCCCTGGGTGTTCTGGGCGGCATCGGGCGCAGCGTCGATGAGCATCTGCATCCGACCGGCTTCGAGCGGGTCGGCCTGTCAATCGATCCGACCATGTCGGCGTGCTTCGGAGTGAAGCCGAAGACCCGTGTCGCCAGTGCCGAGTGGCCCGAGAATATCGATTCGAATGGCGGCTGCCTGGTCGGGGTAGATCGCACTGCCATCACCCAATCGACGCCGCGAGACACGGTCGCGCAGCTGCTCGACGGGCCGCAGGACAGCACGGTCGATATCGAGCTGACCAGTGGCGCCGGCGACCCGGCGACCGCCGCCACGCTCCGCCGCCAGCCGGTCTGGGACTGGCTCGGGATCGGCGTCCTCGTGGTCCACGCGATCGTGTCGGCGCTCTATCTCGCCGTCGGGTTTGCGCTGCGCCGGCGCCGTTCGGCCGATCCCGTCTCCCTGCGCTTTTCCTTCGTGTTCGTCCTTATGGCGCAGCTCAACCCGGCAGTTGAAAACTATTGGCGGTCGGTCGGCGCTTCGGGAACGAGCCCCGGGGCCGGGATTATCGCCGTGCTGCTGCTCGTCACCACCTTTCCGGCGTTTCCCGACGGGAAATATGTGCCGCGTTCGGCCCGTTGGCTAAGAATTGGCCTGCCGTTGGGAGCGATCGCCGCAACCATCGCGGCTTTCACCGATTGGGTGGCCCTTGCCGGCCTGTTCTTCCTGATCTTGTTCCTGCTGAGCCTGGCGCTGCTCGTTTACCGCTATGTCCGAATGCCGCCCGGGCTCGAGAAGCAGCAGTTGAAATGGGCCGTCGGCGGGCTCGCCGCCGGCCTGTTGCTGGCGTTCGTCGGTTTCGTGATCGAAGAGCCGCGATCGCTGCTCCAGACCGACCCGCAGCTGTTCAAGTTGCAAATGGCAGGACTGGATTTCCTGATCGCGTTGGGCCTGGGCTTGATTCCCACCGGCGTCGGCATTTCCTTGCTCGAATACCGCCTCAACGACGCCGACGCGGTCGCCGGCAAGTCGCTTGGCTATGCGATCGTGACGCTGATTGTCGGCGTCGTCTGGGCACTCGTGCAGATGCTGGTCAGCGATTATGCCAAGCGCTGGGCCGGCAACCCGATGGCGACGACCACGATCACCACCGTCATCGCCGCGCTCGTCTTCACCCCGGCGCGCGCCTATGTCCTCGCCTGGACCGAGAGGAAGTTCCAGCCGGCGCTCGTCCACCTACGCAAGCTGCCGGACAAGCTGGTCCGCTGGCAGACCTGCGATTCGCCCGACGAGCTGGCGAGCGCGGCGCTCGCCGACCTCGTCCCGGGCGTCGGCGCGGCCTACGCGGCGGTGCTCGGCGATGACGGTCGCGAGTGGCGGGTGCTTGCGGCGCACGGCATCGAGCCGGACAAGGCGGCCGCGCTGCTCGAGGCCGAACGGCCGGCCGAGCGGCGCGACGATCCGTTCCCGATCCGGCGCGAGCTCGCCGACCAGCTGGGGCAGCCGGACGTGCTGGCGATCGGCCCGCGCAGCGACGGAGCGAGCTTCACCCGGGACGAGAAAGCGGCGATCGCGATGATCATCGACCCCTTGTCGAGCGCGATCGAGGCGGCGGCGCTGCGCGAGCGGCACATCCTCAAGGTCGAAGATTCGCTCGCCGGGATCGACCAGCGCCTCGGGCGGATCGAAGTGGAGCTCGTGCCCCGGGCCGGCAAGGCGGCTAGTCGGCGCTCACCGAAAGGAAGCTCGGCAGCGGGCCGTTCCACTCGGACTTGAGGTCCTCGACGACCGGCGTCTTGTCGGAATGGGATTTGTCCGGCCGGGCGGCGCGCTTCGGCTCGGGCTTCGCGGCGCGCTTCGGCTCGGGACTGGCGGCGCGCCTGGGTTCGGGACTGTCGGCGCGCCTGGGCTCGGGCGGAGGGGCCTTCGCTTCGGCCCTGGCCCTGGGCCGGGACTCGGGAGCCGGGGCTCCGGCGGTCGACGAGCGCGCGATCTTGAGCCCCGTCAGCTTCTCGATCCGCGCGACCGCCTCGGCGTCGGCCCGGGCGGCGAGCGTGATCGCGATGCCCGTCATGCCCGCGCGGCCGGTGCGGCCGATGCGGTGGATATAGTCGTCGGGCTGCCACGGAACGTCATAATTGATCACATGGCTGACGCCTTTGACGTCGAGTCCGCGCGCCGCGACGTCCGAGGCGACGAGGATGTTGATCTCACCCGATTTGAAGCGATCGAACTCGGCAATTCGCGCGGATTGCTCCATGTCGCCCTGGATTTGCCCGGCGGCGAAGCCCGAGCGCCGCAGGCTGGTGGCGAGCTCGCGCACCGTGGTCTTGCGGTTGCAGAAGACGATCGCATTCTTGAACTCATCGGACCGCAGCAGCGCCTTCAACGCGTCCTTCTTCTTGTCGGCGGCGACCTCGACCAGGCGCTGCTCGATATTGATATTGGCGGTCGCCGGGCGGGCGACTTCGACCCGCTTGGGGTCGTTCAGGAACTTCGCCGCCAGCTTCTGGATCGGCGGCGGCATGGTCGCCGAGAAGAGCAGAGTCTGGCGCGACCTGGGCAACTTTGAGCAAATCTCCTCGATGTCCGGGATGAAGCCCATGTCGAGCATCCGGTCGGCTTCGTCGATCACCAGCAACTTGCAGTCGGTGAGCATGATCTTGCCGCGGCCGAACAGGTCCATCAGCCGGCCGGGGGTGGCGATCAGCACGTCGACGCCCTTTTCCAGCGCCTTCACCTGGTCGCCCATCTGCACCCCGCCCATCAGCAGGGCCATCGAGAGCGGGTGGTATTTCCCATATTTCTCGAAATTCTCCGCGACCTGCATCGCCAGCTCGCGCGTCGGCTCGAGGATCAGCGAGCGCGGCATCCGCGCCCGGCTGCGGCCCTCGTGCAGGATGTCGATCATCGGCAGCACGAAACCGGCGGTCTTGCCGGTCCCGGTCTGGGCGATGCCGACCAGATCCTTGCCCATCAGCACCGGCGGGATCGCCGCGCGCTGGATCGGGGTCGGCTCGCCGTAGCCGCTGTCGGCAACCGCGCGGAGCAATTCGTCTGAAAGGCCGAGATCGGCAAAAGTCATTCAAGTTCCGGAAGAAAAAGGGGCGCGGCCGGATCGGCACGCGGGCGCGTGCGGCTATGCGCACCGCCGCGCAAAAGTCAATGTTTGAACTTGGGAATGAGCAGCCGAAAGCGACCGATCGTGCAATTTCGGCCCATTCGCGACTGGACCGCGTCGCGCTTGGCGCAGATCTGCTGGTCGCGCCCGAACTGCAGGTAGAAGCCGCCGTAGAAGTCGAGCGCCGGGCAATTGTCCTGGAACTGGGCGCGCACCCGGCTGCCGCCCGAGAGGATGAAGTCGACCTGCTCCGGCCCCGACAGCGAGGCGCGGCGAATGAGGCTGGCGGGGATGCACTTGGGCCCCTTCTTCTCGCGCCATTCGACGTTGGGCGAGATCGGGCGCGCCTGGACCGGGACGCGCAGGATCACCTCGTCCTGGACCACCAGGCGAGTGACCGACGCCGGCACGTCGCCCGGCTGCCAGGCGAACAGGCCGAGGATCAGCGGAACGACGCTCAAGACACTCGAAGTCACTTAATTCCCCACCATCCTCACCGGGCTTTGCAGCGACGCCTTGAACAATCAATGAATTGTGCGCGGGGTCAACGGCGGCCCGCATATGACGGCCCGGCTTGCCTAAGTCGGCTTGGCCAATAGAGCGCGCGCCGAGTGCCGGCCGGCTCCGGTCCGCAGAACGATCCGCGCCTTGGGCCGGACCCCAGGAGAAGACTGTAAATGGCGAGTGCCGCGCCGAACCAGAACCTACCGCTTTTCTACAATGCGCTCGCGCCGCTGAACGCGACCCAGCACGGCAAGATGAAGATCCGCGCAGGTCGAAAAGTCGCCGGCAGTTCGCCGTCGCCCACGCGATCCCGGTCACGGTCGACGAGTTCGGACTCGTCCAGCGCGACTATCCGATCGTCTTTTCGATCGGCGAGAATCCGATTCCGATCGCGCTGATGGGCCTCAACGAAGGGGTCAACGTGTTCCTCGACGCCGACGGCCGACGCGCTCGACCCGAGCCTCTACATCCCGGCCTACATCCGCCGCTATCCGTTCCTGCTCGCCCGGCTCACCCGGAGAGCGACGAACTGTCGCTGTGCTTCGACCCGACGTCGGAAGCAGTCGGCGAGTTCGACAGGGCGAGCCGCTGTTCGACGGCGACGGCCCGAGCGACGCGACCAAGGCGATCCTCGAATTCTGCGAGCAGTTCGAGACGGCCGGCCAGCGCACCTCGGCCTTCATGGAGGACGTCAAGAAGTCGGGCCTGCTGATGGACGGCGAGGTGGCGATCCAGCCCGAGGGCTACTAGCAGCCGTTCATCTACCGCGGCTTCCAGATGATCGACGAGGAGAAGCTGCGCGAGCTGCGCGGCGACGAGCTCCGCAAGATGAACCAGAACGGCATGCTGCCCTTGCTCTACGCCCATTTGTTCTCGCTGGCGCAGATGCGCGACCTGTTCGGCCGCGCCAGCTCGCGCAGGGCAAGAGCTCCGCAGCAGGCTCCGCAGCCGGCCCCGGCGACGGTCTAAGGCGCGTATCTATTCGGCCGCGGTCGCGAACCGGCGGCCGAGGAGGGCTTCGCCGAGGCGCACCGCGAGCGTATCGAGGAACGCCGCGGCGCGGTCGAAGCCGGGACCGGGCTCGGCCAGCGCCGAATCGAGATAGCAGCGGCGGTCGATTTCGATCTGGAGGGCGTGGACTCCGCGCGCGGGTCGGCATGGCGGGCGATGACGTGGCCGCCGGCGAAGGGGTCGTTCGAGCCCGGCCGAATAGCCGCACTCGGCGGCGATGCGCACCGCTTCCCGGCTGACCCAGGCGTCCGCGCTGCGGCCGCGGCAGTCGCCGAACACGATCTGCGCGACGCCGCGCGGCGGCGGCGGCATCGAATGGCAGTCGAGCAGGATCGCGCAGCCGAACCGGTCGAGCGAGCAGCGCCAGCTGCGTCCTCGATCGCCCGGTGATAGGGCCGGTGCGCTTGGTCGAGGCGCTCCTCGAGCTGCGCTCGCGGTGATCGCCCGCCGCCACAGGAAGCCGTGGTTGCGGGGTGCGCGCCGGGACGATGCCGAGGCCGCCGCGGGCCCGGGCGGTGAGGCGGTCGCGGCGGCGCGCCCTCGATCACCGCCGGGTCGACCTCGTCCTCGGCGCGGTTGCAGTCGATCGCCGCGCGCGGCGCGCGGGCGATCACCGCGCCGACGCCGCGGCCGAGCGCGCGCCAGACCAGCCGGTCGACCAGCGGATCCTCGAGCGGCGTCAAGGCGGCCCGGCCGCCGACGCCAGCGCCGACCAGCCAATCGGGATAGTCGCGGCCCGAATGCGGCACCGACAGCAGCACGGGAAGCTCGCCGCGCGGCTGGTGGATGATGGGGAGGGGCGAGCGGCGTCACGGTTAATTTCCGTGCCAAATTAGGACTGGACATCAAGGCGCTGCAACGCGCTACAGCCATATTCGCTTCTGGCAAAACCCGAATGTTCAGCGCATAGTCCTGCACGCGATGGCGAGAATCCTCCTGGCCGAAGACGATACGTCGATGCGCGAATATCTGCAGCGAGCGCTGCAGCGCGTCGGCTATGAGGTCTCGGCGGTCGGCTGCGGCACCGAAGCGATGCCGCTGCTCGAAACCGAGCAGTTCGACCTGCTCCTGACCGACATCGTGATGCCCGAGATGGACGGGATCGAGCTGGCCCAGAAAGCGAGCGCGATCGACCCCGACATCCGGGTGATGTTCATCACCGGCTTCGCCGCGGTCGCGCTCCAGGGCGGCCGCACCGCGCCCGAGGCCAAGCTGCTGTCCAAGCCGTTCCACCTCAAGGACCTGGTGCTCGAGGTCGACCGCATCTTCCAGACCGAGGACCAGCACGGGCGCCTCTAGGCGCGGGTTGCGCCTGCCGCCAGACCGCCCCCTAGGTAGCGCCGCCGAGTGGGCGTGTAGCTCAGTGGTAGAGCACTGTGTTGACATCGCAGGGGTCGCAAGTTCAATCCTTGCCACGCCCACCATTTTCCATCAGCGACTTGGCCCGGGTTGGATGTCCTCTCTGCTGCGCCGTCCGCAACCGTTCGTGAGCGGTCGCCCACAACCAGGCCCGGCGAATTGCCGGCCGGACGAAGTCGAGAGCTTCAAGATCCTCCCTGGCGAACAAACTGCCGTCGGGGCGGGGGCCGAGCACCAGCCAGCCGGTCCGGCCCGAGATGGGGCAAGCCAGTTCGAAACGGACCGGGAACCGTCTGTCCTCCGGCGCGCATCGGGCCGGACGCGCCGCATGGCGGTTCCATCGTGCGGACCACCGCTCCGCCTCTTTCGGACGAACGTCGCCGGCTACCGCGACGACGACGCCCTCGGCGGTGATCAAGGCCGATCGGGTCGCGTGGACGGCAGCGTTGATCCGCGGCAGAATCGCCAAGCCGAGCTGCGCCGGTGACGCGCTGGCGGCGAGATCCTCGAGGAGCTCGGGCAGCTCCTGCTTGAGGAGGACCAGGTCGCGTTGGAAGCGGCCTTCCGCCCAGGCGGTGATGCGGCTGTGGATGGGATTGAGCAGGACCGCAGCGACCGCCGCGGCCATAGCGGCGGAAATATTGCCGATCCCCATGCCGAGATACGCCTGACCCAGATTCTCAATGGTTGCCTCGGTCCCGGCGAAGACCGCGACCAGCGTGACGGTGACCGCGGCGTAGGAGGCCGAACGGCTGATCGCCGCTTCCGCGTCATACAGCCGGTAACGCAGCAACGAGACCAGGAAGCCCAGCGCGATCGCGATGATGCCGAGCTGGAACATCGCCTCCCACAGCACCGGCAGAGCGCCTAACGTCGGAGACGCAAGCGACAACCAAGCTCCGGCCCGCGCGCCGAGGATCAGCGCGAGGCCCGACGCCAAGCCGAGCGCGACCCATTTGAGCTGCTGCCGGAGCGCTTCGGACGAGGCGGTGCGAAAGCGCGCTATGAGCGAGGCGGCGGCGGCAAGCACGCAGGCGATCGCCAGCGGCAGGAACGCCCGGGTCGACGTCAGCTGCAACGCTTCGACAACCCCGACCAGGAATACCGCGGCGCTTGCCGCGGCGACCGCCCGCCCGGCCCGTGAGCGCCATTCGCCGTCCGGGAACAGGAGCAGCGCCAAGGCGAAGAGCAGGAATCGGGTCCGATCGAGCAGCTGCGGCAGAAGCCCATCGGCGGCCGCGAAATCCACGCTGCTGGTGATCGTCCACAGCAGCAACGCGAACGACAGGAGGGCGGCGACCGGATCGCGCTGGCGACGCCGGAACAGGATCGTCGCGACCGCGAAAATCACCACCGCCTTGAGCAGCCGCAATCCGAGGATCGCGGGCGCCATCGTCGGCGATACGAGCAGAACGACGTGGGCCAGGCCCGCCGCAGCAAAAGTCGCGAACCACAGCAGGCGATAAAGCCAGAGCCGCCACCCGTCGAGCGACGGGAGGCGGGCTTGAAGGCGGATCGCCGGGCTGGCCGAACTCATTGCATCCGGGCGGCGGCGGCCAGTCGATCGAGATGCACTTCGGCGCCGCCGAAGCTGCCGTCGACGCATTTCGAACTCCGGCCGGTACCGTTGACGTAGGCGAGCATCGCGATGAGGTGGCGCGGCAGGGAGCCGGCGGCGG
Organism: uncultured Alphaproteobacteria bacterium; assembly: GCA_963765945.1. GTDB lineage: Bacteria > Pseudomonadota > Alphaproteobacteria > Sphingomonadales > Sphingomonadaceae > Sphingomicrobium. Next base: position 31,253 of record CAVXYS010000036.1, read on the forward strand.
TGCTGTGGGCGGCGTGTTTCATGGTTGCTTCCTCGTGGCTGCGGCGATCGAGGCGGAGACTTCGCTCGCCATCTTGATCTGGGCGTCGCGGTCCGTGAGGTGGTAACGGTTGGCGACGAAATTGAAGTCGGTCCAGCTGACCCACACCGTGCCGTCGTCGTCCTGGGTGACCAGCATGCGCACCGGCCAGTCGAGGCCCGCAACCGGGTTGGACTGGAGGAACTGGACGCCGAGCGGCGGATTGCCGAACAGCAGCAGAGTCGAACGGTTGAGCGGCAGGTTGGCGCTTTCGCCGAGCCTGGTCTGGTCGATCTCGTCGAAGAAGCGGATGCCCTTGGCCGCGATGTCGGCCTTGATCCGGACGATCGTCTCGTCGAATGCATAGTCGCTGCGGTGCTTGATCACGCCGTCGGCATGAGCCGCGGCGACGGGAACGGCGGCCTGCGCCGGCGCGATGATCGGCGACAGGACCGTCGCCGGACCGGCGAGCATCATCACGGCGAGGAACTTGGAGTCGAGCTTCGATCTGCGGCGCATGGCCAGCCTCCTTTCGAGTACCGGCCGATTGTCGGGCTTTGCGGGGCTGGCGTGAAATCGCGATCGGGCATGATCTCCATGCGCGGCGCGCATGCCGGTCAGTAGGGAGTTCCGGCCTTTCGCGCTTCGGCGAGCGCGGCGGCGTGCCACAGGAACTCGTCGAGGAAGCGATTCATCGATCGCACGGTGATGTCGGACGCATTTCCGTCCTCGTCGATCGTCTCGCCGATACGCGGAATCGGCAGCAGCGAGGAAATGCTCGGCATGCCGAGCTCCGCCAGGGTCATGCGCAGCTGCATCGCGGCGCGAACTCCGCCGAACCCGCCGGCCGAGTAACAGACGATGCCCGACGGCCGCCAGAAATATTCCTCGAGGAAATGGTCGAGCAGGTTCTTGAGCGCCGGCGGAATGCCGTGGTTGTACTCGCCGCTGACCACGAGAAAGCCGTCGACGCTGCGATACAGTGCCGCGAGGCGTTCGAGCGGCTCGGGCGCTTCGCCCGCCGGGTGCTCCTTGTACATCCGGTCGAGCAACGGCAGCTGCAGCTCGAGCGGATCGACGAGATGGACCGGATGGCCGCGTCGCTCGAGCTCGCGAACGACAAGCTTCGCAGCCCGGATTCCCATGCGCTCGCGGCGCACCGATCCGAGCAGGACCGCGATTGAAAGCGGGCGCGTCATCACGGTACGCCCGGAGGTCTCGACCATGCGGCCTCCGCTGGCCTCATGCAGGATGAAGCCCTCGATATCGTCGACGGGATTGCGCCACGGAGCTTTGTCCAGCGTCTCGATCGTATCGCGGTAGCCGGCCTCGCGGCGCCGGCGGATGCCATGCGCGCTGAAGTCGATGTCCTTGCTGTGATCCTCGTGATCGAGCGCGGGAGCGAGCAGGCGGACGACGTGCATTCGGGTCAGGCAGCCGTAGGAGGTCAAATCCCCGATCCGGTTGTCGCCCCGCTTTTCCTCGGGCACCAGCTTGCTCAGCTCGGCGATGATGTGCCGCATCCGGTGAAGCTGGCGCTGGCGCTTGATGTGCGACGCCGCCCGGCTCGAATATTGGACGTCCTTCTGGCGGTTCATCACCTCCCAGATGGTTTCCGGCTCGGGTCCGTTCGGGTTCCAGATGTGGACCGCAAAAACCAGGCTGTCGCGGCGCGGATTGTCGTCGAACACGACCTCGACCGGCGTGTTCGAGAGGATCCCGCCGTCCCAATAGAGCTCGCCGTCGATGCGTACGGCGGGGAAGGCCGGCGGCAGCGCGCCGGAGGCCATGACGTGATCCAGGCCGAGCGGCATGTCGCGCGAGTCGAAGTAACGCATCTCCGCGGTCCGCACGCGCGATGCGCCCACCGTAAGCCGGGTCGGTCCATGATTGAGTTGATCGAAGTCGATCAGCTCCTCGAGCGTGCGGCGCAGCGGCTCGACGCTGTAATAACCGGCGGCATCGGCCCCGAGCTTGGTGTGCGGGCTCAGAAACGCCATGGGATTGGGGTTGAAAAAGGCCGGTACGCCGTTCGTCACCGCGAGCATGTTGCGCGCCGCGGTCGCCATCCAGTTCGGCAAGCCGCCGGGGATCAACTGGTCGTTTTGAACGCGCGACCAGAACTCGCACAATTTTTCAATTCGCTCGTCCGGCTTGCTGCCGGCGATCAGCGACGCGTTAATGGCTCCGATCGAGGTGCCGATGATCCAATCAGGGGCAACTCCCGCTTCGTGCAGAGCTTCGTAGACTCCAACCTGGTAGGCGCCGAGCGCGCCGCCACCCTGGAGGACGAGAACGGTCTGGCCGAGTGCGGCCACTTCTTTCGCGAGTGATTTCACGCGCATTTCCTTTCGAGGGATTGAGTGCACCGCGGCGGCAAGGCCGGAGCGAGGATCTCGCCGGTGATCAGCCGGGCGCTGCGATGGTAGGTGAGGTAGTTCCACAGCCAGTTGAGGGTGACCGTCAGCCGGCTGCGAAAGCCGATCAGGAACCAGACGTGCGCCGCGCTCCACATCAGCCAGGCGGGGAAACCCCACAGCCGGAGGCGGCCGAATTCAGCGACCGCGCGGCTCCGGCCGATCGTCGCGAGATTGCCGTAGTCGCGGTAGCGGAAGGGCGCGCCGGTCCGTCCGAGGATGCGGTCGGCGACATACCGACCCTGCTGCTTGGCGACCGGGGCCACCCCGGGCAGCAGTCCGCCCCGACCGTCCGGACAGGCGGCGGTATCGCCGATCGCGAAGATGGTCGGGTGGTCGGGAATCGTGAGGTCGCTGGCGACGATCACGCGGCCCGCGCGGTCCGATCGGACGCCCAGCCATTCGGCCGCGGGAGAGGCTTCGACGCCGGCGGCCCAGACAGTGGTGTAGGTCATGATCGGCTCGGAACCGACGCGGACATGATGCGGGCCGATCTCGGTCACCGGCGCGCCCAGGCGGATCTCGACGCCGAGTTGCGCAAGCGACCGCGCGGTGCGCTTCGACAGGAATTGGGGAAACGACGGCAGCAACCGCTGCCCGGCTTCGATCAAGACGACCCGTGAGCAATGCGGCGTGATCGACCGGAAATCGCGCGAGACCGACTGCCGCGCGAGCTCGGCGATCGCTCCGGCCATTTCGACTCCGGTCGGGCCGCCGCCGATCACCACAAAGGTCAGGAGCGAGTCGCGAATGCTGCGGTTCTGCTCGCTCTCGGCGCGTTCAAGTGCCAGGAGCACGCGCCGGCGGACGGCGAGCGCATCCTCGATCGACTTGATGCCCGGCGCATGGCGTGCCCAGTCGTCGCGGCCGAAATAGGAGTGACGCGCGCCGGTCGCGAGGATCAGCCGGTCATAGGGAAGCGCGCGCCCACTCTCCAGCATCACGTGGCCCGCGTCCGGGAACACGGCGCAAACGCCATCGAGCAGCACTCGGACATTTTTTGCGCCCGACAGGATCGAGCGGATCGGCGCGGCGATGTCGGCCGGCGACAAAGCCGCGGTCGCGACCTGGTACAGCAGCGGCTGGAAGACATGGTGGTTGCGCCGGTCGATCAGCGTGACGTCGACGTCGCGCCCGGCGAGCCGCTTGGCCGCCTCGAGACCGCCGAAGCCCGCCCCGACGATCACGACCTTCGGGCGATTGGTGGTTCTCGCCATCCGCCGTCTCAGTGGGCGGTCCAGCCGCCGTCGACGGGGAGTGCGGTGCCGGTGATCGAGCGCCCGCCAGGTCCGCACAGGAACACGGCGAGCGCGCCGAGCTCGTCGACCTCGGCGAAGCGCTTGTTCGGCTGGGCCGCGAGCAGGACGTCGCGGATCACTTCCTCGCGCGTGATTCCCCGGGCCTTTGCCGTGTCGCCGATCTGGTTCTCGACCAGCGGGGTCCAGACGTAGCCAGGGCAGATCGCGTTGCAGGTAACGTTATGCTCGGCACCCTCGAGCGCGACGGTCTTGGTGAGGCCGATGATGCCGTGCTTTGCGGCGACATACGCGCTCTTGTACGGCGAGGCGACGAGGCCGTGCGCGGACGCGACGTTGATGATCCGGCCGAAGCCGTTCGCCTTCATCGCTCCGAAGGCGGCGCGGGTCGTGTACCACGCCGCCGACAGGTTGAGGGCGATGATCGCCTCATATTTTTCCGGCGGGAAGTCTTCGATCGGGCTGACGTGCTGGATCCCGGCATTGTTGACGAGGATATCGACCTGGCCGAAGCCGCCGATCGTCTGGTTGATCAGGCCGTCGGCCTCCTCGCCCTTCATCAGATTGGCGCCGTTGTAGACGACGCGACTTAGCGGGAAGTCCGACTCCAGCTCGGACAGCACGCGCTCGATGTCCTCGGGCTTGCCGAGGCCGTTGATGACGATATCGGCGCCGGCGTCCGCCAATGCGCGGGCGATGCCGAGGCCGATGCCGCTGGTTGAGCCGGTGACGACCGCGACCTTGCCGGCGAGCGGCCGGGTGACATCCATCTGTTGCTGGACCTGCATGTCCATGTCGAAGCGCTCCTGTTTGAGGTTGCGCTTAGGATGCGGGTCTCGCGCGATTCAGAGAAATGCGTTTCATGCATCGACTTCATGCGGCCTTGCGATTTCCGCGCAAGCAGCGGTCCGGCCATTTTGATGGGGCGTCGCGAATGGCCGGCTCCTCAGCCGATGACGCACGGGAGAGGATATCCCTCGCATCCTGCAGTCCGGCCATCCGCGGCGCCCAGATTCGCATTCAAGGAGGACTGCAATGTTCAATCTCAAGACCAAGCTCGCGACGGCGGCCATTGCGGTTGTCGCTTCGGCCACGCTCGCAACGCCGGCGATTGCCGGCCAGTGCCCGACCCCGGGCGCCAATGCTCTCGCCAATGCGCCGATGATGCCCAAGGGCGTTACCGACATGGTGATCGGCTCGATCGACCTCGCGTCCGAAATCAGCGTCGACGGCCGCCAGCTGCGCACCCGCCGCCTCGTCGTTCAGCCGGGCGGAATTGTCCCCCTGCACAGCCACAAGGACCGGCCCGCGCTGATCTACACGGTCAGCGGCTCGATCACCGAATATAGCTCAACCTGCGCGGTTCCGATCGAGCACAAGGCCGGCGACATCAGCCGCGAGGCCGACGGCCTCAGCCATTATTGGGTCAACCGCGGCAAGGTCCCCGCCGTCCTGCTGTCGTCGGACGTGTTCCACGGCATGTAAGTTCCCCCGCCGGTGCATCCCTTCGCCGGCACCCCAGGCGTCCCGCCCGCGCCCCCGGGCGGGACGCCATCCTCGCAAACCGGAGTCGCCATGCCTGACCTTGCCCGAGCCATGACGGCCCCGCGTCCGTTGGGCCTGTCGTTTGGCAGCTCCGTCCTGATTGCCGTCATCGGCTTCCTGACCCTGGTCGACCTGTTCGCGACCCAGGCGATCCTGCCGAGCCTCGCCAAATCCTATGGCGTCAGACCGGCCGAAATCGGGCTCGCCGCCAATGCCAGCACGCTCGGGATGGCGATCTCGGGACTGCTCGTCGGTGTCTTCAGCAGCCAGGTCGAACGCAAGCGGGCGATCAGCCTCTGCCTGTTCCTGCTGTCCGTCCCGACGGCCACGCTCGCCTTCGCGCCCAATCTCGCCGTCTTCGCGCTGCTGCGCGTGGTCCAGGGCCTGTTCATGGCCGGAGCCTTCACTCTGACCCTCACTCATCTTGCCGAACGGTGCGAAGTGCGCACCGCCAGCGCGCTCGCCGCCTATGTGACGGGCGTTGTCGCCAGCAATCTGATCGGCCGCCTGACCGCTGCGTTCGTCGCCAGCCTGGTCGGCGCCGGGCAGAGCTTCCTGTTCTTCGCCCTGCTCAATCTTGCCGGCGCCGCGCTGGTGAGCGTCGCGCTGCATCGCAACGTGCCGGAAGCGATGGATCGGTCCGGCCCATTCTGGGCGCCGTGGCTAAGCCATCTCGCGAATCCGGCATTGCGCCGGACGTTCGCGATCGGCTTCCTGATCCTGTTCGGCTTCATCGGCGTCTTCACCTACGTCGGGTTCGTGCTGATGCGGCCGCCGCAGGCGCTGTCGATGAGCGCCCTGGGACTCGTCTTCCTGGTGTTCGCGCCGTCGATGGTGACGACGCCCCTGGCCGGCGCGACGACGCAGAGGTTCGGACCGGGCGCGACGTCGGCCTGCAGCCTCGCCGTGGCCCTGGTGGGCTTGCTGCTGCTGCTCCTTCCCAGCCTGGCGGCGATCATCGTCGGGCTGACCTTGGTCGGCATCGGCACCTTCTTCGCGCAGGCGGTCGCGACCGGGCACGTCGGCCGCATCGCCGAGGGCGACAAGGCCGCGGCGAGCGGCCTCTATCTCTCCTCATATTATTGCGGCGGCCTCGCCGGAGCGGCGCTGATCGGGCTGCTGTTCGACAGCTACGGCTGGCCGTCCGCAGTGGCGGGAGTGTTCGTCGCGCTGGGCGCGGCCGTGATTCTCGGGGTGGGACTAAGTCATAGGAGTGTCAGTTGAGTGATCGGTATCGCCGCGGCATCGACATCGCCGAGCAGCTCGCCGCGGACAAAATCGCGCATTTCGTGAAGAGCGGCGTGGCGGAAGTCGCGCCCGACTTTGCCCGCATGGTGATCGAGTTCGCGTTCGGCGACCTGTATTCGCGGGACGCGCTCGACCTCAAAAGTCGCGAGTTGATCGCGATCGCTGCGCTTGCCGTCAGCGGGAAGGCCGGACCGCAGCTGCGCGTCCATGTCGAGTCCGCAGCGAGCGTCGGCATCTCCCGGGAGGAGATCGTCGAGGCGCTGATGCAGGTCGCGCTGTACGCCGGCTTCCCGGCGGCGCTCAACGCCCTAGCCGACTGCCATGACCTCTTGACCGACGACAATTGTCTCACTGACAGTTGCCGGTAGGCGGCTCGCGGGCCACGGGAAGCGGCGCGCGGCCTGCACGAATGCGCCCACCGCCGGTGAGTGCGGACGTCCGCGTACGGTGGCGAGATAGACGGTGCGGTAGAAGCTCGGCTCGACCAGCGGTCGCACGACGAGGTCAGGGTAAGTCACGCTGAACTCGGGGAAGAAACCGAGCCCGAGCCCGGCCTGGATCATCCCTTGAACCCAATCGTCGCGCGGCGAGCTAAACACCTTGCGGAGGAAAATGCCGCGGCCGTTCAATTCCTTCCGCACCGGCTCGAACACTTCGCAATTGGAACGGCTGACATAGGGCTCCTTGTCGAGCTCGGCCGCGCGGATCTCCGGGTGGTTCACGAGACGGTGATTTTGCGGCAGCACGATCACGAACCGCTCCTCGAAGACGGGCAGTTGGTGAAGCGAATCCGGGAGTTCGCCGGGAACGCCGACGATCGCCACCTCGAGGTCGCCTTTCTCGAGCATCTCGATCATTTGCGGGCCGCCGGCGTCGACGACCTGGACCTCGACGTCGGGATGCTCGGCGCGGAACCGCACCAACAGTTGGGACACCAGTTGCGGCCCGATCGTGCACATGGTGCCGATCGTCAGGGTCGCGCGCTCGAGCTTCTTGACCGCCTTCGCCTGGTCCCGCGCCGCACGGCAGCTTTCCTCGACGGTCTGCAGATAGGGCAGCATCATCCGACCGAGCTCGGACAAATGGGTGTTGCCGCGCTCGCGATGGAACAGCGGGCCGCCGAGCTCGTGCTCGAGCTGCTGGATAGCGCGCGTCAACGCCGGCTGGCTGACGTTGCACTGCTCCGCAGCGCGGGTGAAGTTCAGCGTTCCCGCAAGCGCGACGAAATAACGGACTTGCTGCATCTCCATGGATGCATCCCCCACGACCTATTTCGGCTGATCTTCCAGTTACACGCTCGGCCGACGGCCCGCCAGCGTGTTGCAATACCGATGGAGCATCGAACCGATGCGCTCTCGGACAGTGACCGCGCCCACCGTTTCCAAGAAAATACGAGCGAACCCGGACAGCCGGTGAAGCCGTGCCATGGGGTTCAACGTAACTCATCCGCACATTCCGTGCGCTCGAGGAGATAAGTCGATGAAATTGACTCACTTCGCCGCTGCTACCGTGCTTGCCTCGCTGACCGCTGCGGCGGCCAGCGCCGGCCCGGTCGCGCCGCAACCCGGCAAGGACAAGTGCTTCGGCATTTCGCTCGCCGGCAAGAACGACTGCAAGGCCGGCGCCGGCACGACCTGCGCGGGCACGTCGCACAAGAACTACCAAGGCGACGCCTGGAAGTATGTCGCCAAGGGCACCTGCGCGTCGATCAAGACGCCGACGGGCCACGGCTCGCTGAGCCCGATCGGCCGGTAACCCGCCATGACTCCCGCCGCAGGCGTCGGCTTCAAGGCCGAGCATTTCGACGAGGCGCTCGCCGCGTCCGCGGCGGGACTATGGTTCGAGGTTCACGCCGAGAATTACATGGTCGAGGGCGGTCCGCGCCTCGCCATGCTCGAAGCGGTCCGGAGCGAGCGCCCTCTCTCGCTCCACGGCGTCGGCCTGTCCCTGGCTGGCGCCGCACCGCCCGACCCCGATCATCTCGCCAGGCTGAAGCGCCTCGTCGATCGGTACGAGCCCGAGCTCGTCTCCGAGCACCTCGCCTGGTCGCGGCTCGACGGCCGCTGCTTTCCCGATTTGCTGCCCGTCCCGCGAACCAACGAAGTGCTCGCGCGGCTGGCCGAGAACATCGATCGGGTCCAGGACACGCTCGGCCGCCCGATCCTGATCGAAAATCCCACCCATTATCTCTCGCTCAGCGATCACCAGTGGAGCGAGACCAGCTTCCTGTCGGAGCTGGCGCGGCGCAGCGGCTGCCGGCTGCTGATCGACGTCAACAATGTCGCGGTCGGCGCGCACAATCTCGGCTACAACCCCGCGGCCTGGCTCGAGGCGATCCCGGCCAAGCTTGTCGGCGAAATCCACCTCGCCGGCCACAGCGCGGACGCCGAAGGCACGCTACTGATCGACAGTCACGACCAGCCGGTCAGCGACCGGGTTTGGGCGCTCTACGAAGCTTTCGTCGAGAGAATTGGCGCCCGGCCGACGCTGATCGAGCGCGACGGCAATGTGCCACCCTTTGCCGAGCTCCTCGCCGAGCGCCGGCGCGCGCAACGCGTCCTCGACGGGTGCCTGGCGCTTGCTGCTTGAGTTCCAGCGAGACTTCGCGGCGGCGATCGGCGAGCCCGCGACGGGGGCGATGCGGGTCTATCGCAACACGGTGCTTAGCGGCTGCGTCGACGCGCTTCGCGCCAATTACCCGGTCGTCGCGCAGATCCTCGGCGACGACATGTTCGAGGCGGTCGCGGCCGAGCACGCGAGCCAATGTCCGCCGCGCAGCCCGATGCTCGCGCTGTACGGCGCCCGCTTCCCCGACTGGCTCCAGCACCAGGCCTGGTTCCGCGAGCTGCCTTACCTGTCCGACGTCGCGCGCATCGAACGGCTGCACATCGAGACCCTGTTCGCGGCCGACGCCGAAGCGATGGACATGAACTGGCTCAAGGACCGCGCGGACTGGAATGCGCTCCGTTTGGAGCTTCATCCCGCAACCCGTTTTTCCTGGCTGACCGCACCGGCGATGAGCATCTGGCTTGCGCATCGCGCGGAGACTCTGGGGACACTGGACTTCGAGTGGAAGGCCGAAGGCGTCCTGCTCACCCGGCCCCGGCTCCAGGTCCAGCCGGCCCGGCTCGACAACGCAGGCCACCGGTTCCTGTTCGGCATCCGTCTCGGCGAAAGCGTCGGCGCCGCCGCCATCGCTACCGCCGGCCTCTATCCCGATACGGACATCGGTTCGCTGTTCACGTCCCTCGTCAACGCCGGCGCTTTCGCCGCAACCCCTCACAGGAGCTAAGCATGAATGCGATGACTTCCGCCTCCAACTGGCGCGCACCCTTCGATCTTCTGGCGCGAATCGCCGGCAAGCTGTTTCCGCTCGACCTGCTCCTGCTCGTTCAGCGCCTCGGCATCGCCGCCGTCTTTTTCATGTCGGGCCGGACCAAGATCGTCGAGGGCAGCTGGCTGACGATCGACGACAGCGCGTTCGAGCTGTTCCGCACCGATTACCATCTGCCGTTCATTCCGGCGGTGCCGGCCGCCTATGCCGCGACGACTGCCGAGCATCTGTTCCCGATCCTCCTGACCCTCGGGCTGTTCACCCGCATCTCGGCCGCCGGCCTGCTCGTGATGACCGCGGTGATCGAAATCTTCGTCTATCCCGACGCATGGCCGACGCACCTTAGCTGGGCCGGACTGCTGCTCCCGCTGATCGCGCTCGGCGGCGGCAAGCTTTCGCTCGATCGTTCGCTCAAGATTCCCTGACCGAGCCAGGAGGGTGCGGGGCGCCGGTTAGTGCGGCGAGCCGGGCAGGCCGGTGGGGATGCTCTGGCCTTCGGTGACGCGCAGGTTGGCCGGCTTGCGATCGCGCTCGGCGTCTTCGATCGCCCATTCCTCGGCGGTCTTGCACTTGCGGCCGTGGCGGATGCGGCTCCCGGTCTCGCGCTCGCTCGCGCGGCAGATCAGCATCGGCTTGGGCGGTGCGGCAGCCGCCGGCTCATCGGCAGGCGCGGCGGCGAGTGCGGCGACCAGAAGTGCGAGCGGCATGACCATCCCCTTGCTCCTGCCCGAAATCGAACGCCTGGTCGGGGAAGTCAACGCCGGCTCGACCGGCGGCGGTGTCGTTGCGCTCGTGCAACGTCGAGCGATGTCATCGAATTTTCGGTTACGCGGCTGCCATCCTTCGACGCGCCATAGGGTGAGACCCAGTCGAGGTCGTGGACCGGGGCCCTGGGGTCGTCGCCCGGCTCGCGGATCGCTGGGAGGATCGCGGTCGCGATGAAATTGTTGAGGTAGCGGCCGCCGCGGCGGTTCGAGTAATTGCCGCCCATGGCCGCCACCACCAGGTCGAGCTCGGGGATGACGAAGACGACTTGCCCGCCCGCGCCGCGCATCGAGTAACCGAGCACCTTACGGCCCTTGTAGGGGTAATATTCCACCCACCAAAGATAACCGTAGAAGATGTTGCGCAGGTGGTGCTGCGGCGCGACCGCGGCCTTCGCGTAGCTGGCGTCCAGAATGCGGCGGCCGTTCCAGCTGCCGCCGTTCAGCATCAACTGGCCGAACTTCATAAAGTCGCGAGCGCGAAGCGCCACACTGCCGCCGCCGTAGGGCCGGCCGTTGGTGTCGAGCGGCCACGAGTAATTGGCGATCTGCATCGGCCCGGCGACCAGCCGGTCGAAGAAGCGCAACGGCGATTGGTGGGTCGCTTCCTGGAGCATGGCCAAGGCGAGGTGCGGCTGCATGCTGCAATAGACGCTGTTGGCGCCGGGATCGGTGGCCATCGGCACCGACATGAAATAGCCGACGACGTTGGGCGGCTGCAGTTCGTCGTTGATATAGTCTTCGTTGCCCGGAGCCTTGTCGTCGGTGTCGTCGCAATAATGACCCGACGACATGGTCAGGAGGTTGTCGAGCGTCATTGCCCGCTTGCGCGGCTCGAGTCCGGCCGGGAACGCGCCGCCGTTCATCACCTGGTAGACGCGGCTGTCGAGCCGGAGCGGAGCACCGGCGTGGATCGCAGCGCCGATGGTTATTGCGGAAATGCTCTTGCTCGCCGAGCGCAGGACATGAAGCTGATCGCGCGAGAAGCCGTGGAAATATTCCTCCAGCACCAGCCGGCCGTGCCGGGCGATCAGCAGGGCGTGGATCTCGGGCGCGTCGGCCTCGTCCATCTTCATGTCGATGAACGACTCGACCAGCCGCTCCATCGCCGGGCGATCGATGCCTTCGGCGGCGAGGGTCGCGGCGGGCCAGCCGTCGCCCAGCGCCGGCGGCGGCGAATAGCGGTAGGGCTCGCCCGGCCGCGGGCGCGGAAAGGCGAGGCTGGCGCCGTCATCCCGCGCGAAATCGTAGGTGCCGCCGCGGCCAGGAAAGGTCAGCGAGAAGCCTTGCATGTCGGGCTCGATGCGGCCGGTTGCGACCACCCGATCGGGCGCGTCGCCGCGCTTGGCCATCAGACGGAGGGCATCGCCCTCGCGGACCAGCCCGCGCACGCCCCACTGGTTGCCGAGATCGAAATCCGGGTTGCGAAGCACCGCGGCATAAGAACCGTCGGCGTTGCGTTGCGCGAAAATATAGAAAGCGAACTGCTCCTCACCGGGATCGACCGTTCCGGCCCAACTGTTCGGGCGGATCGCCTTCAACACGACCGGCGAACCGGCGCGGCCGTAGGAAAGCTGCGTAGCCGGACGAATCCAATGGCCGCGGATCACCCCGCGTTCGTCAAAGCGGCCGCTGAATGCCCCCTGGTCCCCGGGCAGATTGAAGGAGAGCTCCTGTCCCTTCTGCTTCACCGGCGCCCCCCGGCCTGCGATGTCGGCGTGGAGGCCTCGGGCGGTTCGCTCGATGATCAGCCGGCCGCGAACGTCCGGCACGAACCATTTTTTTGCAGCCCACAGGCCATTCAAGTCGTCGAGAGGCTGAGCGGCGGCGGCCGTTGACTGCTGCGCGGTCGTTTGCGCCGCACCGGAAACCGCGGAGAGGGCGAGAACCACTGCCAGGGACCAGCTACGCATCAGACCACTCCGAATTCGAGTTCGTCCGCCGAAGTCTTGCGGGCCCTTGGCGCCATGTCTTGGACGAAATTAGGGATTCTTCTCAAGTCCTCGCGCGGAAGATATGATGACGCCGGACAAGGCGGTGCCGGCCGGTCGATGCCGTAAACGACCTTGAACTCCTGAGGCGTCACCGGAGCGTCGCGAGGGTCGCCGGCTTCGCGCACGGCCGGTAAAATGTAACGCGCCAGATACCCTTGCTGGATTTCAAGGCCCGACCGGCTGTTGTAGCTGCCGCCGACAGTCTCCACGACCAAGTCCAGCTCGGGGACGACGAGCACGCCCTGGCCGCCGTTTCCGCCGGCGAAATAGACGCGCACCTCTCGCCCTTTGTAGGGCAAATTCATCGACCACCACAGATAGCCGTATCCGATGCGGTTGAGCGGACAAAGCGTCGCCGAGGCCCGCGCTACAAACTCCCGCGACAGGATACGACGGCCCTTCCACGTTCCGCCGTTGAGCATCAGCTGGCCGAACTTCAGGAAGTCGCGAGGCACCAGGGAAACACTGCCTCCGCCATAAGGCTGGAACGCGGGCGAATAGACCCAGGTATGCCGCATCAGGCCGAGCGGTCGAGCGAGCAGGCGGTCGAACAAGTCCATTGCCTGTTCACCGGTGGCGTGGGTCAGCACGCCGATCGCAAGGTTCGGATCGCCACTGCAATAGATCGACCGCTCGCCCGGCGTGCGGTCCATCGGCAGAGCCATATAGTATCGCCAGAAGTCGGGCTCAGCGGTCTGCTCGGTCATGACTTCCTCATTCCCCGGCGCCTTCGGATTGCTGTCATCGCAGAAGATGCCGGAGCCCATCGTCAGAAGATGTTCGAGCGTCATGGCGCGCTTGCGGGGCCCGAGGCCGTCGGGAAAGCGACCGCCGTTCATGACCCGGTACACGGGATCGTTCAGCCGGACGGGCAGGCCGGCCTGGATCGCTGCGCCAACCAGGGTGGCAGTGATGCTCTTGGCGGCAGATCGCGTGACCTGAATGTGGTCGCGATCGTAGCCATGGAAATATTCCTCGAGCAGCAGGCGCCCGTGGCGAGCGATCAGGATTCCATGGACTTCATGAGCGTCGGCCGAGTCCATCGGCGTATCGAGGATCATTTGGACGAACGCTTCGATGCCGCCGCGGTCGATATTCTCCTGTTCGAGCGTCGCGACCGGCCAGCCATCGTCGCGACCCGGCGGAGCACGATACACGTAGCGCCCAGGATTGCGTCCGCGCGGCCAGAAGTCGCTGTCGTCGCCATCGCGATGGAAGTCGTAGCCGTCGCCCCACGCCGGAAAGTCAAGGTGAATGACGCCGCCCTCGTTCGCGTCGAACGTGCCGCTTGCGACCACTTGGGATTCGCCGCGACCAGAGCGACGGCCGACCAGCCGGATCGAAGAGCCGTCTTGTTCCAGCCGCTCGATCCCTTCGATGTATCCCGCATTGCGCTCGGGATTGCGAACGAAGGCGCTGAAGGTCCCGTCGGGACGGCGCTCGACCATCAGGTACAGGGTGAACCGATCGTCCCAGGGAATGACCTCGCCGTCCCAGCGGTTGCGGCCATTGGCATGGAACGCGATGTTGCTTGCATAGGGTGGCGCGACCGGCGACGCGGGCTGAAACCATTGGCCGCCCGACAATCCGCCGTCGCGGTCCACTTTTGCGCGGAAGGTTCCGCGATCCGCGGGAAGGGCGAACGTAAGAACTCCGGTTCGCTCGTCGACCGAGAAGCTACGCCCGAGAAAATCCGCGATCCAGCCGTGCGTCGTCTTCTCGATCACAAGAGTGCCACGCTCGTCTGGACCGAAGCGCTTGATGGCTCGCCACAGGCCGGCCAATTCGGCAGCCGGCGCGACGGTGGGCGCAACCGTGGGTGCCGGCTGCGCGCTGGCCGCGGTGATCGCGGCCGACGGGCCGAGCAGGGCAATGGCGAGACCGCAGGCGATCGTTCGAATTTGCGTAAGCATGACCGGAGCGTCGCAAATTCGCTGCGCCCCTGTCTTGGACGATCTTAGTGAAGGCTGTTGCGGTAGCGGCCCGGACTGATTCCGAACGCGGCGCGGAACTCGGCGTTCATGTGTGACTGGTCGCAATAGCCGAACTCGGCCGCCAGCTCGGCGAGGGGCGTGGCGCCCGTACGCAAGGCCAGGCTGACCGATACGAGCCGCCGCAGGCGCTGGAACGCGCCAAGCGAAAGGCCGGTCTTGGCCCGGAAGGCCTGGGCGACGTGGACGGGATGACGGTCGGCGATGTCGGCCAGCTCGCCAAGCGTCCAGCGCCGGTCGGGCTCTCCCGAGATGGCCTCGACGATGCGGTCGATCCAACGGCCGCGGTCCCTGGCGTAGCCGTTCCCGGGCCCCAGCTCCCCCATGATTTCCGCGGCGAGCGATGCCATTGCCAGTTCTTCGCGTGAGCTGGCCGCGAGTTCGAAGGCCAGCCGTTCCGCCGCAACCCTGGTGGCCGGCGAGCATCGGCCTTCCCCGGCCGGCCCCGGCTCACCGGCCGGGAAGTGAAGATTGACGCAGACCGCCCCGCGCGGGCCGAACTGGTCATGATGGATCTCTCCGGCGCGATGGATGAAAAAGCCGCCGCTCAGCCGTTCGTGCCAGCGCTTCCCTTCTTGCTCGGCAAAGCCCCCATTGAGAACGATGCACAGATAATTGTTGGCGTGCTTGTGCGGTGGAATTTGATCATCGCAGCGATGCGACGTCAGGGTCAGCAACCGGCCGCAGGCGGTGCGTGCCGCGACCATGTCGTAGGTTACTCCGAACCCCAGGGTATGGGCCTCGTCTGCCATGCGACGGCAGGCTAACCGCGGTGCCGCCGGGCGGCAAGCCGGAGGCTACAAACAGGCTTCGAGGTAGGGCTGGTCGAAGCCGAACTGCTTGGCCTTTTCGAGCGTGTAGGGGCGCAGGCCCATCGAGCGATATTCGCCGATGATCTTGCCGTCCGGCGCTCTCGTCGAGATATTCGAACTTGAACAGCTCCTGGGTGACGATCACGTCGCCTTCCATGCCGATCACCTCGGTGATGTTGGTCGTGCGGCGCGAACCGTCGCGGAGGCGCTTGACCTGGACGATGAGGTCGACCGAATCCGCGATCTGGCGGCTGATCGCCTCCTTCGGGATCTTGATGTCCGACATCATCACCATGTTCTCCATACGCGCGAGGCATTCGCGCGGGGAGTTGGAGTGAAGCGTCGCCATCGAGCCGTCGTGGCCGGTGTTCATCGCGGCGAGCAGGTCGAAGCACTCCTGGCCGCGAATTTCGCCGAGGATGATGCGGTCGGGGCGCATACGCAGCGCGTTGATGACGAGGTCGCGGATGGTGATCGCGCCCTGGCCCTCGAGGTTCGGCGGGGCGGGTTTCGAGCGGCAGCCAGTGCGGCTGCTGCAAGCCGAAGCTCGGCCGCGTCCTCGATGGTGATCACGCGCTCGCCCGGGTCGATCATCTTCGACAGGGCGTTGAGCATGGTCGTCTTACCCGAGCCGGTACCGCCCGAGATGACGACGTTCATGCGGCTCGCGCCGGCGATCTTGAGCACCGTCGCCATCTTCTCCGACATCGAGCCGAAGCCCTTCATCATGTCGAGCGTGATCGGCTTCTCGGAGAATTTACGAATCGAGATGGCGGTGCCGCGCAAGCGACAGCGGCGGGACGATGACGTTGACGCGGCTGCCGTCCTGGAGGCGGGCGTCGCACAGCGGCGTGGTCTGGTCGATGCGGCGGCCGACCTTGTTGACGATGCGCTGGGCGATCTGGAACAGATGCTCCTCGTCGCGGAACTGGATCTGGGCGAGCTCGAGCTTGCCCTTGCGCTCGACGTAAGCATCTGGTCGGGGCCGTTGACCATGATGTCGCTGATCGCCGGGTCGGCGAGCAGCTCCTCGAGCGGCCCGAGGCCGAGCAGTTCGTCGACCAGCACCTTTTCGAGCGCGAACTGCTCGCGGCGGTTGAGGTTGATCTTGAGCTCGGTCAGCACCTCGCAGATGATCGGCCGGAATTCCTCGGCCAGCTCGTCCTTGCTGAGCGTCGCCGCGGCTTCGGGGTCGACCCGCTCGAGCAGGCGCGGAAGCACCTGCTCCTTGATCCGGTGGACCGAGGCCTCGAAGCCTTCCGACTTGCTGCTGCCCTGCTCGCCGCTGGCGTTCTGGCGCGCGGTCAGGCGGTCCATCGCGCCCAACGGGGTCGACGCCGCCGTCCGAGACCGGCGCGTCGACGGGCGGGGTCAAGCTCGTCGAGCGGCGGGAATTGGTCGCCGCCGTCGAGGCTCCGACGGAGTCGCCTGGGCCTTGCCCGTGCCGCTGCCCTTCATCGGCTTGGCGACGCCGAAGCTCGGCCGTCCGCCGCCCATGCCGCCACGCTTGCCGAATGCGCTCATGCCACCCTATTCCGTTCGCAGTTTCCGCGGAAATCGGGTGGTGAATAAGGGCGAAACTTTGAGAAAAGACTAATTGCGTTAATCGCGCGGTATCGGAGAAGATTAACCGGCGCTCTCCGCGAGCACGGTGAGGCCGCGCTCGCTGACCTCGGCGAAGCCGCCGGTCACCGGCGATTCGCTCGGGCTGGCGCGCCGGCCGAGCGATAGACCGCGACCTCGCCGTTCCGCAGCGTCGTCATGTAAGGCGCGTGGCCGGCCATGATGCCGGATTCGCCCTCGGTGCCGGGGACGACGACCATGTAGACGTCGTCGGACATCACCAGCCGGTCGGGCGTGACGAGCTCGAAATGCAGATCGGCCATCAGTTCTTGCTTTCAATCGTCGCGTCGAACGCGCGCGTCGCGGCGTCGAACTTGTCGCGGCAGCCGGGGTTGCAGAAGCCGACGACCTTGCCGCGGTAGAGCGTCAGGCTGTCGGCGCTGACCGGATTGCCCGACCAGGGGCAGTGCGTCGTTGACGCAATCTTCGAGGCGAAGGCTCGTCGGCCAAGGCTTAGGCCTCCTGCGCCAGCTTCTCGGCCTTGGCGACCGCTTCCTCGATCCCGCCGACCATGTAGAAGGCGCTTTCGGGCAGGTGGTCGTACTCGCCGTTCACCACCGCCTTGAACGAGCGGACCGTGTCTTCGACCTGGACGAACTTGCCGGGGATGCCGGTGAACACTTCGGCGACGTGGAACGGCTGCGACAGGAAGCGCTGGATCTTGCGGGCGCGGCCGACGATCAGCTTATCCTCTTCGCGACAGCTCGTCCATGCCGAGGATGGCGATGATGTCCTGCAGGCTCTTGTAGCGCTGCAGCGTCTCCTGGACCGCGCGGGCGGTCTCGTAATGCTCCTGGCCGACGACCGCGGGGGTCAGCACGCGGCTGGTCGAATCGAGCGGGTCGACCGCCGGATAGATGCCGAGCTCGGAGATCGCGCGGCTGAGCGTGGTGGTCGCGTCCAGGTGGGCGAACGAGGTCGCCGGCGCCGGGTCGGTCAAGTCGTCGGCCGGCACGTAGATCGCCTGCACCGAGGTGATCGAGCCCTTGTTGGTCGAGGTGATCCGCTCCTGCAGCGTGCCCATGTCGGTGGCCAGCGTCGGCTGATAGCCCACCGCCGAGGGAATGCGGCCGAGCAGCGCCGACACTTCCGAGCCCGCCTGGGTGAAGCGGAAGATGTTGTCGACGAAGAACAGCACGTCCTGGCCTTCGACGTCGCGGAAATATTCGGCCTGGGTGAGGCCCGACAGAGCGACGCGGGCGCGGGCTCCCGGCGGCTCGTTCATCTGGCCGAACACCAGCGCGACCTTGGAGCCTTCGGGGGTCGGATTGCCGTCCTTGTCCTTGGCGATGACGCCGGCGTCGAGGAACTCGTGATAGAGGTCGTTGCCCTCGCGGGTGCGCTCGCCGACGCCGGCGAACACCGAGACGCCGCCGTGGCCCTTGGCGATGTTGTTGATCAGCTCCTGGATGAGCACGGTCTTGCCGACGCCGGCGCCGCCGAACAGGCCGATCTTGCCGCCCTTGGCGTAAGGCGCGAGCAGGTCGATGACCTTGATCCCGGTGACCAGGATCGCGGCTTCGGTCGACTGGTCGACGAACGGCGGGGCCTCGGCGTGGATCGGGGCCGACATGTCGCTGCCGATCGGGCCGCGCTCGTCGATCGGCTCGCCGATGACGTTCATGATCCGGCCGAGCGTCTTGGGGCCGACGGGCACGCGGATCTGCGAGCCGGTGGCGTTGACCATCTGGCCGCGGGTGAGGCCGTCGGTCGAATCCATCGCGATGGTGCGGACGACATTCTCGCCGAGGTGCTGGGCGACCTCGAGCACCAGGCGGTTGCCGCTGATTGTCGGTCTCGAGCGCCGACGAGGATCGGCGGCAGCTCGCCCTCGAAGGCGACGTCGACGACGGCGCCGATGACCTGCGCGACGCGGCCGGTGAGGTTGCTGCGTCGGCGGTCGCGGGCGCCTTGCGGCTCGGTCGCGGCTGCGTGCGGCCTTCTTGGGCGCGGCTTTCTTGCGGGGCTTGGTCGTCGGCGGCGGTGGCCATGTCTGTCTTCCTTGCCTTCGAGTGTCGGTTAGAGCGCTTCGGCGCCCGAAATGATTTCGATGAGCTCGGTGGTGATCACCGCCTGGCGGGTGCGGTTGTACTGGATCGACAGGCGGTTGATCATGTCGCCGGCGTTGCGGGTCGCATTGTCCATCGCGGTCATCTGCGAGCCGTAGAAGCCGGCCTGGTTCTCGAGCAGCGCGCGATAGATCTGGACCGCGATGTTGCGCGGGAGGAGGTCGGCGAGGATTTCCTCCTCGTCGGGCTCATATTCGACCGCGGCGAGCGACGCCGGGCCGCTTGGCCGCGTCCTCGGTCGGCGCGCGGCGGCGACCGGGATGATCTGGTCGACCGTCGGCTCCTGGACCAGGGTCGAGCGGAAGTTGGCGTAGGCGAGGTGGACGACGTCGATGCCGTCGGTCGTGTAGCGGTCGATGATGTCCTTCGCGATCGCCTGCGCGTCGGCGTAGGTCGGCGCCTTCATCTCGCTGGTGTCGTACTGGGCGATGATGCCCTTGGGATAGAGCCGCTGGAGCACCGGGCGGCCCTTGCGGCCGACGATGTAGAACAGCACCGTCTTGCCCTCGGCGATCAGCTCGTCGGCCTTGCGCCGGGCGGCGCGGACGATGTTGCTGTTGAACGCGCCGGCAAGGCCGCGGTCGCTGGTCGCGACGATGATCAGGTGGGTGTCGTCCTTGCCCGTGCCGGCGAGCAGCTTC
The DNA here is from genome assembly GCA_963765945.1 of uncultured Alphaproteobacteria bacterium. GTDB lineage: Bacteria > Pseudomonadota > Alphaproteobacteria > Sphingomonadales > Sphingomonadaceae > Sphingomicrobium. The sequence goes on from CAVXYS010000036.1 coordinate 50,965, forward strand.
GGGCTCTGCGGGCCCGGCGTGACCTTCGCGGCGAGCGAGGCGACGACCTCGGTCATGCGCGTCGCATAGGGCCGCGCCGGCCGTCGCATTCTGCTGGGCACGGCGAAGCTTCGCCGCCGCGACCATGTTCAGCGCCTTGGTGATCTTCTGCGTCGACTTGACCGAGCCGATGCGGATCTTGAGGGCCTTGAGCGAGGCCATTTAGGCGAACTGCTTCCCGAACTCGGTCGAGCGCGTCCTTGAGCGCCTTGGCGGTGTCGTCGTCGAGCGCCTTGGTGTCGCGGATCTTGGCGAGGATCTTCGGCTTGTCCGAGCGGAGGATAGCTCAGCATCGCCGCCTCGTAGCGGACCACGTCCTTGACATCGACGCTGTCGAGGAAGCCCTGGGTGCCGGCGAAGATCGACGCGACCTGCTCCTCGACCGGCATCGGCTGGATACTGCGGCTGCTTGAGCAGCTCGGTCAGGCGCGCGCCGCGGGCGAGCAGCTTCTGGGTCGAGGCGTCGAGGTCCGAGCCGAACTGGGCGAAGGCCGCCATCTCGCGATACTGGGCGAGCTCGAGCTTGATCGAGCCGGCGACCTTCTTCATCGCCTTGGTCTGCGCGGCCGAGCCGACGCGGCTGACCGACAGGCCGACGTTAATCGCCGGGCGGATGCCCTGGTAGAACAGGTCGGTCTCGAGGAAGATCTGGCCGTCGGTGATCGAGATCACGTTGGTCGGGATGTAGGCCGACACGTCGCCCGCCTGGGTCTCGATGATCGGCAGCGCGGTCAGCGACCCGCCGCCATTGTCCTCGTTCATCTTGGCGGCGCGCTCGAGCAGGCGGCTGTGGAGGTAGAAGACGTCGCCCGGATAGGCTTCGCGGCCCGGCGGGCGGCGCAGCAGCAGCGACATCTGGCGGTAGGCGACGGCCTGCTTGGAAAGATCGTCATAGACGATCACCGCGTGCATGCCGTTGTCGCGGAAATATTCGCCCATCGCGCAGCCGGTGTAGGGCGCGAGGAACTGCAGCGGCGCCGGCTCCGACGCGGTCGCGGCGACGACGATGGAATATTCCATCGCGCCATTCTCTTCGAGCGCGCGGACGATCTGGGCGACGGTCGAGCGCTTCTGGCCGATGGCGACGTAGATGCAGTAGAGCTTCTCGCTCTCCTTGCCCGACTTGTTGATCGTCCTTCTGGTTGATGAAGGTGTCGAGCGCGACGGCGGTCTTGCCGGTCTGGCGGTCGCCGATGATCAGCTCGCGCTGGCCGCGGCCGATCGGGACCAGCGCGTCGAGCGCCTTGAGGCCGGTCTGGACCGGCTCGTGCACCGACTTGCGCGGGATGATGCCCGGCGCCTTGACCTCGACGCGGCGGCGCTCGGTGGCCTCGATCGGGCCCTTGCCGTCGATCGGGTTGCCGAGCGCGTCGACGACGCGGCCGAGCAGGCCCTTGCCGATCGGAACGTCGACGATGGTGCCGGTGCGCTTGACGGTCGAGCCTTCCGAGATCTCGGCGTCCGAGCCGAAGATCACGACGCCGACATTGTCGGCCTCGAGGTTGAGGGCCATGCCCTTGGTGCCGTTGTCGAACTCGACCATCTCGCCGGCCTGGACATTGTCGAGGCCGTAGATGCGGGCGATGCCGTCGCCGACCGACAGCACGGTGCCGACTTCGGAGACCTCGGCTTCGGCGTCGAAATTCGCGATCTGGTCGCGGATGACGCGGGAGATTTCAGCGGCGCGGATATCCATGGTCTTGCTTAGCCTTTCATCGCGGATGCGAGACGGTTGAGTTTGGTGCGGATCGAGGCGTCGATCATGCTGGCTGCCCAGCTTGACGACGATTCCGCCGAGGATGTCGGGATCGACCGTCGCGTCGATGCGTGACGTCGCGGCCGGCGCGGGCGCGCAGCTGCGCCTTGAGCGCGGCGATCTGGTCGTCGTTCGAGCGGGCGGGCGGTGACGACTTCGGCGGTGGTTTCGCCGCGATGGTCGGCGGCGAGCCGGCGGAACGCGCGGATGATCGTGCCGCAGCTCGCGCTTGCGGCCGTTGCGGGCGAGCACGCCGAGGAAATTGGCGGTGATCGGATCGAGCGCCGAGCTGCGGAGCGAGCGCGGCGAACGCCTTGCCGGCTTCGTCGCGGCCGACCAGCGGGCTTGCGATCAGCTCGGCGAAATCCTTCGAATCGAGCAGCGCCTGGCTCGAGCGCGTCGAGGCTGCGGCCGACGGCGTCGATCTGCCGCTCGTCGCGGGCAAGGTCGAACAGAGCGGACGCGTAGCGCCCTGCTAAGCTGGCCCGAATGCCGCCGGATGTCTCCACGCGCGAAAAGCTCCAGAAACTGGAATTTGCCCCATGCAAAAAACGGGGCGCAGCTACGGGCTTAGCCCCGCACGCCCCCATGGGTTGCGCGCCCCTAGCAAGGGGTGCGCGGCGATGCAAGGCGGCGTTTCCCCCTCCGTGGGCAGGGAGGGGGAAGTCAAAGCGCAAGCGATATGCTATCGGCCGTACCGCTCGGTCGAATGAGGGGGGTGGCGCATGAAACCCGGCGACCTGGCCTTGGGCATCAGGGACCTGTTCGCGGTCCTCGTTCCCGGTGCATTGTTCCTGCTGTTGATCCCGACGACCTGGGTCCTCGGCTATCAGCTGGAGCTCGCGGACAACCTGCCCGACACGGTCGTGTTCCTCATCGCGGCTTATGCCGTGGGCTCGCTGATCGGGGCCGCCGCCGGCTTCCTCGACCCGCTGGCCGAGCGGATCTACCGGCCGGCGATGTCGCTGTGGCCGTCGCGGGGCGCGCTCGCCAAGGACGTGGCCGCGCAATTCGACAGCCTGCGCGCGACCGCCCGCGGGCTCGAGCGCGGGATCCTCAAGGACACCGGCGTCCCGACCAACGACACGCCGCTGTGGAACGACAAGGCGTTCTGGCGCGTATGATCTGCGCATCTCGTCCGCGCCGGCGGTCGGCGAGCTCGACCGGGTCGAGGGGCAGCAAAAGCTGTTCCGGGCGCTCGGTGTCGTGTTCGTGCTGGTCGCGCTGTTCAGCTTCCCCGAGCCGCGCAGCCTCGCCGCGATTGCCGTAGCGCTGCTGTTCTTCGCGCTGTTCGTCACCTACCGACGGCGCTTCAATGTCCGGCTCTACCAGTCGGCCATCGCTTATTATTGCTATTCCCGCCAGGAGGGCGGCGCCGCCGTCACTCCCGCACCGGCCCAGCAAACCGCCAGCGCTGTCAGCCCTGCTCCCACGCGGACAGCGGCGCCGCCGCTGCGCAAGCCGAAACGGGTCACCGGGCGGGCTAAAGCGCGCGCGTGAAGAAGCGCGAGAAGGGCGTGTCGGAGTAGCCCGCGAACGGGCCGCACCGAGTGAAGCCCTCGCTTTCGTAGAGCGCGATCGCGGCCTCGAAGGGCTTCGATCCACCGGTTTCGAGGCTGAGCCGCTGGTAGCCGCGCGCCTTGGCCTCGCCGACGATATGGTGGAGCACCGCCCGTCCCACGCCGCGGCCGAGTGCGCGGTGGGTGGTGCGCATCGATTTGACCTCGCCGTGATCGGGGGTCAGCTCCTTCAGTGCCCCGACGCCGACCAGCTCGCCGCCGTCGCGCGCCGCCCAGAAGGTGATTGCGGGATCCTTCAGACCCTCCAGCGGCAGGACATGGCAGGCGCGGTGGGGCGAAATCGAACGCATCACGCCATAGTGCATGGCGAGCAGCGCCTGCACGTCGCTGCTGTCGAAATCACCGGCATGGAAGGTCAATTCCATGCCGCGAAGAATCTCACGTCGGGGATTGAGCGCAAGCTGGCGGAGCGTGAAATATTGGCGGGCGGTTTACGCGGCCGCGCATGCCACGGCTGCGCAGATCGAGCGGCCGGGACGTCTGCGGCGACGGACTAAAGCCGGCGCGTCAGGAAGCTGCTGAAAGGAATGGCCTTATACTCGCCGAACGGACCCCACGGCTCAAATCCTTCGCTCGCGTAGAGGCGCAGCGCGGGCTGGAACGGCTCCGTGTTGCCGGTTTCGAGGCTGAGGCGCTTGTAGCCCCGCGCAGTCGCCTCGCCGATGATGTGGCGGAGGAGGGCGCGGCCGATGCCCTGGCCGCGCGAGGCAGGTGCGGTGCGCATCGATTTCACTTCGCCGTGATCGGGAGCAAGCTCCTTGAGCGCGCCCACTCCGACCAGCGTGCCGTCTTCGCGCGCCGACCAGACGGTGACGGACGGGTGGCGCAAGCGCGACCGACGGGAGGACGTGGCAGGCGTCCGGCGGGGAGATCGACCGGAGCTCCGAATAATGCATTTCTACGAGGTACTGGACGTCGAGGCTGTCGAGATCGTTGGCATGAAAAGTGAGCTTCATGTTCGAGTGTGTTCCAAAAGACCCCTCCACCAGCTTCGCCGGTTCCCCTCCCCGGCCAATGCCGGGGAGGATGGTTTGAGCGCAAGCTGGCGGAAGCGTGAAATATTGGCGGTTGGTACAACCGCCGCATGACCTATCGAATCACAGGGCTGGATCCGGCGCCTTACAAGCCGCTCTTCGGTCTTTCGGACGACGAGCTCGCGGCCCGCGGAGCGGTGCGGATGACCGTCACCGAGCCCGACCTTCCCGTGCCGGGTCAGCCTCACCGACCGGGCAATCGGCGAGAGCGTGTTGCTGGTCAATCACGTCAGCCACGACGTCGCCAATCCCTATCGCGCGAGCCATGCGATCTTCGTGACCGAGGCCGACCAGGAGCCGGCCGAATATGTCGACCGGGTCCCCCCGGTGTTCGAAGCCGCGGGTGCTGTCGCTGCGCGGGTTCGATCGCGACGGGATGATGGTCGAGGCGATCCTGACCCAGCCGGGCGAGGCGGACGCCGGGCATCCGCCGGCTGTTCGCCAACCCGGACATCGCGACCATCCACGCCCACAATGCGACGCGCGGCTGCTTTTCCGCGAAAATCGAAAGGAATTGACCATGGCCACGCTTGCCACCGACATTCACGCGCCTAGATCGGACGGCGTGAGCAAGGTCGCGCGCCTCGATGCCGACACCGCCTGGGCGGCGTTCATGCGCCGCGACCGCGGCTGGGACGGCCGGGTGATCGGCGCGGTCCATACGACCGGCATCTATTGCAAGCCGAGCTGCCCGGCGAAGCGGCCCAAGCGCGAGAATGTCGACCTTCTACGCCACGGCCGAGGAAGCGCGCGCGGCCGGCTATCGCCCGTGCCTGCGGTGCAAGCCCGACGAGGTCGGCCGCGACCGCGAGGCGGTGGCCAAGGCGGTGAAGCTGATCGAGCGGGCGGAAGAGGCGCCGAGCCTCGCCGAGCTGGCCGAGGCGGTGGGCTATGCCCCGCACCATTTCCAGCGTCTGTTCAAGCGCGACCTCGGCGTGTCGCCGGCCGAATATGCGCGGGGCCTGCGCAACCAGCGCGCGCAGAGCGCGCTCAAGGCCAACGGCCGGGTGACCGACGCGATCTACGACGCCGGCTATTCGGGGCCGAGCGGCTTTTACAGCGATGCCAAGGAGAGGCTCGGCATGACCCCATCGGCATGGCGCGACGGCGGCCGCGGCGAGACCATCCGCTGGACCCATTTCGACAGCCCGCTCGGCGAGATGCTGATCGCCGCGACGTCGAAGGGCATTTGCCGGCTGACCTTCAACGACAGCGAGGCGTCGCTGCGGCGGCTGTTCCCCAAGGCGACGATCGTCGAGGACGCCGGCGGGCTAAGGAGCTGGTCGAGGGCGCGCTCGAAGCGATCGAGCATCCGGCGGCGATGCCCGACCTGCCGATCGACGTCGCCGGCACCGCCTTCCAGGAAGCGGTGTGGCGCGAGCTGCGCAAGATCCCGCCGGGCGAGACCCGCAGCTATGCCCAGATCGCCGCGGCGATCGGCCAGCCGAACGCAGTCCGCGCGGTCGGCACGGCCAACGGCGACAACCATGTCGCGGTGCTGATCCCGTGCCATCGCGTGATCCGCAGCGACGGGACGCTCGGCGGCTATGCCGGCGGGCTCGACAAGAAGCGCCTGCTGCTCGCCGCCGAGGGCAGCTCAGCGAGGCCCCGCAACTGCCGCTGGTCGATTAAGCGCTTGCCGTTGCCGCCGGCCTCGGCTCAACAGTCGGGCCGAAGGGGAGGGGCATGACCGACACAATTTCCGGGCGGCCGCTGTGGCGGACGATCGTCGATTTTCCGCTGGTCGCGATGCTGATCGCGGTCGTCATTTATGTCGCCGCGGTCGCGCTCAGCCTGTTCCTGGGCAAGCTGCGTACCGCCGATCGGCAAGACCGCGGTCGCCGCGATCCATGCCGTCATCACCATCTCGATCCTGCTCGCCGCCTACAAATTCATCATCGTCCGCCTCGGCGAACGACCGAAGCGACGACTTGCCGGCCAAGCCGGCGCTTGGCGAAACCGCCACCGGGCTCGGCATCGGCTTCGGCCTGATGGCCGCATCGGTCGGCGGTTGCCGCCGGCGCTCGGCGTCTACCGCATCGTTGGGACCGGCGACTCGTCGATGCTGCTGCTGGCGCTGGTCGCCAGCGCGATCATGCCGGGGTTCACCGAGGAGCTGCTGTTCCGCGGCATCCTGTTCCGCTGGATCGAGGAGTTCGGCGGGCAGCTGGGCGGCGCTGGCCGTGACCTCGGCGCTGTTCGGCCTCGCCCACATCTTCAACCCCGGCGCGACCTGGTTCTCGTCCTTCGCCATCGCGGTCGAGGCCGGGCGTGCTGCTCGGCGGCGCCTACATGCTGACGCGCAGCCTGTGGCTGCCGATGGGCCTCCACGCCGGCGTGGAATTTCACGCAGGGCGAGATTTTCGACGTGCCGGTTTCGGGCACCGCCGTGCACGGGCTGGTCGAGGCCAAGTTGTCGGGACCGGCGCTGCTGACGGGCGGCTCATTCGGGCTCGAGGCGTCGGTCATCGCGCTGACGATCGCCACCGGAGCCGGCGTCTGGCTGGTCTTCCGGGCGGTCAAGAAGGGCGAGCTGATACCGCCGCACTGGGCGCGCAAGCCGGACCACGAAACGCTGGCGGAAACCGTCGCCTAGTCCCTCGCGGCCGCGAGCGCGCCCTTGGCGTCGCCGGCGTCGATCTTGCGCATCATGCTGGTGGCGATCGCTGCGGCCTGCCCGGCGTGGGGTGAGTAAGCGACCGGGATCAGGGTCGCGCGCGCTTCCTTGAGCTTGCCCTCGGCGAGATAGGCCATCGCCGAATTGAGGCGCATCCCGAGGTCCTGGGGCGCGAGGTCGGAGGCATAGTGGAGCGCCGCGAGCGCATTGGCGTTCGGCCGGACGCCTTCCGCCAGGAAGGCCTTGTAGAACTCCATCAGCGGCTCGGGATCCTCGACATCGAGCTTGTTGGCGGCGATGAACGTGTCGCGCGCCTTCTCGAACAGATCGTGGCGGGCTGGGTCCTCGAGCTTGTCCGCGCGCTCGGCCATCGCGCGGCCTTTCAACACCAGTGCTTCGGTATTGCGCGGGTCGGCCTTGACGGCGCGGTCGGCCGCCGCTTCGGCCGCGGCGGCGTTGCCGCCATCGAGCTCGGCTTCGGCCAGGGTCGTTTCGACCAGCACGTCCCCGGGATAGCGCGCCGCGATCGCGCGGACCTGGTCGAGCGCCTGGCGCGCCTCGGCCTGCTTGAGCTCGTACTTGATCCGGCCGCGGAGGAGGACCACCGCGGCCGCTCCCGCGGCTGAGCGGGCAGGACTTCGACCGGCGGCGGGTGCGTTGCTGTCTGCGCCGATCTTCGAGCCGACGATCTCGTTTCGCCATGAGATAGGCGTCAAGCTCCTTGTCGAGCTGATTGAGGTCGCCGAACGACGGCTCGGGCCGGCGGCGAGCGCCGGCGACCCCCTGGCCGATCGCGCAGAATGTAGCGGTCGAACTGGCCGTGCGCGTTTGGATTCCATCGTTAAATAGTGGGTCGAGAAGCCAGCCGCGGCCGTAGACGGATTCGCGCAGCTGCTCGGGCGTGAGCTTGGTGATGTCGCCATAGGTTTCGCCGAGCGATCTCATCGAGCGGCAGCGGCTTTGCCGTTGAACAAGGCCCAGCCGCGATGCTGCGGCGCGCCGATCCCGATCGAGCCGTCTTTCTCGAACTCGGGGACCGACAGGAATTCGGCGAAGCCCTCGACATACCATTCCGGATAGGGCTGATCGAGCTGCTGCATCATCAGGTGATGCGCATATTCGTGGAACAGGATCGCGTCGGTCGCCGAGATCGAATTCGTCGTCGCGCTTTGGCGACGTAGGCGAGCGGGCCGGAGACCCGGCCGATGTAGAAGCCGGCGATGAACGGATCGCCGGCCAGCTTCTGAACGTCCGCGACGTTCGGCATCACGAAGACCGTGACCCGGTTGCCGTCGCCGACGACGGATCGTCCGCTTTGAGCAGGGCGCGCGCGGCCTGGTCGAAACGCTCGAGCCGCGAGGCGAAGTCGGTCAGCGCCTTCGGCCGGCCGTCGGCATAGATCACGAAATGCTTCGATTTGGCCTCGTACCACGCGGCGTTCGCCGGAGTGGTCGAGGCAATCAGCGCGGCGGCCACGAAGGTCTTGAGAAAACGCATTGCAAACCCCCTCGCGCTTAGTCGCCGCCGCCCTTCTTCGCTTCTTCTTCCCATTTCGCCATTTGCTGCGCGAGCTTGGTGTAAGCGTCGCTCACCTTTCCGGCGTCGACCAGGTCGAGCACTCCGCGCACGGTCTTCTGGAGCTTCGACTCGTGCGGATCGAGCGCCAGCGGGAGCATGATGTCCCGGGCGAGCGGACCCTTCTTCTCGGCCAGCAACTGGCGACCAAGCACCATTCGAAGCCCGAAATCCTGACGGGCGCGGTCATAGCCTCGCTCGAGGCCGATCAGCGCGCTCTCGGGGATCGGGCCGCCCTCGTAAAAATAGGTCAGGTAGTTGCCCACCAGCGGCTCCGGGTTCTCGACATCGACGTCATGCGCCTTGGCGTACCAGACCCGCGCCTGCGGGAGGTACTTCTTGTCCTCCTTGCCCCGCTCGAGCAGGATCTCCGGCCTTGGCGTTGAGCGCTTCGATGCCGTCTGGACGAATCTGCAGCGCCCGGTCGGCGGCGGCCTCGGCGGCGTGAAAGTGCTGGGCGGCAAGCTCGGCCTCGGCGACCTCCACCTGGACCGGGTAGCTGTTGGGATAAGTGCGGGCAGCGGCGCGGGCGTCGGCCGCGGCGTCGCGGGTTTCCGCCTTGCTGACTCCGGCCTTGGTCCGGACCTTGGCGCGCATGATCGCCTCTTCGTCGGGGCCGAGCCGGCGCATCGTCACTTTGCCGTTCGCCGGCGTGCCCGGTCGCACGTCGACTCCGAGCAGGCGGCCGCTCCGCTTGTAATGGGCGATCTCGCGGTCGAGCTTGCCGAGATCGCCGAATGCCTGACGCGCCGCCGGAGCGGAGTTCATGCCCGAGTTGATGAGCCGCAGGTAGGTCTCCAACTGGCCTTTCCGGCTCGGCTCAAACGTCAGATAATGGTTCATCAGCCAGCCGACCGTGTACCAGCCGTAGAAGTCCTCGCCGTCGGGCTTGGCCGTGCTCGCGAGCAGGCTCGACGGAGTGACCGTCATCATTCCCTTGAACAGGGCATCGGCGCGCCAGTTCGGCGGGTTGCCGACATGGAAGGTCCCGTCCGGCCGCAGGTCGATCGTCGCGACGGTTTCCGCGAAGGCCTCGCGATACCAGCTCGGATAAGCGGTCGGGTAGTTCTGCAGCATGAAGGCGTGGGCATATTCGTGGAACAGCACCGAGCGCGGATCGAGGTCGGTGCGGCTGTCGCGTTTGATGATGCTGTCCGACCATTTGTTGTCGCGAACCGGAGTGAAGGCGGCGGGATTCATCTGCGGGAGGTAGAAGCCGGCCGCGCCCGGGCGAAGCCGGCTGATGAAATCGACATTGCCGGTGCGGTAGATGGCGACCCGCTGCCAATCGGCCTTGATCGGTTCGAACTTGGTTGCCTGCAGCGAACGGAGCGCGTGATCGTAGTTTTCGAGATCCGTCGCAAAGGCGCGTGTGTCGCGCTCATTATCCTGCGAATAAATGACGAAATGTTCGGTCCGCGCCTCCCACCATTCGGCATTGGCCGGAGCAGCGAGGAACACGGTCGCAAGCAACAGAATCAGTCGACGCACGAGATCACCCTCCCCAGGAAGCGCCGTCTGCTAGCAAGACCTTAAGCATTGAAAAAGAGGAAAATTTATTAAACGAAGCTGTAAGGATCGACATCCGCTGTGACGCGCACGCGCGCGCTCCAGTCGACGCCGTCGAGCCAGTCGCGGATCACGTCCTGGACGTCGAGGCTGCGCCGCGCGTGGACCAGCAGGCGCTGGCGATGGCGGCCGCGCAGCATGGCCAGCGGGGCGGGGGCCGGGCCGAACACCGCCATGCCGTCGACGCTCGGAGCGGCATGGCCGATGCGCCGCGCCACGGCGTCCGCCTCGGCCGCGTCCTCGGCCGACACGACGATCGCTGCGAGCCGGCCGAACGGCGGCATCGCCGCCTCGCGCCGCGCGTCGGTCTCGGCGGCGTAGAAGCCCGGCGCATCGCCGCTGACCAGCGCGGCGATCACCGGGGCTTCGGGCTCGTGGGTCTGGACGAACACTCGGCCCGGCCGGTCGCCGCGGCCGGCCCGCCCGGCGACCTGCTGGATCTGCTGGAAGCTGCGCTCGGCCGCGCGCAGGTCGCCGCCGGCGAGGCCGAGGTCGGCATCGACCACCCCGACCAGGGTCAGGTTGGGGAAATGATAGCCCTTGGTCACCAGCTGGGTGCCGATGACGATGTCGATCGCCGCCGCTGTCCATCGCCGCGACGAACTCGGCCGCGCGCTGCGGCGACCAGATCGTGTCGGAGGTGACGATCGCGGTGCGCGCCTCGGGAAACAGCTCGGTGATCTCGTCCGCGATGCGTTCGACCCCGGGGCCGCAGGCGACGAGGCTGTCCTCCGCGCCGCACTCGGGGCAGGCCGCGGGCGGGGGCATGACGTGCCCGCAATGATGGCAGGCGAGGCGCCGCATCAGCCGGTGCTCGACCATCCACGCGGTGCAATTGGGGCATTGGAAGCGGTGGCCGCAGTTGCGGCACAGGGTCAGCGGCGCGAAGCCGCGGCGGTTGAGGAACAGCAGCGACTGCTCGCCGCGCTCGAGGTTCGCCTCCAGCTCCTGCACCAGCATCGGGGCCAGCCAGCGGCCGCGCGGCGGCGGGTCCAGGGTGAGGTCGATCGCCCGGATGTCGGGCAGCGACGCGCCGGCGAACCGCTCGGGCAAAGTGACCTCGCGGTAGCGGCCGAGCGCGACCATGTGCTTGCTTTCGATCGCCGGGGTGGCCGACGACAGGATCACCGGAATGTCCTCGAACCGGGCGCGCATCACGGCGGTGTCGCGGGCGTGATACTGGACCCCGTCCTCCTGCTTGAAGCTCGGCTCGTGGGCCTCGTCGACCACGATCAGGCCGAGGTCGGGGTAGGGGAGGAACAAGGCCGAGCGCGCGCCGACCGTGACCCGCGCTTCGCCGCTGGCGATGCCGCGCCAGTTGCGCCGCCGCTCCGCCGAGCGCAGGCCCGAATGCCAGGCGACGGGCGCGCAGCCGAAGCGTGCCTCGAAGCGCTTGAGGAACGGCTCGGTCAGGGCGATCTCGGGCAGCAGGACAAGCGCCTGCCGGCCCTGGCGCAGGCATTCGGCGATCGCCTCGAAATAGACTTCGGTCTTGCCCGAGCCGGTGACCCCGTCGAGCAGGACCGGGTCGAACCCGTGGCCGATCGCCGCGGCGAGGCTGGCGGCGCCGTCGCGCTGGTCGGCGTTGAGGTCCGGCGGCGCGAACTCGGGGTCGGGGATGGGCAACGGCCGGTCGGCGTCGACCGCCACGGCTTCGAGCGCCCCGGCCTTGGCCAGCCCGCGCATCACCGAATCGCTCACCCCGGCATGGTCGGCGAGCTCGCGGATCGTGCCCTGGCGACCGGCCAGCGCGGCCAACGCCGTTTCACGCTGCGGGGTCAGGCGGTCGGGGACCAACCCGGTCGGCCGATATTCGATCAACTGGCGCGAACCTTCGAGCGCCGCCGATGACGGCAGCACCATGCGCAGCACCGACGCCAGTGGCGCGAGATAATAGTCGGCCGTCCATTCGGCGAGGCGCCGCAGCGGCGCAGCGATCGGCGGAACGCCGAGCACGGCGTTGAGCGGGCGCAGCCGGGCGTCGGGCACTTCGGTGGTCGGCAACCGCTCCGCCTCCCACGCGACGCCGAGCAATTGGCGCGGGCCGAGCGGAGCGACGACGATCGAGCCCGGTTCGACGGTCATTCCGTCGGGCACGCGGTAGTCGAGCGGTCCGAGCGCGGCATTGAGGGTGACGACACGGGCGCGCTGCATTGCTAAGGCAGATGCGGGCTGAGGGGACGTCTAGCAAGAGGACTTGTCCCGATGATCGCACGACGCTGGCACGGCCGGGTCCCGGCCGCGAAGGCCACCGAATATCTGCAGCTGATGAAGGAGGTCGGCCTCGCCGACTATCGTTCGACCGAAGGCAATCGCGGCGCCTGGTGCCTGCACCGGAGCGAGGGCGACCTGGTCCATGTGGAGATGTTCACGTTGTGGGACGACCTCGACGCGATCCGCGGGTTCGCGGGCGACGAGCTGACCAGAGCGAAATATTACGACTTCGACCCCGACTTCCTGCTCGAGCTGGAGCCGGAGGTGGTGCATTTCGAGGTGGTCGGATAGCTGGGACTAGCGCCCGCGCTTCTTGCGGTGCTCGTCGAGGTCGAGGACCGCGACCTCCTCGTCGGGCTGGAGCAGGCCGAGCCGGCGGGCGACCTCCTGATAGGCTTCCTCGACCCCGCCGAGATCCTGGCGGAAGCGGTCCTTGTCGAGCTTCTCGCCGGACTTGATGTCCCACAGCCGGCAGCCGTCGGGGCTGATCTCGTCGGCGAGGATGACCCGGGCGAAGTCGCCGTCCCACACCCGGCCGAACTCGAGCTTGAAGTCGATCAGGCGGATGCCGATCGCGGCGAACATGCCCGACAGGAAGTCGTTCACCCGGATCGCCATGTCGGCGATGTCGTTCATCTCGTCCTGCGTCGCCCAGCCGAAGCAGGCGATATGCTCGTCGGCGATCATCGGGTCGCCGAGCGCGTCGTCCTTGTAATAATATTCGATGATCGTGCGCGGCAGCTGGGTCCCTTCCTCGATCCCGAGGCGCTTCGACAGCGAGCCGGCGGCGACGTTCCGGACCACGATCTCGATCGGGATGATCTCGACCTGACGGATGAGCTGCTCGCGCATGTTGAGCCGGCGGATGAAGTGGGTCGGGACGCCGATCGCCGTGAGCGAGGTGAAGATGTGCTCGGAGATGCGGTTGTTGATCACGCCCTTGCCGCTGATCGTGCCGCGCTTCTGGGCGTTGAACGCGGTCGCGTCGTCCTTGAAATATTGAATGAGCGTGCCCGGCTCCGGACCCTCGTAGAGGATCTTGGCCTTGCCCTCATAAATCTGGCGGCGGCGAGCCATGCGTTCGCTTCACTCCAACGGAAATGGAAAGGAGCGGCGGCTATAGGCGAGCCGCCGCTCCTCGGCAATTAAGCCTCGTCGCTCGCGGCGGCTTTCTTCCGCCGCGCCGCGGGCGGCGTCGCTTCCAGCGGGAGATCGGTGCCGCGATAGCCGGACGGGACCCAGCCCCAGCGGCTGCGCGCGCGGCGGTAGCCCCAAACCGCAAGCCATGCGAGCAGCGCCCATGGGAGCAAGGTCGCGACGGCGACGATCAGGAAGCCGATCGCGCTGAGGAAATTATAGCCAGCACGGTCGAAGGCGTAGGTCAGCGGCTGCGGCTCGTCGAAGCCGGGGATGGTTTTGCCGGAACCATAGTTGAACACCATCGGCGTCTTGGCGAGCAACTCCTCGTCGGCCTTCTTCTGCTCGCCGAGCGCTCGATCTGGGCGCGAATCGCGGCCGCTTCGGACAACAGCCGATCGCGCACGACGTTCGACAGGCCGGACCGCGCGAGCTCGCGATTGACTCGATCGAGCTCGTCCTGGAGCTCGGCGCGGCCGCTGTTCGCGTGTTCGATCGACGAGCCCGCGTCGACGCCGCTGATCTGCTGCTCGACGAGCATGCCCTCGGCGTCGGCGACGACCTTGGTCGCATCCTTGCCGAACTGGCGCGCGATCGCCGGGTCGAGCTTGAGCTCGAGCGAAGCCGAGACGTCGCGCTCGTTGACCAAAGCGTAGCGCATGCCGGTGATCCGGCAGCGCGCAACGCCGAGCTTTTCGCACATGCCGGCGTGAGCTTCCTGACGTGGTGGCGATGCGCGCGTTGGGCAGGCGGAAGGCGTAGCGGTAGTTGAAGGCGACGCCCGGCGCCGCGGTCACGCCGATGTTGGGTCCGCCGGCCTGCTCGGCGGCGTTGACCGATCGAACCAATGGAGGCGGCGGGGCCACCGGCGGCGGCGCCGACATGTCGGCGGCCACAGGCTCCTCGCGTGCATCGAAGGTCTTGAGGCTCTCGTCGCTGCGCCTCGGTTCCTGCTGCGAGCAGGCCGCGAGCAGCGCTGTGGCTAGTAGGACGGACTTCTTCATGCGCTCTCTCCCTGTTGTCCCGCTCAGGGTCGAGAGATATACTATCGCATGACTAGGGTAAAGGGATCGCCGGGGGAGGGCTGCGCGGCTTCGGCAGCCCTCCGGCCGTCACCCAACGGCCGTTCCCGGCGGTGGAGCGCGAGTGCGTGCCGCCCGCGCTCCTTAGGGGTCAGTGAACGCGCGCGCGCTTCGCCTTCTGCTCCCAGGGCGCGCTCCACTCGATCCGGTGGAGCACCCGGAAGCTGTCGCCGATCGCCTTGCCGATACCGGCGAAGGTGCCGGCCAGGCTGGCATTGAGGTCGGCGCGGCTGTCGCGATAGGCGCGATCGTAAAGCTCGTCGATCATGGTGATCATCCTTTCCTCTTTCGTCCCGGTCAGAGCGCCAGTGGGAAGGCGTCGATCAGGTCGTTGGCGGGCTTGAGCGCCCGCTCGATAAGGGCCAGTCGGCGGTCCGCATCGAGGGCGTGCCACGACCGCGCGGTCGAGCGCAGCACTTCCGCATTGATGACTTGAACGGCGGGGCCGTCTTCGATGAACGCACGGGTGCTGAGGCCATAAGTCATGGCGCGCCTCCTTTCTTTGTCGTTGGCCGCCAGCGAGGGGGGCTGGATAGGGGAGGGAAGTCCTCGCTGGCGGCTAAGGATCATCTATGTTCCCGGACGATTTTTCGCCAATCAAACACTCGACAGAAGCGATAAGCTGGCTTTATTAGGTACGGACATGAGACGACTTCCGCCGCTGGCCGCGATCCGGGCCTTCGAGGCGGCCGCGCGGACGGAGAATTTCACCGCCGCCGCGGCCGAGCTCGGCATGACCCAGGCGGCCGTGTCCTATCAGGTCAAAGGCCTCGAGGAGCGGATGGGCGCGCCGCTGTTCGTGCGCGAGCGCGGCCGGGTTCGGCTGACCGCGCTCGGCGCGCGCCTGCTGCCGGCGCTGACCAGCGCGTTCGACACGATCGAGGCCGCCTTCGCCAGCCATCGTCAGGAAGACGAGGCGCTATTGAGCGTCACCACCACCCACACCTTCGCCAACACCTGGCTGGCGTGGCGCCTCGGCGCCTTCCAGATGGAGCATCCCGACCTCGCGGTGCGGCTGACCACGAGCAACGAGCTGGTCGACCTGCGCTCGGGCGAGAGCGACGTCGCCATCCGCGCCGGCCGCGGCGACTGGGACGGACTCGAGAAGCATAGATTGTTCGATGTCGACTTCACGCCGATGGCCTCGCCCTGCTGCATGGCCGAGGCGCACAAGCAGTTCGGCGCCGATTTCCAGCCGGTCGACCTGCTCCACCTGCCGCTGATCAGCCCGCAGGACAGCTGGTGGGAGCAGTGGTTCAAGGACGCTGAGGTCGAAACCGAGGGCCGGCCGCAGCCGCGCGGGGGCCTGCGCCTCGACAACCAGGCCAACGAGGGCCACGCGGCGATGGGCGGCCAGGGCTTCGCGCTGATGAGCCCGTTCCTGTGGGTCAACGACATCGACCAGGGCCGGCTGATCGTCCCCTGGCCGGAGAAGATTTCGCGGCGCGGCTGGTCCTACTGGCTGGTCTATCCGAGCGAGCGCCGGCTGATCCCCAAGATCAAGCGCTTCCGCGAATGGCTGGCGGCCGCGATGGACCGCGCCCACGTCGAGGAACGCGCGCTGATGGAGCGCCTGCAGTCGGGCGCGCCGGCGGCCGAGCGCCAGGTCGCCTGACGGTCAACCGACAGCGACCGCCGCGGAATAGCTTGCGCGACCGGCGAGCCTCTAGTCGACTTTTGGTGGAGAGTCGCGAGCAGCGGTGATACCGCCGCCGCCTGGCCTGCCAGTCAGCGTCGAGTTCATCGCGGCCAACCATGAGCGGGGATCTGTTTCCGCTCGGATAAGGGGGCAATACTGAAACGCATGGTCTTGTTGGCGCCAGTTGTGGCGCTCGCACTCACGGGCTGCCAGCAATATAGCGCCAAGGATAATGCCGCCGGCGGCACTGCGGCGACGAACGAGGCGGCCGACAGCAGCGACGCGAGCGCGGCGGTCACGGCCGCAGAAGCGGATATGCTGGCCGCTTTCAAGGCGAAAGATGCGGCGAAACTAACCTCGCATTATGCGGACGACGCCGTGCTCGCGGTCCCGGAACGGACGGTCAAGGGCATTGACGCGATCACCAAGGCCAATTCGGAGGATCTCAAGGATCCCGCTTTCGCGCTCGATTTCACCAACGAGCGTACCGACGCGTCCGGCGACCTCGCCTACACCACCGGGTCGTTCAAGGTGACCTACACCGACTCCAAAACCAAGAAGGTGGTGAACGGGCAGGGGACCTATGTCACCGTGTTCAAGAAGCAGGCCGACGGGTCGTGGAAAGCGGTCGCGGATATCGCTACTCCGACCGAAGGCTGATTTTAAGCTGACGCAGCGGGCGGGGCGTTGCTAAGCCCCGCCCATGCAACCCGACGACCTTCCCTCGACCACGATCGACACGCCGTTCGACGCTGCGCTGTCCGAACGCTACCTGGTTTACGCGCTGTCGACGATCACCGCGCGCTCGCTGCCCGACGTCCGCGACGGGCTGAAGCCGGTCCACCGCCGCCTGCTGTGGGCGATGCGGCTGCTGCGGCTCGACCCGGCCGGCGCCTACAAGAAATCGGCGCGCGTGGTCGGCGACGTGATCGGCAAATATCACCCGCACGGCGACCAGTCGGTCTATGACGCGATGGTCCGCCTCGCCCAGGATTTCGCGCTGCGCTACCCGCTGGTCGACGGCCAGGGCAATTTCGGCAACATCGACGGCGATAATGCCGCCGCCTACCGCTACACCGAGGCGCGGCTGACCGCGGTCGCGATCCAGCTGATGGCCGGGCTCGACGAGGGCACGGTCGACTTCAAGCCGACCTATAATGGCGAGGAAGAGGAGCCGGAGGTGTTTCCCGGGCTGTTCCCCAACCTGCTCGCCAACGGCGCGAGCGGGATCGCGGTCGGCATGGCGACCTCGATCCCGCCGCACAATGTCAGCGAGCTGATCGAGGCGGCGATCGAAGCTGATCGAAACGCAAGCGCTCGACGACCGCGGAGCTGATGGAGATCGTCAAGGGGCCGGACTTTCCGACCGGCGGGGTGCTGGTCGACGACAAGGACACGATCCTCCGCGCCTATGTCAGCGGGCGCGGCATCGTTCCGGCTGCGCGCCACGATCGCGGTCGAGCGGGAGAAGGGCGGCGGCTGGCACCTGCTGGTCAGCGAAATTCCGTACGGCGTCCAGAAGGGCAAGCTGATCGAGCAGATCGCGGAGCTGATCGCCGACAAGAAGCTGCCGATCCTCGCCGACGTCCGGGACGAGAGCGACGAGCAGGTGCGGCTCATCCTCGAGCCGCGGGCGCGCACCGTCGACCCCGACTTGCTGCTCGAGAGCCTGTTCCGGCTGACCGACCTCGAAATCCGCTTCCCGCTCAACCTCAACGTGCTCGACGAGACCCGCACGCCCGGGGTGATGAGCCTCAAGGAAGCGCTGCTCGCCTGGCTGCGCTTCCAGATCGAGGTGCTGGTCCGGCGCGCCGAGGTGCGGATCGGCAAGATCGACGACCGGCTCGAGCTGCTCGACGGCTTCCTCATCGCCTTCCTCAACCTCGACCGGGTGATCGAGATCATCCGCACCGAGGACGAGCCGAAGCCGGTGATGATGGCCGAGTTCGGCGCTCACCGACCGCCAGGCCGAGGCGATCCTCAACATGCGCCTGCGCTCGTTGCGCCGGCTCGAGGAAATGGAGATCGCCACGCGAGCGCGAAGCGCTGGCCAAGGAGCGCGAGGAGCTCGCCGAGCTGGTCGTCGACGAAGACCGGCAATGGAAGCGGCTGAAGGGCGATCTCGCAGAAGGTCAGGGACAAGTTCGGGGACGTCGCGGCGCACCCAGTTCGCCGAAGCCGCGCCCGCCCGCGAGATCGACTGGTCGGCGATGATCGAGAAGGAGCCGATCACCGTGATCCTGTCGCAGCGCGGCTGGATCCGGGCGATGAAGGGCCATGTCGCGCTCGACGAGGTCAAGGACCTCAAATGGCGCGAGGGCGACGGGCCGTTCGTCCAGTTCCACGCCCAGACCACCGACAAGCTCGCGTTGTTCGCCTCGAACGGCCGGGTCTACACGCTGGCCGGGGACAAATTGCCGAGCGCGCGCGGGTTCGGCGAGCCGGTACGGCTGTTCATCGACCTCGACGCCGAGGTCGACATCGTCGAGCTGCTGGTGGCCCGGCCCGAGACCAAGCTGCTGGTCGCCTCGTCCGACGGCAAGGGCTTCGTCGCGAGCGGCGAGGCGACCCTCGCCGAGACCCGCAAGGGCAAGCAGCTGGTCAACGTCCGGCCGGGCGCAAAGGTGGCGGTGGTGCGTTCCGTTCCGGACGGTGCGGACATGGTCGCGGTGGTCGGCGAGAACCGCAAGATGGTGGTGTTCGCGCTGGCCGAGCTGCCCGAGCTGGCGCGCGGCCAGGGCGTCACCCTGCAGCGCTATCGCGACGGCGGCCTGTCGGACGCGATCGCGTTCCGGCTGGCGGACGGGATCAGCTGGCAGCTCGGCGGCGAGAGCGGCCGCACGCGCACCGAAAGCGACCTCGCCGCCTGGCGCGCGGCCCGCGGCGCGGCCGGACGCATGCCGCCGATCGGTTTCCCGCGGACTAACCGGTTCGATTGAGCAGCATCGGTTAACAATGCGGCACAGAGGGAAAAGATACTCGGAATTAACTGATCGCCGCTCATAGCGGCCGGATGCAGGCTGCAGCACACCGCCTGCCGGCGGCCGAGAGGCACCGGCGGGGGGACAAACCGAGCGCGAAACCGCACCTTGCGGCTGCGGACGACACCGGCTTGCTCGATGCCCTGCCGATCGCCGCGGCGATCGTCGAGCGCGACTCCAAGAAGCTCAAGGTGACCGCGCACAACAGCCGGTTCTTCGAAACCGTTCGCCAATCGACCTGCACCGCGGCCGACTGGAACGATGCCGACTGCCTGAAAGAAGGCCCGATCGGCGAGTTGATCCATCGCTACTTCGACGGCACCGACACCGCCGGCGAGCTCGATTTCAGGGACGGCGAAGGGGTGTCGTCGCGTTTCTTCCGGGTCAAGCTCGCGCCCCTGCCGCGAACCAAGGGGAAGGCCGCGCGCTGCCTGTTGAGCGTGGTCGACCGGACCGTCGAGGTCCAGGCCGAGCGCACGCTGCGCGCGGAGATGCTGCGCGACAGCCTGACCGGACTGCCCAACCGCCTCGCTTTCTCGGAAGCGATCGAGAACGCCGGGGAGAAAGTCGCGCGCGACCTCGAGCATGCGGTGCTGGTGGTCGACATGCTGCGCTTCAGCCGGATCAACGAATCGATGGGCAGCCTCGCCGGCGACGAATTGCTGATCACCTTCGCCCGCCGGCTGATCCTTGCGCTCCGCACCGGCGACATCCTCGCCCGCACCGGCGGCAACGAGTTCGGGGTGCTGGTGTCGTTGCGCCGCGGGGTCGAGGACGCGCTGAAGGCGGCCGAGCGCATCCAGCAGGTGATGACGACGCCGTTCAAGCTGTCCGACCTCGAGATCCGGGTCGAATGCGCGATCGGAGTCGCGCTGATGCACGCGGCCCAGGATCCCGAAGAGCTGTTCCGCAACGCCCAATTCGCGGTCAAGCAGGCCAAGCTCGCCGGCTGCCCGCAAGTCTATGAGCCGAAGCAGGCGACCGAGGCCCGGCGCCGCTTCTCGATCGAGACCGAGCTCCGCCGCGCGCTCGACAAGGACCAGCTGAAGCTGTTCTACCAGCCGCTGATCAACCTGAAGTCGGGCGCGGTCGCCGGGTTCGAGGCGCTCGCCCGCTGGACCCACGAGGACCGCGGCGAGATCAGCCCCAACGAGTTCATTCCGGTCGCCGAGGAGAGCGGGCTGATCCTGCAGCTCGGACGCTGGGCGATGGACACGGCGGCGCAGACCCTGGCCGACTGGGACAAGCAGAGCGGCGAGAAATTGCCGATCTACGTCGGCGTCAACCTGTCCGCGATTCAGGTCGCTCGCGACGACATTGCAGCCGTCGTTGCGAGCGCCCTGAAGTCGAGCGGGCTGACCGGCGACCGGCTGACGCTCGAGCTGACCGAAAGCTCGATCGTCCAGGACCCGGCGCGTGCGACCCGCGTGTTCGACGCCCTGAAGGCGCTCGACGCGACCGTCGCGATGGACGATTTCGGCACCGGTTACTCGAGCCTGGCCTATCTCCAGCGCCTGCCGATCGACGTCCTCAAGATCGACAAGAGCTTCGTTTCGGGAATGATGGTCGATCCCGACGCGGTGGCGATCGTCCGCGCCGTGCTGAGCCTCGCCGAGGCGCTCGGCATGTCGACCACTGCCGAAGGCATCGAAACGGTCGAGCTTGCGACGACTCTTGCGACCCTCGGCTGCGCGTCCGGCCAGGGCTATTATTTCGCCCGCCCGCTCGAGGCGACGGACGCGCTCGAATATTGGAAATCGCGCCGCCGCTTAGCCGGGTCCCGCATCGGGCCAGCGCACAGCCATAGGAACCGGAGCCGCAGCCTGCCGGTTGATCTCCCGCAACAGGGAGCGGAGTCGAGCGTGCAGCGCTGGCTCATCATAACCGGCTTGTGGCCGCTGCTGGCGGCGACGGCGGCGAACGCCCAATCGAAACGAGTCCTCGACACCCGCGAACCGGCGCCCGCGCACCACGCGCGATCCATCGATTTTCGCCTGATCCAGGAGCCGAGCCTGAACCGGGTCGACCCGCCGAACACCGGCTTCCTTGCCGAAACCGAAGTTTCGCCCAACGCCCGGATCGGCTTCAGCATGATTACCGTGTCGCGACCGAAGCTGGGGCCCGAGTGGCGGGTCGACGGCCGCTCGACGCGGACGCGCAAGCCGGCCGTGTCCTTCACCTTCCGCTTCTAGCCGGCGAGATCCGCATAGGCCGACGGCCGGCGGCTCCGCGCAGCGATTCGAAACGTCGTTTGTATGCTCTCGAGCAGTCGCTCCGAGCGGCAGTCGCCGGGGTGCACTCCGATCCTCAAGTCGCGCATCGGCAGCGTCCGGAGCAGCGCCGCCGCGAGCAGCGAGGCGCGGAGCCGGGCCGGGGTCCGGCTCGCCCAGGTGATGACCGGCGATCGCGAGAGCAGGCGGCCGGTTGCGGGCGACCAGACCCGGAGATGGTCCTCGGCGAGCGGGACGGCGCACTCGCGCAACGCCTGCAAGGCGCCCTCGCCGTAGAGCCACGCCGGGGCGATGAAGCCGGCGATCGGCCGCCCGGTGATCGAATTCGACCAGCGTCCGGCCGCGCTCGATGCGGGTCCGCGCTTCGGCTTGGGCCAGGCCGAGGAACTCGCCCTCGCCGGCGGTCAGCCAGTGGGCGCGCATCCGGTCGGCCGGCCCGGCGTGGCGCACGCCGTCGCGATGGTAATAGCCGTGGAGGAAGATCTCGAAGCCCGAGTCCGCCCAGTCCCGGAGCCGGCGCGCGAAACGCGAACCGGCGCCGATCGGGGCGTCGCCCCAATGGTTCGGCACGACCAGCAGCGCGATCCGTTGCCCGACGTGGGGCGTCACCAGGTCGAGCAGCCGATCGACCTCGTTCTCGAACCGCGGCGAGACGTCATGGATCGAGGCCAGGAGCCGCCGCATCGGCCGACTTTGCCTCGGCGCCGCGGCGCGTGCCAATGAACAAAGCTTCACTTGAAATTCATCGGCGCCGCCCGGCTTCGGCGGCGAATGCGGATCGTTGACGTTTGCGCCTTCTACTCTCCCGCCGGCGGCGGGGTTCGGACCTACATCGAAGCGAAACTCAAGGCGGCGGCGCGGCTCGGCCACGAACTGACCGTCATCGCCCCCGGGGCACGCGCGGAGGTCGTCCACCGCGGACCGGGCGCGGTGATCGCGACCGTGCCGGGCCCGGTCTTTCCGCTCGATCGGCGCTACCGCTTCTTCGCCGACGCGGCGGCCGTCCACCGCGCCCTCGACCGTTGGCAGCCGGACCATGTCGAAGCGTCTTCGCCGTGGTCGAGCGCGGCGATGGTCGGCAGCTGGCCCGGCGCGGCGACGCGCTCGCTGGTCATGCATTGCGATCCGCTCGCGGCGTACGCCTATCGCTGGTTCGGCAAGCTCATCCCCTGTCCGATGATCGACCGGCTGTTCGGTTGGTACTGGCAGCATCTGCGGCGGCTCGATGCGATGTTCGACCTGGTCGTTTGCGCCAACCGCGAGCTTACCCAGCGGCTCGATCACGGCGGCGTTGCGAAGGCGGAAACGATCGCCATGGGGGTCGAGCCCGGGACCTTCTCGCCGCACCTGCGCTCGCCCTCGCTCCGCTCGAGCGTCCTGGCGTCGCTCGGGCTCGACTCAGACGCCACGCTCCTGATCGGCATCGGACGCCTGTCGGCGGAAAAGCGCTGGGACACGGTGATCAAGGCGGTTGGAGCGCTCGATCGCGGGGTCGGCCTGCTGATCGTCGGCGACGGCCCTCGCCGCGCGCAGCTCGAGCTCCTCGCCGAGCGCACCGGCAATGCGCTCATCTTCCCGGCGCTGCACGACCGGACCGAGCTGGCCCGGCTCCTGGCAAGCGCCGACGCGCTCGTCCATGGCTGCGAGGCCGAGACCTTCTGCATGGTCGCGGCAGAGGCGCGGGCGAGCGGCGTTCCGCTGATCGTTCCCGATCGCGGAGCGGCGGCCGATCACCCGCTTGCCGGCGCCGGCGCGGTGTACCGGGCAGGCAACGGCCGGGCGCTTGCGGACGCGATCAGCCAGCTCATCGATCGCGGCCTCGAGCAGCAGCGGATGACCGCCGCGCTGCACAGCAATGTCCGAACCATCGACGCGCATTTCGAACAATTGTTTGCGCGCTACGCCACGCTGCGCGGCGCCGCCCGCGCGGTTGCCCGGCCGGCGCCCGATCTGGCGAAGCCGACCGGCCGCACCGCCACCGCGCTCTCGCACGCGCGCATCAGGAGCTGGCCCGAGGCTACGCCGAGCTCCACGGGATCAGCTCGCTGAGCGAAGCGCACGGCTGACGATGTCCTCGAACGGCTCGCCCGACGGGAAGCCGGCGCGGATCCATTCATCCTCGATCGTGCGCAGGGTGCGCGCAACGATCGGGCCCTCGGCGAGGCCGCCCCGCGCGATCAGCGCGCCGCCGCTGATCGGCAGCCGCGGCACCTTCCACGACCGGATCGCCGCCGCGTCGCCGGCCCGGCCGGCGAGCAGGAGCCGGTCGACGGCGCAATCGGTCCCGGCCCGATAGGCCAACGCCTGCACCGACCAGTCGAGGTCGGCGTCGGCGGCGCAGGCCAGCCGCTTGCGTGCCTTGTTCGACAGCTTGAGCCTGGCGGCGATCGTCTCGGCCAGCGCCGGATCGCGCGGCAGCAGCGCTCCGAGGCGCCGCAGCGGGTCCGGCGCGATTTCGGCGGCCCGTTCGGATCCGATCAGCGCCTGGAGGTCTGCCAGCCGCTCCGGTTCGATTTCCGGCAGGACCGGTCGCAGGATCGCGCGCTGGAGCATGATCGCGACCGTCGCCGCGGGATCGTCGAGGCCGAGCAGCTTCAGCAGCTCGTCGGCGATCCGCTCGCGCGACAAGGCCATGAGGTCGTTGGCCCGGGCGGTGCAGGCCGCGAGCGCGGGCGGGTCGAGCTCGCCCGAGCCGAAGCGGGCGTGGAAGCGGAAAAAGCGCAAGATCCGCAAATGATCCTCTGCGATCCGCTCGAGCGGGTTGCCGATGAAGCGGATGTGGCGTTTCTCGAGATCATCGAGACCATCGAAATAATCGAAAATCTCGCCGGTAACCGGATCGGCGAAGAGCGCGTTGATGGTGAAGTCGCGCCGCGCAGCATCCTCCTTCCAGTCTTCGGTGAACGCGACGACCGCGCGGCGGCCGTCGGTCGAAACGTCGCGGCGCAGGGTCGTGATCTCCGCGACCTGGCCGCGGCTGACAGCGGTGATCGTGCCATGGTCGATGCCGGTCGGCACCGCCTTGATCCTGGTCGTCGACAGTCGCTCCATGACCGCCGCCGGAGCGAGCCGTGTCGCAAGATCGATGTCGGCGTGCGGAATCCCGAGCAGTTCGTCGCGGACGGTTCCACCGACGAAGCGAATCAGGCCGTCCTCCGCACCGAGCACGGTCAGCAGATCGCGGATGCCCGGCTGGTCCCACCACCGTTGGGCGTCGAGCTTCACGGCCATTGTAGCCTGCGCGACAGATTGACGATCATTGCAGCGGTCGCCCCCCAGATCCTCCGGCCGTCCCAATCGATCTCGTAATAGTGGCGCTCGCGGCCCTGGAACAGGGCGCTGCGGCAGACCTGGTTGGACGGATCGAGCAGATGGCGCAGCGGAGTTTCGAACCAATCGGCCACCTCCTGCTCGTGGGGCTCGAGCGGCAGATCCGGCGGAATCACTCCGACCACCGGAGTGACGCGATAGTGGGTGACCGTCCGATAGGGCTCGATCGCGCCGATCACCTCGACTGCCGCCGGGTCGAGCAGGATTTCCTCGTGAGCCTCGCGCAAGGCCGCTGCGGACGGCATCCTCGCCGGGATCGATGCGCCCGCCGGGGAATGCGACCTGCCCGGCATGGGTCCGCAGGGTGTCGCGGCGGACGGTCAGGATTACGCCCGGGTCGGGACGGTCGGTGATCGCGATCAGCACCGCGGCGGGCGTGCCGGCGGCGGGATCATGCTCGATCATGTCGCCGGCCAGCAACTCGGCGTCGCAACTCGTCGCGAGGGAGTCGCGCAGGCGCTCGGCGAGCGTCATTCGGCCGGTTCCAGCGCGAAGAAGGCGCCGTCGCTCCACAGGCCCGGCGGGTCATTGCCCTCCGCCAAAGCGAGCTCGGCAAGCTCGTAATAGACCGGACGCGTCAGTTCGGCCTCGAGGCCGTGGCGGACGGCCAGGCGGGGCGAGGGGCCGGACCCGGTCTCGACCAGCTTGAGCGGGTGGCGGGGGCCGAGGATCAGCGCGTCGCCGCTGTCGAGGCGAAAGCCGAGTCGTCGCTCGTGCCCGGCCCCTTCACTGGTCAGCTCGACCGCCCGGAAGGCGGTGGCCTCGACCTCGATCTCGAGCTTCTCGACCGGGGTCACGAGCACGTGCCGGCCGTCCGGCTCACGCCGCAGGACGGTTGAAAACAGGCGCACCATCGCCGGCCGACCGATCGGGGCGCCGTCATGGAACCAGGTTCCGTCGCGGGCGATGCGCATCCCCGAGTGGCCGCAGCGCTCGGGCTGCCAGCGGTCGACCGGCGGCAGGCGGCGCTGGTCGATCAGCCGCTGCAGCTCGGCGAGGCTGATTCCCTGCAGTTCGATCGGCGGGCGGGTCTCGGGCATTCCTTCCCCTAGTCATTGCGAGCGGAGCGAAGCAATCCAGCCTTGCGCCGACCGGATTGCTTCGCCACTCCGTCGCTCGCAATGACGGGAGAGCGAACCGCGATCGTCACCGGTGCCGGCAAGCGGGTCGGGCGGGACATCGCGCAGGCGTTGCTGGCCGAGGGCTGGAGCGTGGTCGCGCACGTCCATCATGATTCGGACGAGGTGCCCGAGGGCGCCGTCAAAGCCGTTGCCGACCTCGCCGAGAGCGACTGCGCCGAGCGCATCTTCGCGGCCGCGGACGGGCTCGCGCCGGTTGCCCTGCTCGTCAACAATGCCGCGCGGTTCGCGTGGGACGGGTTCGGCGAGTTCGACGGGGCCGAGCTCGGCGCGCACATGGCGGTCAATGTCCGCGCCCCGGCGCTGCTGACCGACCGCTTCGCGCGGGTTCATGCCGGCGGCGACGCGCTGGTCGTCAACCTGCTCGATGCCAAGCTCGCGGCGCCGAATCCCGATTATCTAAGCTACACTTTGTCGAAGGCGGCGCTGGCGCAATTGACCGAGCTCGCCGCGCGCGCGCTTGCATCGCGCGGAATCCGGGTGAATGGCATCGCCCCGGCGCTGATGCTGCGCTCGAGCGGACAGAGCGAGGAGAATTACCGGGCGATGCATTGCCGCAATCCGCTGGGCCGCGGGGTCGAGCCGGGCGACGTGATCGAGGCGATCCGCTACCTGGTCGGGGCGCGCTGCGTCACCGGCCAGCTGCTGGTGATCGATTCCGGCCACCGCTTCCTCGGCCTCGAGCGCGACGTGCAGTTCCTGGGGGAATCATGAGCGAGCCGAAGCTGACCGGCCTCGTGCCCGATGCGCTCAAGGTCCGCTCGGCCCGGATCCTGCTCGAATCGCTCGCCGTCGAGGCCGACATCGGATTCCACGAGTTCGAGATCGGCGCGCCGCAGCGTTTGCTGGTCACGGTCGAGATCTGGCTCGACGACCTCACGCCCCCGCCCGACGACGACCCGCAGCGCGCCTGGAACTACGACTTCCTGCGCGCCGAGGTCGAGGAGCTCGCGTCGGCCCGGCGCTACAATCTCCAGGAGACGCTGGCCCATGCGGTGTTCGAGCGGATCGCCGCCGCCCGCGGAGTTAAGCATTTGCGGGTGCGGACGTCGAAGCCCGACGTGTATGCGGACGCAGCTGGAGTCGGCGTCGAAATCGCTTCCTTTTCGGGGGCCTGGCCCGCGGTTTGAAGACCAACCGTGAGAAGCGCGGGTTTCACGCCTTCCGGATGTGGAACAAAACCCATTGCACGGCCTTTGAGCCGGAGATAAGGAAGCGCGCTTGTTGCCGATGATATGTTGAAACATCAGCGACCTTCACCCTGCAGGCCGGGCGCGCGTGCCAACGCCCAGCCAAGCCGTGGATACCACGGCGCGTCGAGGAGAATTGCGGCTTAATGTCATACGCGCAACGCAAGGAGCTTAGCGGCAACCGGACGCTCGCGATCATCTTGGTCGTCGCTCTCCAATTCGCCCTTGGCTACGCCATCGTCACCGGCCTTGCCTACAATGTCATCAAGAAGACGATGCAGGACCTGAAGACGTTCGACGTCGAGGAGGAACCGCCGCCGCCCGAAGAGCCGCCGCCGCCGCCGAAGGACATGCCGAAGGTGCCGCCGCCGCCGATGACCCCGCCGCCGCTGGTGCGGATCAACACCGCGCCGCCGCCGATCCAGATGGTCGAATCGCCGACCCCGCCGCCGATCCCGCCGGTCGCGGTCGCCCCGCCGCCGCCGCCGCCGCCGCCGCCGCCGCGCAAGGTCG
The DNA here is from genome assembly GCA_963765945.1 of uncultured Alphaproteobacteria bacterium. Taxonomy (GTDB): domain Bacteria; phylum Pseudomonadota; class Alphaproteobacteria; order Sphingomonadales; family Sphingomonadaceae; genus Sphingomicrobium. The sequence goes on from CAVXYS010000036.1 coordinate 78,591, forward strand.
AGCCGGCCCGCGCCCGCGGCGACGTCCGCGCGCTGTTCAGCGACTCCGATTATCCGTCGTCCGCCCAGGCGGCCGGCGCCGAGGGCACCGCCCAGGCGCAGCTGACGATCGGCCCCGACGGTCGCGTCATGGGCTGCAACCTGACCCGCTCGACCGGCAACGGGGCGCTCAACTCGGCGACCTGCAACATCCTGCGCCGCCGCGCCAAGTTCACGCCGGCGCGCGACAGCAGCGGCAACCCGACCACCGACACCTATAACACGCCGCCAATTACGTGGCGGCTGGCCGAAGAATAGCAACCAACCTTTAGACAGTTTCAAAAAAGGAAAGCACAGTTATGCAAGCAGCAGCAGCAGCCGCTCCAGCCCCAAGCGCAAATCCCTATGGCCTGATCCCGGCGCTCAAGCAGGGCGGCATCATCGCGATCTCGGTCTTCGCCATCCTCGTGCTGATGTCGGTCTTCTCCTTCTACATCCTGTTCACCAAGCTGATGCAGCAGCAGAAGATCATCGCGCAGGGCCGCAAGGTTCGCGCCAGCTTCTGGAACGCGCCCAACCTGCGTGAGGCGGCGACCAAGCTCGAGGCGCGCAGCGCCTATCGGGCGATCGTCGACGACGCGCTCCTCGCCCAGGACCAGCACGGCAAGCTGACCGACCCGATCGACCAGCATGACTGGATGGCGAACAGCCTCGCCCGCAGCCAGGGCGCGATCGGCGCGCGGCTCGGCGAAGGCCTGGCGTTCCTCGCCACGGTCGGTTCGACCGCACCGTTCATCGGCCTGTTCGGCACCGTCGTCGGCATCTACCGCGCGCTGATCAGGATCGGCGCGTCGGGCCAGGCGTCGATCGACGCCGTCGCCGGCCCGGTCGGCGAGGCGCTGATCATGACCGCCCTCGGCCTCGTCGTCGCGGTTCCGGCCGTGCTTGCCTACAACTGGCTGGTGCGTCGCAACAAGTCGATCATGGAGGACCTCGCGGCCTTCACCAACGACCTCCACGGCTATCTGATGTCGGGCGGTGCGGTGAAGCCGCGGATGGCCGCCGCCGGCGGTTCGGGCGGTCGCCCGGCCGGCCAGGCGCGGACCGGGGCTCCGCAGCCCGGCGCCGAGCCGGTTCGTCACCCGACGCCCGCCAAGTAAGATCACGACGGCCTGGCCCGGGTGACCGGGCCGGGCCGTCGCGCTTGAAGCCAGGAAAGAGACCGGCCCTATGGCAGGACAAGTATTAGAAGACGAAGAAGAAGCCATGTCCGACATCAACGTCGTGCCGTTGACCGACGTCATGCTGGTGCTTCTGATCGTCTTCCTGATCACCACCCAGGTGATCAAGCAGGCGGTCCCGGTGACCCTGCCCAACGTGCGTTACGAACCAACGATGACCAAGCCGGAAAATGTGTCCCTGACCGTGCGCAACGGGCCGGGCGGCACGTGCGAGGTCTATTGGGGCATCCAGAAGGTGACCCAGCAGGACCTGCTGCAACGCGCCGTCCAGAAGCTCGAAAAGCTGATCCGGGACGTCGGCGGCGTCCAGAACGTCAACGAGGAGAATATGCCCGAGGCGCATATCCGCGGTGACATCAACACCCAGTACAAGTGCATCGGCGCCGCGATCATCACCATGCAGCAGGCCGGCTTCCAGCGGGTCGGCTTCATTTCCGAACCGCCGCCGCTCGCCGGCTATCGGGCCGAATAGGAGTTTTTCGCCATGTCAATGCAGACCACCGGCGACAATGATTCGGGCGAACCGATGCTGGACGTCAACGTGACGCCGCTGATCGACGTCATGCTCGTTCTCCTCATCATGTTCATCATCACCATCCCGATCCAGACCCACGCGGTGAAGCTCGACCTGCCGGTCAACCAGCAGAACCAGCCGCCGCCGCCGATCGACACGGTCAAGAACAAGGTGGTGATCACGGCGCAGGACCAGATCCTGTGGAACGGCCAGCCGGTCAGCCAGCAGCAGCTGCGCCAATATCTCGACGTCACCCAGCAGATGAACCCGGTCCCGGAGCTCCACCTCCAGCCCGACGCGACCGCGCGTTACAAGCTGGTCGACGAGGTGCTCGCCGTCACCAAGCGGGCGCACGTCTCGAAGATGGGCTTCGTCGGCAACGAATATTATACGCAAATCTTCTAGGCGGCTCGCCGCCGAGGAAGAGAAGGGCGGTTCCCCTCGGGGAGCCGCCCTTTCTTTTTGCTCGAACGATTGCCGGCAGTCATATAATGATATAATATAACCTTGGAGGTGAGGTTATGGCCCATATGCTTCCCGCGGCGGACTCGATGCCGATGTCCGAGATCAACACCACCCCGCTGATCGACGTCATGCTGGTGCTCCTGATCATGCTGATCATCACCATCCCCCTCCAGACGCATGCGGTGAAGCTCGACATCCCGTCGTGCGACAAATGCCCGATCCCGGACGCGACCAAGAACGAGGTGGTCATCACCCGCGGCGGGGCGATCCTGTGGAACGGTGCCGACGTCGGCGAAGCCGGGCTGCGCTATGAGCTGGCGCTGACGAGGCGGATGCGGCCGGCCCCGGAGCTTCACCTGCGGCCGGACCCCGAAGCCCGGTACGAAGTGGTCGACAAGGTCCTCGCCGACATCAAGCGCGCGGACGTCAAGAAGGTCGGCTTCGTCGGCAACGAAGCTTACGCGCTGCGCTAATCCTCCCCTCGATTTCGAGGGGGGGACCGCCGGAGGCGGTGGAGGGGCCTTCGCACGACTGTTCAATAGCCCCTCCGTCGCGCTTCGCGTGCCACCTGGCCTGCAAATGCGGGGAGGAGAAGCTCTGGCGCTCGCGCAGGCGCCATGCCATTGCTCGCGCCGATGACCGACACCCGCCGCTTTGCCGTCGTGATCCTCGCCGCCGGGCAGGGCACGCGGATGCGCTCCGACACCCACAAGGTTCTCCATCCGATCGCCAGTCGGCCCGTGCTGCTCCACCTGCTCGACCGCGTCGACGCGCTCGGTGCGGACAAGCGCGTCGTGGTCGTCGGCAAGGGCCGCGAGCAGGTCGAGGCGGCGATCGCCGGGCGCGACGCGGCGATCGCGGTCCAGGCCGAGCAGAAGGGGACGGGGCACGCCGTGCAGCAGGCGGCGGACGCGCTCGCGGGCTATGACGGGCCGGTCCTGATCCTCTACGGCGACACGCCGTTCGTCGAGGCCGAGACGCTGCGGCGGATGATCGACCGGCTCGACGGGGCCGGCGGGCCCGGAGTGGTCGTGCTCGCCTCCTACCAGGCCGATCCCGCCAAGTACGGCCGGATCATCCTGGGCGACGGCGACCGGATCGCGAAGATGGTCGAGTATCGCGACGCGACCGAGGAGGAGCGCGCGGTCAAGCTGTGCAACTCCGGGATGATGGCGGTCCGCGCCGGCGACCTGTTCCGCTGGCTCGATGCGGTCGGCAACGACAATGCCGCGAGCGAATATTATCTGCCCGACATCGTCAACGTCGCCGCGGCCGAGGACCGCGAGGCGGTGGTGATCGAGGGCGACCCGTATGAGGCGGCCGGGGTCAACAGCCGCGCCGAGCTCGCCCATCTCGAGCTCGAGTGGCAGCGCCGCCGGCGCGAGCAGGCGCTCGACGAGGGCGCAACCCTGATCGACCCCGAGAGCGTCTGGTTCGCCTACGATACGAGGCTCGGGCGCGACGTCACGGTCGAGCCGCACGTCGTGTTCGGGCCCGGGGTCGAGGTCGCCGACGGCGCAACGATCCACGCCTTCAGCCATATCGAGGGCGCGGTGATCGGGGTGAAGGCGAGCATCGGCCCGTTCGCCCGGATCCGCCCCGGCACCCGGCTCGCCGACCGCACCAAGGTCGGCAATTTCGTCGAACTGAAGAAGGCCGAGATCGGCGAAGGCGCCAAGGTCAACCATCTGTCCTACGTCGGCGACGCGTCGGTCGGCGCGCGCGCCAACGTCGGCGCCGGCACCATCACCTGCAATTACGACGGGTTCGGCAAATACCGGACGGTGATCGGCGCGGGCGCGTTCATCGGCTCCAACACCGCGCTGGTGGCGCCGGTGACGATCGGCGACGGCGCGGTGATCGGCGCCGGCTCGGTCATCACCGAGGACGTCGAGCCCGACAGCCTGGCGGTCGAGCGCACCGAGCAGAAAGGCATCTCCGGCTGGGCCCGCCGCTTCCGCGAGCGCATGACGAGGAAAGCCGCGGAATAGCCGTCAGCGCCTGCGCATGGCCGCGATCGTCGCAAGCTCGTCGCGGGCGCGCTGGTCGGCCGGGTCGAGCTTCAGCGCTTCGCCGAGGAGGCGCTCGGCCTCGTCGAGCTTGCCCTGCTCGATGCGCACGAACGCCATGCCGCGGATCGCCCGGCCCTCTTCGCGGGCCTTGGCGTCGTCGGCGGCAAAGCCGGCCGCCGAGCGGGCGCTGTCGAATTCCTTATAGGCTTTCTTCCAGTCGCGGCGCGCCTTGTACCACTCGGCCCGCTCGGCCAGCACCTGGGCATTCATCGGGGCGAGCGCGGCCGCCTTGTCGAACCAGCGGATCGCCTCGTCCGAGCGGTTGAGCTCGACCAGCGCGAAGCCCTTGAGGAAATAGGCCTGCGTCCAGTCGCCGTTGAGGACCACGCCATTGCGGCCGGCCATGCCCGCCAGCGTCGAATAGACAAAGCCCTCCTCGAGCGAGCGGGCCGAATAATAGGCCGTCCGGCTGTTGCTCCGATATTTCTTTTCGTAGTCGACGATGACCTGCTCGACGAGCGGAAGCGCGGCCGCCGACTGGCCCTTGGCGATCAGCCCGCGCGCCTCGCCGAGCCGCGCGTCCGCCTCGGGCATCTCCAGCGGCATGGTCGAGGTGACGCCGTTCGGCCCGGTCATCTGGACGACCGGCTGGCTTGGCTGCGGGGCCAAAGCGGCGGCGAGGAACGCGAAACTCAAGATCATGCTCATTGCGCCGTTCCCCGTCTGCAGTTCAGGTGTCGCCGGCTGGGCCCGCCGCTCCCCGAGCCAGTGACTTGGAGAGCGGTGGAACGACCCAGCCGGACGCCGTCAGCGGGCCTGCTTCGCGAAGTTTTCAGCAGCCTCGGTGAAGTTCTTCTGGAAGATGCCGACCAGCTCCGCATCGGCCGCGGTCGTGTCTTCGCCTTCCTTGGCCGGGAAGATCTTGAGGCCGTTGCCGCCGGTGGTCTTGCGGATCGTCGGCTCCGCGGCGCCGGCCGGGAACTGGCGGAGCATGAAACCGGTCCGAAGCGACCGGCCCCACATCGCCGCCTTCTGATAGAAGACATCGGTGACGATCAGCTCCGAATAGCAGGACGCCGTAGAATCCGAGCGCCGGGTCTTGATCTTGTTGACCGTCTTGCGATCGAGCGCCTCGGCATGAGTCACGATCTTCGACGGCGGAAGCCGGAGCAAGCTCACCAGATCGAGCTTCTGCAGCGAGATCAGCTGGCCTTCGCTGTCCAGCGCGGACGCGAGGTGCGAGCGCCGTGCCTTGTCGCCCTCGGCGTGGATCGCAGCGTCGAGCAGGCCGCCGCCGAGCCAGCCCGTGGTCATCGCCTGGAACCGCTCGGCCGGCCACACGTGCAGTTCGCACTGCGGGGCGGGAGCAGCCGCGACGACCGGCGGGACAACGGGCAACGGCGCCGCTTGCTGGGCAGGGGCCGATTGCTCTGCGGCCGGCGCCTGATCGGGCGCGGCAGCGGTGTCCTGGGCGGCCGCCGGAGCAGCGGCGAGGAGCAGGGTGGTGGAAAGCAGGAGTAAGGTTTTCACGAAACGGCCTTTCTGTGAGATTATTTGCGTTTGGGTTTGGCGGAGTTGCGCAACAAGGTTTCGACGGCGCCGCGATAGGCCTGCTCGACGATGGTCGTCGCCGAGTTCGCGTCGGCCGGCGAGCGGATCTGGAAGCCGGTCATCGGTGCGGCCGCGAAGCCGCTGTAGCCGCTAACCAGCGATCCGTTGTCGTAGCGGCGAACGACCCCGAACAGGCGCAGCGAGCGGGTCGCGAGCCCGCCGCGTTCGAGCATGATCTGGGGCAACATGATCTCGACCATGCAGCCGCTCGCGGTCTGGCGGGGGCCGGGTTCGAGCGCCTGATGGCGGGTCAACTGTTCGGGGTGCATCGTCCGGGCGCGCCCGGCGACTCCGGCGAGCTGGTCGAGCGGCATGTCGCCGAGCAGCGCGAGCTGGCGCTTGGGAGTCAGCCAGTCGAGCGAACGCCCGGCCATCTCATAATAATGGCGCAGGTCCTGATCGACCCGCTTCACCGCGTCCACGTCTTCGCCGACGCTGTGCACGCCGTCCGCCGGATAGACGTGGAGCTCACAGGACGGCGGCGGTTCGACCATCTGCGGCGGTTTTGTCCGAGCCGACGCTGCGTCGCTCGCGCTCGCGGCGACCAGTGCCGCCGCCGCCAATAGTTTACAACTCACGGAAAAATTTCCCCAAATCCCCGGTGATCGCCACGTTTAGCAGCGAAATCTCGCCGCAAAAGACCCCCTCGGAAATCTTGGCAGACTGGTGCGCCGACGCAACAATCGGCCTCGGCGAGCCAACTCGAACAGGGCCTTGCGGGAAGCAGGCGTAACCCTATGGGATGCTTCGCGAGAAAGGCGTTGATTGAATGTGCGGAATTGTCGGGATTGTCGGAACCAGCGACGTCGCGCAGCGGCTGTTCGACGGGCTCAAGCGGCTCGAATATCGCGGCTATGACTCGGCCGGCATCTGCACCATCGACCAGGGGCAGCTCGTCCGCCGCCGGGCCGAGGGCAAGCTCGACAACCTGGCCCGCGAGCTCGCCGCGGATCCGCTCCACGGCACCACCGGCATCGCTCATACCCGCTGGGCGACCCACGGCGCGCCGACCGTCGGCAACGCCCATCCGCACATCGTCGGGCCGGTCGCGCTGGTGCACAACGGCATCATCGAAAATTTCAAGCCGTTGCGCGACGAATTGATTGCCGAAGGCCGCACGTTCGAAAGCGAGACCGACACCGAGGTGGTCGGCCACCTCGTCGCGCGCGAGGTCGAGCGCGGCGCATCGCCGCAGGACGCGGTCGCGGCCGTGCTGCCGCGCCTCACCGGCGCCTTCGCCATCGCCTTCCTGTTCCGCGACGATCCCGAGCTGATCATCGGCGCCCGGATGGGGGCGCCGCTGACCGTCGGCTACGGTGAGGGCGAGAATTACCTCGGTTCGGACGCGCTCGCGGTCGCGCCGTGGACCCAGCGCATCGCTTACCTCGACGAGGGCGACTGGGCGGTGGTGCGGCGCGACAGGATCGAGATTTTCGACCGCAACAACCAGCCGGCGACGCGCGAGATCGTCGAATCCGGAGCGTCCTCGGCCCCGGTCGAGAAAGGCAATTACGCCCATTACATGCAGAAGGAGATTTTCGAGCAGCCGATCGTCGTCGCCCAGACGCTGCAGAGCTACGTCCGCCCGTTCGAGGGCGAGATCGCGCTGCCGGTCGCCGACGCCGATCTCGGGAGCGTCAACCGCCTGACGATCGTCGCCTGCGGTACGAGCTTCTATGCCGGCCTGGTCGCCAAATATTGGGTCGAGCAATTCGCCCGGGTGCCGGTCGACATCGATGTCGCGAGCGAGTTCCGCTACCGCCAGCCGGTGCTCGAGCCGGGCGGGCTGGCGCTGTTCATTTCGCAGTCGGGCGAGACCGCCGACACGCTCGCCGCGCTGCGTCACGCGCGATCGGAGAAGCAACGGATCGCGGTGGTGGTCAACGTCCCGACCAGCTCGATGGCGCGCGAGGCCGACCTGCTGCTGCCGACCCACGCCGGGCCCGAGATCGGGGTCGCCTCGACCAAGGCCTTCACCTGCCAGCTCGCCGTGCTCGCCGCACTGGCGGCGAACCTGGCGCGCGCCAACGGCCGGCTGACCCGCGACGAAGAGAAGGACATCGTCGCCCACCTGCAGGAGGCGCCGGCCGCGCTCAACCAGGCGCTCGGCCACGACGACGACATCGCGGCCATGGCCCACCTCATCGCCCCGGCCCGCGACGTGCTCTACCTCGGGCGCGGGCCGGATTTCCCGATGGCCCTCGAAGGCGCGCTGAAACTAAAGGAAATCAGCTACATCCACGCCGAAGGCTATGCCGCCGGCGAGATGAAGCACGGGCCGATCGCGCTGATCGACGACGAGGTGCCGGTGATCGTCCTCGCGCCGTCCGGGCCGCTGTTCGAGAAGACCGTCAGCAACATGCAGGAGGTGCGCGCGCGGGGCGGCAAGATCGTGCTGATCAGCGACGGGCGCGGGATCGCCGAGGCCGGCGAGGGGTGCATGGCGACGATCGAAATGCCCGAGGTCCACCCGCTGATCGCGCCTTTGGTCTACGCGGTGCCGGTGCAGCTGCTGGCCTATCATGTCGCGGTGCTCAAAGGCACCGACGTCGACCAGCCGCGCAACCTGGCGAAGAGCGTGACGGTGGAATGATGGACCTGACCGCTCGTTCTTCGCCGTGGCGCATGGCGCTGCTTCTTCTCGGAGCGGTCGGTTTCATCGCCCTGGGACTGTGGCTGACGGGCTTGTTCGGTGAGCCGCCGCAGTCGCGCCGCTGGTCTCCGGCCATGGTCCATGTGATTGGCTGGGCCGCGATCCTCTTCTTCGGCGCCTGCGCCATTGTCGGAGCCGGACGCGCTTTGGACTCCGGCCCGCAACTCACGATTTCGGTGCTGGGCATCCAGTGGCGGCCATGGTCGGAGGACGTGATTCCGTGGGCAGAGATTCTGTGACGTGTCGGTCTGGCAATTTGGGGCTAAGAAGGCGATCGTCCTGCAACTCGATAATCCGGCGCGGTTTCCGAGCCGGACGGTTCTCGGCAAGCTCGCAGGCGCCAACCGGGCGATGACGGGTGGAGATATCTCCATCTCGCTGACCGGACTGGACAAATCGTTCGACGAGGCGTTCGCGGCGATCCGCGAATTTCGGCGCGGCCGGTGAAGCACATCGGCATTCTCGCCCACAGCTTCGAGGGCGCGACGCTGTGTTTCCACACCGCCTGTCTCGAAGGCGTGAAGCGGCTCGGGGCGCACAATGCACCCCGAGATCACCATGACCTGCAGCCCGATGGTCCTGGTGCTCGATGCGTGGGAACGCGGCGACAATGCGGCGCTTCGGGCATTCTTCCGGACGGACGCGGAGAAGCTCGCGGCGGCGGGCGCGGACTTCTTCGTCTGCCCGGACAATACCGCGCACATCGCGCTCGAAAGCCCGGGCGAGCCGTTCCCGATCCCCGGCCTGCACATCGGCGAAGTGGTCGCCGAAAGGGCGCTGCGCGACGGCCGGCGCAAGGTCGGGATCCTCGGTACCAAATATACGATGGGCGGACCGGTCTATCCCGGTGCGCTCGGGCGGCGGGGACTGGACTGGGTGGTCCCGGCCGAGGCCGACCGGGCGCTGGTCAATGCGATCATCTTCGACGAGCTGTGCCTCGGCGTGTTCACCGACCAGTCGCGCGACGCCTACGTCCGGATCATCGAGAAGCTGGCCGACGAGGGGTGCGATTCGGTCGCGTTGGTGTGCACCGAAATTCCGCTCCTGATCACGCAGGACGCGTCGCCGCTGCCGATCCTCGATTTCGACCCGCCTGCTCGCGGCCGCCGCGGTCGAAGTCGCGATCGGCGACCGGCCGCTGCCCGAGTGGCGCGGCGGGCCCGTCGCCTAGGCGGCAGCGGCTTTCTCCTCGAGCCGGCGGATGTGGCGGCAGAGCCGCTCGTAGAGGAAGTCGATGACCGCCCGCACGCGCGGCGTGTGGCGGACCCGCTCGTGGGTGAACAGCCACAGCTTCCGGCCGTGATCGCCGCGCGGCGCGAGGCACTGGACCAAATCGGGATCGGCGTCGGCGACGATGCACGGCAGCACGGCGATCCCGAAGCCCGAGCGGACGCCCGACAGGAGTCCGCCCGAGGTCGCATGATGCATCGCGACCTGCTCTTCCAGTCCAAGCGACTGGAGCCAGTTCTGATAGTGGATCCAGAGGTTGCCGCCGCCGCCGCCGATGAACGAATGCTTCTTCAGCTGCGCTCGGTTCCTGGGGACGCCGTTGCGGGCGGCATAGTCGCGGCTGCAGTAGAGCGCCCAATCGTCGACGCCGAGTTGGCGCCCGACCAGGCCGGCCGGCAGCTGGGTTGTCCTGCTTGGTGCTTCTTAACGAAATGTCGGCTTCGCCCGCGCCGAGGTCGCGGACAGTCTGCGACGTATCGAGGTCGATCACGATCTCCGGGAAGGCTTCATGGAGCTCACGCAGCAGAGGCGCGAGAATGGTGATTGCGTAGATTTCTTCGGTCGTGATCTTCACGGTGCCGCTGACGCTTCGGGAATGCGCCGAGGCGGCGTCGGAGAATCCCTGCAAGGCCATTTCCACCGCTTCCGCCCGACCGAGCAGATTGTGGCCCTCGGGCGTCAGCGCGTAGCCGGCCTGGCGCTTCTCGAAGAGGTGGATGCCGAGCGCCTGCTCCATCGCCGCGATTCGCCGCGCCACCGTCGTCTGGCTGGTGCGCAGCAGCTTCGCGGCCGAGAGCGTGCTGCCCTCGCGAGCGACGGCGAGGAAATATTTGAGGTCGTTCCAGTCGAGCACCGCCGCCACATCTAGCTCCTGCCGGTCGCGCATGCGTTCTGCAATTTTGCAGAATGATAGCACGAACTCGTTGCTCACGTAAGTTGCGAATTGGGACTAATTAAGGGGCCGCACTCAAACAGGGAATCCGACCATGACCGCCATTCGAATCATCCTCGCTTCCGCGCTGATCACCACCGCCGCCATCAAGGCCGTCCCGGCCGTCGCCGAACCGGTTACCGGGCAAAACGTCAGCATCGTCCACACCGCCGATCTCAACCTGTCGACCGACGCCGGCCGCCGGGCGCTCGACGTCCGCCTGTCCCACGCGGCGCGCGAGGTGTGCGGAACCCCCTCGGACGTGGATCTCGCCGGCAAGAACAAGGCCCGCGCCTGCCGCGCCAACGTCCTCGCCGACGCCCGCACCAGGGGCGAGCAGCTCGCCGCCCACGGCGGCAGCGGGACGATCACCCTCGCCGCACGCTGAGCTCTGAAGCTCAGTAACGAAGGCCGCCCAGCTCCCCTGTGGCGGCCTTCGTCTTGTCTGGCGTTTGAGCGGCCACTAGGGCGCTCGGCATGCAACTTTCCGGTTTCAAGGCCCTGAGCTTCGACTGCTACGGCACGCTGATCGATTGGGAGACCGGCATCCTCGCCGCGCTCCGCTCGCTGCGCGACCGCTCCGGGGTCGGCGACGAGGAACTACTCACCGCTTACGGCGAGGTCGAGCATGCGGTCGAGGTCGAGCATCCGGGCCTCGCTTATGCGCAGCTGCTCGAACGCGTGCACCGCGGTCTGCGCCATCGCTTCGGAGTGCCCGAGGACGAGGTGGAAGCGGCCAAGCTCGGTGCGTCGGTCGGCGACTGGCCGGCCTTTCCCGACAGTGCCGCGGCGCTCGCCTACCTCAAGCAGCATTTCAAGCTGGTCATATTGTCCAATGTCGACCGCTTGAGCTTCGCCGGCAGCCAGCGGCGGCTCGGAGTGGAGTTCGACCATGTCTTCACCGCGCAGGACATCGGCTCGTACAAGCCCGACCCGCGCAATTTCGACTATCTTGTGGCGCACCTGGCCGAGGCCGGGATCGGCAAGGGCGAGTTGCTGCACGTCGCGCAGAGCCTGTTCCACGACCATGCCCCGGCCAACCGCATCGGCATCGCCTCGGCGTGGATCGATCGCCGCCACGATAAGCCGGGCTCCGGAGCGACGGTCCTGCCCGACCCGATACCCCATTACGACTTCCGCTTCACCTCGCTCGGCGAGCTGGCGGACGCGCATCGCGCGGAACAGGGCGAATAGGGCAGCGGATGCACCGCCCGCTGCGCCTGACGATCGATCGTTCCGCGATTCAGTCCAACTGGCGCTGGCTGGCCGAGCGCGCCGGAGCAGCCGCCGGCGCGGCGGTCAAGGCCGACGGCTACGGCCTCGGAGCGCGCGAGGCGACCGAAGCGCTGATCGCTGCCGGCTGCCGCGATTTCTTCGTCTCGACCTGGGCTGAAGCCGAGGCGCTGGGCAGCCTGCCGGAAGAGGTCGGCCTGGTCGTGCTGCACGGCGTCGGACCCGACGACATCGAAGCCGCGCTCGACTCGTCGGCGCGCCCCTGCCTCAACAGCGCTGAGCAGGTGACTCGGTGGCAAGCCATCGCTCCCGGCCGCGCCTGCGACGTGATGGTCGACACGGGCATCAACCGCCTCGGCCTGCGGCCGACCGAGATCGACGCGCTCGACGGCCTCGTCATCGACACGCTCCACAGCCATCTCGCCTGCGCCGACGAGGACAGCCCGTTGAACGCCATGCAGCTCGAGCGCTTTCGAGCGGTCGCGTCGGCGGTTCCGGCCACGCGCTACAGCCTCGCCAATTCGGCCGGAATTTGCCTCGGCCGCGACTACAGCTTCGACCTCGTCCGCCCCGGGCTGTCGCTCTACGGCGGCGTGCCGCGCGCCGAGGCCGAGGGCCACATCCGCCAGGTGGCGCGCGTGGAGGCGCAGATCGTCCAGCGCCGCACGATCCCGGCGGGCGAAAGCTGCGGCTACGGCGCGACCTTCGTCGCCAAGGAGGACACCGAGGCGGCGATCCTCAACATCGGCTATGCCGACGGCTATCTGCGCGGCTTTTCGTCGCGCGGATCAGCGTTTTCGGGCGAGTTTGCGCTGCCGGTGCTCGGTCGGGTGTCGATGGACCTGATCGCGGTCGGGGTCGGAGCCGCGCCGGGGCTCAGGGAAGGCGAATGGGTCGAGCTCGACTACGATTTGCCCTCGGCGTCGAAACAGTCCGGGCTGTCGCAATACGAGCTGCTGACGACGCTCGGGTCGCGGTTCGAAAGACGCTGGGTGTAACGACCCTCTCCCGCGTGCGGGAGAGGGCGGGGTGAGATGTGTCGTACGACCCTCCCTGCCGCTTCGCGGCTCTTCCTCTCCCGCGAGCGGTCGCGGCGTCTTCGGCTGGTAGCGGCAGAGGTCGGCGACCGGGCAGCGCCAGCATTCGGGCAGCCGCGCCTTGCAGGTGTAGCGGCCGTGCAGGATCAGCCAGTGATGCGCGTCGCGGCGGAACGGCTGGGGACGTCTTGTCGAGCTTCGCTTCGACCTCGTCGACCGTCTTGCCCGGCGCGAGGCCGGTGCGGTTGCAGACGCGGAAGACATGCGTGTCGACCGCGAACGTCTCCTCGCCGAACGCGGTGTTGAGCACGACGTTGGCGGTCTTGCGGCCGACGCCGGGCAGCGTCTGCAGCGCGTCGCGGGTGCGCGGCACTTCGCCGCCATGGTCGCGGATCAGCGATTCGCGACAGCGCGATGACGTTTTTCGCCTTGGTGTTGAACAGGCCGATCGTCTTGATCGCCTCGCGCAGCTCTTCTTCGCCGAGCTCGACCATCTGCTGCGGGCGTCTTGACGTGCTCGAACAGCGGCCGGGTGGCGATGTTGACGCTGGCGTCGGTCGCCTGCGCCGACAGCACCACCGCGACGAGCAAGTTGATAGGGATTGGCGAATTCGAGCTCGGTGGTCGGCGAGGGGTTGGCCTCGGCCAGCCGGCGGAAGAATTCGAAAATCTGCGTCGCGCTTCACAGGGCTCGATGACGTCGCGCATCGCATAGAGGCCGGCCGGCTTGCCGACGAGGAAGCGCGCGCCGGCGAGCGCACCGCGGGCGAAGATCATGCGGTTGTCGGCGCGGTGCGAAGGATCAGCCGCTCGTCGTCGCCGGGGAAGATCACGTCATGGTCGCCCGCGACCGAGCCGCCGCGCAGCGCGGCGAAGCCGATCGTGCCCGGCTCGCGCGCTTGCGGCGCCGGAGCCGTCGCGGCCGCGCTCGGCCTGAGCGGCGTGCCGCGTCCCTGCGCCGCCGCCTCGCCAAGCAGCAGCGCGGTTCCCGACGGCGCATCGACCTTGTTCCGGTGATGCATTTCGAGCATCTCGACATCCCAGTCCGGGCCCGAGCCGCGCGGCCGCTCGCTCGACCAGGTCGGCGAGCAGGGTGACGCCGAGCGAGGTGTTGGCCGCGCGCAGCACGGCGATGGACTTCGCTGCTTCGTCGAGCGCGCTGGCTGCGTGCTCGTCAAGGCCGGTCGTGCCGACCAGGATCGGGATCGCGGCCGAGACCGCGCGGTCGAGGCTCGCCTGGAGCGCGGCGGGCGCGGAGAAATCGACCAGCACGTCGCCATGGTCCTGGTCGATCGCGAAGCCGGGATCGTCGTCGACTGCGGCGGCAATGGCCTTGCCCATGCGCCCGTTGGGCGCGAACAGGCTGAGGCGGATCGGCTGGTCGGGGGTCACGCATGGGCCGCTCATGGCGAAAGCGCGGGCGCCGCGCAACGGCGGCGCCCCGCTCGAGTCGAACGCGACCAGAGCTGCTCCTGCAGCAGCATGTCGCCGCCGAGCTGTGCGATATGTCGCGCGATGGGCGCTGCCCGCAGCGCCCTGGCGCGTCGTCTGCGCCATGAACGCGTTCATTTCCTTCTCGCGCTCGATGTCTTCGGCCGGGGTGGTCATGTGGTCGAAGACGGTCACCAGATAGAGGTCCGGCTCGCCGTCACGCGCGTTGATGTTGGCGAGGATGTTATAGTCCTTGATCCAGCCCTTCGACTTGGAGAAATCATTCTGCTTGCGATACTGGCCGGCCAGGAAATCGACGTAGTCCGGGAAATGGCCGTCGTCGATCGGTGATCGACGCCACGTCCCAAAAATCGCCGTCTGATCAACGGAATTTCCTGGGCCGACGCCGGGACGGCACGAACAGCATCGTCGCCGCGCCAAGCGCGGCAAAAATCATCTTGCGCATGTGACTTCCCCCAATGTCCGCCGGGAAGCCGGCGGCTCGACCGGCTCAGAAGGACCGGCGCTCAAGCCTGACCGGCGGACGGCGCAGCCGAGCGGCGTCGTTCCGCGGCGCACCTACAGCACTAAGCGCTGGCTTAACGCAAATTAAATTCCGAGCTTTCCTGCAGCGCCAGCGCGGCCGCCGGCGCGCGCACCTTGGCGCCATTGATCATGAAGATGTAGGCGTCGCCCTGCCTTGCGCCAGTCGCGCGGCCTCGCTCGGCGAACCCGTCGAGCGCGGCGTCGTCGTAGCCGGTCGCGACCTCCTCGCTCATCCGCTGCAGCCGCGCGTAAGCAAAGTCGGCGGTGTCCGCCTCGATGTCGGATATTCGTCGCTGTCCTCGAGCACGACGGCGATGTTGCGCGCCCGGCAAAGGTCGAAAAATTCTCGTCGTCGAAGCTTTCGTGCCGCGGCTCGATCGCGTGGCGCAGCGTAATTCCGTCCAGCGTCTCGGCAGCAGGTCGATGAACCCGCGATGTCGTCCCGGTCGAACTTGACTTCTGCGAATTGCCACAGGATCGGGCCGAGCTTGGGCCCAAGCACCTCGAAGCCCTGGCCGAAGAAATTGGCGATGCTGTCGCCGCTTTCGGCAAGCTTCGAGCGACTGACGCAATAGCGCGATCCCTTGACCGCGAACTGGAAGCCGTCGGGCGCGACCTTCTCCCAGTTGGCCCAGCTTTCCGGCTTCTGCCGGCCGTAGAAGGTCGCGTTGATCTCGATCGCGGTCATCGCCCGCGTCGCGTACTCGCACTCCTTCGCCTGAGGCAGCTTGTCGGGATAGAAGACGCCGCGCCACGGCGGGAAAGTCCAGCCGCCGATGCCGATGCGGATCTTGCCTTCGCTCATCGCGATTTGCTCCTAGGGTGGCGCATGGACATCCGCAACATCGTCATCCTGACCGGCGCCGGCGTTTCGGCCGAAAGCGGGCTCGCGACCTTCCGCGGGCCGGACGGGCTGTGGGAAGGGCATCGGGTCGAGGATGTCGGCACGCCCGAAGCTTCGCGCGCGATCCGGCGCTGGTGCACCAATTCTACGATGCGCGGCGGGCGAAGCTCGGCACGGTCGAGCCCAATGCGGCGCACAAGGCGCTGGCGCGGCTCGACGCCGAATGGCCGGGCGAGCTGCTGCTGGTCACCCAGAATGTCGACGACCTGCACGAGCGCGCCGGATCGAAGCGGCTGATCCACATGCATGGCGAGCTGACCAGCGGCTGGTGCCTCGCGTGCGACGAACGGTTCGGCTGGGAGGGGCCGATGGGGGAGGGGGCGGCGTGCCCGGCCTGCGCAGGTCGAGGGCCGGGTCCGCCCGGACATCGTCTGGTTCGGCGAGATGCCGTACGACGATGGAGCGGATCGACGCGGCGCTGCAGGCGTGCGACCTGTTCGTGTCGATCGGCACGTCGGGCGCGGTCTATCCCGCCGCCGGCTTCGTCCAGACCGCGCGCTACTGCGGCGCGAAGACGCTCGAGATCAATCTCGAGCCGAGTCTCGGCAGCGTCTATTTCGATGAGAGCCGGGTCGGCAGAGCGGGAGAGCTAGTGCCGGAGTGGGCGGATGAGGTGCTGAGCTTCCTCCGTGCGAGCGTAGCTCGTGGGGAGGGGAACCATCCAACGCAGATTGGATGGTGGAGGGGTAGAAGGTGTAAGCGCCCCACGGACGCCTTTGGCGTCCGATCTCGCGCTATCGGCATGCCCCCGGCATGCCGCGCACTTCGATCCCCTCCACCAGCTTCGCTGGTTCCCCTCCCCATCGCCAAGCGATGGGGAGGAACTTCACTCCGCCCACTCCAGGCCGATCTCGCGGTAGAGGCCGCGGTCCTCGTCCCACTTGGGATTGACCTTCACGTGCAGGAACAGGTGGACCGGCCGGCCGAGATGCTCGGCGATGGCTTCGCGCGCGGCCTGGCCGATGCGCTTGAGCCGCGACCCGCCCTTGCCGATGACGATCGCCTTCTGGCTGTCGCGCGCGACCAGGATCTGCTGGCGGATTTCGGTCGAGCCGTCGGGGCGGTCGGCCCAGGTCTCGGTCTCGATCGCGGTCGCATAGGGCAGCTCCTCGTAGAGCTGGTTGACGATCTGCTCGCGGGTCAATTCGGCGGCGATCATCCGGTCGGTCGCGTCGGACACTTCGTCCTCGGGATAGAGCCACGGGCCTGACGGCATGACGTCAGCCAGCGCCTGCTTGAGATCGGGGACGCCATCGCCTTGCGTGGCGCTGATCATGAACACCTGGTCGGGCTGAAGCCGCTCGGTGAGCTCGGCCGCCAGCGCGAGCAGCGCCGGCTTCTTGACCAGGTCGATCTTGTTGAGCGCAAGGAACAACGGATGCTCGCGCCGGTCGAGGCCCGCGACGACCTCGTCCCGCACCCGTTCGGACGCATCGATGACCAGCAGGATCAGGTCGGCGTCCTGCGCCCCGGTCCAGGCGGCGGCGACCATCGCCCGGTCGAGGCGCCGTTTGGGCGCGAAGATGCCCGGCGTGTCGACCAGCAGGATCTGCGCGTCGTCGTGGATCGCGATCCCCATCAGCCGGGCGCGCGTGGTCTGCGCCTTGGGGCTGACGATCGCGACCTTCTGCCCGACCAGCGCATTGACCAGCGTCGACTTGCCGGCGTTCGGCGCGCCGATCACCGCGACGAAGCCGGCGCGCGTGGTCATTGCAATTGGGCCAGCAGCGCCGAGGCGGCCGCGGTTTCCGCTTCCTGCTTCGACGAGCCTTCCGCCGACGCTTCGCCGAGGCCGGGAATCGACACGCGCACTTCGAACTTCGGCTGGTGATGGGCGCCGGTGCGCGACACCACCTCATACACCGGCGCCTTGCGGTTGCGCGCCGCGGCCAGCTCCTGGAGCGCCGACTTGGGGTGCTGCGGCGCCGCCTCCTGGCCGGCGAGCCAGGGCTCCCACGCGGCGCGGATGAAGCGCTCGCGCCGGCTCCATCCCGCCGTCGAGCAGGAGCGCTCCGATCAGCGCCTCGACCACGTCGCCGACGACATTGTCGCTCAAGTTCGCGCCGTCCGACCGCGCCTGCTTGCCGAGCCGGATGAGCTCCGGAAGGCCGAGCGTTCGGCCGACCTCGGCGCAGGTCTCGCGCGCAACCAAAGCATTGAAGCGCTTGGACAAATGGCCTTCCGCTTCCTTCGGGTAGCGATCGTAGAGGGCGCGGGCGATGACCAGGCCGAGCACCCGGTCGCCGAGGAACTCGAGCCGCTCGTAGCTGTCCGGTCCGGTGCTCGAATGGGTCAGCGCACGCTCGAACAGCGCCATGTCCTTTGCCGCGTGGCCGAGCCTTGCGGTCACGAACGCGGCCACCGCATCGCTCATTGCGAGTAGCCGTTGCCGATGCGGCTGCCGCGCAGCGCGCTGAACCAGGTCCACGGCAGGAGATAGGAGGCGCTGCCGTCGGTCGACCAGAAGGTCACCGTCGCGCGGCCGATGAGATTGTCGACCGGCACCATGCCGATGCCGCCTACGGCCGGGGCGAAGCGGCTGTCGAGGCTGTCGTCGCGGTTGTCGCCCATCAGGAAGACGTGACCGGGGGGAACGGTGACGACCGGGAAATCGTCGGCCGGAAGGCCTTGGACCTGGTCGAGGACCGTATAGCTGGGGCCGCCAGGGAGCGTCTCGCGATACGCCGGGTAGAGGCAGACCGGGCCATGACCCGCGTCGGCGACGATCGGCGTCGCTCCGGGCGCGACCTTGCACGGGCTGTTGTCGCTGATCGGAGCCACGAACGGCGGCAGCTTCTCGCGCGCGACGGCCTTGCCGTTGAGGATCAGCGCGCCGCCGCGGACCTCGACCGTGTCGCCGGGCAGGCCGATCACCCGCTTGATGAGGTCGGCATTCTCGGTCGGATGGCGGAAGACGACGACGTCGCCGCGCTTGGGCAGGCGCGCGAAGACCTTGCCGTCAAACGACGGAAATCCAAACAGGAAGCTGTGGCGTGAGTAGCCGTACGGCCATTTCGCCACGATCAGATAGTCGCCCACATAGAGCGTCGGCAGCATCGAGCCCGACGGGATGTTGAACGGCGCGAAGGCGAAGCAGCGGAGCGCCCAGGCGAGCACAACCAGGGTCAGGACGAAGCGGACGAGGCTGCCGCCGCCGTCGCGCTTCGCCGGACCGCTCGGTCGCCGGCTGGTCCGCTTCGGTCGTCGAGAGATTCATGCGCGGCTTGTTTCCGCCCGTTGCAGCGAGGTCAAGCCGGGGTGGCTTTTGGCAAGGCGGGCATTATGTGCCTCGGCCATGGCGGCCACACCCCACCAACCGGACGTGACGCGGCTCGATGCGCTGTTCGCCGACGAGCCGGACCGGCTCAGCCGGCTGAGCTTCGCCGTCGCGGGACTTTATTTCGACTGGTCCAAGACCCACCTCGACCAGGCGCTGATCGACCGCTCCGTAGCGCGCGCAGAGGAAACCGGTTTCGCGGCGGCGCGCGACGCGCTTTTCTCGGGCGGGATCGTCAACGTGAGCGAAGGGCGGGCGGCGACTCATGTCGCCGAGCGCGGCAGCGGAGCGCCCGACGACGTCGACCTTGCGACCGCCCGGCGGCAGCGCATGCGGGCGCTGGTCGATGCGATCGAGGCGGGAGCCTTCGGCGATGTCACCGGCATCCTCCACATCGGGATCGGCGGCTCGCTGCTCGGACCGGCGCTGCTGGTCGACGCGCTCGGCCGGCGGCGCTCGAAGCTCGACGTGCGGTTCCTGTCGAACATCGACGGCGCGGCGTTCGACGCGGCGGTCGAAGCCGCTCGACCCGGCGACGACGTTGGTGGTGGTCGTGTCCAAGACCTTCACTACGGCCGAGACGCTGGCGAACCTGGACGCGGCGCTGGCGTGGCTGCGGCAAAGCGGGGTGGCCGATCCCGAGGGACGGCTGATCGCGGTGACCGCGGCGCCGCAAGCCGCCCTCGACGCCGGGATCGACGAAACCCGCATCCTCGTGTTCGGGGAGGGCGTCGGCGGGCGCTATTCGCTGTGGAGCCCGGTCGGGATTTCGGCCGCGCTCGCGCTCGGCTGGGACGCGTTCGAGGAATTGCTCGAAGGCGCGGCCGAGATGGACCGCCACTTCCGCTTCACCGCGCCGGCGACCAACGTGCCGATGATCGCGGCGTTCGCCGACCGGCTCTACGTCGAGCAGCTCGGCTGCCAGACGCGGGCGGTGTTCGCCTACGACCAGCGGTTGCAGCTGCTGCCGTCCTATCTTCAGCAGCTCGAGATGGAGTCGAACGGCAAGTCGGTCCGCGCCGACGGCTCGGCGATCGACGGCCCGACCGCGCCGGTGACCTGGGGCGGAACCGGCACCGATGCGCAGCATGCGGTGTTCCAGCTGCTTCATCAGGGCACGCTGACAGTTCCGGTCGAATTCGTTGCCGTCCGCGAGGCCGACGATGGGCAGGACCCCGAGCATCACCGCCAGCTCCTGCTCAACGCCTTCGCCCAAGGCGCGGCGCTGATGCAGGGGCGGGCGAGCGACGATCCGCAGCGCAGCTATGCCGGCAACCGCGGGAGCGCGACGATCCTGCTCGACCGGCTCGATGCTCGGACGCTCGGCGCGCTGCTCGCTTTCTATGAACACCGCACCTTCGCCAATGCGATGCTGATGGGCATCAATCCGTTCGATCAGTTCGGCGTGGAACTCGGCAAGCAGATCGCGCGGCTATTGTCGGACGGCGCGGACGAGGACGGCCTCGATCCATCGACCCGCGCGCTGATCGAACGGGCCGGGCTATGATCCGGTCACTCATCGCACTGGCATTGCTGACGACGGCGTCCGCGGTTGCCGCGGAGCCGTTGAAGGTCATCAACGGGCGGCTGTTCATCCCGGCCAACGTCAACGGCGTCGCGACCGAGGCTCTGCTCGACAGCGGGGCGGAAGCGACTCTGGTCGACCCGGCGCTCGCCGCCAAAGCGAAATTCCCGGAAGGGACGCCGCAAATCCTGAAAGGGTCGGCCGGAAACGCGCCGGCCCGGATCGTGGAGGGCATCACCGTCACGGCGCTCGGCGTCGAGCTTCACCCCGAGGTCGTGGTCGTGCTCGACATGACCGACCTGTCGACGCAGGCTGATCAAGCGGCCGACGCAGGCGATCGTCGGCCGCGAGCTGTTCGACGCCGCGCGGCTGCGCATCGACCTCGCCGGCGGCCGCATCGCCACGGTGGGCAAGGACGCTCCGCCGCGCGGCGTGAAATTGCCGCTCACCCCGCACGCGGGGATCGAAGGGATTCCGGTGCGGGCGAACGGGGTCCCCGCGCAGGCCGAGTTCGATCTCGGCAACGGCTCGGACGTGATGATTTCGCGCGACCTCGCCACCAGGCTCAAGCTGCCGATCCTCGGCAAGAAGACGGGCGGCGGGATCGGCGGCGCGATCGAGCGCGACTATGTCCTGCTTCCCGTACTCGAAGTCGCCGGCCGGCGCTTCACCGACGTCCATGCCACCATCGACGACCAGCCGAGTCACAACGACATGAACGTCGGCACGGCGATCCTGAAGAATTTCCGGATCACGACCGACTTCAAGGATCGGGCGGTGTGGCTGGAGCCGCTCCGGAGGAAATGAATGGCCGACTTTGACCTGTTCGTGATCGGCGCCGGCTCGGGCGGCGTGCGCGCCGCGCGAGTCGCCGCGGCTTATGGCGCGAAGGTCGGGCTGGCCGAGGAGTTTCGCGTCGGCGGGACGTGCGTGATCCGCGGCTGCGTGCCCAAGAAGCTCCTGGTTTACGGCGCCCATTTCGCCGAGGACATCGAGGACGCGGCGATGTTCGGCTGGGACATTCCCGAGAAGCGCTTCGACTGGCCGACGCTGCGCGACAACGTGCTGGCGGAGGTCGGCCGGCTCGAAGACGCCTACACCGAGACTCTGACCAGCCACGACGTCGAGATCGTCCACGAGCGGGCGGTCCTCACCGGCCCGAACGCGGTGCGGCTGGCAGGCGGCCGCGAACTGACCGCCGACAAGATCCTGATCGCCACCGGCGCCCGCCCGTCGATGCCGGAGCTCGACGGGATCGAGCATGCGATCAGCTCGAACGAGGTGTTCAACCTGGAAAGACTGCCGAAGCGGATCGTGATCGCCGGCGGCGGCTATATCGCCAACGAATTCGCGGGCATCTTCCACGAGTTCGGAAGCAAGGTGATCCTGGTCAACCGCACCGACGTGATGCTGCGCCAGTACGACCAGCAGATCGTCGACCGGCTGATCCAGATCTCGCTGCGCAAGGGGATCGAGTTCCGCTTCAACGCCAAGATCGACCGGGTCGAGAAGAAAGACGACGGCTCGCTGCACATCGCCATGACCGGCTGCGACGACATCGACGCCGACCAGCTGCTGTTCGCGCTCGGCCGCAAGCCGAACACGCAGGGGTTGGGGCTGGAGGCAGCCGGAGTTGACCTCGGCGAGAACTGCGAGATCAAGGTCGATGCCGACAACCGCAGCTCGGTGCCGTCGATTTTCGGGGTCGGCGACGTCACCGATCGAGTCCAGCTCGACTCCGGTCGCGATCCGCGAAGGCCAGGCGTTCGCCGACAGCTTCTTCGGCAACAAGCCGACCCAGGTCGATTACAATTGCATCCCGTCGGCCGTGTTCTCGCACCCGCCGCTGGCCGGAGTCGGAATGACCGAGGGCCAGGCGCGCAACAAGCTCGGCCAGGTCAAGACCTTTACCTCCGACTTCCGGCCGATGAAGAACGTCCTTGCCGGCCGCAACGAGCGCTCGCTGTACAAGCTGGTGGTCGACGGCACGAGCGACCAGATCGTCGGCATCCACATGATCGGGCCGGACGCCCCGGAGCTGCTCCAGGTCGCCGCGATCGCGGTCAAGGCCAAGCTCAAGAAGGCGGATTTCGACGCGACTCTCGCGCTTCACCCGACCATGGCGGAAGAACTGGTGTTGATGCGGTAACTTCCGCCGCTATGGCGGCGAACATATGCACGACGCGATCATCATCGGCGCCGGCCACAACGGCCTGACCTGCGCTTACTACCTGGCGAAGAAGGGCCTCAAGGTCGCGGTGGTCGAGGCCGCGGGGACGGTCGGCGGCGCCGCCGTGACCGACGAGTTCCTGCCCGGGTTCCGCAACTCGGCGGCGAGCTACACGGTCAGCCTGCTCCAGCCCAAGGTCATCCGCGACCTGCAGCTCGAACGGCACGGCCTCAAGGTCGTGCTGCGCAAGACCGACAATTTCCTGCCCGGCGACGGCGATTATCTGCTCGCCGGCCGCGGCGGGCTGACGCGTAAGGAGATCGGCCGCCATGTGAAGGCCGACGCCGCGGCCTACGATCGCTACGTCGCCGAGCTTGAGACGGTCGTCCGGCTGCTCAAGAAATGGCTGCTGCGCGCGCCGCCCAACGTCGGCTCCAGGGTCAGCGCGATCCCCAAGCTGCTCAGCCTCGGCAAGGACATGGCCGGGCTGTCGCTGGCCGAGACGCGGATCGTCCACGATTTCGCCGTACGCAGTGCGTCGGATATCCTCGACCGGCATTTCGCGGGCGAACTGGCCAAGGCGCTGTTCGGCTTCGATGGCGTGGTCGGCAATTTCGCCTCGCCCCAGTCGTCCGGCACCGCTTATGTGCTGCTGCACCATCTGTTCGGCGAGGCGGCCGGGGTCCCGGGCGCGTGGGGCCATGCCATCGGGGGCATGGGCGCGATCACCCAGGCGATGGCCCGCGCCTGCCGCGAGGCCGGGGTCGACATCGTCCTCAACATGCCGGTCGAGGAAGTGATCGTCGCCAATGGCCGCGCCGGCGGAGTCGTCGCGGGCGGCAAGGCCTGGGCGGCGCCGATCGTCGTCGCCGGGGTCAATCCCAAGCTGCTGTTCGACCGGCTGGTGCCCGGAGGCTCGGTCGATGCCGACGTCGCGGCGCGCATGCACGGCTGGAAATGCGAAAGCGCGACCTTCCGGATGAACGTAGCGCTGTCCGAGCTGCCCAAGTTCACGGTGCTGCCCAAGAAGGGCAATCATTTGACCGCGGGCATCATCATGGCGCCGAGCCTCGACTACATGCACCGCGCCTGGCTCGACGCCTCGCTGAACGGCTGGGCCAGGCAGCCGATCATCGAGATGCTGATCCCGTCGACGCTCGACCCGGGCCTCGCGCCCAAGGGCAAGCATGTCGCCTCGCTATTCTGCCAGCACTTCCGCTACGACCTCGGCCCCGGGCGGAGCTGGGACACGGAGCGGGAGCAAGCCGCCGACCAGATCATCGCCACCGTCGATGCTCACGCGCCGGGCTTCGCCAAGTCGGTGATCGGGCGGCAAATCCACTCGCCGCTCGACCTCGAGCGCCGCTTCGGGCTGATCGGCGGCGACATCTTCCACGGCAAGATGGGGCTCGACCAATTGTTCAGCGCGCGGCCGATGATCGGCGCGGCCGATTATCGCATGCCGATCAGGGGCCTCTATTTGTGCGGCTCGGGCGCGCACCCGGGCGGCGGGGTCACCGGGGCGCCGGGCCATAATGCGGCCCACGCCATCCTCGCCGACCGACGCAAATTCTGGAGGCGCGCGGCGTGAAGCCGCTCGCGGGGATCAAGATCCTCGACTTGAGCCGCGTGCTTGCGGGGCCGTGGTGCACGCAATTGTTGGCCGATCTCGGCGCCGAGGTGATCAAGGTCGAGCGGCCGGGCAGCGGCGACGACACGCGCCACTGGGGTCCGCCGTGGCATGGCGAGGGCGAGCGCAAGGTCGCGGCCTATTTTTTGAGCTGCAACCGCGGCAAGAAGTCGGCGGCGATCGATTTCGGACGCGAGGAGGGCGCGGCGCTGGTGCGCCGGCTGGCTGCCGACGCCGACGTCGTCGTCGAGAATTTCAAGGTCGGGGGCCTGGCCAAGTTCGGGCTCGACGCCGCGACCCTGCGCGCGGCCAACCCGCGGCTGGTCTACGCCTCGATCACCGGCTTCGGCCAGGACGGGCCCTATGCCGAGCGCGCCGGCTACGACTTCATCGTCCAGGGCATGGGCGGAATGATGAGCGTCACGGGGCTACCGGACGACGAGCCTGGCGGCGGCCCAATGCGCGCAGGAGTCGCGATCGCCGATATCTTCACCGGAATGTACACCTGCGTCGCGATCCTCGCGTCCCTCCATGCGCGCGAGCGGACCGGCGAGGGCGCGACCATCGACATGGCGCTGTTCGACACGCAGCTCGCCGTGATGGCCAACCAGGCGTCGAACGCGCTCATTTCGGGCCGGGACCCGCCACGGCAGGGCAACACGCACCCGAACATCGTGCCCTATCAGCCGTTCGCAGCGGCGGACCAGCCGATCATCATCGCCGTCGGCAACGACCGCCAGTTCGCCCGCCTGGCCGACATCTGCGGGCATCCCGAATGGACCGGCGACGAGCGCTTCGCGTCCAACGGCGCGCGCGTCGCCAATCGGGGCGAGATCGTGCGGCTGGTCGGCGAGACGATCCGGACCCGACCGGCGGCGGAATGGCTCGAGCAGCTGGAAGTAGCCGGAATCCCGGCCGGGCCGATCAATCGCGTCACCCAGGCGCTGTCCGACGTTCAGGCGCAGCATCGCGCGATGGTGCGGACCATCGCCGGCGTGCCGCTGGTCGGATCGCCGGTGCGGTTCGACGGGGCGCGCGCCGACATCGATCTGCCGCCGCCGGCGCTGGGCGAGCATACGAATGAGGTGCTGGCTGGATTGCGCGGACGCCGGGGAGCTGGTTCGACTTCGAGAGTCAGGGGTGATTGGCTAACGGGTTCCTCCCCATCGCGCAGCGATGGGGAGGGGGACCATGCGCAGCATGGTGGTGGGGTAAGTGGCGCTTCGGCCTTTTACCCCTCCACCATTCCCTCTGCGGGGAATGGTTCCCCTCCCCACGAGCTTCGCTCGCAGGGAGGAACTGACTGGTCGATCTTTTCGCGGCCGTAGCGCGATTCGATGAAGCGGCCCTGGGTCTCGAACGCCGCCATGTCGGCGCGGGCGAGCTGCTCGCTGATGTCGCCGAGCGCGGCGCGGCTCGCGGCCAGCGCCTCGACCAGCCGCTCGTCGGCGCTCTTGCCTTCGCCGTCGGGCTCGCCGCGATAGGCCGCCGGAACGTGGGCGTAGCGGTCGATCAGGCCGGGGAGGTGGACCGACATCAGCCGCCGCGCGTCCTGCGCGTTGGGGTCGAGCGGCTCGACCCGCTCGAGGGTCTGCTTGAGCGACGGCAGCACCGCGCTCAGCGCGTCGATCTCGGCCTGCGCCGGGGGCGGCAGCGCCGCGCGCGTGCGATAGAGGTAGGAATCGAAGCGCTGGACCATCTGGCCGTTGGGCAGATCGGCGGCCGGGGCCGGCGCGCCGCCCTCGCTTTTCGACCTGAAGGCAAGCACGGCGACAATCCCAATTCCGAGCCCTACGGCCGCGAGGAACCCAAACATGCCGATGGGCATGACGAGCCCGATGGCGATCGTCAGCAGGCTGAGGACTCCGATCGCCACGCCCGTGCGGATCGCGAAACGCACGACGCCGGCATTCTGCCGCTGCCGCTCGCGCTGGGCGGCGGCACGAACCGCGCCGCTGCGCTCGTCGGCGCGGCGCATGACCTGGTCGGCGCGGTCGAGCGAGCGGTCGACCTTCTGGCTCGTCCGCTCGGCCCGGGCGAAGCTTTCGTTCGCGCGGTCGAAGATCCGGCCGAGCTCGTTGGCGTTCATTTGCTCTCGATCGGGGTCAGCGGCGAGGTCCCGCCTTCGAGCTTGCCCTGGTTCACGCCCTCGGCGCGGGCGATATAGCCCTTCGACTTCTCGACTTCCTTGCCGAGCGTCTCGACCGTCTGCTTCATGTTGCCGAGCGCCTGCAGCTTGAAGGCGTCGATCTGGTCCATCGTGTCGTAGATGTTCTGGAAGGCGCGCTGCAGCGTCTCCAGCGGGATGGTCGAGCTCGCCGCCTGCTCGTGGATCGCGCCGGTCTGGGTGCGCAGCATCTCGCCGGTCGAATCGATCATGCTCGCGGTGGTCGTGTTGAGCGCGGTGACCTGCTCGAGCACCAATTTCTGGTTGCTCATCGCCTGGGCGACGGTGACCGCGGTGCGCAGCGCCGACACGGTGGTGGTCGAGGCGCGGTCGACGCCCTTGACCAGCTCGACATTGTTCTTCTTGACCAGGTCGAGGGCGAGATAGCCCTGAACGGTCACCGCCATCTGGGTCAAAAGGTCGGTGGTGCGCTGGCGGGTGTAGAACAAAGCCGTCTCGCGGATCGCCTTGGCCTTGGCCGGCTCGGTCGCGTCGAGCTCGTTGGCCTTGTCCTCGAGCTTCTGGTCGAGGTTCTTGGAGATGTGGATCATCTGCTCGAGCTTGTGCATCGTCTTCCACAAGCCGGCGCGCTCGGTGTCGATCGCGGCATTGTCCATCAGCAGCTCGTCCTTGCCGTTGGCGAGGCTGCCGAGGATCTTCTGGATATGCGTCTGCGAGCTGCGATATTTGTCGAAATAGCGGTCGATCCGGTTGCCGAACGGGATGATGCCGAGAATCTTGCGGGTCTTGGTCGCTTCCTTCGGGTCGAGCGCCTCGACCGTCCGCCGCAGTTCGGTCAAGTCGGCGCCGATGCCGGTGTCGCTGTCGATCGCCTTGACCGGCCGGTCGAGGAAGCGGTTGGAGGCGCCGGCCGCCTCGGCGATCTCCTTGCGGCCCATCGCGGTCAGCTGATCGACCTTCTTGCCGAAGTCGGGGCTGTTCGAATCGAGCGCGGCGAGCTCGTCGACGAACTGGGTGACGCGCTTGTCGAGCTCGCTCGTCTCCTCGGTCT